>CAZCAX010000004.1:0-180319 GCA_964496915.1 uncultured Rhodobacter sp.
CGTAACCGCACAGGAAATGATCACTTTCGACATGAGAGGCTCCTTTCAGCGGGCGTCGGAAATGGCGGCGCGCAGGCGTGGGGCGAAATGCTCCAATGCGGTGGCAAGTTTTTCGAGGATCTCGGTGACATGCGATTCATCCGAAATCAGCGGTGGACAAACGAGGAAATGATCGCCCGCGCGCCCCCCCCGCGTGCGCCGCGAATAGATGATCAGCCCCTCGGCATAGGCCAGTTCGACCAGTTCCAGATAGGCGTTCAGCGTGGGTGGCAGGGGTTTCATGCTGGCCCGGTCCGCGACCAGCTCGAACGCCAGCAACAGCCCTTCGCCGCGCACATCGCCGATGAAATCGAACCGTTGCATCAGCCCGTTCAGCCCCTTCTTCAGCAACGCCCCGATCCGGGCGGCACGCGCTACCAGCCCCTCGGCCTCGATCACCTCCAGCACCGCGAGCCCCGCAGCACAAGCCAGCGGGTTTCCGGCTGAGGTGAAGCCATGCAAAAAGCCCCCCGCCGCCTGCACCGGGCCAACAATCCGCTCATGCGCGACCATTGCCCCCAGCGGCGCATAGCCCGCGCCAAAGCCTTTCGACAGCGCCAGAATGTCGGGCGTAGTGCCCCAATGCTCGGCACCGAAAAACCGCCCCGTGCGCCCGCCGCCACACATCACCTCGTCATGGATCAGAAGCACGCCATGGCGTGTGCAGATATCGCGCACCGCCTGCATATAGCCCGCAGGCGGCACCAGCGCGCCGGTGGCCGCCCCGCCGATGGGTTCCACGATGAAGGCCAGCACCGATTCCGGCCCTTCCGCAAGGATCTGCGCCTCCAGCATGGCGGCGTAATGCGCGCCGGTGGCGGGGTCGGTTGGGTCCAGCCCGTCCAGATAGGCGGTCGGCGCGGGGATCTTGGGCATGGCCTGCATCATCGGCGCGAAGGGCGCGGCCAGCGGGTCATAGCCGGTCAGCGCCAGCGCCCCCAGCGTGCAGCCGTGATAGGACGGGTATCGCGAAATCACCTTCCAGCGGCTTTCCTGTCCCGTGACCACCGCCCATTGCCGCGCCAACTTGATCGCGCTTTCCACCGCTTCCGAACCACCCGAGACGAAGAACACCTTCTCCATCCCCTCGGGCGCAAGGGCGGCGGTTTTCGCGGCCAGTGCCTCGGAGGCTTCGGTCTGGAAATGCAGCCGGTAGCCGAAGGTATATTTGTCGATCTGACGCTTCAGAGCTTCCTGCACATGGGGGTGCGAATGGCCGATATTCGACACCATCGCGCCCGATGAGCCGTCAAGATAGCGCTTGCCATCCACATCCCACATATAGACGCCGCGCGCCTCGGCCAGATGCGGGCGCTGCGCGGTAGACAGGTAGAAAAGGTGGCTTTCCGGAAGGGTGGTCATGTCTTTGTCGCCTGTGAAAGAAGGGATATCAGCCAGCAAAGTCCTGCTGAAGGAAGGTGCGGGTGCGGGCCTGAAGCGGGTTGCGCAGCACCTGATCGGGCGGTCCTTCCTCGACAATGCGGCCATCGGCCATGAAGACGATATGGCTGGCGGTGTCGGCGGCGAATTTCAGCTCATGCGTGACGATGAGCATGGTCATGTTTTCTTCGGCAAGCTGCTTCATGGTGCGGTTGACCTCGCCCACCAGTTCGGGGTCCAGCGCCGATGTCACCTCGTCAAACAGCATCACCTTGGGCTCCATCGCCAGCGCGCGGGCGATCGCCACGCGCTGCTTCTGCCCGCCTGACAGCCGCGAAGGGTAATAATCTGCCCGGTCGCTGAGGCCCACCTTGGCCAGAAGCCGCAGCGCGTTCTCGCGCGCCTGCGCTTTGGAATGCAGCCCCAGCAGGACCGGCGCCATGGTCACGTTTTCCAGCGCTGTCATGTGCGGGAACAGGTTGAAATGCTGAAACACCATGCCGATGCTGCGCCTGAGCGCGTTCAGGTGCTTTTCACGCGCGCGGTGCGGCAGAGGCGCGTTGACCAGCGTGCCGTCAAACCAGATCTCGCCCGAGGTGACATCCTCAAGCTGGTTGATCGTGCGCAAGAGCGTCGATTTGCCGGAACCCGAAGGGCCGATCAGCGCCAGAATCTGCCCCTCGCGCACCTCCATGTCGATGCCCTTGAGCACCTCCAGCGGGCCAAAGCTTTTGCGCAGATCGCGGATGCGGATGAGGGGTTCGCGTTTCGTATCTTGCACGGGCCACCTATCGGGTCAGGGCTGCGCGCCGCTCGATCAGGCGAAGCGCCTGTTGCAGCACAAGGTTGAGGGCATAGTAAAGCGCGGCGGCAGCCAGGTAGAATTCGAACGGCCGGAAGGTCTGGCTGATCGCACGCTGCGCCGAAAGGGTCAGTTCCATCACGCCGATGGCCGACACCAGCGCGCTTTCCTTCAAAAGCGCGATCATCATGTTGCCCAAAGCGGGCGTGACATTGGCCAAAGCCTGCGGCACCACCACCTTGCGCATCGCCTGCAGATGGCTGACGCCAAGGCTGCGCGCCGCCTGATACTGGCCGGTGTCGATGGACTGGATACCGGCGCGGATGATATCGGCGTTGTAGACCGCGAAATGCAGGCTGAGCGCGATCACCCCGGCGGTAAAGGCATTCAGGTTCAGGCCCAGTTCAGCCAGCCCAAAATAGACCACATAAAGCTGCAACAACAGCGGCGTGCCCATGAACACCCAGCTGATCGCCTGCACCGGCCAGCAGATAAGCCGGAAGGGTGCCAGCCGCGCCACGGCGAAAAGCGCGCCCAGAACCAGGCTGAGCAGCATGGACAGAACCGACAGGATGACGGTCCACATCACCCCCCACAAAAGCAGGTCGGTCATGCGCGGGATGACGGTGAAATCAAGGCTCATGGCGTCACTCCTTCAGCGCCACGCGCGTATCGATCCAGTCGACAAGGCGCATGAAAACCGTGACGATGATCAGGTAGAAGATGGCCGCCAGAATGAACATCTCGAACGGCTTGTAGGTCGATGAGATGAAGCGGTGCGCGGTATAGGTCAGCTCGGTCACCGAGATGGTGGAGACGATGGCCGAACCTTTGATCAGCGCCACCGAATTCACACCCAGCGGGCGCACCATCAGCCGTGCGGCCTGCGGCAGGATCACCCGGCGCATGGTCTGCGCACGGCTGAGGCCCAGACAGCGCCCGGCCTCGGTCTGCCCCTTGTCCACCGCAACGATGGCGCCGCGGATGGATTCGGTCATATAGGCACCGATGTTGATGCCCAGCCCGATGATCCCGGCCGTGATCGGCGTCATCTCCATCCCCAGTTGCAACCCGCCGAAATACAGCAGGAAAAGCTGGATCAGCGCGGGCGTGCCGCGAAAGACCGAGACATAGGCGCGCGCGGGCCAGCGCACCACCGCGAGGCGCGACAGTGACGACAGCGCGGCGACAAAGCCAAGGCACAGCCCCAGCAGGATCGCCAGCCCCGAGATCTTTATCGTGGTGAGCGAGGCTTGCGCGAAAAATATCCACACCCGCTGCATGAGGTCGAAATCCATCGCGCCCGTCCCTTTTCAGTGGTGATCCTTGCGCGGCAGGATGGGCAGGGCACGCATTTCGCGCACCAGACCCAGCGTTTCCTCTACCGCTGCATCGAAAAAGCGTTTGCCGTTTTCCGCTGTCGCCACCGTGGGGTCACCCATCGTGCCGTCAGGAGAATGTTCAGACCACCAACGCATCAGCATCGCCCGCGACCCGCCCGAGGCCAGATCAAGGTTGAAATACCGGCTGTCAGGGTTGTGCACCACCTGTTTGGCGGCGCGTTCGGGGTAGATATGGTCGGGGTCCAGATGCATGTACATCGCCGCCTCGAACTCGCAGGCATGGGCGATGCCGCCGGTTTCCGATTTGCGCATGGCGTTGATGCGGTCCGACATCAGGTTCCAGTACGAGGCCGAGACGCAGATGATCTCGTTCTCGATCACCGTCTTGCGCGCGGCAAGGTCCAGCACCGAATGGTTCGATCCGTGGCTGTTGAGCAGCAGGATACGCCGGAAACCGTGATGTGCCAATGACCGGGTGACATCGGTGATGAACGCGATCAGCGTTTCCGGGCCGATCCAGATCACGCCGGGGAAATCCTTGTGGTGTTCGTTGAAGCCGTAGGGGATGGGCGGCATGATGAACACTTCGTCCGGGGCCGCCCTGGCCACGCCATCGGCGATTGAGGTGCCCAGAAGTGTGTCGGTATCCAGCGCCATATGGGGCCCGTGGTCTTCGGTGGCTGAAACCGACAGGATCACCACGCGGTCCTTGTCGGCGTCGCGCACCTCTTCCCATGTCAGTTTGCCATAATAGGGGTTCATGCCTGCCTGTCCTTCATTGGGTTGCCGCCCCGCAGGTGCAGGGCGGCGGTCTGTGTTCAGCGGATATCGGCGCCGATCCATTCCATGGCGATATCCATGTAGGTGCCGTCTTCCATCATCGCGTCGAGCGCTTCCTGCATGGCGGCGGCCAGTTCCGGGTTGCCTTGACGAATCGCGATGCCGACATCGACCGAGGCGCCGTCATCGCCCGGAAGCTCGATCGCGCGCAGCGGGGTGCCGCTTTCGCGCGCGGCCAGTGCGCCTGCCACGCTGTCGGCGACAAAGCCGTCGATCCGACCGTTGCGCACCTCAAGCACCAGCTCGTTCAGGCCGCGATAGGTGCGCAGCGTCCAGTCGCGCCCCGCCTGCCCGCGCGCCCATTCTTCATGCGTTTCGCCCAGCGTCACGCCAAGGGTGCGGCCGTTCAGGGCATCAAGATCCTGAAATTCCGATCCCTCACCAACAAAGATCGTGCGCCCGGCGCTGTAGTAGGGGCCAACGAAATCGACCACTTCCTGACGTTCCGGGGTGATCGACATCGAGGCGATGATGGTATCGAACCGTCCTGTCACCAAACCGGCGATAATGCCGTCCCATGCGGTTGTTATGATCTCGGCCTCGACACCGAGGCGGCTGGCGATTTCCTTGGCGATATCGACATCAAAACCCACGACCTCATTCTGGTCATTGGTCATGGAGAACGGCGGATAGACGCCGCTGAGCGCGACACGCAGAACGCCGCGGTCGCGGATCCGGTCCAGATCGTCGGCAGCGGCAGGGGTAGGGGCGGCAACGGCGAAAAGGCCGAAGGCCAGCATGGCGGATGCGCCAAGAAGGGATTTCAGCATCTTGTTCTTCCTCTTTTTCAGACCTGTTGGTTGGATCTGACGGAGGATTGCAAGATCCATACCATTCTGCAAATATATAATGGAAATAATGAAAATAGGTTTAGAGAATGTCTGCGCCGCGCCCTGACCGCACCGCCCGCCTGCCGTTCGATCTGGACTGGAACCTGTTGCGCACCTTTCTGGTGATCGTCGAGGAACGCGGAATCACCGCCGCCGCTGACCGTCTGAACCTCAAGCAGCCCACGGTTTCCAACGCATTGCGCAGGCTGGAAGAGCGGCTGGGATGCAAGCTGATCCTGCGCAAGCCTGGCCGGTTCGAGGTAACACCCGAAGGCGAGTTGCTGCATCAGGAGGCAGTGGAGATATTCGGCAGCGTCTCGCGCCTGCCGGTGCTGTTGCGCAGACGCGGCGAGGAGGTAGTGGGCCATGTCAACATCGCGCTGGCAAGCCATGTGGTGTCGCCGCACCTGGATGGGGTGCTGGCCGATTTTCACCAACGCCACCCCAAGGCCACTTTCACGATGGACGTGTCCACCAGCCTGAATGTGGCTACTGCCGTGATCCAGAAACGGGCGAGCTTCGGCATCTGTCTGGTGCATCAGATGCTGCCGCAACTGGAATACGCGCGCCTGTTCCGCGAGTATTTCGGCCTCTATTGCGGACCGCGCCACCCGCTGTTCGGCAAGTCCGGGCTGGAGATGGCCGATCTGCGCGGCGAGACCTTCGTGTCGTTCCAGACCGACCGGCTGACCGATGCGCTGCGCCCGGTGGCGATGATGCGCGCCTCGGCGCAGATCGACGGGCGGCGGGTTGCGACGTCAAGCAACCTTGAAGAGGTGCGGCGGATGATTGTCTGCGGGTTGGGGATTGGCAGCCTTCCCCTGCATATCGCGCGCCGTGACGAGGAGGACGGCCTGTTGTGGCGACTGCCGCCCTATGATGACCCACCCGCGATCGACATCTATCTGGTGTCGAACCCGCGCGCGCATTTCAACCGCGCCGAGGCCGGCATGCTGGCGATGCTGCGCGAAACCATCGACACCACGCCGATGTCCGAGCGCGATTACCTGTAACCCCTTCAACCCGACTACCAGCGTCAGCGCCTCAGCGCCGCGCTCATCGCATCGAACAAGTCCTCGATTGCGTCGGGGTTGGTGACGATGCCGGGCGACAGCCGCAACAGAGGGCCGCGGAAATCAACTGAATATCCCTCGACGCCCAACGCTTTCACCATCATCTCGGCCTCGGACGCGCTGGAAAGGCGCAAGATCACGGTGCCTCCGCGCGCATCGGGATCGCGCGGCGAATGTATTGGCACGTCCAGCGCATCGGCGCGGCTGATGATGCGCGCCACCATCTGCCGGTTTCTTTTCAGCAGCTTTGCGCGGTCCTGTCCGGCATGCCATTTCAGTGCCGGAACCGAAGCCACAGCCGCCAGTGCCGAGGGGGTGCCCCCATCAAATCGGCGGATATCGGGAGCGTATTCGAACGCATCCAGATCCCACGAAAAAGGATTGTCCTGCGAGAACCAGCCCCGCCCCTCGGGACTCAACGACGGGATCAGCGTGTTGTCGATGTAAAGTATCCCTGCGCCGGAAGTGCCGCACATCCATTTCAGGCTGGAGGAAAGCACGAAATCCACCCGCGGCGCCTGCGTATCGAAAGGGATAAGCCCGGCGGCCTGGGTGATATCGACACCCACAAGGCTACCCATTTCACGCCCATGCGCGACCAGCGGCGCCAGATCCACCCGCGCCGAGGCGGTGGAGGTCACCAGCGTGACCAGCGCCAAAGCGACATCACGGCCCCAATGGGCGATGAAATCCTCGACCTCGACCCAGGCCTTGCCCTCGCTCAGAGGCACTGTGTGCAGGGTGAAGCCAAGCTTGGGCGCCAGCCCCGCCAACAGGAAATGCAGCGACGGAAAGCAATCAGCGGCCACCAGCACGCGTTTTCCGCGCAACATCTCTTCGGGCAGTGCTCGGATCAGCCGGTGCAGACCGTCGGTGACGCTTTCGCAGGTCGTCAGCGTGCCCTCGGGCGCGTTTATTTCCTGCCGCCACAGGTCGATGAACTCTTGCCTGCGGCCCAGCACGTAACCCCATTGCCCGTCATCAGGCGCTGACCAGGCGGCGGCGTATTCCGTCAAGGCGCTGGCGAGGTCCGCTTCCTTGCCGGGATACATGCCAATGGAATGATAGAGGAAGTAGCCGCCGTGGTTGGTGTTGCTCAGCATTCTTTGTCCTTAGTTTCAGAAACCCAACGCGGCGGGCAGCCACAGGCTGAAGCCCGGCACCGCCGCGATCAGGAACAGTCCCGCCAGATTGACCAGCAGAAAGGGAAGCGTGGCGCGGATCAGCGGCACCAGCCCGCACCCCGCGATGCGCTCGGCAGCAAACAGGCACACGCCAAGGGGCGGCGTCAGAAGGCCGATATTCAGGTTGAGGATGGCGATGACGCCAAAATGCAGCGGATCAATCCCCGCCAGCACCGCCGCTGCCGACAGAAGCGGGCCGAAAAGGATGATCACGGTCGTCGGATCGATAAACATGCCCAGCACCAGCAGCACGGCGTTGAACACCAGAAGCGTGCCCAGATAGCCCAGCTCCCAGCCGCCGACATGCGCGGCAATCATACGCGGCACATTTTCCATGCCCATGACCCACGAAAAGGCCGCTCCACAGCCGACGATGATCAAAAGCTGCCCCGAGAACAGTGCCGAACGCTGGAACACCCCGCCAAGGTCGCGCCAGCCCACCGAGCGGTAGAGCACCACTGACACCACAAGCGCATAGGCCGCCGCCACGCCGCCAGCTTCTGTCGGGGTCATCAGCCCGCCCAGAAGCCCCGCCAAAATGATCACCGGGATCATCAGCGGCACCAGCGCCGCACCCGTGGCACGCGCCACCACCGGCATCGAGCGGTCCATTTCCACGCGCGGATAGTTGTGAACCCGCCCCTGCACAGCCACCAGCGCCATCTGCACCACCCCGATGACCAATCCCGGTATCAGCGTGGCCGCCATCAGCGCGCCGATCGACAACCCGGTCATCGAGCCATAGATCACCGCGACCAGTGACGGCGGCACCATCGGGCCGATGATGGACGATGACGCCGTGACCGCCGCCGCATAGGCCGCCGTGTAGCCCTGTTTCACCATCGCCGGAATGAACACCCGCCCCAGCGCGGCAATATCTCCCAAAGCCACGCCGGTAATGCCGGAGAACAGGATCGACGCGCCGATATTGACCTGCGCCAGCCCGCCACGCATCCAGCCGAACAGGACATTGGCGAAATGGATCAGCCGGTCGGTGATGCGCCCTGCGTTGATCATCTCACCCGCCAGAATGAACAGCGGAATCGCCATCAGCACGAAAGAATCCATCCCCTGATAGACCCGCTCTGCCGCGACCGGCAGGAAGCGCCAGCGGTCGGCATAGGCGACCCAGACCAGCATCGCGGCAATCATTGACCAGGCGATCGGCAGGCCGATCAGCATCAGGCCCAGAAAGCTGGCCAGTAACACCAGAAGCGTGTCGGTCATGTCAGCCGATCCCTAAGGATAAGGCGTGCCAGTGCAAAGAGGCTGGCAAAGGCGAACGCAAACGGCAGGGCCGCATAGGGCCAGGCCAGGCTGATCCGCAGTCCCTCGCTGCGTTGTGCAGCGGCGAACTGCACCATGTCGAGGCCCTGCCAGAACAGCACCAGAAAGACGCCCAGCGCCAGTATATCGAGCACGAATTCAAGCGCCCGGCCCAGCGGCGGCGCCAGCGCATGCAGCACGGCAGGTACAAGGTCAATACGGATATGGCTGCCCTCGCGCACGGCAACAGCGGTGGCCAGAAGCGCCATCCAGATCATTGCATAGCGCGCCACTTCTTCTGTGAAGACAGGAACACCGCCGCCAGTATAGCGCAGGATCACCTGCACCACGACCAGCGCGAACATCCCCACCAGGCACAGGGCTGCGGCAATGCGCAGCCCTGCCTCGATGATGCGGATCAGGGCGACCAATGCGCGCATGTCAGCGCACAGCCTCGACGGCTGCGATGGCCTCGTCGATCAGGGCGGGGTTGTCGATATTCTCGGCAAGCCACGCATTCGCCACCGGCTGCATCACAGCGCGGAAGGCATCGCGCTGCGCATCGGTAAGTTCAACCACCGTCACCCCCTGTTCACGGGCGAATTCGATGGCCGAGGCCTCGACCGCGCGCGAGGTTTCGCGGTTGAAGGCAATCGCCGCCTCGGCGGCATCAAGGATCACCTGCTGGTTCTCTGCGCTCAGGCTTTCAAAGAACATGTCCGAAATCCCCAGCGGGCCGAAGGCATAGGTGTGACCGGACAGGATAAGATGGCTCTGCACCTCGTAAAGGTTGACCAGATTGAACACCGAGATCGAATTATCCTGCCCGTCCACCACGCCGGTGCGCAGTGCGGTATAAAGCTCGCCAAAGGCCACCGGGCTGGCCGAGGCGCCCATGGCTTCAACCGGGATGGTGGCCAGAGGGCCCAGCACACGCAGTTTCAGCCCCGCCATATCCTCTGGCGTTTCAATGGAACGGTTGGCGCTGAAATGCTTGAATCCGCCGGATTCCCACCAGCCCAGCACACGGATACCGGTGTTTTCGCGGATTTCCTGGGCCATGGCCTGCCCGAAGGGGCCATCAAGCACCGCCCAGGCCGTGGCCTCATCCGGGAACAGATAGGGCATGTTCAGCACCTGAATATCGGCATGGATACCGGCATAGTTGCCATCTGCGGCATCGGTCATCTCCAGAATGCCGCGCCGCATCTGGCCCAGACGGTCGTTCGGATTGCCCAGCGCGCCGCCATAGACCAGGTTCACCGTCATGTCCGAATTGGCCTCTATCTGTTCGGCAAAGGTGCGATACATGCCGTTGACGAAATCGAACCCCTCGATGGTTTCGGGCAGCGACAGGCCGATGGTGATTTCCTGTGCCTGCACGGCGGCGGGCATGGCCAGCGCGGTTGCAAGGGCCAGCGCGGTAAGGGATCTTGTGACAGTTTTCATGATAGCCTCTTTGATGGGGGGTCAGCGGGTGTAGGCGCGCTGGCTGCGCACCTCCAGCCAGTTGGTCAGCCGCACCAGCGGCCAGAGCACGGCGATATACATCAGCGCCGCGCCGATCAGCGGTGTGGGGTTAGCAAACAGCGCCTGCGCGTCGGTGGCCTGTTTCAGCAGGTCGGATGACGCCACCACGGATGCCAGCGCCGTGTCCTTCATCACCGATACGCAGTTGGATGCATGCGGCGGAATGACGATGCGGACGGCCTGCGGCAGGATCACCTTGCGCATGGTCAGCCAAAACCCCATGCCCAGTGCATCAGCCGCCTCGAACTGGCCCTTGGGGATGGCCTGAATACCGGCGCGCACCACCTCGGCAGTGAAGGCCGCCAGAACCATCACCAGCGCGGTGGCGGCGGCGGTGAAAGATGTCAGCATGATACCGGCGAAGGGCAGCGCGTAATAGATCAGGATCAGCAGCACCAGCACCGGAATGGCGCGCACGAGATCGATATAGAGCACCGCCAGCAGCCGCAGGGGTTTGGGCGCGTACAGGCGGATAATGCAGATCAACACCCCCAGAATGGAGCCCAGCACAATCGCCGTGGCCCCCAGCGCCAGCGTATACCACAACCCTTTTAGCAACATGGGGAAGGCCCGCATGAGCACACCGGTATTGAAGAAGATGTCGATCGCGCTCATCGAAGCAAAACCCTCTGGCGGCAGGAAGCGGGGGCGCGGCAGGCGCCCCCGTCAGATCAGTTTCCGCCCGGTGTGGGGATCGGCAACGGCGTGACGGTCAGGCCATCAGCAGGCGGGGGCGAGCCCAGCCAGCGCTCATACAGCTCTGCCATGGTGCCGTCGCGCTTCATCTCGCTGATGATCTCGTTGACCTGCTCCAGCAGCGGCGAGTCCTTGGGCATCATCATGGCGAAGCGTTCGCCGGTGACGATCTCGTAGCTGACCTCAAGCCCCTGCATCTGGGTGAAGGCATAGCGCAGGCCCACCACATCGTTCACCACGGCCTCGACGCGACCGGTCATCAGGTCGGTGAGCATATTCGCGGTGGTGTCATAGGTGTTGTTCGAGGCAAAGCCGATCTCTTCGGCGCGCTCGTTCAGCCAGCGCTCGGGGAACGAGGTGGCAATGGTCCCCACCCGACGGCCCCGCAGGTCTTCAAGGCTGCGGATGTCGCTGCCTTCGCGCACACCAATCCCCATCGCGCCCTCTACATAGGGCTGCGTGAAGCTTTGCGATTCAAGGCGCTCTTCGGTGATGGTCAGTGACGAAATCACCATATCCACCCGGCCCGAGGCCGTGGCCACGAACAGCGCACGGAAATCATAGCCCTCGATTTCGGCGGTGGTGCCCATCCGCGCGGCGATCTCGTTGACGATATCCACCTCGAACCCCTCGAAAGCGCCGCTTTCGGTGCGGTTCTGCCAGGGCGGGTTAGCCGGATAGGCACCCACGCGCAGCGCATCCTGCGCCAGCGCGGGAAGGGCCGTCAAGCTGAGGGCAAGGCCGGTGACGGCCCCGACAATGGATCGGCGGTTCAGTTTCATGGCGTTCATCTCCCTGTTTTAATTAGGCATTTCCCGCTGCTTCGGAAGCGAGGTCGGTAATCAGCATGTGTCCGGGCGCATGGGTGATCGCCAGATCGGGCGCCGCATGGGCAATCGCGCGCTCAAGCGACACGCCGCAGGCCCAAAACACCGGCACCTCGCCGGGCTGGATATCGTTCAGCCCGATACCGTCTATCGGGTTCGAAAGGTCGGCGCCGATCGCACCCGGATCACCGGCATGCACCGGCGCACCATGCGCCATTGGATGCGCCTTGGTGATCGCTTCGGCCAGCGCCACCTGTTCGGTACGAATGGCGCGCATCGACACAACCAGATTGCCACCGAACGGGGCGACGGATTGCATTGGCAGATTGGTATCGAAGGCCGAACAGGTCTTGCCCGGCGCATGGCAGCGCAGCGACACGCCACCCGCCACCAGATCGGTCTCGAAACTGAGCGAGCAGCCGATGGCGAAGGGCACCAGATCATCGCGCCAGAAATCGGTGATATCCAACGGATCCGCCACTGGCACACCATCACGGAACACCCGGTAGCGCGGCAGATCGCTGCGCAAATCAATCTCTGCACCCAGCCCCGGCAGCGCCGGATCGCCGGGCAGGCCCCGCACCAGCAGCGGGAATGCGGCGGGATTGGCCTTCAGGAAAGCGTCAAAGGCATCGGCCAGCTCGGCAGGAATCAGCGCCAGATTGGCCTGTGCCAGCCCCGGCGCCATAGAGCCTGTGGGCCCCACCAGCCGCCCGGACCGGGCAGCCAGCCGCAGAGGCAGACCCGCGCTCAAGCCCCGCCCCCGGCGCGCTGCGACCAGTCAGTTTCAAGTTGCGCCTGAATCAGCATAATCTCGGCTTCATGCGACAGGCATGTGCGCGCCCAGCCCGTGTCGGGCGCATCGGCGGCGCGAAGGGCATGCATCGTCACCAGGCATTCGCCGGCATCCATACCCAGTACCGACCCCGGGGTGACACGGATGAATATGCGCGCACGCCGCACTTGCTTCGTGCCGACATGAAAATCGATCAGCCCCAGCGCACGCTCTGCCCGGATCTCGACATATGCCTCGCTTCCGTCAAACAACGAGCACCCGCGGAACACTCCCGCACCGACCGGCTCCAACCCCATTGACCCCAGAGCCCAGCGCCCGACAAAGCCGGCATCCGACAACCGATCAAACGCAAAATCAGACGGCACCGCCACGCGGGCGGCGGCCTGATGGGCAACGGAAGGAAGTGTGGTCTGGGGCATGAATCACCGAATCGGACAATGTGCCGGTAAAGGGTGACAATTCGTATACAAATTTCAAGCAATTTTTTTCAGGCTTAAAGCTTTTTCATCATATTATTCCTAATATACCCCATTATCGCATTCTTCTTGATCATAAACTGTATACTGTTATCCTGCCACCAACCTGTTAATGGAGCCCAAGACACTTGCCCCGCCAGAACCACCGCACCCGTATCTATCAGAGCTTTCGCACCCGCATTCAGCGCGGCGAGATCAGCCCCGAAGACCGGCTGATCGACACGGTGATCGCCGCCGAACTGGGAGTTTCGCGCATGCCGGTGCGCGAGGCGCTGATGCAACTGGCCAGCGAGGGCTATCTTGAGGGAACGACGCGCGGCTTCACACTGCCCAGCCTGAGCCATTCGCAGATCATGGAGTTCTTCGTGCTGCGTCGCCTGCTGGAACCTCATGCCGCCGCGCTGGCTGCGCAATCACGCTCTGATGCCCAGCTTGCGGTGATGACCGAGGCGGTGGCCGATGCTGTCCAGACCATTGAAAGCGGCGATATAACACTTTTTTACCGGGCCTCAGAGATCTTTCGCAACACCTGGCTGGCGGCGGTGCCAAATGGCGAATTGCGCCAGACCATTCTTCGCTACCTTGCGCAGGTGCAATCGGTGCGGTTGGCCACGATGAACGATTCACACGCCCACCGTGTCATTGTCGCCGGGCAGAAGGAGTTGCTGGAAACGTTCGCCCGCCGCGATGCGGTTGGTGCGGGCGAGCGCATGCTTCGCTTCGTCCTGGAGGCCGAACAGAGCTATCTGCGTCTGCGCCGGGCGCGTGAAGAAAGCCAGAAGGCCAGTTAACCGAAATAGCGCGCGCCGCCCGCACACCTGCTCTGCCTCCAGGCCAGAGGCGTTACAGGGTCGTGCCGTAAAGTTGCCACTCCAGATCGGTGACCCTGGTAGCCAGTGCATCATGCTCCCCGCGCTTGACAGCGGCGAACAACTGGTGCAGCGGCGCGCCAAGCAAAGCCTTCATCGCACCGGAGGCCTCGAACAGATCAATCGCCTCCAGCCAGCTTCGCGGCATCGGCGGATAGGCTGCTTCACCACCACTCCCCTCTGCCCCCGGGCCGGTGACTGCTTCGATACCATCCAGTGCCGCTCCCAGCGTGACGGTGGCGACGAGATAGGCATTGGCATCCACCCCGGCCACGCGATGCTCGAAATGGCGCGATGTGCCGCTGCCCGCCGGAATACGCAACGCGACATTGCGGTCCTCGGTCCCCCAGGTATTGGAGGCAGGCGAATAGACCGTCGCCGCGAACCGGCGCCAGCTGTTGAGGACCGGCGCCAGCACCAGCATCGAGGCCGCCATGCTGCCCCGAATCCCGCCGATCGCGTTCAACATGACCGGCGACAGCATGCCCTCGGCAGTATCGGCAAAGACATTCGCCCCCGCCGCATCGGTCAACGACAGATGCAGATGCATGCCCGAACCGGAACTTTGCGAGAAGGGTTTCGACATGAAACACGCCTCCATCCCGAACCGCCGCGCGGTGGTGCGCAGCAAGCGTTTGGAGCGGAAGATATCATCTGCCGCCCGCGCAAGGTCACGGTAGCGCAGGGTCAGTTCGAACTGGCCGGCGGCATATTCCGAAATCAGGCTTTCCATTGGCAGATCCAGCGCCGCCGCCCCCTCATAGACGGCGTCAAAGAAGGGCGCCATCTCATCCAGCTCATCCACCGACATGCAGTTGGTGCCCGACAGCCGCCGCCCGGTCATGGGGGCGCGTGCGGGTTGCGGGCGGCCCTCGGCGTCACGCTCCTTGTCGACCAGATAGAACTCCAGCTCCAGCGCACCCATCGGCGTGAAGCCCATGGCCTGCGCGCGGGCAATCTGCACCAATAAGGCGTTGCGCGGGTCCAGCGGACAGGGGACGCCTTCGGCACCCTCCATCTGCAACAGCACCATGCCACGCCCCGTCGCCGTCTGATAGCCCAGCGTTTGCGGCACCGGCCAGCACCGGCTGTCGCCACCGCCATCCTGTATCAGCGCAATAGCTGCACCGACATCATGGCCTGACACATCCTGAGCGAAAAGCGAGGCAGGCATCCCGCGGCCAGAGGTGAACAGGCTTTCCAGCTCATGCCGCCGGATGATCTTGCCGCGCCCCACGCCATGCAGATCGTTGAGAACGATGTCGATTGCCTGCACATCCGGATAGCCATCCAGAAAGGCCAAGGCCTCGGACAGGGGCGCGCGCGGCGGTGGGATGAAACTGGGTGTCATGATATCCTGTCCTGGCCGGATCAACCGGTGATTGTTGAGATCGATTTACCCGACGCAAGGAACACCGCAGTTCCGTTGATGCCTTGCCTGTAGCCAACCCGGAGGCACATGGCCATGCGACAGTCAAGTCACGATCAAAGGCTGTGATCAACTGAATTCAAGCACACATTGCCTTCGTTCTCGGCGGCTTCGCGCCAGATCCGGCGAGGCAGGGTTGTGAGGTCATCCACACAGGTGCCATATGACGGAAAATTCCGCTTCAGGCCGTCTTGCCGCCCTCGAATATCCCTCCGCCGTCACCGAAAATAACGCAACAACTGCTCGACCTCCTCGCGGTCGCCCATGATGACGCCGACACGCTGGTGCAGGCCTTCCGGCTCTATGTCCATGATGCGCCGGGTGTCATCCACCGCTTTTCCACCCGCCTGCTCAATGAGATAGGCCATCGGATTAGCCTCATACATAAGCCGTAGCTTTCCCGGCTTGGCCGGATCGCGACCGTCCCACGGGTAGAGGAATATGCCACCGCGCTTGAGAATGCGGTGAATGTCTGCAACCATCGATCCGGTCCAGCGCATGTTGAAGTTCGCTTCGCGGGGTCCATCGCTCCCCGCCATGCAATCGGCAATGTAGCGCCGCACCGGTGCTGCCCAATGCCGCTCATTCGACATGTTGATAGCGAACTCACGGTTTCCGGCGGGAATGCGGACCCGCTCTTGTGTCATGACCCATGACCCCATTTCGCGGTTCAGCGTGAATTCGTGAACACCCGTCCCGACGGACAGAACCAGTGACGTCTGGGGGCCGAAAACCGCGTAACCGGCAGCAACCTGATTCCTGCCGGATTGCAGGAAATCCTCTTCCGTTACTTCACGGCCAGACACGTCAGCGGGCGCCTTGAGCACCGAAAAGATTGTCCCCACCGACAGGTTGACGTCGATGTTGCTGGAACCGTCGATCGGATCGAACAGAAGCAGATACTCGCCCTTCGGGTAACGGTTGGGAATAAGATGAATGGTCTCCATTTCCTCGGATGCCATCGCCGCAAGGTGCCCGCCCCATTCATTCGCCTCAAGCAGGCGTTCATTGGCGATGACATCCAGCTTCTTCTGGGCCTCGCCCTGAACGTTTTCGGTGCCGAAATCCCCAAGGAGGCCACCAAGGGCACCTTTGTTGACCGAGATACTGATCGCCTTGCAGGTACGCGCGACAATTTCCACCAAGAGCCGAAGCTGCGCAGGTAACGCGGCTTCTTTGCGTTGTTGTTCGACAAGAAACTGGGTGAGGGTCTTTCGATGCATCTGGTCTGCGGTCTCCGACGATGTTCTGACAAATCGGCCCTACACCTTTTCGCCCGGAAAGTCAGTGGCTTTCGGACGTAACCGCAGCCACGCCAGGCACCATTCAATCGGGCGTTTCTTTCCAGCAAGATGTATGACCATGGTCTTGAGAATATCCCCATCTGCTTGATCCCGGTCTGTGATGGCCTGTCGATCAATGACCTTTGGAACATACTCCCCGCAGCAGTGCCATGACGCCACATGCTATCCGCGCTGGAAAACCGCGATCTCACGCTTTGAACGCGGCGGCGGGCTGTTCAGGATGCCCGAAAGCCGCCGAGGGATGTGAATTTGACGCCTCCGAAACAGCATGCAATGCGCTGCCGCTTCCTGGCGGGCAGGCTATCATGCCGGCCTTTGCGCCGGCATCCTTGTCCGGAATGTTGTGCGGCATCATGCCCCCGCGCTATCGGCTTTAGTTGGAGACACTGCCGAGAACGCCTCGGGCAATGTGCAGTAACACCCCTTGCGCAGCACAGGCATTACCGACGACATCTATAAGCGCGCGCCATCGTCAGTGCGGCGCACCTGATTACGGAGCGAGGAGAACCCCATGCAAGAAACCCTCAAGCCCTTTTTCTTTGACGGCCCGGCATCGCTACTGGTGGAGTGGGGCGGCGCAGCCCGGCTGGGAACATTGATGGCCGAGTGGTTCGCCCAGCGGAAGCTGCTGATCGTGACAGACCGATTCTTGCATGACGCAGGCCTTCTGGACCCCTCCAAAACCTCGCTGAAAACCGAAGGTTTTGACGTCACTGTCTTTGATGCCGTGGTGGCCGATCCGCCCGAAGCGGTGCTGATGCAGGCGGTGGAGCAGGCGCGCACAGCGGGATGCGATATCGTGCTGGGGCTGGGCGGTGGCTCGTCAATGGATATCGCCAAGCTTGTTGCAGTGCTTTTGCATAACGATCAGCCGCTCTCGTCCATGTATGGGATCGGCAATATCAAGGGCGGTCGGGTGCCGCTGGTGCAGGTGCCTACAACTGCCGGCACCGGTTCCGAGGTGACGAATATCACCATTCTGACGACGGGCGAGAAAACCAAGATGGGCATCGTTGCGCCTCAGCTCTATGCCGACCGCGTGCTGCTGGACGGCGCACTGACGCTGGGCCTGCCACCCGAGCAGACTGCTGCCACCGGCATTGACGCGATGGTCCACGCGATCGAGGCCTTTACCAGCCGCCACCGCAAAAACCCCCTGTCCGATCTCTTCGCGCGCGAGGCGTTGCGCCTGCTGGCCGCCAATCTGGTCACTGCCTGCACCGACGGCGCGAACCGCCCCGCGCGTGAGGCAATGCTGCTGGGCGCAGCGCTGGCAGGCAAGGCATTCGCCAACAGCCCGGTAGCTGCGGTTCATGCGCTGGCCTATCCGCTTGGCGGGCATTTCCACCTGCCCCACGGGCTGACCAACGCGCTGATGCTGGGCCCCGTGTTGAGCTTCAACATGAAGGCTGCGGCCCCGCTTTACGCGGAACTTGCCGATGTGGTGCTGGAACCGGGTGCGGGGGATGAGGGCGCGCGTGCGGCGGCATTCGTGGCGTTCATGGACGATCTGATGACCCGCAGCGGCGCACCCCGGCGGCTGCGCGATTGCGCGGTGCCCGAAGACAGCCTGCCCGCACTCGCGCGCGACGCGATGCTGCAAACCCGCCTTCTCGTCAACAACCCGGTCGAGGTGACTGAAGAAGACGCCCTGACGCTCTACCGCGAAGCATTCTGAACCCGCCGTCGGTTTGGCCGGGCGCGGCTTGGCCGGCTTGCACTGCGTTATGTTATAATGTTACAAACCCGGATATTGCCGTCAGGCTCAGATCAGGGGAGACAGGAAAATGTCAGATAGTCGCCTGCCCGTCACGGTTCTTTCGGGCTTTCTGGGGGCGGGGAAGACCACGCTTCTCAACCACGTTCTAAACAATCGCGACGGGCGCCGCGTCGCGGTCATTGTCAATGACATGTCCGAGGTGAATATCGACGCCGATCTGGTGCGCGAAGGGGCCGAACTGTCGCGCGCCGAGGAAAAACTTGTTGAAATGACGAATGGTTGCATCTGCTGCACCCTGCGCGATGACCTGCTGTCCGAAGTTCGCAGGCTGGCCGCCGAGGGACGTTTCGACTATCTGCTGATCGAATCGACCGGTATCGCCGAGCCGCTCCCTGTGGCCGCCACCTTCGATTTCCGCGACGAGAACGGTGACAGCCTCTCCGATGTCGCGCGGCTGGACACGATGGTCACGGTTGTCGATGCGGTCAACCTGCTGAAGGATTTCGGCAGCCATGATTTCCTGTCCGACAGGGGCGAAAGCCTGGGTGCGCAGGACGACCGGACGCTGGTGGACCTGCTCACCGACCAGATCGAATTCGCCGATGTGGTCGTGCTGAACAAGATAGCCGATGCCGGGCCCGAGCGCACCGACGCGGCGCGCAAGATCGTCAAGGCGCTGAACCCCGATGCAAGGCTGATCGAAACCGATCATTCGGTTGTCGCGGCCAATGCAATCTTTGACACCGGCCTTTTCGATTTTGACCGCGCGCATATGCATCCGATGTGGGCCAAAGAACTGTATGGCTTTGCCGAACACGTGCCCGAAACCGAGGAATACGGCATATCCTCGTTCGTCTATCGCGCCCGTGCGCCCTTTGATCCCGCCAAGGTTCATGCGGTGCTGAACGGCAACCTTTCCGGTGTAATCCGCGCCAAAGGGCATTTCTGGATCGCCACACGGCCGGGCTGGGTGGCGGAATTCAGCTTGGCGGGGGCCATTTCTTCGGTCACGCCACTGGGAGGCTGGTGGGCCTCTGTCCCGCGTGAACGCTGGCCAAACCACCCCGAGTCCCTCAATGAAGTAGCATCGAAATGGGCTGAGCCCTGGGGCGACCGGCGCCAGGAACTGGTGTTTATCGGCGCCGGAATGGACCGCGCGGCAATCACTGCTGCGCTGGACGGGGCGCTGGTGAAGGCTGATGCCTTCACACCCGATGCCTGGGCCGCCTTGCCAGACCCGTTCCCCACCTGGGGCCAGCGGCAGGTGGCCTGAACATGGTCGCGCCGAAAGAACGAAACCTGCGCAGCACGCTCAAACGCCGCGCCCGCCAGAACCCGATGCGCGACTTCGATACCCTGCCATGCGAGTTGCGCCATTGGCTGCATGGCGCCGCCCTGCCCTGGAGCCCGCGCTCGGTCCGCCGGATCTGGGATCGCGCCCTAATAGGGGCAAGCGGCGACCGCACACGCGCGCTGGCAATGATCGCGAAGATCGAAGCCGGTCTCGTGGCCCGCGATGCCCGCAGCATCTGGGGCGCAGGGCACCCGGCCTGTACACCGCAAGGCAAATCCGGCTGACGAAGGGAGCGAGACAGACGCCAGCCAGGCACGGTTCCGAAAGCAAGAAGCGGGCTTGCCCGCTCCGAGCCTTCGGCTCGGTCACTGCCCCCGCGAGCCGGACAGCATTTCGCCAAGCTGTCCGGCGATCGCGGCCATCTCGGCTTCTGGCAGGCGCGGAGGGACTGAATAGCTGTCAAGGCCATCGGCCAGATAGGCCCGCGACGTGACATCATGCGGGTGATGCATCGGCACCACATGGGCATGGACATGCGGCACGTGGATGCCGGTAAAGAACAGCGCCACCCGTTCGACCTGGTAAATCTGCTTCATCGCCCGCGCGAGCGATTGCGCGCAACTGGTAACGCGGGTTGCCAGATCAGGCGGCATGTCCTCGAACCAGACGTGATGCGCCTTGGGGATCACCAGTGTGTGCCCCGGGCGAACCGGATGCAGGTCAAGGAAGGCCAGTACATGATCATCTTCAAAAACCTTGTGGGCGGGCAGTTCACCCGCTGCGATCCGGCAGAACAGGCAGTTCTCGGTCATGACCCGGCATCCTCTTCAAGAGACTGAAGAAACTGCGATACCACGGGTCCCAGCCCTTCGACAATCAGAGCGACCCCCTCGGCATTGGGATGAATATGATCATCCTGCATCAGGTCGATATAGCGCATTCCGGCATCGTGCTTTTCGGTAATCGGTTGTAGCAGATCGGGGTAGAGCATGGCGCCGTATTCCTCGGCCAGTTCGGGATACATCGCCTCGAACGCTGCCTGGAATTCCGGCCCGTAATTTCCCGGCGCCGGCATGCCGACCAGAAGCGCCGGTACCCCTTCGGCCTGCAAACGCGCCAGAATACCCTCCAGATTGGCGCGGCTGGTCGTCGGGTCGATACCGCGCAAAAGGTCGTTGCCACCCAGCGCCACCATCATCGCATCGGGATTGTCGGCCAGCGTCCAGTCCAGCCGTGACAGCCCGCCCGCCGTGGTATCACCGCTGACACCCGCATTCAGCACCTCAACCGCATGGCCGCGCTCAACCAGCCATGCCTGCAATTGCGGCACCAGCCCCGTGCCCTGCGCCAGGCCGTAACCCTGAGTGAGCGAATCGCCCAGCGCGGCCAACCGGATGCTATCGGCTTGCGCGGGCGCGACGGAAAACACCTGAAGCAGCGTTAAAACCATGGCTGCTGCACCGCAGCGCAACTTGCCAACACCGCGCGCAACCCCATATGCCAAGGTAACCCATGTGCCGAGGAATTTTTTCATGACCGATCCTGTTTTGTCGCTGAAGGACGCGGCGCTTACCCTGCAAGGCAATGCCGGCCCTGTCGAGATCCTGCGCGGCATTACACTGGATGTTGAGCGCGGCGAGACTTTGGGTCTGGTGGGGCCTTCCGGGTCTGGCAAATCGTCACTCCTGATGCTGATGGGCGGGCTGGAACGCGCCACGGGAGGCAGTGTGGAGGCCCTCGGCCATGACCTGACGGCGCTGGACGAGGATGCGCTGGCACGCTTTCGCAGGGGAAATATGGGGGTGGTGTTCCAGTCTTTCCACCTGATTCCGACCATGACCGCGCTGGAAAACGTTGCAACCCCGCTGGAACTGGCCGGCCGCAAGGATGCTTTCGAGCGTGCCGAGGAAGAATTGCGCAGCGTCGGGCTGGGCGACCGGATGTACCACTACCCGGCGCAGATGTCGGGTGGCGAGCAACAGCGCGTCGCGCTGGCACGCGCCGCAGCACCCCGCCCGGCAATCCTGCTGGCCGATGAACCTACGGGCAATCTCGACGGGGTGAACGGGGAAGCGATCATGAAGCTGTTGTTCGGCCTGCGCGACCGTCACGGCGCCACGCTGGTGCTGGTTACGCATGCGCCCGAACTGGCCGCCCGTTGCGACCGCGTTGTGCGGCTGCGCGATGGCAGGATCGAGGGCGAAGACCGCCGCATGGATGCCGCGCAATGAGTGCGCTACCGGTGGCCTGGCGGCTGGCGCGGCGCGAACTGCGCGGCGGCCTGAAGGGGTTTCGTATCTTTCTGTTATGCCTGGCTCTGGGGGTGGGTGCGATTGCCGCCGTCGGCTCGGTCCGCTCTGCTATCGAGGCCGGGCTGGCGCGTGAGGGCGCTGCCCTTCTTGGCGGTGATGCCGAGTTGCGGTTCACCTATCGCTTTGCGGATGACGAAGAGCGTCGCTGGATCGATGACCAGGCCGCGATGGTATCCGAGATCGTCGATTTCCGTTCGATGGCAGTGGCTGGCGAGGGGCTTGAGGCCGAGCGCGCGCTGACGCAGGTCAAGGGTATCGACGGCAACTGGCCGCTGATCGGTGCGGCGGTTTTTGCCCCGCCGATGCCGGTGGCGCAGGTGCTCGCGGGGCAGGATGGCCTGCCTGGCGGTGCGATGGACCGTATTCTGGCAGAGCGTCTGGGCCTGACATTGGGTGACCGTTTCCGGCTTGGTGTGCAGGAATTCGTGCTGATGGCCATTCTGGAGCGCGAACCCGACGGCGTGACCGCACAGTTCGGTTTTGGCCCGCGAACGCTCGTTGCAACCGAAGCGCTGGCGCAGTCGCAGCTTCTGGGTGCGGGCACGCTGTTTGACGTGGCGTACCGCGTGACCCTGCGCGAGGGTGACAGCATCACCGGCCTGCAAACCGCCGCACAACAGCGTTTCGAGGGCGCGGGCGTGCGCTTTCGCGATGCCAGCCGCGGCGCACCGGGCGTGGCGCGCTTCGTCGAGCGGATTGGCGCCTTTTTGGTGCTGGTGGGGCTGGCCGGGCTGGCAGTGGGCGGCGTCGGCGTATCAGCCGCCGTGCGCGCCTATCTGGACGGCAAAACCCCGGTCATCGCCACGTTGAAAACGCTTGGGGCCGAGGGGCGGGTAATCTTTGCCACCTACTTTGTGCAGATCGGTGTGCTGACTGCACTGGGTATTCTGGCCGGGCTGGTTCTGGGCGCGGGCGTGCCGCTTCTGGCCACACCGCTGCTGGAGGCCCAGCTGCCGGTGCCTATCGCACCCGGTATCCACCCCGCAGCGCTGGCCGAGGCCGCGCTATATGGCGCGCTGACCGCGCTGGTTTTCACGCTCTGGCCGCTTTCACGGGTGGAACAGGTGCGCGCGGCAGCACTGTTTCGTGGGATGGGTGCGGAATCGTACGCCTGGCCAAGGTTTCGTTACCTGGCTGCGCTGGTGCTGGCGCTGGCCGCCCTGGTCGGTGTCGCCACGTGGTTCTCGGGCGTCTGGCAATTGGCTCTCGGGACGGCAGCGGGTATCGCGGGGGCGCTGGCGGTTCTCATGCTTGCGGCAACGGCGCTGCGCGCGCTGGCGCGCCGCATGGCACAGCTACGGATGATGCGCGGACGCACGGCGCTGCGGCTGGCACTGGGGGCAGTGGGCAACCCGCGCGAAGGTGTGGTGGCGGTGGTTTTGTCGCTGGGTCTGGGGCTGAGCGTGCTGGCGACCGTGGGCCAGATCGACGCCAATCTGCGCAACGCCATCGCCAGCGACCTGCCCGAACGCGCGCCCTCGTATTTCTTCATTGATATCCAGACCGCGCAACTGGAGGGATTCTTGGAACGGTTGCGCAATGAACCCGGCGTGTCAGACATTGAAACCGCACCGCAACTGCGTGGCGTGGTGGTGGCGATCAACGACCGCCCCGCCAGCGAATGGGGCGATCACTGGGTGCTGCGCGGCGACCGGGGCCTTACCTATGACGCCACCCTGCCCGAGGGCACAACGCTGGTTGAGGGCGCATGGTGGCCCGAGGATTATGCCGGCCCGCCGCTGATCAGCTTCGGCATCAACGAAGCGCGTGATCTGGGTCTGAAACTGGGCGACCGGGTGACAGTGAATGTGCTTGGCCGCGACATCACCGGAACCATCGCCAATTTCCGCGAACTGGATTTTCGCACCGGCGGCATTGGCTTTGTCATGAGCTTCAACCCCGCCGCCCTGCAGGCTGCCCCGCACACCCATATCGTCACCGTCCATGCCACGCCCGAGGCTGAGGGCGCGGTCCTGAGGGATCTTTCGAATGCCTATCCCAATGTCACCGCCATCCGCATCCGTGAGGCGGTGGAGCGGGTGAGCGAGGCACTGACCGCGCTGGCTGCCGCAACCTCATATGCGGCGCTCGCAACGCTGCTGACGGGTTTCGTGGTACTGATCGGTGCGGCAGCGGCGGGCGAGCGGGCGCGCGTGTTCGAGGCAGCGGTTCTGAAAACCGTCGGCGCCACACGCGCGCGCATCCTGTTGAGCTTTGCCCTGCGCTCGGCATTGATGGGGGCGGCGGCGGGGGCTGTGGCGATTGGCGCGGGGGCGCTTGCTTCCTGGGTGGTGCTGACGCGGGTGATGGAATTGTCCTATCGGTTCGAGCCCGTCTCGGCGCTGGTGATTGTGGCAGGCGGTGTGCTGGCAACCCTGCTCGCAGGCCTTGTCTTCGCGCTGCGACCGCTGGCGGCGCGGCCTGCGCGGATCTTGCGGGCGCAAGAGTAGGGCGCAAGGGCGCGCAAGGGGGGCTGCCCCCACGCCGCTGCGCGGCTCCCAAAAGGAAATTTACGTTCGGATGAGAAGGGTGACATTTGCCCCTTTCCCCACAGAACGGGAACACGGTAGATGCCCGGCATGCGCCAGATCACCCTTACCTCTCTTACCGATCTTTCCCGCCTCGACTTTGACGAGGTGATCGATGCGCGATCACCTTCTGAATATGCCGAAGATCATGTGCCGGGGGCTGTGAACCTGCCGGTTCTCGATGATGACGAGCGCGCTCGGATCGGCACGGTCTATACCCGCGAAAGCCGGTTCAGGGCACGGCGGATGGGGGCGGCGCTGGTCGCGCGCAATGCCGCGTTTCACCTGGAGGGCTACCTGGCCGACAAGCCCGGAGGCTATCGCCCGCTGGTATATTGCTGGCGAGGCGGGCAGCGGTCAGGTTCGTTCGCGCTGATCCTGGGGCAGATCGGATGGCAGGTCGGTGTGCTGGCCGGGGGCTGGCGTGCCTATCGGCGGCTGGTGGTCGATACACTTTACGAACAACCCTTTCCCGCACCGCTTTTCGTGCTGGATGGCAATACCGGCACGTCCAAGACCGCAGTTCTGCACGAGATTACGGCACGCGGCGGACAGGTGATCGATCTGGAGGGGCTGGCGCGGCATCGCGGTTCGCTTTTCGGGCTGGCGGCGGGCGAGGCGCAGCCAGGCCAGAAGGCTTTTGAAAGTGCATTGGCGATGGAGATTGCACGGCTGGACCCGACGCGCCCGGTGCTGGTGGAGGCCGAATCGAACCGGATAGGGGCGCTTCGTCTGCCACCTGCGTTATGGCAGGCGATGCGCGAGGCGCCGAAGCTGGTGATCGAGGCGCCCCTGGAAGCGCGGGCACGCTGGTTGGCCTCGGCCTATGCCGAACTGACCGAAGACGTGGCGCTGCTGCTTGAACGCATCAATGCCCTGGCCCCCTATCAGCCGCGCGAGCGGATCGAGGCATGGCGGGCGTTAGCGTCGGCGGGCAAATTCGAAACGCTGGCAACAGAATTGATGGCCCATCACTACGACCCGCGATACGCTCGCGCGCGCAGCCGCTGGCCGGGTGCGCCGGCGGCGGTTTTCACGGCCGGGACGCTGGACAACGATGAGCGTGCGAGGCTGGCAGAAGCCATTTTGGCCCGGATCGGCTGAGCGGGTGCAGACTTATTCAACCTGTCCACATGCCTCGTGACCGGAAAACCGGCCGAAAAGCGCACAAAACGATTTACCCTGTGCGCCAATCGAAAAATCCCCGGGGTGCGCGTGAAAGGAGCTGGCGGGCGATCTCCTCACCCAGGGCGGCGGCATCAGAGATCGGCGCACGGCCCTGGGCCGCAAGGCATTCCGAACCATCGGGGCGCAGTATCTCGCCCCGCAGCCAAACCTCTCCGCCCTCCAGCTGCGCAAGACCGGCAATCGGTGTTTCGCAGGAACCATCGAGTTCAGCCAGATACGCGCGCTCGGCGGCCAGTTGCTGACCGGTGGGCACATCATGGATCGCCTCCAGCATGACAAGCGCGCGTGCGTCATTCTCGCGCCGCTCAATGCCAATGGCACCCTGCGCCACGGCGGGCAGCATGGTTTCGGGCGCGATGGCCGCAGTGGCAATGCTCTCCATTCCCAGGCGGTTCAGCCCCGCCATGGCAAGGAAGGTGCAATCGGCCACGCCTTCGGACAATTTACGCAGCCGGGTCTGCACATTGCCGCGAAATTCGACCACCTTCAGATCGGGACGACGATACAGAAGCTGCGCGCGGCGGCGCAGGCTGGAGGTGCCGACCACCTGTCCGGGCTGCAAATCGGCGATTCCGGCAACGCCTTGCTGTGAAATGAACGCGTCGCGCACATCCTCCCGCGGCAGATAGCAATCCAGCACCAGCCCTTCGGGCTGGCAGACCGGCATATCCTTCATCGAATGAACCGCAATATCGATGCTCCCCGCCAACAACGCCGCTTCGATCTCGCGCGTGAAAAGGCCCTTGCCGCCGATTTCCTTGAGCGGGCGGTCCGCCGCGATCATCGCGCGGTCGTCGCCGGTTGTCTTGATCACCACGATCTCGAACGCCTCGGCGGGCAGATCAAAGGCCGCCGCAAGGCGTTCGCGGGTTTCATGTGCCTGCGCCAGCGCCAGCGGCGAACCGCGGGTGCCGATTTTCAGGGGTTCGGCGGGGGAAGGAAGGATCGCTTTCATGGAGCCTGAATACGCAAGCCTGATACGGCTGACAACGGGGTGTGTTTCAGCCCCCCACGCACACCAGCAATATTGCATCATTGCATGCTTCAATTGCGTCCGGGGCCGCTATGTAAAAACATGCGCCGACGCTACGTTACCAGAGCCGCCCGAACACAAGCTTGCCGCCCCCCGCAGCCCGGCCTGCCCGGTGAAGTGCTGGCAAAACGCTTCGACGCCATCTTGTTCATGCATGTACTGGAGCATTTCATCATGAGAACGCGCTGGCTGGATGCGCCAGTTCCAGCCTGACCGGATAGCCGACGAAACTATCGCTGAGGCCATTCTGGAAGGGCGGAAAGCGGCCACCATGCACCGATACCGGCATGTCTGGCGCGCGCTGCGGCTTCTTGCCGGAACTGCCCTGGCACCGGCATCGAAAAAATACGATTCGATTCGCGTGGTATGTCTTTAGGTCTGAAAAGATCCATGGCGCTTCGGTGCTTGAAGCGCTCGACACGCCTTGACGGTGAAAAAAGCCCAGGCCAATCCTGACATTGCATCACGCTCAGGGATGGATAACCTCGCAAGTCTGCGCGCGCGTGCTCAGTCGCAGGCAGGCAAGCTCGGCCTGCTCCTGCGTCAGACTGTGGATACCCGCTGCAAACCGCCCGGAACGCTGCCCCACCCTGCGCACACCGCTGCCCAGCGTGCCGTTTTCCGACAGGGCAACGCGCAGAAGCGTCCGCTCGGCATCAAAGCGCGACGGATAGAGGCCCAGATCCACCGCCCAGACACGGCCGCCCGACGTGGAAACGCGGGTCACGATCTCAGGCATCGGGGCCGGGGCGACGGCGGCCACTGGCCCTGGCCCGGAGTCGCTGGAGGTCAGGACGATGCGATCATCAAGCGGCGCGCCCTGCGGGATGTCGGCGGCGTCGGCGGCGACAAGCGTCGCAGAAACGGGGGTGGGCTGGATCGGCGCGGCCTCAGCGAAGATCGGTTGGGTCGGTCGGTCGGCCTGGATCAGCGCAGTCGTCTCTACCGCGATAGGGGGCAAGCCGGGAATGATGACCAGACCATTCTCGACCACAACATCAGCCAGCAATTCCTCGGTCGGCGGTAATACCGGCATGCCACCGGCGGTCAACAGACTTTCGGCAATCGCATTGACGATCGCAGCTTCGGAAACGGGACTGTTTTCTAGGGCCAGGGCAGCCACCATCTCTTCCGGAGATTCGGCGGCACCTTCCTGGCGGGCCTCGGACAGATCGGCGGTCAGCGGCGTGGTGGTGATCGGTGCACCCTCGGCGGAGGCATCGGCGGTGCCTTCGGTCAGTTGCAGATATTCCTGCGGATCGAGGGTGCTGAAACCCACGGCGCGCGCAACGATCAGATCCTGCTCGATCAGGTCGGCCTCGGCCAGCGCCGCTTCTTCCTCGTCCGGTCGGGCCAGCGGCACGGGCGAACGGGCGGGCGCGGCGGCGATCAGGGTCTCGTCGGCGGCCGGGGCGGCGGGTGATTCGGCTTCCGTGTTGACGACTTCGGCCAGCACGGCGGTTATGTCATTCTGCAAGCTGGCCAGCAGTTGTTCGGACGGCTGGCCGGACGGCCCAAGCGGATTGCGTGCCGGAAAAATACTGCGCTCCGGCGCGGTTTGGAGCCGGATCACGCGCCCTGCCGAACGGCCGTCGCTGCCACTGCTGGCAACCAACGGGACATTGCTGTAGTTGGGCGGTGCGGGGCGGCGGATGGCGACACGGGCCGGAGCCTCGCGGAAGCCGCGGTTCATCAATTGCACCACCTGCTCATGGCGGTGCGCCACCGAACGCCCGCCAAATACGGTGACAATGATGCGCACACCACCACGCTCGGCCATTGCGGTCAAATTGTAACCTGCAGCGTTGGTGAAGCCGGTCTTGATGCCGTCAGCCCCCGTATAGCCATCAAGAAAACGGGAATTGGTGTTGCGGACATGAGCGATGCCTGCATCTTCGCTGCGCCGCGAGAAGATATTGTAATACTGAGGAAAATCGAAATAGAGCTGGCGCCCGAGGATGGTCATGTCGCGCGCGGTGGACAGGTGACCAGCATGCGTCAGCCCATGGGCATTGTGAAAGCGCGTGTTGTTCATGCCGATAGCGGCCGCCGTGCGGTTCATGCGCGCGGCGAATCCCTCGACAGACCCGCTGATCGCTTCGGCAATGGCCGTCGCCGCATCATTCCCTGAGCGCAGCGCGGCGGCGCGGATCAGATGGCGCAGCGCGATTGTTTGTCCCTCGCGCAGCCCCAGCCGCGAGGGCACCTCCCGCGCCGCGCGGCGAGACACCCGCACCCGGGTATCAAGGGAAATTTCGCCATTCTGGATCGCCTCAAAGGCGACATAGAGGGTCATCATTTTGGTCAGCGAGGCTGGGTGCAACCGCGTATCATGGTTGGTTGCATGCAGAATCTCGCCAGTTCGGGCGTCCATCACCACCGCCGCAAACGGCGCGGCCTGAGCCCGGTTAAGGGGAGCCAGCCACACCATCAACAATGCGCAGCATATCACTGCCACCACATTGATGCCATAACGGGAGGAACGCTTGAGACGCGCTGCCACGTTGCCTGTCCTTTGCCTCGAATGTCCCGGTTTTTCCCGGGCACTTTTTTCTGCTGGCACAACGCTACCATGAGACAAGGCGTGTGAAAAGCCCTTGCAATCAAGGGTTTTCGATCCGCCCTTAATGTTAGACATATCTTGTGTCGCGCCGCACGCCTTCTACCAAATGTTAGCTGTCATCGATCCAGCGTATCAGATCGGGCAGTTCATCCAGCGTTGAGATTCGGCGAAAGCGTGGCTGTGTCACTGGCGGCTCGGCGAACTCCAGAGCCCATTCAAGCCCATGCGGAACATGCACGCCCCAGGCCCCGGCCATCAGCGGCGCCACGACATCTGACGCCATGGAATTCCCCGCCATCAACCCGGCCTCTGCACCGTCTCCATGGCGCGCAAAGATGGTGGCATAGGCCGTCGGGGTCTTGTGGCTGACAATCTCGACCGCATCGAACATGTCGCCAAGCCCGGATTGCGCCAGCTTGCGCTCCTGATCCAGAAGATCGCCTTTCGTGATCAACACCAGCCGGTAATCGGGGGCAAGCCGGGCAATGGTTTCGGTCACGCCGGGCAACAGCTCAATCGGTTCGGCCAGCATGGCGCGCCCGGTTTCCATGATTTCGGCAATCACATGGCCCGGAACCCTGCCCTCCGTCACCTCGATGGCGGTTTCGATCATCGACAGCATGAATCCCTTCACGCCAAATCCGTAATGGCCCAGGTTGCGTCGCTCAGCGGCCAGAAGGCGCTCGATCAGGTGATCCTTGTCGGCATGATCGACCAGCAAGGTGGCGAAATGCGCCTGCGTCATGTGGAAAAGCCGCTCGTTATGCCAAAGCGTGTCGTCGGCATCCAGACCAATCGTGGTTATCCGCATCCGCCCCCCCGTTGGGCAGGGTTTTCATGCCCGACCATCACACTATATACTACCGTGAATGCGAATCTGTCACCCAAAGGCTTTGCCCATGTCCACCATCCCCAGCATGACCGACCGACCGGACGGCCCGGACAGGGAAATCGGCATCGCCACCAAGACCCGCACCCGCACCCAGCGGCCGCCGATGTACAAGGTGCTACTGCTCAATGACGATTACACGCCGATGGAGTTTGTCGTTCATGTGCTTGAGCGGTTTTTCGGCCTATCGCACGCCCAGGCATTCGAGATCATGCTGACGGTTCACAAGAAGGGGCTGGCTGTCGTCGGCGTCTTCTCCTACGAGGTTGCGGAAACCAAGGTAGCGCAGGTCATGGACTTTGCGCGCCGCCATCAGCACCCGCTGCAATGCACGCTGGAAAAGGAGTAGGGCGCCACAGCGTCCCCCGCCCATGAACACACTCCACACAGACCCCGCACCGCGCGCTCTGCGGCTTGAACTGGCGTTCGAAGGCGGGCTGACTCTTCCCAAGGCAGGCACCATCGTCGTACTGCACCCGCGCGCAACCGAAAGCCTGGCGCCCTTGCCCCCCGAGAGAGTTAAGGTGGTGACACCGCATTTCCCGGACCATGCCGCCTTTTCGGCGCGGGGCTATAACTGCGCGCGCAGTGCCGAACCTGGCGCAACGGCAGTGCTGGTCTGCCTGCCGCGCGCCCGGGCCGAGGGGCTGGACCTGATCGCCGAAGCCTGTGCGTTAACCGATGGTCCTATCATTATCGACGGCCAGAAAACCGACGGGGTGGATACCATCCTCAAGGCCCTGCGCCCCCGCGTGGCGCTGAGCGAGCCGATCTCGAAGGGTCATGGCAAGATCTTCTGGTTCCGCTCTCCGGGGGCGGCGGCGCTGGCCGACTGGCGCGCGGCCCCGATCGCCGTGACCGATGACGCTGGCCAGATCTTCCACACAAGCGCCGGTCTCTTTTCGGCAGCCGGCGTCGACCCCGGTTCGGCGCTTCTGGCCGCCAGCCTGCCGGAAGGGCTTGCGGGCGAGGCCGTCGATCTGGGCGCGGGCTGGGGCTATCTGTCGGCGGCATTGCTGACGCGCGCACCAAAGATAAAGGTGCTGCATCTGGTCGAGGCTGACGCGCGCGCACTGGATTGCGCGCGCCGCAATGTCACCGACCCGCGCGCCGTGTTTCACTGGGCCGATGCCACCCTGCCCCTTCCCGGACTACAGACCGACCTGGTGATCATGAACCCGCCCTTCCACACCGGACGCAAGGGTCAGCCCGGGCTGGGCATCGCCTTCATTCGCGCCGCTGCCGCGCTGTTGCGCCCGTCCGGGCAACTCTGGTTGGTGGCCAACCGGCATCTGCCCTATGAGGCCGCAATGGCGGCCTCTTTTCGGCGCCACGAAGAGGTGGCAGGGACGCCCGCCTTCAAGGTGCTCAAGGGTGAAGGCCCGGTGCGCGCCGCCGCCGCCCGCAGCATTCCGGGGCGAGAGCGCCGCTCCACCGGCCAAGCAGGCAGCCATAGTACCAGCAACCCGAGGGGGCCGCGCGGATGAGCTTTTCCATTTCCGGCAAGACCGCCATTGTCACCGGTGCCGCTTCTGGCATCGGGCATGCGATTGCCCGGCGCTTTCTCGACGAGGGCGCAAATGTGGTGCTGGCCGATCAGAGCGAGAAGCGTCTGAAATCAGCCTGCGAAGGGATCGCCGAGCGCGAGAATGCGCGCCTTTTCGTCGGTGATCTGCGCGAAAAGCTGACCATCGCGAATCTCCTTTCAGCAACGATTGACGCGTTCGACCGCATGGACATCCTGGTCAACGCTGCACGCGAATTCACCCTGACCGACCCCCTGGACCCCGCCGACCAGACCGTGGACGCGGCGCTGTCACAAAACCTGATGGTCGCGCTGAGACTGTCGCAAGCGGTGGCGCGGCGCATGATTTCCCAGCACGAGCAGGATGAAAACAACAAGGCTGAGGCTGGCGCAATCATCAATCTCAGCTCGCTTGCCGCGCAACGAACGCAGCCTGAATTGCTGGCCTATTCGATCAGTACGGCCGCAGCCGAACAGATGACCCGCGCGCTGGCCGTAGCATTGGCGCCGCACAATATCCGGGTGAATGCCATCGCGCTTGGTTCGGTCATGAGCGCCAGCTTGCGTGACTGTATTGCCGAAAACCCCGAATACCGCGACAGCATTATTCGCGGCACGCCCCTGCACCGGATCAGTACCGCAACCGAGGTCGCCGAGGTCGCGCAATTTCTTGCGTCCAGCGCATCAGGGTTCATTACCGGACAGGTTCTTGCCTTCGACGGTGGCCGGGGCCTTCTGGACGCAGTGCAGCGCCCGGCACATTAGAACGCGCGGCACCGAACCGCCCCCCATCGCGTTACGTTCAGAACGATTTTCTTGAAAACTACGCCGGCCTCACGCATCGCTCCGGCGTTCGATACCGGTATAGATCGCAAGCCTGGGTTCCTTGCGCTCCTGGTTGTCACGCTTGCGTTGGTGCAACAGGCGACTGGCGACATTGGGTCGCATGGCGCGTTCACGCGTCAGGAAGTGCGAAAGGCGCGCGCCGGTATCCCCACGCGGATGGTCGAGGATATGTCTGGACATGCGGGCTCTCCTGTCTTGCGGATTGCTCAGATCTCAAAGAATACCACGAATTGCAGCATCCTTCCACCGCACCACGCCAACCCCGGCGCCTTGACGCCTGCCCGCCCACCCGCTACGCGAAGGCAACGCCATTCAAGAGGTTCCGCAATGCCCAATCCTTCCCTTCTCATTCTGCCCGGTGACGGGATCGGCCCCGAGGTCATGGCCGAGGTGCGCAAGATCATCAACTGGTTCGGCAGCAAGCGCGGCCTTCAGTTCGATGTCAGCGAGGATCTGGTGGGTGGTGCGGCCTATGATGCCCATGGCACACCGCTGACCGATGCCACCATGGCCAAGGCGCAAGAGGTGGACGCTGTTCTGCTGGGCGCTGTGGGCGGGCCGAAATACGACAACCTCGATTTCAGCGTGAAGCCTGAGCGTGGCTTGCTGCGCCTGCGCAAGGAAATGGACCTGTTCGCCAACCTGCGCCCGGCGCAGTGCTTTGACGCGCTGGCCGATTTCTCAAGCCTGAAAAAGGATGTGGTCGCGGGCCTCGACATCATGATCGTCCGCGAACTGACCTCGGGTGTTTATTTCGGCGAGCCGCGCGGCATCTTCACCGAAGGCAACGAGCGCGTGGGCATCAACACGCAGCGCTATACCGAATCCGAAATCGCCCGCGTCGCACGGTCGGCGTTCGAGCTGGCTCGCAAGCGCGGCAACAAGGTCTGCTCGATGGAGAAGGCCAATGTCATGGAATCGGGGATTCTCTGGCGTGAAGTGGTGCAGAAGGTCCATGACGAGGAATACCCGGATGTGGAGCTGTCGCATATGTATGCTGACGCGGGGGCCATGCAGCTGACCCGCTGGCCCAAGCAGTTCGATGTGATCGTCACAGATAACCTGTTTGGTGACCTTCTGTCGGACCTCGCCGCCATGCTGACCGGTTCGCTGGGGATGCTGCCCTCGGCCTCGCTCGGCCTGCCGATGGCGAACGGCCGCCCCAAAGCCTTGTATGAGCCGGTGCATGGATCGGCACCCGATATCGCCGGTCAAGGCAAGGCGAATCCGATTGCCTGCATCCTCAGCTTTGCGATGGCGCTGCGCTACAGCTTCGATCTGGGGGCCGAGGCTGACCGGCTGGAAGGTGCTGTGCAGAAGGTACTGGCAGACGGCCTGCGCACCGCCGATCTGATGGGCCCCGAGGGTGGCAGCCCGGTTTCGACAGCCGCGATGGGCGATGCGATTGTCGCCGCGCTGGAAGCCTCGCAGGACTGAGGCCGACAAACGCTTGACCAAAGGAAAACCGCGCCGGGTCTGGCGCGGTTTTCCTCATTCAACCCGGCGCCTTCTGATCACACTCGTTCGATAGCGATGGCCGTTCCCTCGCCGCCGCCGATACAGATTGCCGCGACCCCGCGCTTCAGTCCGCGCCGCTCCAGCGCGTGCAACAGCGTCACGATGATCCGCGCACCCGAAGCTCCGATAGGATGCCCAAGGGCACAGGCACCGCCATTCACGTTGATCCTGTCGCGCTCGATGCCCATCTCGCGCATGAAAGCCATCGGCACCACGGCGAAGGCCTCGTTGACCTCCCATAGATCGACATCCTCAACCGACCAGCCCAGCCGCTCCAGCAGCTTGCGCGTGGCGGGCACCGGCGCGGTAGAGAACCAGCCCGGCGCCTGTGCATGGCTGGCATGTCCACGAATCACGGCGCGCACCGGCACCCCCAATGTCTCGGCGGACTTGCGCGACGCCAGAAGAAGCGCCGCCGCGCCGTCCGAGATAGACGAAGAGTTCGCCGCCGTTACCGTGCCATCCTTGCGAAAGGCCGGTTTCAGGGTCGGAATCTTTTCCGGTCGTGCCTTGGCCAACTGCTCATCGGCACTGACGGTGACCTCGCCGCTGCGCGTATGCACTGTTACCGACGCGATCTCGCCATCGAACGCGCCATCGGCCTGCGCCGACAAGGCATTGGTAAGCGAAGAAAGCGCGTAATCGTCCTGATCGTTGCGGCTGAACTGGTACTTTTCGGCGCAATCTTCTGCGAATGTGCCCATAAGGCGGCCCTTGTCATAGGCGTCTTCCAGGCCATCGAGGAACATGTGATCGACGACCTGCTGATGGCCAATCCGGGCCCCGCCCCGCATATTCGGCAGCAAATACGGCGCTTCGGTCATGCTTTCCATGCCGCCCGCCACCATGATCCTGGCTCCGCCCAGCGCGATCTGATCATGCGCAACCATCGCGGCCTTCATCCCGGAGCCGCACATCTTGTTCAGCGTTGTCGCGGGCACCTGTTCGCCAAGACCGGCCTTGAACCCCGCCTGCCGCGCCGGCGCCTGCCCCTGCCCCGCAGGCAGAACGCATCCCATTATGAGTTCGTCAACCAGATCGGGTGACAAGCCCGCGCCCGCAATCGCGGCGGCAATCGCCGTGCCGCCAAGCTCTGCTGCACTGACGCCCGTGAAGACCCCCTGGAACCCGCCCATCGGGGTGCGCGCTGCACCGATGATGACAACGTCTTCCATGCCAACCTCCATATCTGTGAACCACTTGGAAAGGATTTCGTCCTAGGCTGACCATGAATAAGCGCCGAACGCGAGAGGGAATTGTGGATATCAGCACAAATCAGACCGCTGCGGGCCTTCTGGTCAAGGTAAAAGAACCCCGGATCGATGCCGCAGTCGCCATCGAGTTCAAGGAAGCCGTCCGCGCCGCCGCCGATGGAAAGGATGGGCCCGTCATTCTGGATCTGGGCGATGTCACGTTTCTTGACAGCAGTGGGCTCGGCGCCGTTGTAGCGGTAATGAAACTGCTTGGCCCGCAACGCCCACTGCACCTGGCCTCGCTGACGCCCCCCGTCGCCAAGGTCTTTCGGCTGACGCGCATGGACAGCATCTTTACCATTCACCAGCATCCGCCCTGCGAGATGAAAGCAACAGGTTGACCAGAATGGGCCTGCCCGCTTCACATGCCATGACCGCCGCCCCCCCCACAGACGAGCCTCCCTGGCGCTGGCACTCCGAGACGCCAAAGCGTATCCGCCGCCGGTTTCCGGCAGGTGATACCGAGACACGTTCAGCCCTGCTCGCGGTGTGTGACGGGCTTCGAAGGGCGGGGATCTGCGAGGATGACCTTTCCAGCACCGAACTGATTCTTGCCGAAGTCCTCAACAACATTGTCGAACATGCCTATGCCGATAGCGTCGGCATCGTTGATCTATGCATCGAATTGCGCCATGAAGGGTTATCCTGCCTGGTCCGGGATTATGGCAGCGCAATGCCCAACGGCAATCCTCCGTGCCCGCCCCTGCCGCGCATCAACCCACCGCATGAAGTGCCCGAAGGCGGGTTCGGCTGGCATATCATTCGCTCATTGACCACGCAGTTGGCCTACCGGCAGGATGAAGGTTGCAACGCGCTTAGCTTCGTCGTGCCGTTGACCGGATACGACTAGGGTTGCTGTCTTCCGCAGTGGCAGGGGCCGTTCAGTTCAGTTGAACCTGAAGCGGGTAATAGCCGTCCTCGAAATCGCCGAACAATTCGCCCAGATCAGGGTGCTCCACCGGCTCGCCGGTATCATCGGGCACCAGGTTCTGTTCGGACACATAAGCAACATAATAACTGTGATCATTCTCTGCGAGGAGATGGTAAAACGGCTGATCGCGCGACGGGCGGCTGTCTTCGGGAATGGCGTCATACCACTCCTCGGTGTTGGCAAACATCGCATCAACATCGAACACCACGCCGCGGAAGGGGTGCTTTCGATGGCGCAGAATCTGCCCTAGCCGATACTTTGCACAAGATTGCATCATCATTCACCCCCAGAATGCAAATTTACGCCAAGCCGGGCGAAGCGTCCATAACGCAAGGGAGCAGCGGATGGAAACAGATTGTGAAATGTGTCAAAACAGTGGCGAAAAAAGGGCACCGGATTTCACATTTAGCCCATCTGCCGCTCTGGGTATCAGATTTTTTCGATCAAGCGTTTTCTCGGGCGGTGAATTGAGGTAGAAATGCCCAAAAGGATAATAATCCGAGGCAGACATGGGCATGTTTCTCCGCGTTCTGGCGGTGATGTTGATCGTTGCAGCGTGCAGTCGTGGCGATTTTTCGGCACCGCGCAATCTTGACGACGCCTGCGCACTGGCCAACGAGCGTCCGCAGTATTTCCGCGCCATGGAACGGGCCGAACGACGCTGGAGCGTACCGGTCCCGGTTCAGATGGCCATCATCCACGCCGAAAGCCGGTTCATCGGTGACGCGCGCACGCCCTATCGCTGGGCCGCCGGGGTGATCCCTATGGGGCGTCAATCGTCGGCCTATGGATACAGCCAGGCTCTGGACCGCACCTGGGAGGAATACCAGGCCGAAGCAGGTGGCAGCCGTGCCCGACGCGACAGGATTCAGGACGCGACCGATTTTATCGGCTGGTACTCGCAGAAATCTCTGGAACGCAACGGCATCCCCTTGCACGACGCGCGCAATCTTTATCTCGCCTATCACGAGGGCCACACCGGCTTTGCCAATGGCAGTTATCGCGCCAAGGGGTGGCTGATGAATGTGGCAGACAGAGTCGCCACGCGGGCGGTGATGTATGACGCGCAACTGCGCAGCTGCCGCCGCCGTTGAGGAAGCTCTCAGCGGTCTGACACGACCCCGCGCCGCTGCATCTCGATGTCGACGCTGAAAAGCGTTGGCGGAAGCGTCACACCCAGCCGCAGATCGCCCAGTATGACGGTGGTCTCGCGCCCCATGTCATCGGTGACGATCCACTGCCGCAATTCCGTCGGTTCGGCGCTGAAAACGAGCCGGATGCTGCCGTATTCAGGGTGTTCGGGGTCTTGCGCGACCACCACCGTCGTCGGCCCGTCCAAGAAATGATCCACCACCATGCGCGCGCGTGTCAGATCCACATTGGCCGCCAGGATAAGGTTCAGCGGCGTTCGGTTGAGCGGATAGACCGATGGCCCCTGATTGGAGCGCGCATCAAAAATATTGACCGATCCGCCCGCCGCCAGGACAAGGTTTGGGTCCGGCGGATCATATTCGAAACGCACGCGCCCGGGCCGCTGGATCATGATCCGACCGGTCGAGAGTGTGTCGTCCGGATTGATCTGGGTAAACGAGCCTTCCGCCGTCTGAAAGCTGTTGAAATACCGCGATATTTCTGACAACGAAAGCAGGGAATTCTGGCTCAGCGCCGGACTTGCCGCAAGTGCGGGCAGAAGGGCAAACGAAAGAAGAAGGCTGCGTCTGTTCATGCTCAACCTCTAGCGGCATTGCGCGCCGCTTGCATCTGACAAAGTGGCGACATGCCAACACAAGGCTGCGATATCGCCGAAACATGAAACAAACGCAAACCGGTGCGCCCCGGTTTCCCGTTCTCTTGCTTGTTCACCCTTAGTTAACCAATTCTGCGCACCATCGCGGCATGCGTCATCTGTTCTTCATGCTCTGGCTCGCTTTCTTGCCGCTGGCCGCGCAGGCAGGGCCCTGGCCGCGCGATACGGGTAGCTGGTTCGTCTCCACCGCCTACGGACAGGAGCGGGCGGTTTCCCGATGGCGGCACTTTGCCGAGATTTACGCGGAATACGGAGCGACCGAACGGCTGACGTTGGCCGCCCAGTTGCGCCATGGCGCCGGCGGCCGATACGGCGATCTGTTGGCGCGCTGGCATCCCGGCACCGGGGGTAACGCGCCGCCGTTCGGTCTGGGGGCGGGGCTGCGACTGCAACCCGGCGGCACGGATCAGGCGCTTCTACTGCTCGCCGCGCATCTCGGCCATGGCTTCGATATCCAGGGGCGCAACGCCTGGACCCGGCTGGATCTGCAGATGCAGGCCCGGCCCGCGCAACCTTTGTCACCGATCGAATGGTCGCTTTCCGGGCAACTGGGTTTGCGCGATGCGCGCGGGTTGATCGGTATGGTCTCGGTCACAGGCAAGCGCCGCAACGGGGCTTCGTTGCTCGAAGTTTCGCCAGCAATCGGTCATGAAATCGGGCGCAGGCACACACTGGTTCTGAGCCTGACCGCAACGCCATCAGCGCCGCAGATGCGCAGTGCGCAGCTGTCGCTCTGGTCACGATTCTGAGCGCCGGTTCGCCACCCTCATCCCCTTGCGCCTCCCTTTCCACGATGACACTGTATGCCAAAGCGAACTGGAGGATACGATGTTGGAGAAACGGGATTTCTATATCAACGGAAGCTGGGTGACCCCGCAGGCGGGCCAGGATTTCGATGTGATCGACCCCTCCACCGAAGAGGTTTGCGCCGTTATCTCGCTGGGCGGTCAGGCCGACACCGACAGCGCCGTGGCCGCCGCCCGCGCGGCATTGCCCGGCTTCATGTATTCCGACCCGGTCGAGCGGCTGGCGCTGGTGAAGCGTATTCTTGAAGTCTACAATGCGCGCGCACAGGACATGGCCAAAGCGATTTCGATGGAGATGGGCGCGCCCATCGACATGTCGCTGTCAAGCCAGGTCAGTTCGGGCACCTTTCACATCGAGAACTTCATCCGTGCTTTCGACAAGATCGAGTTCATCGCACCACTGGGCGACCATGCCCCCGAAGACCGGATCATCAAGGAGGCGGTCGGCGTCTGCGCACTGATCACCCCCTGGAACTGGCCGATGAACCAGGTAACGCTCAAGGTGATCCCGGCGTTGCTCGCAGGTTGCACAATGGTGCTCAAACCCTCGGAAATCGCGCCGCTTTCATCAATCGTCTGGGCCGAGATCCTGCACGAGGCGGGAGTTCCAGCCGGCGTATTCAACATGGTCAACGGCGATGGTCCGGGCGTAGGCACGCAGCTTTCAGGGCACCCGGATATTGATATGGTCAGCTTCACCGGCTCCACACGGGCGGGTATCCTGATCTCCAAGAATGCCGCTGAATCGCTGAAGAAGGTCCATCTGGAGCTGGGCGGCAAGGGGGCGAATGTTATCTTTGCCGATGCCGATGAAAAAGCCGTGGTTCGCGGCGCGCGGCATTGCTTCAATAACACCGGCCAATCCTGCAACGCGCCGACGCGGATGCTGGTTGAGCGTTCGATCTACGACAAGGCCGTTGAAATTGCAGCGGAAACCGCAAAGAAAACCCGTGTAGCCTCTGCCCATGAAAACGGCAATCACATTGGCCCCGTGGTCAGTGCCGTGCAGTTCGAGAAGATTCAGGGCCTGATCCAGAAGGGTATCGACGAAGGCGCGCGCCTTGTCGCCGGTGGCCTGGGCCGGCCCGAGGGGCTGAACCGCGGCTATTTCGTGCGCCCCACGGTTTTCGCCGATGTCGACAACCAGATGACCATCGCGCGCGAGGAAATCTTTGGTCCGGTGCTGGCAATCATCCCGTTCGAGGGCGAGGAAGAGGCAATTGCCATCGCCAATGACACGCCATACGGGCTGACCAATTATGTGCAAAGCCAGGACGGTGCCAAACGCAACCGCATGGCGCGCAAACTGCGTTCGGGTATGGTCGAGATGAACGGCAAATCGCGCGGGCGCGGCGCACCTTTTGGCGGCATGAAGGCCTCGGGCATCGGGCGCGAAGGCGGCGTCTGGGGCGTCGAGGATTTCCTCGAAGTCAAGGCCGTCTCGGGATGGTCGAACGGCGACGCCTGAACACAGCAACGGGTGGGCGGTGCAACCGCCCGCCACCCACATTTTTCTTCGGTAGTGCCATGGCCTATATCTACGACAGTCAGAACATCTTTGCCCGCATCCTGCGTGGCGAGATCCCCTGCTCGAAAGTGCTTGAGACAGAGCATAGCCTTGCTTTCAACGACATTCAGCCACAGGCACCGCACCATGTACTGGTGATCCCCAAGGGCCCCTATGTAAACGCAGATCATTTCGCCGTTGAGGCGAGCGATGCCGAAATCGTCGACTTTACGCGCTGCATCGGTCAGGTTTGCCAGTCTTTGGGAATCCGGCCGGGTGAAGGGGGTGCGGGCTATCGGCTGATTGCCAATTCAGGCGAGGACGGGGTGCAGGAAGTGCCGCATTACCACGTCCATATTCTGGGCGGCCGGGTCCTGGGGCGCATGCTGCAAAAACGCTGATACCCCCGGCCCTCACGGCTGTTGCACACCCATCAGCAGCGCCATGTCGAGCATCCGGCACGAAAAGCCCCATTCATTGTCATACCAGCCGAAGACGCGCACCATACCGCCCTCGGTCACGGCAGTCTCGGGCAGAGCCATGATCACGCTTTCAGGCCGCGCGCGCAGGTCGGTCGAAACCAGCGGCCGCGCCGTCCAGCCGATAACGCCGCCCCCCGCCTGCAGAGCTGCGTTCACCGCCTCGGCGGTCACGGGCTGGCCCGGCGTAAAGCACAGATCCACTGCCGACACGCTGGCCGTAGGCACCCTTACCGCCGAGCAGACCACCCGCCCTGCCAGATCGGGCAACACCTGATCCAGCAGGCGGCCCGCGCTGGTGCTCGTAGGCACCATTGACAGCGCCGCCGCGCGACCGCGCGCCAGATCGCGACCGCGCGGCGCATCCACTGTTGGCTGGCTGCCGGTGTAGCAATGAATTGTCGTCATGTAACCGGTCTGCACACCAAAAGCGCCGTCCAGAAGTTTCACCAGCGGCGCCAGAGCATTGGTCGTGCAAGACGCATTCGACACTAGCCTGTGCGCGGGTTCCAGCGCTCCCTCGTTGACACCCAGCACCACTGTTACATCCGCCGACTCTGCCGGGCCGGAGATCAGCACGCGCCTGGCCCCCGCCCGCAGCCCGCGTTCGGCCACATCGCGCCTGTCAGCCTGGCCAGTGCATTCCATCACCAGATCAATGTCGCTCAGGTCGAGCGACGAAATATCAGGGGTATGGGTCAGTTCCAACCGGCGGCCCGCCGCGAACAACGCACGTTCATCCAGCGTGACACCGCCCGGGAGCGGGCCGAAAACGCTGTCATATTCAAACAGATACGCACAGGTCGCCGCCGGAGCGATATCATTGACCGCGACGATCTCGATCTGCGGCCAATTCCCTTGCAGCCAGGCGCGCAGTACCGTGCGGCCGATGCGCCCGAATCCGTTGATCATCACCCGCATGGCGTTCCCCTGTCCTGCGACTCGGCCTGCGCTCAGAGCTACGCTTCAGCGCGGCAAAGCTCAACCGGGGAAGCCTGGCGCTAATTCCGATCAAAAAAATCGGAATTGACTCTCCTGAGTCTTTTTGTCAGATATAGAGGGGCGAACAGCGACGGAGCCCGATATGAGCCTGCAATCCATTCCCGATTTCAACACCGCCAACGCGCTTACGGCCACCGTGCCGGATATTCCGGTACACCGCGCCAAGGATCTCACGGGCGGCGGAACGCTGGCGCAGATCCTGCTTGACGGCAAGGTCTATGCCCTGCGCATCACCCGTGCGGGCAAGCTGATCCTGACGAAATGAGCTACTGACCGCTAGGACTGCCCGAATCGCGCCGCCAGCCGCATGCGCGCTTCGGGCAGCGGGCGGCCGCCCAGTGCCGGGGTCAGCACATTGGCCAGGAAGTAGCCCAGTAGCCGCAGCCCCGCTCCCATCTGCGCCCGCAGATCCGGGCCGGGTGTTTCCGGATCAACCAGAAGCGGCGGCAAGGGCAACAATCGGCTTGCCCATTCCCCCGCCGCTACCGCCGTCACCGCCCGCCCCGAGCGCGGCGAAACATAGGCCAGCCCCTCTGTCGCGCCGGTCACGGCACAGCTGGTCAGATCAAGTCCATAGCCGGTTTCTTCCAGCAACAGCCGCTCCCATCCCAGATAGGCCCCAAACCACGCATCGCCCGCCGCCAGCCGATCAAGAAGATCAATGGTCGCCGCATAGAGGCGCGGCTGTGGCTCGCGCTCGGGCAGAGCGAAAACAGCCAGCGCACACAGCGCATTCAGCGCGGCCAGTCGCTCAGGGTCAGCCAGCAGACCTGCCATGCGGTTGCGCAGGGGTTCGACGGTGAAATGCCCGATATGCGCATCCAGCCGCGCGCGCCAGGTCAGTTGCAACGCGCTTCCTGGTTGCAGGATCGGCGACAGCCTCCGGCCGCTGCCACCTCGCACAACGCCGACATGCCGGCCATGCTCTGCCGTCAGGACATCGATGATCGCAGCATTCTCGCCATGCGGGCGCGAGGCAAGCACAATGCCTTCGCCCACCCATTCCATGATCTACAGCGCCCGCCAGCCAATGTCGCGGCGGCAGAACCCTTCCGGCCAGTCGATGGCATCGACCATCGCATAGGCGCGGGCCTGCGCCTCGTTCAGCGTATCGCCGCGCGCGGTGATGTTCAGCACCCGCCCGCCATTTGCCAGCACCCGGCCCTGCGCAGCAAGGGTACCCGCATGAAACACCATGTTGCGCGAATCAGCAGGCAGCGCATCAAGTCCGCGAATTTCCGAGCCCTTCTCATACGCACCCGGATAGCCCTTTGCCGCCATCACCACCGTGATCGCGTGGTCGTCGGCCCAGTTCACCCGGCACCCCTCCAGCCGCCCTTCGGCGCAGGCCAGCATCAAATCCAGCGCCTGCGCGCCCAGCCGCATCATCAACACCTGACATTCCGGATCACCGAAGCGCACGTTGTATTCAACCAGCCGGACCTGCCCCTTGTCGATCATAAGACCGGCGTACAGCACCCCCTGATAGGGCATCCCGCGCCGCGCCATCTCGGCCATCATCGGGCGGATGATCTGCGCCATCGCCTGCTCCTGAAGCGCGGGCGTCAGCACCGGGGCGGGCGAATAGGCGCCCATCCCGCCGGTGTTGGGGCCGGTATCGCCCTCACCCACACGCTTGTGGTCCTGCGCGGTGCCGATGGGCAAACAGCTCTCGCCATCGACCAGCACGAAAAAGCTGGCCTCCTCGCCCTCCATGAACTCCTCGATCACCACCGTTGAGCCGGCGGCATCAAAGGTGCCGCCGAACATCGCCTTGACGGCATCAAGCGCCTCGTCGATCGTCTCGGGGATGATCACGCCCTTGCCTGCCGCCAGCCCGTCAGCCTTGATCACCAGCGGAAGGCCCTTGTCAGTGATATAGGCGCGGGCATCCGCTGCGTTGTCGAACTGCGCCCAGCCAGCGGTCGGCGCGCCCACCGCATCACAGATTTCCTTGGTAAAGGCTTTCGATGCCTCCAGCCGCGCCGCCGCCGCCGAGGGGCCGAAACAGGCAATCCCGGCGGCCCGCAGCGCATCGGCCACACCCGCCGCCAGCGGTGCCTCGGGACCGATCACCACGAAATCCACGGCGTTTTCCTCGCAGAACCGGACCACCAGCGCACCGTTCTCGGCCTTGATATCCGCGCATTCAGCGATCTGCGCAATCCCGGCATTCCCCGGCGCAACGATCAGCCGGTCGCATTTGGGGTTTTGCTTGATCGCCCAGGCCAGCGCATGTTCACGCCCGCCACCACCGAGAACCAGAATGTTCATGTGCCTCACCCCTTGGCCACCGTTGCCCGGCGTTCTAAGGTCTGTTTCCCAGCGTGACAAGCCAGAGGGACCATGGACCTGATCGACGACACTGAGCCGGGCACGAACGCCCATGAATTCACCGTCTCCGAAATCTCGGGCGCGGTGAAGCGGGTGATCGAGGGCGAGTTCGGCCGCGTGCGGGTGCGCGGCGAGGTGGGCCGCGTGGTGGTGGCGCGTACCGGGCATATGTATTTCGACCTCAAGGATGACCGCGCGGTCATCGCCGCCGTCAGCTGGAAAGGGCAGGTCGCACGCATGACGGTGCGCCCGGAAGAAGGGATGGAGGTCATCGCCACAGGCCGCATGACCACCTTCGCCCCGCAGTCGAAATACCAGCTTCAGGTGGAAAACGTCGAACCGGCAGGCGCGGGTGCGCTGATGGCGATGCTGGAGGCGCGCAAGGCCAAGCTGGCCGCCGAGGGGCTGTTTGACGCCGCGCGCAAACGGCCTATCCCCTATCTGCCCCAGGTGGTGGGGGTCATCACCTCGCCCTCGGGCGCGGTAATCCGCGATATCCTGCACCGTCTGGCCGACCGCTTCCCGCGCCGGGTGATCGTCTGGCCGGTGGCGGTTCAGGGCGAGCGTTGCCCGGCGGATGTCGTGCGCGCGATCGAAGGCTTCAATGCGCTGGCGCCGGGCGGCCCGGTGCCGCGTCCCGATGTACTGATCGTGGCGCGTGGTGGCGGCTCGATCGAGGATCTGTGGGGGTTCAACGATGAAGCGGTGGTACGGGCGGCTTCAGCCAGTGACATCCCGCTGATTTCGGCCGTGGGGCATGAAACCGACACGACGCTGATCGATCACGCCGCAGATCTGCGCGCCCCCACGCCTACGGCAGCGGCCGAACTGGCAGTGCCGGTGCGCGCCGACCTGCTCGCCCAGGTGGCAAACCTTGGTTCCCGGCTGGAACGCGGCGGCAAGGGCGCGGTGCAACAGCGCGAACAGCGCCTGCGCGATCTGGGGCGCGCCCTGCCCCGGCTTGAGGCGCTGCTTTCCGGCCCCTCGCAACGTTTTGATCTTGTCGCCGGTCGCTTCGCCGGATCACTGCGCGCGCTGGCTGACCGCAAGCGCCTGGCACTGGGACAAGCCGCAGCGGGGCTCAGGCCCGGCACGCTCACCAGCCGCGCCACCAGCCGCGCGGAAGCACTGGAACGCCTCGGCACCCGTCTTGCACCGGCCCTGCAACGCGGCATTGACCGGCGCTTTGAAAAGCTGTCGGGCCTGCGGCTGAACCGCGCGCGGCTTCTGGCCGATATCGCCCGCACCCGCCCGGGGTTGACCGCCCTCAGCGCCCGTACAGGCGCCGCCGCCCACGCGCGGCTGCAACGCGCGCGCGACATGCTTGGTGCACTGGATCGCATGCACCAGTCGCTGGGCTACCGCGAAACGCTGGCGCGCGGCTTTGCCGTGCTGCGCGCACCCGATGGCACATTGGTCACGCAGGCCGATACCGCCCGCGCCCTGCCACGCCTGACGATCGAGCTTCGCGACGGTGGCTTTGAAGCCGCCCCCATAACAACCGAACCCACCCCCGGACCGCAAAAGAAACCCCGCCCCAAACCACAGTCGCCGCCGAAGCAAGGCTCTCTTTTCTGACTTCATCTGTTCAGAAATATCCTCGGGGGGAGCCATCGCGAAGCGAGGGCGTGGGGGGCAGACAGCCCCCCTTCCGCTGGAGCCGCAGCCGGAGCGGTTGCATCACTGCCGGCAGATAGGCATATAGAACGCGCACCGCAGGAGATCGCGCATGAACTATCTCGAATTCGAAAAACCGCTGGCCGAGATCGAGGGCAAGGCGGCTGAGCTGCGCGCCATGGCACGCAACAATCCCGAGATGGATGTCGAGAAGGAAGCCGAGGCGCTGGACCGCAAGGCCGAGCAGCTTCTGACCGATCTCTACCGCAATCTGACACCCTGGCGCAAATGCCTGATCGCGCGCCACCCCGACCGTCCGCACTGCCGCGACTATATCAAGGCGCTGTTCACTGAATACACCCCCCTTGCCGGCGACCGGAATTTTGCCGATGACCATGCCATCATGGGCGGGCTGGCCCGGTTGGATGACCGGCCGGTGGTGGTGATCGGGCAGGAGAAAGGCTGGGACACCAAATCGCGCATCGCGCATAATTTCGGGATGGCGCGGCCAGAGGGCTATCGCAAGGCGATCCGGCTGATGGATCTGGCGCATCGCTTCAAACTGCCGGTGATCACGTTGGTAGACACGCCGGGCGCCTATCCGGGCAAGGGTGCTGAAGAGCGTGGGCAGGCCGAGGCGATTGCACGCTCGACGCAGAAATGCCTCGAAATCGGTGTGCCGCTTATCTCGGTGGTGATCGGCGAAGGGGGCTCGGGCGGAGCAGTGGCGCTGGCTACGGCGAACCGGGTTCTCATGCTGGAACACTCGGTCTATTCCGTGATCTCGCCCGAAGGCTGCGCCTCGATCCTGTGGAAGGATGCCGAGAAGATGCGCGAGGCCGCCGAAGCCTTGCGGCTGACTGCGCAGGATCTACTGAAACTGGGCGTGATCGATTCGATCATCCCCGAGCCGCGCGGGGGCGCGCAGCGTGACCGCGAAGCCACGCTCAAGGCGGTGGGTGCGGCGTTGAGCGATACACTGGCGAAACTGTCGGGCAAGGAAAGCAACGCGCTGATCACCGCCCGGCGGCGCAAGTTCCTGGATATGGGCAAGAAGGGCCTCGCCGCCTGACCCGGAAGGAAAACCGGCAGGAGGGCGCCGCCCTCGGGGGCATCGAGCCCCCTCTGGCGGCCCTGCCGGGGACACCGGGCAGCCACAGCGATGATCAGCCGCCAACGGCGCCTTACCACATGGTTTGCGCCGCGCGTCCCGGCCATTCTGCATCATAAGCCGCACCATTGATCGCGCCCTCGGTAATCTCGGCCAGCATCTGCCCCACGCTTGGCAGATCCTGCGAACAATCGCCGCCGCGCCAGAGGTTGGCACGCATTAGCGCCCGGGCGCATTGGCTGTAGACCTCGGTCAGCGCCACCACGATCACCAACCGGGGCAGCTTGCCACCCCGGGCAAACCGCGACAGTAGCGCCGGATCGGTTGAAAGCCGCCCCGTTCCGTTCACCCGCATCACCGTATGTGACCCAGCAACCAGAAAGGCCAGCGACACCCGGCCATCGCGCAGGATGTTGCGCAGGCTGTCGATACGGTTGTTGCCCCGCCAGTCAGGCATCAGCAGCGTGCCCGGATCGGCCACCTGAACAACCGGGCCGTCATCGCCTCGCGGCGAGCAATCTGTTCCTTCGGGGCCAACGGTGGACAGCAGACAAAAGCGCGCGCGCTCGATCCAGGCCTGATAGGAAGGGGTCAACCGCCGGGTGACCTTGACCATTGCCGCCTCAGGCGGAGGGCCGTAGAGCGCATCCAGGGTCTCTTCGCTCTCGATCCAGTGCATCGCCCGCCCCTTTTCCTCAGCGTTTCGCCCCTTGAAAACCCGCTTCAAGCATAAGCGCATCTGACCGGGCTTCAATCTCGTCTTCAAGCCGTGCCATGAACGCGCGCACCGGCTCGCCCGGCGGGATCGGCGGCAGGAACTCGATCACCGCAAGGCCCGGCGCGCGATAGATCCGGCGGCGTGGCCAGAACACACCGACATTGCAGGCCACCGGAACGCAAGGAACACCCATTTCCTTATACAGCACCCCGGTTCCCACCTTGTATTCGCGCGCAGCCCCCGGCGCCACGCGCGTGCCCTGCGGGTAGATGATCAGCTGTCCCGGCTCCTGCTGCCCCGACGCAACGCGCGCCAGCATCGCCTTGATCGCTGCCCCGCGGCGCCCGCGATCGACCGGCACGCAACCGATACGCTTGGCATACCAGCCCAGAATCGGCGTCCAGACCAGTTCTTTCTTCATGATGAACTTTGGCCGCGGCAATGCGCTTACCAGAATGATGATATCGAAAAACGACTGATGCTTGGCCGCGATCATCACTTCGCCTGCGGGGATTTCTCCACGCACTTCGGAGCGCAGGCCGATCATCCAACTCGCCGTCCAGCGAACATAGTTGCACCAGGTGTGCACAGCCACGAAAGCGCCGCGCCGGTCAAGGATCGCCCAAGGCGTGAAGAACACCGCCATCACCGCCATCATCGCATAGGCCTGACCGGCAAAGAGCAGCGAACGCAGCCACTGGATGGCATAGCCCATCAGACATCCCTCTTGAGAACGCGCAGCGCGGTGGCTTGCGTCGCTGCCCAGGCCACCATGCCTGCAAGCGGCGGAATGACAAGCGGCACCAGCCAGCCAGCACCAGCAAAGCCCAGACCGCTGAGAAATCCGGCCTCCTCCTGCGCGGCGGGCAACAACGCCAGACCGGCCATGGCCACAGCCGTCCCCAGCGCGGCACCCAGAAAACCGCGCAACGCAAAACGCCGCACGAAAGCCCGCGCAATGAAACGGTCCTGCGCGCCGACCAGCCTCAAGACGCGAATCACCTGCGCATTCGCGGCGAGCGAGGCGCTGGCGGCCAATGCGATCATTGCCGCCATCGTGCCTGCGATCAGCGCCACGGACAGCACCGACAGCGCCCTCAAGCCGCTGGCTGCCTCAACCAGCGGGCGCCGCCAACGCGTGTGGTCATCCAGCACGGCACCCGGCGCCTCGGCGGCCAACCGCATCCGCAGCCCTACCGCATCGAAACCCGAAGGCGCCTCGATGATCTCGATCAATCGGGGCAGCGCCAGCGCCTCGACCGGCAGATCGGGGCCGAACCAGGGCGCCAGCAGAGCCCTCTGCTCATCGCTTTCCAGAACCCTGGTCGAGGCAATACCGGGCGTGGTGCGCAACACCTCCAGCACCGTCGTGGTCTGCGCCGCAATCTCTCCAGGCGGGGCGGAAATACGCAATGTCGCGGTCTGCGCCAATGTCTGCGACCAGCGCTCGGCCAACTGCCCCGAGGCCATCGACAGCGCCAGCGCAAAGACCGCCAGAAAGGCCATCGCCGCCGCTGTTGCCCCGGTCAGAAGTGCCGTGAAGCCTGAGGCAGGCACCACTTGCGAGGGGTCGGAAAAAACGGTGCGCGGTTTGCGAGCCATCACAGATCAGCCCCCGCCGCCTGCAATCGTCGCTCGGAAATACGCAGCACCCGCGACGACACCTGCGCCTTGGCGACACGGATCAGGTTCAGATCGTGGGTGGCAATCATCACCGCCGTTCCCATCTTGTTCAACTCGATCAACAGCGACAACAACTTGATCGACATATCCCAGTCGACATTGCCGGTAGGTTCGTCGGCCAGCACCACCTCAGGCGACAGGATTACCGCCCGCGCCAGCGCCGCGCGTTGCCGTTCGCCACCGGAAAGTGTGGGCGGCAGGGCATCGGCATGGCTTTCCAACCCCACCCAGTTCAGCAATTCATCCAGATCATTCTTGGGGACCGGGCGGCCGGAAACCAGAAACGGAAGCGCCACATTCTCAGCCAGGGTCAAATGGTCAAGAAACTGGCAATCCTGGTGGATCACCCCGATCCTGCGGCGCACATTTGCCAGCGCATCCCGCCCGATGCGCCGTCGCTCCTCGCCAAACAGCTCAACCCGCCCGCTCATGGGTACAAGTTCGCCGTAGCACAGTTTCAGAAGCGTCGTCTTGCCTGCCCCCGAGGGGCCGGTAAGAAAATGGAAAGCTCCCGGTGCGATGCTCAGATCGACCCCTGTCAGTAATTCTCGGCCACCATATCCATGCCCGACCTGTTCGAGTCTGATCACGCTGCCCCCGTACCCGTCGCAAACCAGCCCGCCCGCGCGGCTCCGGTCTTGGAACTTGACTGAGTGCTTGCTACAACAGCCCGGCGGCGGAGCCAATGGCCGAGGCGGGCGGCCGGAAAAAAACCGGCGGATTTGGGGGTAGGATGCGACTGACCTGTCCGAACTGCAACGCGCAGTATGAAATCGACGGCACCGCCATCCCCGAAACGGGCCGCGATGTGCAGTGTTCCGCCTGCGGAACGACCTGGTATCAGTATCCTGAAACCCTTCAGACGCCGCCTGACGATATTCCGGTCGAGGAAGAGGCATCGACGGGAGCCCCTCCCCCCCCCGCATCACGTATCGACCAGTCGGTTCTGGACGTGCTGCGTGAAGAGGCCGAGCGCGAATTGTCCGTGCGGCGGCGCAACGATCATGCGGGCGGGCTGGAAACCCAGGGCGACCTGGGCCTTGTCACACGCCCGCGTGCCGCAACCAGCACGCCGCGCACAGACACCGACGAAATGTCACCCGGCAACGAAAAAGAAGGCCCTGGCCCCAGCCGCCGCAACCTCCTGCCCGATATCGAAGAACTCAGCTCAACCCTGCAGCCCGGCAGCACGCCACGCCGCTTGGGCAGTTCCGAGACTGCACTGCCGCCGACCGAGCAGGACGAACGCGCAGGTTTCCGCCAAGGGCTATCGCTGGTTCTGTTGGTGGCGGTACTGCTGGTCGGGCTCTATGTGCTGGCCCCGATGATAGCACAGCATGTCCCGGCGCTGGCCGATCCTCTGGCGGGTTACGTGGCGCTGGCCGACAGCCTGCGCGCCTGGATCGCCGATAGTATCCGCGGTCTTGCCGCCTGGGTTTCCGACTTGCGCTGATTGCCGCTCGGCGACTGCGACCATTTTGCCGAAAAACGGGCACGAGTTTCATGTGACATTTGGATGAATGTGTGGTGCAATAACTCCGTTCAACATGTTCAGAGGAGGACATCCATGTCGCTGACTTCGCATCTTTCGGAACTGCGCCGCAAGCACGAGCTTCTCTCTGAAAAAGTAGCCGCGGCACAGCGCGCGCCAGGTATCGATGATCTGGCAATTGCCGAGATGAAGAAGCAGAAACTGCGCCTCAAGGAAGAGATCAGCCGTCTTTCGACCGCGTAACTTCCTGCCCAACAGACGGACGCCCGGCGCGCGCGGCCAGAACCGCGCCGCCGGCAATCAGTGCCGCCGATACGGCCAGTAAAGGGGTTGGCCGCGCAAAACCGGCTACGACCAGGACCAATGTCGACAAAAGCGGCGCCGCATAGGAAGCCGTGCCGAGTAACTGGATATCCCCACGCTTGACGCCGATATCCCAGGTGAAAAACGCCAGCCCTACCGGCCCCAGCCCCAGCGCAAGTACCGCGCCCCACCCAAGCGCGCTATCGGGCCATTGCGGTGTTTCCAGAAACAGATGTGCAATTCCGGCCATAAGCGCCGAGGCCAGGCAAAACACCGCAACCGCGCTGGTCGGCACGTGGCCCAGACGGCGTGAAATCAGCGAGTAGCCAGACCATGTCAGCGCCGCCAGTAAAGCCAGCGCATAACCCGCCCCTGCCCCTTCCAATGCGCCTGCCCCGCCGCCGATGATCAATGCGGCCCCCGCAAAGGCCAGCACCGCCCCCGCCAGATGGCCTGCGCGCAGCTTTTCTCCGGGCAGCAAGCCCGAAAACACCACGATCAAGAGCGGCCAAAGATAGGCGATCAACCCGGCCTCGGCGGGTGGGGCCAATCTGAGCGCGCTGAAATAGAGAAAATGATAACCAAACAGGCCTGCCGCGCCAAAAGCATAGACCGAAACCCGTACACCACGCAGTTGTTTCAGACCGCCGCTGAACAAAAGCCAGACCAGCCCCACCAGACCGCCAATGCCGAAACACAACGCGTTCAGGAGAAGCGGCGGCACCGGTGCCGAGGCGACCGTGAACAGCGCCAGAAGCGCCCAAAGCGCAACGGCGGAAAACCCGATCAGAGTGGCAGTGTAGCGCGTCATCAGGCGACCTTTGCAGTTTCATGCGATAGCAACAGAACTCGTGCAATGAAAAAAGGTCCGGAAGGCGCTGCCCTCCGGACCCGTTTTCTGCGCTCATGAAAAATCAGGCGAAGAACTGCCCGCCATTCGCGCTGATCGTCGAACCGGTGATGAAACCGGCCTCGTCCGACGCCAGGAACACCACACAGCGCGCGATTTCCTCGGGTTCGCCCAGACGCCCCACCGGAATCTGGCCGATGATCGATTCGCGCACCTTCTCGGGCACCGCCATCACCATCTCCGTAGCGATATAGCCCGGGCAGATCGCGTTCACGGTCACGCCGACGCGCGCACCTTCCTGTGCCAGTGCCCGCGTAAAGCCCAGGTCACCGGCCTTGGCCGCCGAATAATTGGCCTGGGCGAATTGACCCTTTTGCCCGTTGATCGACGAAATGGTGATCACACGGCCAAACTTGCGTTCACGCATCCCTGGCCAGATCGGGTGGGTCATGTTGAAAACGCCGGTCAGGTTAGTGTCGATCACCTCTTTCCACTGCTGGGGCGACATCTTGTGGAATGGCGCGTCACGGGTGATTCCGGCGTTATTGACCAACACGTCGATCGGGCCCAGCTCAGCCTCGACCTTGGCGATGCCCGCTGCGCAGGCATCATAATCGGCAACCGACCATTTGAAGGTGGGAATACCCGATTCGGCGGTGAATTTCGATGCGGCCTCGTCATTGCCGGCGTAATTCGCGGCAACCGTGTAACCCGCATTTTTCAGCGCGACCGAAATTGCCGCGCCAATCCCCCGTGACCCCCCGGTTACCAATGCAACTCGTCCCATGTTCCCTCCTTGGGCTAAACTCCAGTTGAAATTCTGTTACCTAAAAGAAAACCCGGACGCAACATTATTGCGCCCGGGATCCTCGGCTCGGTGGGGAAACGCGGGCGCTCAGCGCTCAAGGCACATGGCTACCCCCATGCCACCGCCGATGCACAAAGTCGCCAACCCCTTCTTTGCGTCGCGGCGCTGCATTTCAAACAGCAGAGTGTTCAGAATCCGCGCACCCGAAGCACCGATTGGATGGCCGATGGCGATGGCTCCGCCGTTGACATTCACCACATCAGGGTTCCAGCCCATATCCTTGTTGACCGCGCAGGCCTGAGCGGCAAAAGCCTCATTGGCCTCAACAAGGTCCAGATCCGCTGCCTTCCAGCCAGCTTTCTCCAGCGCCTTGCGGCTGGCATGGATCGGCCCGACTCCCATGATCGCCGGATCCAGCCCCGCCGTGGCGTAGCTTGCGATGCGTGCAAGCGGTTTCAGGCCACGTTTTTCGGCTTCCTCTGCCGACATAAGCATGACCGCTGCCGCGCCATCGTTGATTCCCGAGGCATTGGCCGCTGTAACTGTCCCGTCGCGGGTGAAGGCCGGGCGCAATTTCTGCATGGCTTCCATCGTCGCGCCATGGCGGATGTATTCGTCAGCATCCACAACCACCTCGCCCTTGCGGGTCTTGATGGTGAAAGCCGTGATCTCGTCGGCGAATTTGCCTGCCTTTTGTGCGGCTTCGGCCTTGTTCTGGCTGGCGACGGCGAATTCGTCCTGCATCTCGCGCGATATCTGCCACTTCTCGGCGACATTTTCGGCGGTCTGGCCCATGTGATAGCCGTTGAAAGCGTCCCACAGCCCGTCCTTGATCATCGAATCGATGAATTTGGTGTCGCCCATCTTGGTGCCCGCGCGCAGATGCGCGACATGCGGGCTGAGCGACATGTTCTCTTGCCCGCCCGCGATGACGATCGCCGCATCGCCCAACTGGATATGCTGCGCGCCCAAGGCCACCGCCCGCAGGCCCGAACCGCAGACCTGGTTGATTCCCCAGGCTGAACTTTCCTGCGGAAGGCCGGCAAGGATATGCGCCTGACGGGCCGGGTTCTGACCCTGACCTGCCGTAAGCACCTGCCCCAGGATAGTTTCCGAAACCTCCGCCTTGTCGATGCCCGCGCGCGCCACCACGGCTTCGATAACGGCTGCGCCCAGCGCGTGCGCGGGGGTATTGGCGAATGCACCGTTGAACGCCCCCACGGCGGTCCGTGCGGCGGATACGATCACGACATTGGTCATTGGTGTTCCTCTCACATGACGGTGCGCCTACAGGACAAGGCGCGCTCTCTTCAGATTTCTACGCCTGATGGAGGAACAAGGCAATGCTGCGCTGCGGAAGGAAGGAGCGGTGTCGATTCGCCGCCTCGTCGCGGCGCGCGCCGGGCGGCGGGAGAAAGCATTGCTTCACGCCAGTCTTGCCAGCTTCGAGGCCTTCCAGGGCGCATCGGTGGAAGGCACGCCGAAATAGTAGCCCTGCAGACAATCCATGCCGATATCGACCAGATAGCGCGCGTCTTCGGCGCTTTCGACCGACTCTGCCACGGTAAACATATCGAAATGCCGCGCAATCGACACCAGCGCCTGCGCCAGCACCTGGTTATCGGGGTTGGTGGCGATGCCACGAATGAAGGTTCCGTCAATCTTGATGATGTCGAAATAGAAATCCTTCAGATACCGGAACGCCGTGTAGCCCGAGCCGAAATCATCCAGCGCGAAGCAGATGCCGCGGCCCTGCATTTCGGCCATGAAGACGGTCACCAGATCCGGCATCAGCATGGCCGAGGATTCGGTGATCTCCAGTATCAGCCGCTCGGCGATGGTCGGATCGTTGCGCAGGCCCCGTTCGAGCGTCGCCAGCCAGGAAGGATAACCGATGGAGCGTGCCGACATGTTGACCGACAATCGCAAGCCCGGCTCTTCGGCCAATGCAGCAAGGCCCAGTTCCAGCGACAGGCAATCGATCTTGCGCCCGGTTTCATTGGTCTCGATCGCATTCATGAAGTCTCGCGCCGACAAGACACGCCCGTGCTCATCAAGAATACGGATAAACCCCTCATGAAACGCGGTGCGGTTGGTCATGCGCGCCTGCACGACGGGCTGAAAGGCCAGCATCGCGCGCCGCTCGTCAATCGCCTTGCGCACCATCTGCAATGTCTCGCGTGTGCGCAGATCATCGGCTACCGAAAGCGGGCTTTCCAGTCCGTCGTGCAGGGGGTAGGAGGCTGGGTCTTGGGCGCTCATGGTCCTTCTCCGCTTGGTTTCGGCCAGCATGCCCCCACAGAGGTTAACACCCGATGAAGCCACACCGGTTCTCCCCTCAGCCGGGCTAATTGCGCGGCAGTCGGCAAGCGCGTATACACCCGCCAGTGGTACACCGAGGGACAGGCAATGACGAAGAACAGCGCAAACAGCATGTGGGGCGGGCGCTTCGCGGGCGGGGTGGATGCGATCATGGAGGCGATCAACGCCTCGATCGGTTTTGACCGCCGCCTTTATGCGCAAGACATCGCCGGCTCGCGCGCCCATGCCGCCATGCTGGCCACCCGCGACATTATCACGAGCGCCGATGCCGAGGCCATCGATGCCGGTCTGGCGCAGGTCAAGGACGAGATCGAGTCGGGCAGCTTCCCCTTCCGCACCGCGCTTGAAGACATTCACATGAACATCGAGGCCCGGCTGAAAGAAATCATCGGCGAGCCCGCCGGGCGCCTGCACACCGCGCGGTCGCGCAATGATCAGGTGGCAGTCGATTTCCGCCTCTGGGTCCGTGAGCAATGCGATGCCGCCATTGCCGGGATCGATGCGCTGATGCGCGCCTTTCTCGGGCAGGCCCATGCCGGGGCCGACTGGGTGATGCCCGGCTTCACCCATCTGCAGACCGCCCAGCCCGTCACCTGGGGCCATCACATGCTCGCCTATGTCGAGATGCTGGCACGCGACCGGGGTCGCTTTATCGATGCCCGCGCGCGGATGAACGAATGCCCGCTGGGCGCGGCGGCACTGGCGGGCACTTCGTTTCCCATCGACCGCCACCAGACGGCAGCGGCGCTGGGGTTCGACCGCCCGACGGCCAACAGCCTCGACAGCGTGTCAGACCGCGATTTCGCGCTGGAATTTCTGGGCGCGGCCGCGATCTGCGCAATGCACCTGTCGCGTTTCGCCGAAGAGCTGGTGATCTGGTCCTCGGCGCAGTTCCGCTTCGTGCGGCTGTCGGATGCCTTCACCACCGGCTCCAGCATCATGCCGCAGAAGAAAAACCCCGATGCGGCCGAATTGCTGCGCGCCAAGCTGGGGCGGATTCTGGGGGCGAATGTGGCGCTGTTCACGGTGATGAAGGGGCTGGCGCTAACCTATTCCAAGGACATGCAGGAAGACAAGGAACTGACGTTTGATGCTGCCGACAACCTGATGCTGGGCCTTGCCGCGATGGAAGGCATGGTGCGCGACATGACCGCCAATCGCGAGGCGCTGGCAGTTGCGGCGGCCTCGGGCTTTTCCACCGCAACCGATCTGGCCGACTGGCTGGTGCGCGCGCTTGGCCTGCCGTTCCGCGATGCCCATCACGTCACAGGCAGCCTTGTGAAAATGGCCGAGGACGCGGGAATCGACCTGCCCGATCTGACGCTGGAGCAGATGAAATCGGTTCATCCCGATATCACCGATGCGGTTTTCGAGGTGCTCGGGGTGGACAATTCGGTGCGCTCGCGCATTTCATATGGGGGGACGGCGCCTGATCAGGTGCGCGCCCAGGTCGCTCGCTGGCAGGAGACCTTGAGATGAAACGGATTCTGGCGTTTTTGCTTTTGACGACGCTGGCCGCCTGCGGCGCAGCCGATGCGCCGTCAGTCGAGGGTGGCGTGTCCATGGGTGCTTTCTGGCGGGGCTGAGAAATGACAGCGCTGCGCCCGGTTTTTCTGGTTCTGGCCGTCTGGGGCGCGGTGCATCCGATGTATTGGTTCATCAGCTGGTTCATGGAAAACGGTTGGTCGCTGATGGCAATGGTCGATGCCTGGCATGCCAATGCCGCCACCTCGGGGCTGGTCTGGGATCTGACGATCGCGGCGGTTGCACTGAGTGTCTGGGTGATGAGCGAAAGCCTCCAAAGCGGCAACTGGCGCGGCCTCTGGGCCATTCCCGCGACCTTCTGCATCGGCGTCAGTTGTGGCCTGCCACTCTATCTGTTCCTGCGCAGCCCGACACGCTGATCCGGGCCGCAGGTTGAATTTTTGACAGCGCTTTTTGCGCACCGGGGGACAGGTTGGACCATTTCTTCTATAAAAACGGGCATCTGCATGCCGAAGATGTTGCCCTGCGCGAAATCGCAGCTTCTGTGGGCACGCCGTTTTATTGCTATTCGTCGGCAACTCTGAAACGCCATTTCGCCCTCTTTACCGAAGCATTGTCCCCGCTTCCGCATCTGGTCTGCTTCGCGGTCAAGGCCAATTCCAACGTCGCAGTGCTCAAGCTTCTGGGCGATCTGGGCGCGGGGATGGATGTGGTCTCGGGCGGGGAATACCTCCGCGCCAAGGCCGCAGGCGTGCCGGGCGAACGCATCGTCTTTTCCGGCATCGGCAAAACCCGCGCCGAAATGCGGCTGGCGCTTGGCGGCGGCATCCGGCAGTTCAACGTCGAATCCGAACCCGAGCTGGAGGCCCTTTCCGAAGTTGCTACCGCCATGGGAATCGAGGCGCCGATCGCGCTGCGCCTCAACCCCGATATCGATGCCGGAACCCATGAGAAGATCTCAACCGGGCGCAAGGAGGACAAGTTCGGCATCCCCATCTCCCGCGCCAGCGAGATATATGCCCGTGCCGCCCAACTGCCAGGCATTCGCGTGATGGGAATCGATATGCATATCGGCAGCCAGCTTACCGACCTTGCCCCGTTCGAGGCCGCCTATACCCGCATGGCGGATCTGACACGCCAGTTGCGCGCCGAGGGGCATTTCATCGAGCGGCTGGATCTGGGCGGCGGCCTTGGCATACCCTACACCCGCTCGAACGAGGCGCCCCCCCTGCCATCGGATTACGGTGCAATGGTCCAGCGGGTGCTGGGCGATCTGGGCTGCGAGATCGAAATCGAGCCGGGGCGGCTGATCGCGGGCAATGCCGGGGTGCTGGTTTCCGAGGTCATCTATCGAAAGGCCGGCGAGGAACGCGAGTTCCTGATCATCGACGCGGCAATGAACGATCTGGTACGACCGGCGATGTATGATGCGCATCACGATATCGTCCCGGTAACCGAGCCCGCCCCGGGCGAGGCCGTCGCCCCGGTCGATATCGTCGGCCCGGTCTGCGAATCGGGTGACACATTCGCCCGCCAGCGCAACATGCCGCTTCTTGTGGCGGGCGATCTGGTCGCTTTCCGCTCGGCAGGAGCCTATGGGGCAGTCATGGCCTCGGAATACAATTCGCGGCCACTGATCCCTGAGGTTCTGGTCAACGGGGATCAATTCGCGGTTATCCGCCCCCGCCCCAGCCTTGATGAAATGATCGCCCGCGATAAGCTGCCAGACTGGACCTGACCGGAGGGCTTATGTCCCGCCTCGCCGAAACCTTGCCCCAGCCGGCACCGCTGCGTCGCGCGCTGGCGCTGACACGGGCTGGTATGCTGGCCGAGCGCGCGGCGCGGTGTTTCTGGCTGCCACTCTCGCTGATCCTGCTGGCAGGCGCAGCGGCAATCTTTGGTCTGCCCGCGCACCTGCCTTATGGCTGGCTCCAGGGCGCTGGCGTAATGACCGCGCTGATCGTGCTGACAACCCTCATCCTGGGGCTGCGCCGCTTTCGCTGGCCCACACGCGCGCAAGCCGCCCAAAGGCTGGACCGCACCCTGCCCGGCCGTCCCCTCGCCGCACTGGCCGATTCTCAGGTGATCGGGGCTGATGACCCCGCCTCGATCACGCTCTGGGCCGCGCATCGCGCCCGGATGCAGGCCGCCATCGCCCACGCCCGCCCCGTGCCCCCTGATCTGCACCTTGCCCCGCAAGATCCCTACGCCCTGCGCCTGATCGCCCTGACAGCGGCTCTGATGGCGCTTTTGTTCGGCGCACCGCAGCGGATGGGTGACATTACGGGCCTCTCCGGCCCGGCGGGTGCCGCGATCGGTCCCGCGTGGGAAGGCTGGATCACCCCGCCCGCCTATACTGGCCGCCCGGGTCTGTATCTGAACGAAATCACCCGTGACAGCTTCGAGGTGCCCCAGGGCGCGCGCGTGATCCTTCGCTTCTACGGTCCGCCCGGCGTCCATGACGTGACACAGGGGCTGGATGGCGGCGAAGTGAGGGATGAAACCGGGCAGTCGGTGCAGTTCTCGGCGCTGCAATCGGGACCGATGAGCATCGAAGGGCCGGGCGGGCGAAGCTGGCAGGTTGTGGTCCTGCCCGATGCCGCGCCACAGGTCACCGCCACCGGCCCGGTACAGCGCGCGCGCGGCGGCGTGATGGAACTGCCCTTCCGCGCCAGTGATGACCACGGCATCATGGCAGGCGAGGCCGAGATCACCCTTGATCTGGGTGCCATTGAGCGCCGCCACGGCCTGACATTGCCACCTGAACCGCGCGAGGCGCTGCGCCTTGATTTACCGTTGCCGGTCACACGCAATCGTGCCGAGTTTGACGAGTTGCTGCGCGACGATCTCTCGCAGCATCCTTGGGCGCACCTGCCTGTGCAGGTGGTGCTGCGCGTCACCGACGCCGCCGGGCAAACCGGCGAAAGCCCGGCGCTGAACGCCGCCCTGCCCGGCCGGCGCTTCTTCGAGCCCGCAGCGCTTGCGGTGGCCGAGATCCGCCGCGATCTGCTTTGGAACATTGAGAATGCCCGCCGATCGGCGCAGCTCATGCGCGCCATGCTCCATCGCTCTGAAGGCGCTTTCCGCGCCGAGGCCGCGCCGGGCATCCTGCGCGATACCGTCAACGCAATCGAGACACGGCTTGACACCGGCCGCTGGACGCACGAGGCCCGTGACGAGATCGCATCCAGTCTTTGGGATCTGGCGCTTCTGATTGAAGAAGGCGAACTGGCAAACGCCCGCGAGAGGCTGCGCCGCATCCAGTCCCAGCTTGACGAGGCGATGCGCGGCGGCGCAACTCGCGAAGAGATCGAAGAACTGATGGAAGAGTTGCGCGAGGCCATGCGCGACTACATGCGCATGCTGGCCGAACAACCCCGCGAACGTGGCGAGCAGCAGCCCGGCGAGCAGATGGAGATCACCGGCAGCCAGATCCAGGAACTGATGAACCGTATCCAGGAACTGATGGAAGAAGGCCGCATGGACGAAGCAGCCGAACTGATGGCGCGGCTGAACGAACTGCTCGAAAACCTGCAGGTCACCGAGGGCGAGGGCGGCGAACCGATGCCCGGTTCCGAGGCGATGGAAGGACTGGGCGACACGCTGAGCGACCAGCAATCGCTTGCCGATGACACCTTTCGCGACCTGCAGGAACAGTTCAACCGCAACTGGCAGGACCAGCAGCGCCGCGGCGGCGAGGACGAGGCAGAGCAAACTGGCCCCGAAGCAGGTGATTCCGAGCGGATGCGCGATCTCGCCGAGCGTCAACGCGCCCTGCGTGAACGGCTGCGCGAGCAACAGTTGCAGCCCCTCCCCGGCGAAGGCACCGCCGAAGGGGATGCCGCGCTCGATGCCCTGGAAGAGGCGCAGCGTGCCATGGATGAGGCCGCCGAAGCCCTGCGCGACGGCGACGCACGCGGCGCGCTGGAACGTCAGGCCGAGGCGATGGATGCGCTGCGTGAAGGGCTGCGCCAGTTCAACGACGCCCTGCGTCAGGACCGCGCCGAACGCACAGGCCGCCAGGAAGCACAGGATGGTCAGGCACAGGGCGAGGGCCGCGACCCGTTGGGCCGCCAGCGTCAGGACGGCGCCACAATGGGCGAGGATCTTGGCTCGGTCGTGCCAGGCGATGACCCCCGCGCCCGCGCACGTGACCTGATCGACGAGATCCGCCGCCGATCAGCCGAACGGGAAAGGTCCGAGGCTGAGCGCGATTACCTCAACCGGCTGATCGAGCGCTTCTGATCAACCGTCAACCTCTGACAACCGGTCGCCATTTCATCTTGCCAAAAATACGCGCGGGGGTGAATTCGGCAAAGCCGAAGAGGGGGCGGCAGCCCCCTGCCCGCACGCCGCAAAGACCGACAGAAAACGTCAATCCCAGCCCAGCGCCATCCCCTCGCGCAAGATCGCCTGCGCCGCGCCGGTGAAATCGTCACCATCGGCCAGATGCGCGGCGCCCTCATGCAGGACCAACGGCGCCAGCAGGCGAAAGGGTGCACGCGCGCCCTTTCTCGCCCGCACCAGAACCCGGCCCGCGGCCCGTCCCTCTCGTGCGCAAAGCGGCCGCACCGCCACCGCTCCCGTCCGGCCATCGAGCGCGGCAAGGATATCGGGCAGGCGTTCGGCCAGATGGATCATCGTCAGCCAGCCCCCGCCCTTCAGCCGCTTCAGCCCGGCGTCGATCCAGACCGCCAGCGGCGTTTCCTCACGCAGGGCAGCGGCACGGCCCGGATCGCGGGCAGCCGGGGCGCGGGAGTGGTAATAGGGTGGATTGGCCAGCACATGATCGAAGCTCTGCGCCCGCAAGCCATGCGGCATTTGCGCCAGATCCCCGGACACGATATCAGCCGCCAACCCATTCTCTGCGGCATTGCGTCGCGCAAGCTCGGCATAATCGACCTGCCGTTCCAGCCCCGTCAGGTTCAGCCCTGGCACCCTCAGGCCAAGCGCCAGCAGCGCCACCCCCGCCCCGCAACCCAGTTCGAGAACCGCCTGTCCTGAACGCGCCGCCACGCCAGACGCCAGCAAGACCGGGTCTGTCGCTGCGCGATAGCCACGCAATGGCTGCCATATCGTCAGCCGCCCCCCCAGGAACACATCGCGGCTCAGATCAGATTCGGAAAACATTGGTGTCTGCGCGCCAGTCTCAATCATCGACCGGCAGGCCATGGGCGCGCAGCACCGAGCGGGCGATGAAATGATCCTCGCGCCGGACCATCAACCGCTGCGGCACGATACCCAGCCCGCTCATATGGACGTCCAGCGCAAACACCTCTATACCCTCGCCCTCAAGAAGGGCTGTTGCGAATGGGATGATCGTCGGGTCGGAAGTTCGCAAGAGTTCTTTCATTGCTTTACTAAACGGCAAGCCACCTGACTTGTCGAGCCTATGCAGGGTCCCCGTCACTGATGCAACCGACCATTCACCCCAACGAACGCCTCGCCGACTGGTTGTCTGAGGACATGGCGCGCGTCAACACGCTGATCCGCGCGCGCATGGCGTCCGAACATGCACCCCGCATCCCCGAGGTGACGGCGCATCTGGTCGAGGCCGGGGGCAAGCGCATCCGGCCCATGCTGACCCTGGCTGCCGCACGGATTTGCGGCTACGCGGGCGACAATCACATCCGGCTGGCTGCCACGGTCGAATTCATTCACACCGCCACGCTCTTGCACGACGATGTGGTGGACGAAAGCGCACAGCGGCGCGGGCGGCCGACGGCGAATCTGCTTTGGGACAACAAATCAAGCGTTCTGGTCGGCGATTACCTGTTCGCGCGCGCCTTTCAGCTGATGGTCGCCACAGAGAACCTGCGTGTGCTCGACATCCTGTCGAATGCCTCTGCGGTAATTGCCGAGGGAGAGGTGTTGCAACTGACCGCCGCACAGAACCTGGCGACAGATGAATCCGTCTATATGCAGGTGATCCGCGGCAAGACAGCGGCGCTGTTTTCGGCCGCGACCGAATCGGGCGCGGTCATTGCCGGCGCCCCCGAGGCACAAGTGCGCGCGCTGCATTCCTATGGCGAGGCGCTGGGAATCTGTTTCCAGATCGTCGATGACTACCTGGACTATGGCGGCGCGGGCGATGCAATCGGCAAGAACCTTGGCGACGATTTCCGCGAGCGCAAACTGACGCTACCGGTTATCCGCGCCGTGGCCGAGGCCGATGCGGATGAACGCGCCTTCTGGGACCGGGTGATTGCCCGTGGCAAACAGGAAGCCGGCGATCTGGAACGGGCCATAGACATCCTCAACCGACGGGGCACGCTGGAAAGCACCCGCGCCACGGCACTGGCCTGGGCCGATACCGCGTGCGAGGTGCTGTCGGCCCTGCCTGACCACCCGTTACGCCCGATGCTGGCCGATCTGGCGGGATATGTGGTCGCCCGCGTCAACTGAACCGCTGCGGATCGCGCGGTCATGTCTCCGATTGTAGCCCGCCGGAAGAAACGCGCCCTGAAGGTTGTTCGCCCCCGCTTCAGCCCCCCGCTCCGTCACGGCGCGCGATGAGCGCTTCGGGCCGTGGTGGTAAACCAGCCGGGCCTGGCAAGAGCGTGGCGCGCGGCATCGGCCTGCTGCTCGGTCCCGAAGATGCCGAAACACGTTGCCCCGGAACCGGTCATCCGCGCCAGAAGGCAACCGGGTTGGCGGGCCAAGGCGGCGATTACGCCGCGAATCTCCGGCAACAGGTTGCAGGCAGGTTCCTGCAGGTCATTGCGCATATCGGCCAGCCAGTTGCAGAATTCCGCGGTATCGCGCCAAACCGGTAGATCGTGTGCCATTGGCTGGTTGCAGCGCCGGGTGAGCGCCTTGAACACCGCCGGAGTAGACAGCGGCAGGCCCGGATTGACAATCGTCAATGCCAGCCCCGGCACCCCCTGCACCGGGGTCACGACTTCGCCAAGCCCCTGCATCCGGCAGGGCTGCGGCGCTTTCATGCAAACCGGCAGATCCGCCCCCAGCCGCATCAATGCCGCTGTGTCAGGCAGCGCCAACCCCTGGGTGCGCGCCAGAAGGCGCAGCGTTGTCGCTGCATCCGAACTGCCGCCCCCCATCCCCGATGCCAGTGGCAGTTGCTTGTCGAGCCCGAGCACCAGATCGCGCGCGCCGATCAAGCGCGCGGCACGCATTACCAGATTGTCCTCGCCCTGCGGCAAATCGGGGCCATATGGCCCCGTTGCACGCAGCGCAAGCCCGGTGCCCGGCTCCACCGTCAGCCGGTCGCCGATATCGGCGAAGATCACAAGCGAATCGAGCAGATGATAGCCATCACTACGCTGACCGGTGACATGCAGCGTAAGGTTGAGCTTGGCGGGGGCCAGCACCGCCTGTTCCGGCGACTGCATTACGGGGCCGGGCTGGCTGACGCCGGATGCAGGGGGGCCGCGCCTTCTTCGGCGCGCACCTGATCCAGTCCGACCTCCAGTTTGCGCCTTACGCGGTCCATGTCCAGATCGTCATTCGGCCCATAGGATAGCGCGCGCCGCCACTGAAACTCTGCCTCACGCATGCGCCCGACGGCCCAGTAAACATCGCCAAGGTGATCATTGAGGACCGGATCGGTCGGCATCAGTTCGACCGCGCGTTCCATATGCGGAAGCGCCTCGTCATACCGACCCAGCCGATAGAGCGCCCAGGCGAGGCTGTCGACGATATAGCCGCTGTCAGGCTCGCCCGCGACGGCGCGTTCGATCATTTCCAGCGCCTCTTCCAGGTTTTCACCCCGCTCAACGAGCGAATAGCCCAGATAGTTCAGCACCGTCGGCTGGTCAGGCTCGATGGCCAGCGCCGCCCGGAAATCGGCTTCGGCCTGTGGCCACTGGCCAAGGCGCTCATGCGAGACCGCGCGCGAGAAATAGGCCCGCCAGTCAGGCGCAAGATCGCGTTCTTCCATCAACGCCATCGAGCGATCATAGGCTGCAACCGCCTCTTCATGGCGGCTGGCACGGCGCAGGAAATCTCCCAGAACCTGCCCTGCGGCCACCGAATCCGGGTGATCAGCGACAAGGCGCTCCAGCACTTCGATGGCCGCGTCGATCTCGCCCAGAGTTTCCAGAACTTGCGCCTGCCCCATACCCGCCGCCATGCCGAACACATCATCCTCGGGAATGCGGGCATAAGCCTCGGCGGCGCGTTCGGGCTGGTTCATATCCTCGAACACCTGGCCGATCAGCAACAATGCGTCGGTCAGTCCCGGGTTGATCCATTCCGCGCCGCGCGCATACAGCAGCGTATCATGCAGGTTCTGGCCAGAGCGCATGGCTGCGGCCATCACGGCATAAACCTCGGCCATACCCTCGGCAGGATCGGCAATCAGGCTGAAAGGAAGCGCCCGCCCCTCGGCATAGGCGCTGCGCATGGCAATAATCACCGGGTCATTCACCCCGTCGAAAACCTCATCGATCAGGGCCAGAGCATCATCGAACCGCTCAAGCTGACCCAGAACCTGCGCATAGGCGATCATCCCGCGCCGGCTGAGCGCGCCAAGCACATTATAGCGCTCATCTTCCATGATGTCGGCCGCACTTTCGACATCGCCCACCAAGGCCAACGCCAGCGCACGGCAATATTGGGCAAAGGCCAGCATCCCGTCCTGCGCCCCCACCTCGTCAAGCGCGGCCAGCGCTTCGGTCATACGACCCTGTCCCAGATGCGCCCAGGCCAGCCCCAGACCATCGATCAGCGGCAACGTCCGCGCGCCGGTTTCCAGCAGTTCCAGCGCCGCGTCATAGTCACGCCGGGAAAATGCATCGGCCAGAAGCGCCAGCGCGGCGGCGTGGTTGTCCGGCATCTGTTGCATGAGGTCGCGCGCCCGCTCGGCAGCGGCCTCGTGGCGCCCAAGCACCAGATAGGAAACCGTCAGGCTTTCAAGAATGCGCGCATTCTCGGGCTCGCTGTCCAGCATCCGCTCCAGATAGGGGACGGCTGCGGCAAAATCGTTGCGCATACCGGCTTCGCGCGCGGCCAGAAAGGCCCCGGCATAGCCTCCTGCGGGAAAATCCTGCGCCAGCACGGGGGATGATGCGGCAAACGCGGCAAACACCCCGGACAGGACGGCGGCACGAAGCCGTGTTACTTGAAACATGAACGCTACGGGCAATACCTGCTCCCGGGGCTGGTTGAGAAGGTCGCGCTGCCACGGGCGCGCAACCTCTTGTTTGGCCCAGATGTAGCGGTCCAGCACGCCAAGAGCAATCCGCAGCAGAGGCCGCGCCTGCCAAAGACGCTATCATCACCGCGTGACTGCTTACATATTGGGATAATTCGGCCCGTCGCCCCCCTGCGGCGTCACCCAGTTGATGTTCTGGCTGGGGTCCTTGATGTCGCAGGTCTTGCAATGCACGCAGTTCTGGAAGTTGATCACGAAGCGCGGATCCTTGCCTGCTTCCTCGACCACCTCATAAACCCCGGCCGGGCAGTAACGCTGCGCCGGTTCGGCATATTTCGGGAGGTTCACAGCGATCGGGATTGAGGGGTCTTTCAGCGTCAGGTGGCAGGGCTGGCTTTCCTCATGGTTAGTGAAGGAAAACGCGACATTGGTCAGCCGGTCGAAGGACAGAACACCATCAGGTTTGGGATAGTCGATGGGCTTGAACTTCGCGGCCTCGCCGGTGGCGGCAGCATCGGTCTTGCCATGTTTCAACGTGCCGAACAGCGAAAAACCCAGCGTGTTGGTCCACATGTCCAGCCCGCCCATACCAAGGCCCGCTGCCAACCCCCATTTGGACCACATCGGCTTGACGTTGCGCACCTTTTTCAGATCCTTGCCCACCACGCCGTCGCGCAGCGCGGTTTCATAGGCGGTCAGCTCATCCCCCTCGCGGCCCGCCTGCAAAGCGGCATGGGCGGCCTCGGCGGCCTCGATGCCGGAATGCATGGCATTATGGTTGCCCTTGATGCGCGGCACGTTCACCAGCCCGGCCGAACAGCCCAGCAGCGCGCCGCCGGGGAACACCACCTTCGGGATGGACTGGTAGCCACCCTCGCTGATCGCCCGCGCGCCGTAAGCCACGCGCTTGCCGCCTTTGAGCAGTTCCGCCACCATCGGATGATGCTTGAAGCGCTGGAACTCCATATAGGGGTAAAGATGCGGGTTCTCGTAGTTCAGATGCACCACGAAACCGACATAGACCTGATTGTTGTCAATGTGATAGATGAACGAGCCGCCACCCGCGTTCGACCCCAGCGGCCAGCCCATGGTGTGGGTGACGGTGCCCTCGCGGTGCTTTGCAGGGTCGATCTCCCAGATTTCCTTCATGCCAAGGCCGAATTTCTGCGGCTCCTTGCCCGAGGAAAGACCGTATTTCGCCATTACCTGCTTGGACAGCGAGCCGCGCACGCCTTCGGACAGGAAGACAAACTTGCCGTGCAACTCCATCCCCGGCTCATAGGCGTCGCCAATGGTGCCGTCCGGGTTCTTGCCGAACTCGCCGGCCACAACGCCCTTCACGCGGTCGCCGTCAAACACCAGTTCCGACGCGGCCATGCCCGGAAAGATCTCGACACCCAGCGCCTCGGCCTGTTCGGCGAGCCAGCGGCAAACATTGGCCATTGAAACGATATAACAGCCGTGGTTGTTCATCAGCGGCGGCATCGGCCAGTTCGGCACCCGGATCTGCCCGGCCTGACCCAGCATGTAGAAGTTGTCATGCCTGACCGGCACCGTGACCGGCGCGCCCTTTTCCGCCCAATCGGGCATCAGCCGGTTCAGCCCGCTCGGATCCAGCACCGCGCCCGACAGGATATGCGCGCCCACCTCCGAACCCTTTTCCAGCACCACCACATTCAGATCGGCATCTAGCTGTTTCAGGCGGATCGCCGCCGACAGGCCAGCAGGCCCCCCACCAACGATGACGACGTCATATTCCATCGATTCGCGTTCAATACCCGACATGGCTGTTCCTTATGTGGCGTGGGTCCCGGTCGTGTGGGCAATTTTGTTGCGCGCAAGCGATAGCGCAGGCAGGGCGGCAGGGTCAATCGCTACGCAACGAAAAGGCCCTCGCTTGCTTGCATGCGCGGGGCTTGCATTTGGCGCGGCGCTGGTATCAGGTAGGGTTTGAAGGAAGCGCTGCCCCGGCCTAGGCCGTGGGCGTTTTTATTGATGGTGAAGGCCTATGGAAAAAATCCCCATGACCCGCCGCGGCTTTGATGCCCTGGATCAGGAGCTGAAACAGCTCAAATCCGTTGAGCGCCCCGCGGTCATCCGTGCCATCGCCGAAGCCCGCGAGCATGGCGATCTGTCGGAAAACGCGGAATATCATGCTGCGCGCGAGAAGCAGAGCTTCATCGAAGGCCGAATCAAGGAAATCGAGGGGCTGATGGGCCGTGCCGAGGTGATCGATCCCGCGCGCCTGTCGGGTGCCATCAAGTTCGGCGCGACGGTCAAGCTTATCGACGAAGACACCGAGGAAGAGCGCGTCTATCAGATCGTGGGAGAGCCCGAAGCCGATATCGAGAACGGGATGCTGAACATCAAATCCCCGTTGGCGCGCGCGCTGATCGGCAAGGAGCCTGGCGATTCCGTCGAAGTGCGCACGCCCGGCGGCGAGCGCAATTACGAAGTGGTGAGCGTCGATTACCGCTGACAACCGGAGGCCGGCACCATGGCCGGGGAAGAAACCGATCGCGACCTGACCGCGCCCCGCACCGGCCGCCAGTTGCGCCTGTCCGCCGAGATGCTGGCGTTTCTGCTGTCGTTGGCCTGGTTCGGCGTTCTCATCGCGGCATTCGTGATGCTGGGCGGGCGCGGCATGGTCATTGCCGATGTTCTGGGGCTGGTCGTGGTGGCGCTGGCAGTGTTTCTGCCGGTGGCGCTGATCTGGCTGGCGGTGCTGGTGCTGCGCGCCGCCCGGCAAATGCGCGATGAATCAGCCCGGCTGGAACAGACCGTCGAGGCCATGCGCCGGGGCTGGCTGCGCGAACAACAGGCCGCAGGACTGGCCCTCAAACCCACTGTCGAGGCCAAGCTGGATGCCATCGCCGAGGCCCAGCGCAAGACCGACAGCACGCTCACCATGTTCACAACCCGCCGCACAGCCCTGCCGCCGCCCTCGACCGGAATGCTTGCGCATCAGGCACACCCTCGGGCCAGCTCTTGCGAATCGCAGCCCGTCCTGGCGCTTGAAAACCCGCTGCCCGCCTCCGAGCCAATCGCGGCGGATGACTTCATCCGCGCGCTGAATTTCCCCGACAACGCGCAGGATGAGGCCGGTTTCGCGGCGCTGCGCCGCGCACTGAGCGATCACGCTACCGCCGAACTGGTGCGCGCGGCGCAGAACGTGCTGACCGCGCTGTCGCAGGAAGGCATCTATATGGACGACCTGCGCCCGGACCGCGCGCGCCCCGACACCTGGCGGGCCTTTGCGCAAGGGATCCGTGGCGCGCCGGTGGCAGCACTGGGTGGCGTGCGCGACCGCTCGTGCCTGGCACTGACCATCGGCCGGATGCGTGCCGATCCGGCATTCCGCGACGCTGCACACCGTTTTCTTCGGGCGTTCGACCGCCGCTTTGCCGAATTCGAGGCTCAGGCCTCGGACGGGGACATCGCGCGCTTCGCCGAGACCCGCAGCGCACGGGCCTTCATGCTTCTTGGCCGGGTGACCGGCGTTTTCGGATGACATTCCCATGACCCCAGCCGCCACTCTTTCCGCCTATCAGGGCTGGCTTCAAGGCCTGCGTGCGGGAACGCCATTCGTTCTGGTTGTCACGCCCTTTGGCATGGTTTTCGGTGTCGTCGCCACCGAGGCCGGTTTGAACGTATTTGAAACCATGGCCTTCTCGATAGTGGTCATTGCCGGCGCTGCGCAGCTTGCCGCGATCCAGCTCATGATCGAGAACGCGCCGGTAATGGTCGTGCTGGCGACCGGGCTGGCGGTCAATCTGCGCATGGCAATGTATTCGGCGGCCCTTGCCCCGCATGTGGGCGCAGCACCGGTCTGGCAGCGCGCGCTGATTGCGTATCTGATGGTCGATCAGGCCTACGCCACCGCCCATACCCGCTTCGAAGAAGCGCCCGAAATGCCGCTTGCTGCCAAGGTGGCATATTATTTCGGGGCGGTGACGCTGGTGATCCCGTTCTGGTATCTGGCCACCCTTGCAGGGGCGCTGGTCGGCAATCAGATTCCGGCCGGCCTGCCGATCGAATTTGCGGTGCCCGCAACCTTCATCGCCATCATCGCCCCCATGCTGCGCACGCTGGCGCATGTCGCGGCCGCGATTGTGTCGGTTGTGGTGACACTGTTACTGGCTTTTCTGCCCTATAACCTGGGCCTGCTGGCCGCCGCTCTGCTGGCGATGACGACCGGCGCACAGATCGAACGCATTGCCCAACGCAGGCGGGAGGCGCGGTGATGGATTATTCACAGGCGCAGATCTGGACAATCATCCTGGGACTGGGGGTGATCACGCTCGCCTTGCGGTTCTCGTTTCTGGGGCTGATCGGGCGGCGGCAGTTGCCCGAATGGGTGCTTCGACATCTGCGCTATACGCCAGTGGCGGTTCTGCCAGGGCTGGTAGCGCCGCAAGTGTTCTTCCCCCCCGCCAACGACGGCGTGACCGATCCGATGCGGCTGGCAGCGGCGGCAGTAACTCTGGCGGTAGGGTATTTTACCAAGAGCGTATTCTGGGCGATCGCCGCAGGATTTGCCACCTTGACGGGGCTGATGGCACTCACAGGCGGCTGAAAGGATCACGGCCCGCTTTGCAACTGAATATTCGCTCATGTTCAGCGCGAAAAACAGGCGCCCATTTTCTCGCTCATGGCCTACAGCGCGCTGTAGGCCTGCTGCTCGGTCGGCTCCCGGTCACTGAAGATACGCTCCTCGGATACGCCCGGCATCTCGGCGAAAGCATCCGACAGGCGGTTCGGATAAAACGTCAGCGGCAGATCCTCGAACCCCGGTATCTCGCGCAGGATCTGGGCAATGGAGCGCGCGCAATAGGCATCGGGAACCGGTCCGGCCTGTCGTGCCAGATGAAGGATACGACTGGCCACTTCTGGCGGCACCTGTAGCGTCTGGATTCGCACATGATGGCTGCGGCGCGCATGGTAATAGGTGTAGATATACAAAAGCCGGTCGGTCATGCCGTAATGCACGTCGTGCTGCTCGGGCGATTCGGGATGCTGCCAGGTGCCCGCCGGATCGAAAAGCACCCGTTCGCTGCCGTTGATCAGCAATGCCGCGTGTTCGCCGCGTCCGCTTTCATTGCTGATAACGTTGAACAGCCTGATTTCGGCGGGGCCATCATGCACATAGCGCGCCGCGAACACATCTTCTGCCGGTGCATAGACTGCGGGCTTGGTACATGCCGCCAGCACGGCAAGGACGACGAGCGCCAGACCACGTGACAAAAGAGGAGGCATGAACATTCTTTCGGATCTTGTCACCCCAAGCGCCCGATCCGGGCCGCGCGGTGCAGGCGCGATCAGGCGTTGACCAGCGCCAGGAAGATCAGGACGCCGATGGAAATCCCTACGACCCAGGCCGCGAGACGCAAGAAGCCCGCAAAAGTCTTTTCCTGCGCGGTTGTGTCCATCGAACCGTGTTCATGCTTGGCCATATCTGCCTCCGTTGAAACCTTGCCTTGGCGTGCATAACCCATGCCCATGACGCTGTCACGCCCCTTGAGATGCAGCGTCCATGTCGTGGGATACATAGCGTATATCGTCGCGTGACTGCAAATACAGGATCAGATTGGCGCGGCTGAATGTGGATCTCATGTCCTCGAAACCGGGAAGCGCGCTGAGAAGCGACGTAACGCCATAAGCACATCCGCCAAAGACAATGGAATCACGCGATTCGGCAATCTCGACTGCCTTCAGCGCGACCTCATCCGGTACATTCGTTTCCCAAAGATGCAACTTCCAGATATCGGCGGAGCTGAGCAACGAGGAACGGCTCAGATAGGACTCCTCCAGTTCAGGGGTGAAACCGCGCGTGACATCCAGACGGCGCGTGGCGCGCGGATCACGCCAGAAGCCACCCGGATCATACAGAACGCGGTCATCGGGCGTGTAGATGATCAGCCCCGTGTGCAGCAGAAAATCAAGCGGTTCGAACTCGAACACCGCAATACGCAATCGGCTTTGACCATCATGATCAAATCGCGGCGCATACGGGCCAGGACGACCGAAAACAACACCAGCACAGCTCGGTAGCGTCGCCAAGGCACCAAACAAGAGCGCACGCCTTGTTACTCGCTGCAATTCACTCATTCTTCACGCTTTGTCTCTCTTAGCCTATGACCTCGACCTTATGCCTGCCAGATCCATGCGCCATCCACCCCGCGCCTGCGGCTCACCCGATCATGCGCAAGAAGGTGGTTCAGGTGCCCAATCGTCTCAACCAGCGCCAACCCGTAAACGCCGGAACCGATTTCGCGCTTGAACAGTGGCGCGAAGCATTCGGTCGCGCGCCGGGGCTCGGCCAGATGTGCCACCAGCCGGTCCAGCGCGCCCAGATGATTCTCGATCATCTGCCTCAACCGCAGCGGCAGGCCCGTGAAGGGCAGTTTATGGCCCGGCAACACCAGTTGGTCATCGCGCGCGAAAGCGCCCAGCCTCTCGCAGCTTTCCAGCCATTCGCCCACCGGGTCGGCCTCGGGCTCGGTGGCATAGACGCCCAGATTGGCCGAGATGCCGGGCAAAAGCTGGTCGCCGCCGATCACCAGATTGTCGTCCAGGCTCCAGAGGGTGACATGCTCCGGCGCATGGCCGTTACCCATCCGCACCTGCCATTGCCGACCACCAATGCGCACCTGCGTCCCTTCGCGCAGACGGTGGAAACCCAACGGCATGGGCGCCACCACATCGGCAAAGTTGAAGGGCCGTTCCTCGGCGCGCTGCGCCAGCAGCGTGGCATCCATCCCCGCCGCGCGCCAGAAATCCAGCGATTCCGGCGTGGCGTGCTCCTGCTCGTCCAGCACCAGCATGCGGGCGAACAGCCACGCGGTCCGTGAGGTCCAGAGCTCAGCACCATGTTCGGACTGGAACCAGCCCGCAAGGCCAATATGGTCCGGGTGATGATGGGTGGCCAGCACCCGCGTCACCGGTCGCCCTGCCAGCGGGCCGGCCAATATCGCCTGCCACAGGGCGCGCGTCTTGCTGGTGTCAAAGCCTGTGTCGATTATCGTCCAACCCGGTCCGTCATCAAGCGCATAGACATTGACATGGTCCAGCGCCATCGGCAGCGGCAGACGCATCCACAAGACACCGGGCGCAACCTCGGTTGCCTTGCCCGGTTCGGGCGGGGCATCGAACGGGAAACGGATCTGGCCGCGGATATCGTCACCCGAGCCCAGGTGCTGATCGGGCTTGTTCACGCTGTTTCCAGTTCTTCCACCGACAGATCATAAAGCGCCGTTCCCCCGGCCCGGACCTGCGCCAGAAGCCCCTCATGCTCGGGCAGGATACGGGTGACGAAAACCCGCGCCAGCTTCTCGCGCGTCGTGCCTGGCGCGGCAATGGCGGCGCGCAGGTGGTAATGCGCGCCCAGTACCCGGGCGAAGGCGCGCAGATAGGGCACCGCGCCGGCGAAACGCTCGTTCATCTCCTGCGCCAGCAGCCATTCCGTGGCCTCGCGCAGCGACTCGGCGGCAGACCAGACGGCTTCGGCCAGATCGGGCTGGCTGGCGCGCGCGGTCTCGGCGGCATCCTCGATTTCCTGTAACAGACGAAACGCCTCTTCGCCGCCGTCCATCATCTTGCGGCCCACCAGATCCATCGCCTGAATACCGTTGGTGCCCTCGTAGATCGGGGTGATGCGGGCATCGCGCAAATACTGCGCCGCGCCGGTTTCCTCGATGAAACCCATGCCGCCATAGACCTGCACGCCCATGCTGGCCACCTCGCAACCGATATCGGTGCCATGCGCCTTGGCAATGGGCGTCAGCAGCGCGGCGCGGGCTTTCCACGCTGCATTGCCAGTTGCGCGGCTCATGTCCAGCGCCACCCCGCAGGCCAGCGCGATCGCGCGCGCGGCGAAAATCTCGGCGCGCATCATGGTCAGCATCCGGCGGACATCGGCGTGATCGATGATCGCGCCATCGCCCAGCGGCGTGCGGCCCTGCTTGCGCTCGCGGGCATAGGCAAGCGCGTGCTGATAGGCGGCCTCGGCCACACCGATACCCTGCGCGCCAACCCCCAACCGGGCATTGTTCATCATGGTGAACATCGCCGCCATACCGCCATGCGGCTTGCCGACCATCCAGCCTTTCGCGCCGTCATATTCCATCACCGCCGTGGGCGAGCCGTGGATGCCCAGCTTGTGCTCCAGCGAGACCACGCGCAGGCTGTTGCGCTCGCCGGGGTTGCCCTGATCATCAGGAATCAGCTTTGGCACCATGAACAGGCTGATCCCGCGCGTGCCCGGCGCACCATCGGGCAATCGCGCCAGCACCAGATGGCAGACATTTTCGGCCACATCATGATCGCCCCAGGTGATGAAGATCTTCTGCCCGGTTATCGCATAGGTGCCGTCGCCATTGGGCTCGGCCTTGCTGCGCAGCGCGCCCACATCCGAGCCGGCCTGTGGCTCGGTCAGGTTCATCGTGCCGGTCCATTCCCCCGAGGTCAGTTTGGGCAGATACAACGCCTTCAGCGTATCGTCGGCATGATGCTCCAGCGCCTCGATCTGACCCTGCGTCAGAAGCGGGCAGAGTTGCAGCGCCAGGCAGGCACCGCTCATCATATCGTTGACGGCGGTGTTCAGCGCCAGCGGAAGCCCCATGCCACCGTGTTCCGGATCGGCCGCAAGGCCGATCCAGCCACCTTCCGCGATCGCGCGGTAGCCTTCGGCAAAACCGGGTGGAGTGCGCACAATGCCATTCTCCAGCTTCGCAGGTGTCAGATCGCCAGCGCGGTTCAGCGGCGCCATGACCTCGGCGCACAGCCGCCCCGCTTCGGTCAGGATCTGCTCGGTCACATCGGCCCCGGCATCCGTGAAAAGTGCGGTATCGGCAAGCTGGCCATATTCGACGATGTGATCGAACAGGAAGCGAAAGTCGCTGACAGGGGCCTTGAAAGACATCGATGGTTCTCCGGTCCGGCGTTAATGGCCTCTGAGTGCAACATATGGACGGTGCTTGGCAAGCCCGCCCGGGGGCGTTATTGGCCGATGGTAGCGCCACAGAGCGATGCAACAAACGGAAACGCCACGTCACGGGCGCGACCCGCGATCAATGCCCGGACCACTGGAACGCCGATGACCGCCACGCTTGTCCTGCCCGCAGATGATACCGGCCTGTCGAAAGCCGCAGCGCTTTTGCGCGCCGGTGAACTGGTCGCCATGCCGACGGAAACCGTCTACGGACTGGCGGGCGACGCGCGCAACGATCTGGCAGTGGCACGGATATTCGAGGCCAAGAACCGGCCCCGGTTCAACCCGCTGATCGTGCATCTCGCACAACTGGAACAGGTTGCACAGATCGCGCGGATGACACCGCTCGCGGGGCGCCTCGCGCAGGCATTCTGGCCCGGCCCACTGACCCTGGTGCTGCACCTGCTTCCCGAAAGCGGGCTGTCGCCGCTGGTTACGGCGGGGCTGGATACGGTGGCGATCCGCCTGCCGGCGCATCCGGTGGCGCGCGCACTGCTGGCGCGTTTTGACGGGCCGGTCGCCGCACCCTCGGCCAACCCTTCAGGACGGATCAGCCCGGTCAGCCTGGCGCATGTGCTTGCCGGGCTGGACGGGCGGATTGCGGCGGTGGTCGATGGCGGAGATTGCGCGGTGGGGCTGGAATCAACCATCCTCGATGCAACGGGCGATATGCCGCGCCTGCTGCGTGAAGGCGGGCTGGCGCGTGAAGATATCGAGAAGGTGCTGGGTGTGACGATGGATGTCGCCCCGCCTGACGGGCCGGTAACCGCGCCGGGCCAGCTTCGCTCGCATTACGCCCCGCGCGGCAGCCTGCGGCTGAATGCGCGCTCCGCCGAACCGGGCGAAGTCTGGATAGGGTTTGGCCCCGACTTCGCGGGCAGTGAAGGGCTCACGTTGTCAGCCCGGGGAAACCTGACCGAGGCCGCGGCTGCCCTGTTCCACGCCCTGCACCGGGCCGACGCGCTGGCGGGCGAGACCGGGCACATTGCTGTCGCTCCGGTGCCCGAAACCGGGTTGGGCCGCGCCATCAACGACCGGCTGAAGCGCGCCGCTGCGCCGCGTTGAGGCCGGGGAAGGGGGCGCTGCCCCCGCCGCCCGTTCCGGGCGACTCCCCCGGGATATTTCTGAACAGATGAAGCAGGGCGTCAGTTCTTCTGCCCTGCCGCCATGTCGAGAAGGCGGCGGGCGATGACCTGTGCCTGGATTTCGGCGGCGCCCTCGAAGATATTGAGGATGCGGGCATCGCACAGGATCCGGCTGATCTGGTATTCCAGCGCAAAACCGTTGCCACCATGGATCTGCAGCGCATTATCCGCCGCCGCCCAGGCCACCCGCGCGCCCAGCAGTTTGGCCATCCCGGCCTCAAGGTCGCAGCGCTTGTCATGGTCTTTCTGCCATGCGCTGAAATAGGTCAGCTGGCGCGCGATCATGATCTCGACCGCCATCATCGCCAACTTGTCAGACACGCGCGGAAAAGCGATCAACGGTTTGCCAAATTGCTTGCGGTCCTCGGCGTATTGCATGCCCACCTCAAGCGCATTCTGTGCCACGCCAATGGCGCGCGCGGCGGTCTGGATGCGGGCTGATTCAAACGTCTGCATGAGTTGCTTGAACCCCTGCCCCGTTACGCCGCCCAGAAGATTGGCGCCCTTGACGTGGAAACCGTCAAAGCCCAGTTCGTATTCCTTCATCCCGCGATAGCCCAGCACCTCGATCTCGCCGCCGGTCATGCCCTCGGTGGGGAAGGGGTTTTCATCGGTGCCTGGTGTCTTTTCGGCCAGGAACATGCTCAGGCCACGGTAATCGCTGGTTTCGGGATCGGTGCGCGCCAGCAGGGTCATGACATGGGTGCGCGCGGCGTGGGTGATCCAGGTCTTGTTGCCGGTGATCTTCCAGCCCTCGCCATCAGGTACCGCGCGGGTCCGCAGGCTGCCCAGGTCCGAGCCAGTGTTGGGTTCGGTGAACACCGCCGTTGGGAGGATCTCGGCCGAGGCGAGCTTCGGGAGCCAATGCGCCTTCTGATCATCCGTGCCGCCGCACAAGATCAGCTCGGCCGCAATCTCGGAGCGGGTGCCGAGGCTGCCGACACCGATATAGCCGCGTGAAAGTTCCTCGGACACCACCACCATCGACGCCTTGGAAAGCCCCAACCCGCCAAACTCCTCAGGAATGGTCAGCCCGAAAACACCCAGCTCTGCCAGTTCCTCGATGATCGCCATCGGGATCAGTTGATCTTTCAGGTGCCATTCATGTGCATAGGGCACGACACGCTCATCCGAGAAGCGGCGGAACTGGTCGCGGATCATCTCCAACTCGTCATCCAGCCCGGTGGCGCCAAAACTCGCCTGCCCGGCATTGTCGCGCATCAGCGCCACCAGGCGGGCGCGCGCGGCGGCGGAGTTGGCGGCGATCAACGTGGCGATGGGGCCATCATCGAAGGCTGCCAGATCGGCGCGGCCAAGGCCCAGATCGGACAGACGCAGGATTTCACCCTGGTTCATCGGGATTCCACCCGCGATCTGCGCCAGGTATTCTCCGGCGCCGATCTGCGCGATCAGCCCCTCCATCTCGCCAAAGCGCCCCTCTTCAGCCAGCCGGTCTGCCCAGGCATGCATCTGACGCAGGCTTTCGACATAGGTGGCCAGCCATGCCAGCCCATGCGCGGCGCGCTGGTTTTCCTCCAGCAGCGCGGCACTGACCCGGCCCTCTTTCGTCACCATCGTGCGCAGCTGTTGCGTTGCCGTTTCCTGAAGTGCGGCCAGCGGAGCCTGCACCGCGCCCAGCAGGGCGCGCAGGTCTTTCAGCAAGGGCTGGGATTCGGGCATGTCCTGACCGTCATGGGGCATGAGATGTCTCCTTCACTATTCGCATTGCAGATAGTTCTTTCGCAGGTGCAGCGCAATATTAATTCACACGAAAGCCAAGTCTCGCATGAAAATGTCCCGCCCATTTTCGCCGTGCAGCGCCCGCGCTGCTGCGATATAGGGCTTGGGGCAAAGGGGAACAGAGATGGAATTCCTGTATGGCGGCCTGCCCTTCTGGGGCTTTGCACTGGCCTGCTCAGTGACGTTGTTTTCGGGTTTTGTGAAAGGGGCAGTGGGCTTTGCCATGCCGCTGATCATGATCTCGGCGTTTTCGTCCTTCATGCCGCCCGATCTGGCACTGGCAGCACTGATCCTGTCGGTTCTGTCGACGAATGTGCACCAGTCGCTGCGCTTCGGCATACGACCCGCATGGGAATCGGCGGTGAAATACTGGCGGCTGATCGTCACCACCTGCGCGGGAATCGTGATCTCGGCGCCCTTTGTTGTCTACCTGCCGCAACAGCTTCTGTTCGCGCTTCTCGGTGTGCCGGTGATGGGCTTTGCGCTGATGCAGCTCAGTGGCTGGAAGCCGGTGATCCAGCAGCGCCACCGCAACCCGGCAGAGTATGCCCTGGGGCTTATTGGCGGGCTGTATGGTGGTATTTCAGGTATCTGGGGGCCACCGGTGATTGTCTATCTTCTGGCGCTCAATACCGAAAAATCCGAAATGGTGCGCGTTCTGGGCGTGATCTTCATGATCGGTGCGGTGGTGCTGACGCTGGCCCACCTGGGCTCTGGCGTGCTGAATGCGACCACCCTGCCCTTTTCGGCCGTGCTGGTGATTCCGGCGGCGCTGGGAATGTGGCTGGGATTCAGGCAGCAAGACAGGCTTGATGCCGAACGCTTCCGCTGGTGGACATTGGTGGTGCTGATGGTGATTGCTCTCAATCTGGTGCGGCGGGCGGTATTCGGCTGAAGGCCAGCAGGTCGCCGCCGCGGCACAAAGCCGTCAGATGCGGCACCGTTTCCGGTGGGACGACATCGAAAGCAGCATGAAACAGTTCGGTCGCACCCGACTCGGCGGTGAAGCTCCACTGGCCCGGTTGCAGTTCGTCCGCAATATCGAACTGAAAGAAAACCTGTTCCGGCATGCCCGGCATCACCAGCGATTCCCAGCTTTGCCGTGTCAGGCCATCGGGCGGCAGGGGCGGATGGATGACGATATAGCGCACCGGAATCGGCAACTGCGGCGTTGCTTCCAGCATGTAGCGCACTCCGAACCCGGTGCCCAGAAGCGCCGGCACAATCGTGCTCTCAACCCGGATCTCGATGGGCTGATCGGGCACATGGATCCAGCCTGACGCGGTATCAGGCGCATCGCGCCGTCCGGCTTCGGGCGGAGCACAGATCAGGCCGCGGGTCAGTTCCACGACGCCGGCACCAAGACGCAGGGCGGGTCCGGCACTCACAGGCAGGGCTGGCGCGCAGAGCAGGAAAGTGAAAAGAAAAAGTCTGGCCATGGCGTTCATGATATCACGGATGGCCTCAGCCTGAAAAGCAAACGGCCCGCTGTCAATGAGCGGGCCGCGCATATCCGTCAGCACTTCTTCCCCCGGCTCAGCCGATGGCAGCAGCCTTCACATCGGCATCGATGAAGGGCACGTATTGTGCGAAATTGTCAGCGAACATGCCCACCAGCTTGGCGGCCTGCGCATCATAGGCTTCCGGGTCGGCCCAGGTACGACGCGGTTCCAGCAGCACATCGGCCACGCCCGGCACTGACACCGGCACATCGAAGCCGAAATTGGGATCCTTGCGGAACTCGGCATCATTGAGCGAACCGTTCAGCGCCGCTGTCAGCAGTGCCCGTGTCGCCTTGATCGGCATACGCGAGCCGGTACCGTGCGCGCCACCTGTCCAGCCGGTGTTGACCAGCCAGCAATCGGCTCCGAACTCCTTTATCTTCGCCTGCAGAAGCTTGCCATAGGCTTCAGGCCGACGGGGCATGAAGGGCGCGCCAAAGCAGGTGCTGAAGGTCGGTTCAGGCTCGGTCACGCCACGCTCGGTCCCGGCCACTTTTGACGTGAAGCCCGACAGGAAGTGATACATCGCCTGCGCCGGTGTCAGCCGCGCGATGGGCGGCAGAACGCCGAAGGCATCGCAGGTCAGCATGATGACGTTCTTGGGGTGTCCGGCCAGCGAGGTTTCAGACGCATTCGAGATCGCCTCAAGCGGATAGGCGACACGGGTGTTGGCGGTCAGGCTGTCATCGGCGAAATCCAGATCCAGCGTTTCCGGATCGAACACCATGTTCTCGACCACGCTGCCAAAGCGCTCGGTCGTGGCGTAGATCTCGGGCTCGGCGGCGGCGTCGAGGTTGATGGTCTTGGCGTAGCAGCCGCCCTCAAAGTTGAAGATACCGTTTTCCGACCAGCCGTGTTCGTCGTCACCCACCAGAATGCGGCCCGGATCGGCAGAAAGCGTGGTCTTGCCGGTGCCCGAGAGGCCAAAGAATACGGCGGAATCCCCGGTGTCACCGATCGCGTGATTGGCCGAGCAGTGCATTGGCATGATGCCCTTTTCGGGCAGCAGGTAGTTCAAGAGCGTGAAGACCGATTTCTTGTTCTCGCCCGCGTATTCGGTATTGGCGATCAGGATCAGTTTGCGGTCGAAGTTCATCGCGATCACCGTATCGGTGCGGCAACCGTGACGCGCCGGATCGGCCTTGAACGAGGGGCAGTTGATGACGGTCCATTCGGGCACGAAACTGTCGAGTTCTTCACGCTCCGGGCGACGCAGCATGTGGCGGATGAACAGGCCATGCCAGGCAAGCTCGGTCACCACGCGCACATCCAGCCGATGCGCCGGGTCCGCCCCGCCATACAGATCCTGCACATAGAAATCGCGCCCCTGCATGTGGGAACGCATGTCATCATAGAGCCTGTCAAAGGCGTCGGGAGCCATCGGGGCGTTGTTTTCCCACCAGATGCTGTCTTCCACCGATGGTGTGCGTACCACGAACTTGTCCTTCGGCGAGCGCCCGGTGAACTTGCCGGTGCTCACCAACAGCGCACCACCCTTGCCCAGCGTGCCTTCGCCATGCTGCAGCGCAGCCTGCACCAGCGCCGGTTCGATCAGATTATAGGCCACCGTGCCCAGTCCGGTGATGCCCTGATCCTCCAGGCGCTGTTTGGGGTTCACGCGTCCTGCCATCATATGCTCGCTCCTCGTGTCGTGCCAGACATGGCTTTTCAGCCATGGTCCCCGTGCCTCCAGGGGTATCGGCGGCGCCAGAAAAGGGCGTCGTCCACGGCGCTATAGCATGGTCGTTGCAGAAAGGAACAGGACACATCAAAGAGTTAGCGCAACCAACGCATTGTTATCGCAAACGCCTGCCGCCAATGGGAAACATGGGCGAAAATAAGGAAAATGGTGACCTTTTCGCGGCTATTCTGTGCCTGATTCGTACTATTCAGTTGATTCCCGGTCGCAAAAACAAGAGAATGCCCAAAAAACAACAATCAGAGCAGTATGAGGACAGGCCCATGTCAAAGATTGCCCTTGTGGACGATGACAGAAACATTCTGACTTCGGTCGCAATCTCGCTTGAAGCCGAAGGCTTCGAGGTCGAGACCTACAACGACGGTCAATCAGCGCTGGATGCGTTCAATCGAAAGCTGCCGGATATGGCGGTGCTGGACATCAAGATGCCCCGCATGGACGGGATGGAGCTGTTGCAGCGCCTGCGCCAGAAAACGCAGATGCCCGTGATTTTCCTGACCTCCAAGGATGACGAGATCGATGAGGTTCTGGGCCTGCGGATGGGGGCCGATGACTATGTCAAGAAACCCTTCTCGCAGCGCCTTCTGATCGAGCGTATCCGCTCGCTTCTGCGCCGCCAGCAGGCCGTGGAAAATGACGAGGTTGGCACCACCGAGGAAACCAAGGTCATGGTGCGCGGCAGCCTGACGATGGACCCCTTGCGCCACGCCGTGACCTGGAAGGGGCAGGATGTTACCCTGACGGTCACCGAGTTTCTGTTGCTGCAAACCCTTGCGCAGCGGCCCGGCTTTGTCAAAAGCCGCGATCAGCTGATGGATGTGGCTTATGACGATCAGGTTTATGTCGATGACCGCACCATCGACAGCCATATCAAGCGTCTGCGCAAGAAGATGCGCTCGGTCGATTCCGATTTCTCGTCTATCGAAACGCTTTACGGCATCGGCTACAAGTATAACGAGGCCTGAGCGCGCCACAGCAACGAACCGTAACCCGCAACCCATATGGCGGCAGTGACACAGGTGATCAGAGAGACCGGCGCAACGGGCAATGAAGTCGTACTCGGAGAAGACTGGGTTCGCCCTCAGAGCGCGGTCGATACCGAAGTGCGCATCCGTCGCGCGCGTCGCGGCATCCTGTCGATCTTTCGCTCGCCTTTGGCCCGCAAGATCATCCTGTTCAACATGCTGGCGCTGGTTCTGCTGGTGGCCGGCGTGCTGTTCACCAACCCCTTCCGCGATACGCTGGCGCGCCAACACCAGACGACGCTGATTGCCCAGGCCGAAGCACTGGCAGATCTGATGGCCGTGCTGCCGGAGATTGGCGGCATTGCGGGCTATGATGGCGAGGGCGCACGCGCGCTACGCGCAGGCGCGCTGACCCGGCTCGCCCTCACCCCTGAAACCGAGGTGCTGCTGATCGCTGCCGACGGCACGATCGAAGCGGCGCAGCGCGGCCAGCGCCCGCGCAGTTCCACCCCGGTTGATCAGTTCGCGCTGGATGGCCGTCGCACCCTGATCTCCGATACGCTCGATTCCATCTGGAACGCGCTGGCGCGGCTCAGCCTGTCCGCCAGACCAGCCGCGCCTGATCCCGCACAGCTGGTAGGAGAACTGCATGAAGCGGCGATGACCGGCACCAGCACCAGCCGGGTACTGAGGCTGGAAAACGGCTTTCGCATGATCGTCGCCGCGCCGGTTCTGTCCGGCGGGCAGCCGGTGGGCGCGGTAGTGATGCAACAGATCCCGTTCGAGATTGATCGCATGCTGCGCGCAGAGCGCGAGCAGGTCTTGCAGATGTTCCTGGTGGCGCTTCTGGTATCCGTCGGCCTTAGCCTGGTGCTGGCCTCGACCATCGCCAACCCGCTGGCCGATCTGGCCACGGCTGCCGAACTGGGCCGCGACCGCAACGCGCGGCGCATGTCGCCTGGCCGGGTGCGGATCCCTGATCTGACAGGCCGCCCCGACGAAATCGGGCGCCTGTCGGCAGCGATGCGTGGCATGGTCACGGCGCTTTACGACCGGATCGACGCCAATGAACAATTCGCCGCCGATGTCGCGCATGAAATCAAGAACCCGCTTGCCAGCCTGCGGTCGGCGGTCGGCACCCTGCGCGTGGCCAAGCGCGAGGATCAGATCACCCGCCTGCTGGATGTGGTAGAGCATGATGTACGCCGCCTTGACCGGTTGATTTCGGACACGTCAAACGCATCGCGGCTCGACAGTGAACTGGTCAAGGAAGAGGAAGAAACCTTCAACCTGTGCAAGACGCTTGACAACCTCAGCCAACATCTGGCGCAGGAGGCCCAGGGCAAGGGCGTTGAATTCATCTCGGAGCTGCCGCGCGAGCCGATCATGATTCAGGGGCTGGAGGCGCGGCTGGCGCAGGTTTTCGTCAACCTGATCTCCAATGCGATCTCGTTCTGCGCCGAGGGCGACGCTGTCCGCATCTGGGCGCGAAAGCGCGACAACCGGGTGCTTGTCGTCGTCGAAGACACTGGCCCGGGCATCCCGGAGCAGGCGCTGACCAAGGTATTCAAGCGGTTCTATTCGGAACGCCCGCAAGAGCAATTCGGCAACCATTCGGGCCTGGGCCTGGCGATCTCCAAACAGATCATCGAGGCGCATGGCGGTGTCATCTGGGCCGAGAACATTCGCCCCACCCATGCCGATCCGAACTCGCCACCGCTGGGTGCCCGTTTCGTCGTCGGCCTGCCCCTGTGACGAAGGGCGACGCAACACCCCAACCACCCAACCTGCACGCGAGCGCCGTCGCCTTTGGCCCGAATTCCGGCATCCTGATTACCGGCCCCTCGGGCGCGGGAAAATCGACCATGGCGCTGGGACTGATCGAGCAAGGCGCGCAACTGGTTGCCGATGACCAGATCCTCATCGCCCGAGCCGGCAATGCTCTTTTCGCCCGAGCCCCGCGCAGCATCGCCGGGATGATCGAACTGCGCGGGTTCGGCCTGATCCGCCTTACTCCACGCCGCCTTGCGCGCCTGCGGCTGGTCATCGACCTGTCGAAACCAGAGGAACGCCGCCTGCCGCCACTGGAAACCCGTAGCATCGCAGGCGTGGTCCTTCCGTTGCGTCATGCCACCCCCGGCCCGCTCTTTCTGTCGGCGATCAAACACTATATTACCAAGCTGGAGCGGACAGGATAACGAAAGCAGGCAGATGTCTGATCAAAGCGGTCACAGAACGCAGGTTGTCATGGTTTCCGGGCCGTCGGGCGCAGGGCGATCATCCGCGATCAATGCGCTGGAAGATCTGGGGTTCGAAGCAATCGACAACATGCCACTCTCGCTCATCCCGCGCTTGCTGGACGGCCCGCCCCTGCCACGCCCGATCGCGCTGGGCGTCGATGTGCGAAACCGTGATTTTTCAACCGATGGCATGATCGAACTGGTCGACAGGCTGCATCGTGAATCCGGCGTCGCGGCCGAACTGCTGTTTCTCGATTGCGACACCGATACGCTGGTGCGTCGCTATTCCGAAACCCGCCGCCGCCACCCGCTCAGCCCCGAGGACACGCCGTTGACCGGCATCCTGCGCGAGCAGGAGCTGCTGCTTGCGGTGCGTGAACGCGCGGATGTGCTGATCGACACCTCCACCCTGACTCCGCACCAGCTGCGCGCCGAAGTCGCGCAATGGTTTGCCCCGAAAGCTGGTGTGCCGATGGCACTATCGGTGCAGTCGTTTTCCTACAAACGCGGCTTGCCGCGCGGTGTCGACATGGTCTTTGACTGCCGCTTCCTGGCCAACCCGCATTGGGAACCGGCCTTGCGTGCTTTCGACGGCCGCACCCCCGCCGTTGTCGAGCATATCGAGGCCGATCCTCGCTTCGCTCCCTTCTTTGAGCGCGTGCACGACCTCATCGCCTCGTTGCTGGAGGCATTTGTTGACGAAGGCAAGGCCAGCCTGACGATTGCCTTTGGCTGCACCGGCGGCAAGCACCGCTCCGTCGCGATGGCCGAAAGAATGGCCAAAACGCTTGCGGAGCAGGGCTGGCGGGTGTCAAAGAGGCACAGAGAGCTTGAGCGTCAAGCAAAGGATGAACAATCGGTGAAGCAAGGATAGGGGCGTGATCGGAATTGTGATCGTCGCGCATGGTGGGCTGGCGCGTGAGTATCTGGCGGCTGTCGAGCATGTGGTCGGCAAGCAGGACGGGATTCGCGCCATTTCAATCGAATATGAGCATGACCGCGCCGCCAAGCAGGATGAAATCTGCCGCGCCGCAGATGCCGTGGACAGCGGTGAGGGCGTTCTGGTGGTGACCGACATGTTCGGTGGCTCACCTTCGAACCTGTCTCTGCCCGCCTGCTTCCCCCCAAATCGCCGCATCCTCTATGGCGCCAACCTTCCAATGTTGATCAAGCTCGCAAAATCACGTCATTACAGTGTTGCCGAAGCAACGGCGCTGGCGTTGGAAGCGGGGCGCAAATACATCAACAGCATTGAAGTTACCGGGAGACAGGGCATTTGAGTGCCGAACGGATTTTGAAGATTATCAATGAAAAAGGCCTTCACGCCCGTGCCTCGGCCAAATTTGTCGAGGTTGTCGAGCGCTTTGATGCCAGTGCCGAAGTGGAAAAGGACGGCATGAGCGTGTCAGGCGATTCGATCATGGGTTTGCTGATGCTTGCCGCCTCTCGCGGCACGGAGATCATGGTCCGCACGTCGGGCGCGCAGGCAGATGCGTTGATGGACGCACTTGCGCAACTGATCGAGGACCGTTTCGGCGAAAGCTTCTGACGCCCGAAACCTCAGCGCGTGGGCACCGGCACCTCGCCACGGTAATCATAGAAACCGCGCTGCGTCTTGCGGCCCAGCCAGCCAGCCTCGACATATTTGGTCAGCAGCGGGCAGGGCCGGTATTTGGTATCGGCCAGCCCGTCGTGCAGCACATTCATGATCGCCAGGCAGGTATCAAGGCCGATGAAATCGGCCAGTTCCAGTGGCCCCATCGGGTGATTCGCACCCAGCTTCAGCGATTCATCGATCGACCGCACGCTGCCCACGCCTTCATAAAGCGTGTAAACCGCCTCATTGATCATCGGCATCAGGATGCGGTTGACGATAAAGGCGGGGAAATCCTCGGCGCTGGCGGCGGTCTTTCCCAGCTTTTCCACCACTTTCAGCAAGGTCTGATAGGTGGGCTCATCCGTGGCAATACCGCGGATCAGTTCCACCAACTGCATCACCGGCACCGGGTTCATGAAGTGGAAACCCATGAACTTTTCAGGGCGGTCGGTGCGGCTGGCCAGACGCGTGATCGAGATTGAAGAGGTGTTCGAGGTCAGGATCGTCTCGGGCTTCAGGTGCGGCAGCAGATCCTCGAAGATCGCCTGCTTGATGGTCTCGCGCTCGGTTGCAGCCTCGATGATCAGGTCGGACGGACCCAGATCGGGCAGCCGTGTGGTGGTCTTGATCCGCGCCATGGCCTCGGCCTTGGTTTCGGCGGTGATCTTCTCTCGCGAAACCTGACGCTCCAGATTCCTGTCGATCAAGGCCACCGCCTTGTCGAGCGCCTCTTGCGAGATATCGGTCAGCAGGACATCGAACCCGGCAACCGCAAAGACATGGGCAATCCCGTTACCCATCTGCCCCGCGCCCACGATCCCGACTGCCCTGATATCCATGTCTGCCCCCACGTAAATTTGTGGCCTGACCATATGCCCCGTGGCGCGACGGGTGCAAGCCTTTAGCGCGTTGCTGCGCAGCTTCGGTAAGGGCTTGGTAATGGTTTGGCCGGATAATCCTGGATGGGTGTAGAAGTGGATGTGGTGATATGCAACAAATTCAACCGGTTTCGCCGGGCGGAATGCCCGTTTCTCTTTCAGTGACAACAGGTTTGGCGCGTCATGAGGGCCTTGCGCTGATTGGCGCGGACGCGCTTGCAAGGCAGGCTGACCCTTTGCCGCCACCACTGTTGCGACGCCTCTTGTCGCCAGCGGCGCGCATCGAGGGCCTGGATTGCCGCCTGAACGATCCCGCGTTGATCGACAATGCGCGATCGGCGCGCGCTTTCGTCATGCTGCTACCGCCGCTCGGCAACCTGGCCAACCCGTTCTATAGTGTTCACCCGCGCCGCAACGATCGTTTTCTTGCGGCCCTGCCCAAGCTGAAAGCCCTCTATCCCGAGGTTGATTTCACCGAGTTCGATTTCACCGGCCATATGCTCGGCACATTGGCCGCAACATGCCCGGCACGCTTTTCCGAGATGCGGCGGATTTTGCGGCTGACGTGGCAGGAAAGGCTGGCAACCCTGCTGACGCTACTTCCGGATAGGGGGGTGCTTCTGGATCTGCCCGGTCCTGCATGGCTTAAGGTGCATGCCGACTCATTGGCCGGGCCGAAACGGCCTGTGGTGTGCGTCGATGGTGGCGGTCGGGCAGACGCCATCAGCAAGCTTCGCATGGCGCTGGTGCCTACCTTGCGCATGTTCCATGCCTGAAAACGCAAACGGCCCGCCAACAAGGGCGGGCCGTTCGCAAAACGCCGTGTTGCGTCAGAGTTTTTCGGTCAGTTCCGGCACGATCTGGAACAGATCGCCGACCAGCCCGTAATCGGCCACCTGGAAGATCGGGGCCTCTTCATCCTTGTTGATGGCGACGATGACCTTGGAGTCCTTCATCCCCGCCAGATGCTGGATCGCGCCCGAAATGCCAACCGCGATGTAAAGCTGCGGTGCCACCACCTTACCGGTCTGGCCCACCTGCCAGTCGTTGGGCGCATAGCCCGAATCGACCGCCGCGCGCGAGGCACCAACCGCCGCGCCCAGCTTGTCGGCCAGCCCCTCGATCATGGCAAAGCTCTCTTCCGAGCCGACACCACGCCCGCCCGAAACCACGATCCCGGCCGAGGTCAGTTCGGGCCGGTCCGAGGCCGCGACCTTGTCTTCCACCCATTCCGACAGGCCGGGATTGGCGGGCACATCAATGGTTTCAACCGGGGCCGCGCCCCCCTCGCCAGCCGCATCGAAGGTCGAGGTGCGCACGGTGACGACCTTCACCTTATCGGCGGATTTGACGGTCTGGATGGCGTTGCCCGCGTAAACCGGGCGCTCGAACGTTTCGGCATCGACCACGCCCGAGACATCGGAAATCACCATCACATCCAGAAGGGCCGCCACGCGCGGCAGGATGTTCTTGGCATCCGTCGTGGCGGGCGCAAAGACGTGGCTGTAGCCATCGGCCAGCCCGGCGATCAGCGCGGCGGTCGGTTCGGCCAGGCGGTGACCCAGGCTCGCATCCTCGGCGACCAGCACCTTGGCAACACCGTCGATCTTCGCGGCATCCGCCGCCGCATCCGCCGCGCGCGCCCCGGCGCAAAGCACCGTCACGTCGCCCGCCAGTTTCGCGGCGGTCACGGCCTTGGCGGTCGCATCACGGTTCAGCGCCCCATCGGTCACTTCGGCAAGAAGAAGAACGGCCATCAGATTACCCCCGCTTCGTCTTTGAGTTTCGCAATCAGCTCATCAACCGAGCCCACCTTGACGCCCGCCTTGCGCGTCGCCGGCTCGGCGGTTTTCACCACCGTCAGGCGCGGCGTGACATCGACGCCGTAATCCGCCGCCGTCTTTTCATCGAGCGGCTTTTTCTTGGCCTTCATGATGTTCGGCAGGCTGGCATAGCGCGGCTCGTTCAGGCGCAAATCCACCGTGACGATGCAGGGCATCTTGCACTTGATGGTCTGCAACCCGCCATCAACCTCACGGGTGACAACGGCATGATCACCCTCGACATTCACTTCCGAGGCAAACGCCGCCTGGCTCCAGCCCAGAAGTGCCGACAGCATCTGGCCGGTGGCGTTCATGTCATTGTCGATCGCCTGCTTGCCGGCCAGAACCAGCCCGGGCTCTTCTTCCTTGACCACGGCGGCCAGAAGCTTGGCAACGGCAAGGGGTTCGATATCGGTGTGAACATCATCGGCGGCCACGATCAGGATCGCGCGGTCAGCGCCCATCGCCAGCGCGGTGCGCAGCGTTTCCTGTGCCTGCTTCACGCCGATCGATACCGCCACCACTTCGGAGGCGACACCCTTTTCCTTCAGCCGGATCGCCTCTTCCACCGCGATCTCGTCGAAAGGGTTCATCGACATCTTCACATTCGCCAGATCGACCCCGCTGCCATCCGCTTTCACACGGACCTTCACGTTATAGTCGATCACCCGCTTGACCGGGACCAAAACCTTCATGCGCGTCCACTCCCTCGCTCAAGGCTTGCTGCTTGCGCGGCAGGCCAGATGGATTCATACCCTCGCTTCCTAACCACTCTGAACCGGGGGTAACAGAGAAAAAACAACCGAAACACTGCCCGAACGCCGCGTTTTGCCGCAGCGCGGAAATGTTAGCGTCAGCGGTTGGCACCCGGCACCCACAAAATGTCGTCGGCGCCGTTATCATTGGCCACCCGCCCGATGACAAAGAACCAGTCCGACAGCCGGTTGAGATACCGCAGGGCGGCCGGGTTGATATCATCATTGCGCGCCAGTTCCACCACCAGTCGTTCAGCGCGCCGCGAAACGGTGCGGCACAGATGCAAATGCGCCGCCAAAGCCGAGCCGCCGGGCAGGATGAAGCTGCGCAGCGGTTGCAGATCGGCGTTCATCGCGTCGATCTCGGCCTCAAGCCGATCAACCTGCGCATCCGTCACGCGCAGGGGCGTATAGCTGGCTTCGCGATCTTTTTCCATGTCCGGACGGCACAGATCTGCGCCCAGATCGAAGAGATCGTTCTGGACCCGCGCCAGGGCTTCGGCCATCGCGCCCTCGGCATGCAGCCGTGCCAGTCCGACGGTGGCATTGGTTTCATCAACCGTGCCATAGGCTTCGACGCGCAAGGAGAACTTCGGCACACGCACGCCATTGCCAAGCGCGGTATCCCCCTTGTCGCCGGTTCTGGTGTAGATCTTGTTAAGAACGACCATCGCTTATCCTCGCATTCTGAACCAGGCAAAGGCCACGATCAGGATCACGGCCACGAATTGCGCCGCCAGCCGGTAGCGCATCAATCGGTTGGCGTGCTTTCGGTTGAACTCGCCGCCTTTGGCAAAACTGCCGACACCGAGAATCAGGATCGCCAGCACCACCAGAGAGGCGATGGCGGCGACCAAAAACAGCGGATCTCTGAGAAGCATTGGCGCCTCCTTTCACTGACCGCTGATGTAGCGGCTTTGCACACCATTGCCAGCCCCTATCACGGATCAGCCCTTTGCCACCAGCCAGTCAAAGGCGCGGGACGGCAGGATGCGGCCCAGGGTGGCCATGGCCCAGGTGGGGGTTGTGACGAAATAACGCGGCTTCGGACGCGGGCTTTCCAGCGCATGAATCAGCTTCGTCGTAACCGCTGAGGGTGGCAGCTCAAACCGGTCGGGCCTTGTCTTTTCGGCATACAGGCGTTTGAGCAGGCTGTTACGATACTGTTCAGCGCGGGGGCTGTTCTCCCAGTCTATCCAGCGCTCGAAATGAGAAATCGCATTGGCGCGGAACCGACTGGTGATTGGACCAGGCTCTATCAGCACCACCTTGATCGGTGTGTCGCGCATCTCCAGCCGCAACACATGGGTCAGCCCTTCCAGCGCATATTTGCTGGCGACATAGGCCCCGCGCCATTTCATCGGCGTGAAACCCAGCACCGACGAGCAATTGACAATCCGTCCGTGCCCCTGCGCCCGCATGACCGGCAGCGCACGGCGCGTCAGCTCATGCCAGCCAAACAGATTGGCCTCGAAAATGGCACGCAGGGCATCGGTCGGCAGATCCTCCACCGCGCCCGGTGTCGCATGGGCACCATTGTTGAACACTGCATCCAGCCGTCCACCGGTCGCAGACAGCACTTTGTCAAGCGCGGTGGCGATGCTCAGCGGGTCGGTGTAATCCAGTTGCGGGCTTTCCAGCCCCTCGGCTTCAAGCCGTGCACAATCCGCAGGCTTGCGGCACGACGCGAACACCCGCCAGCCTCGCGCCGCCATCGTGCGGGCCGCATCCAGACCGATGCCGGATGACGCTCCGGTAATCAGCAACACGGGGCGAGTGTCAGGCATGAAGGTTCAATCCCTGCTCAGCCTGCGTCCAGTTTCGCCCAGGCTTCAAGCTTGCGATAGATTGTCGAGGCCGAGACATCAAGCTCGCGCGCCGCACGTGGCACCGATCCGCCATGGCGGCGCAGTGTCTCTTCGATCACCATGCGCTCGATCTGCGCCAGCGTGCGGCCCGCCAGATCGCCCAATCCCACGCTTTCGGCCTTCACCATGCCGTTCTGGCGCTCTGGCTCCTGATCGGGATACAGGTCAGGCGGCAACATATCGGAGGTGACAAGAGGCCCGTCGTTCAGCACCACGACATTGCGCAACACATTGATCAACTGGCGGACATTACCGGGCCAGGGCAGGCTGCGGAACAGATCCTTCACCGATGCGTCGAGCCCCGTAAAAACGTGGCCCTCTTCCTCGGCCATCCGGGCAACCAGCGCCTCGGCGATCTCGATCACATCATCGCCCCGCATGCGCAGTGGCGGCATGTGGATCGGCACGACATGCAGTCTGTAATACAGATCCTCTCGGAAACTGCCGCGCCGGACCTCTTCCAGCGGGTTGCGGTTGGTGGCACAGATGATGCGCACATTGACCTTGCGCGGCTTTGTTGCCCCCACCGGCGTGATGGTCGATGTCTGCAAGAAACGCAGAAGCTTGGTCTGCAAGTTCAGATCCATCTCGCAGATCTCATCCAGAAACAGCGTACCGCCATCGGCCGCCGCCGCCGCGCCGGTCTTGTCAGAGATCGCTCCGGTGAACGAGCCGCGCAGATGGCCAAACACCTCGGATTCCAGAAGATCAATGGGTATCGCACCGCAGTTCAGTGCAATGAACGGTCCGCGCGCGCGTGACGATGTGCCGTGTACCGCTTCGGCGCACAGTTCCTTGCCGGTGCCGCTTTCGCCGGTAATGAAAACCGTCGCCATGGACCGCGCGACAGAGCGGATCTTGTCATAGACGGCGTGCATCGCCGGCGAGCGCCCGATGAAGGGCGCCAGCACTGCAGCCTCTGCCGCCTCGGCCTTGGTCGGAATCCGGTGGATCAGCGAACGGCGGGCATTCTCGACCGCTGCCAGCAGGCGCTGATCGTCAAATGGCTTGACCAGAAATTCATGTGCGCCCGCGCGCATCATTTCCACTGCCTTGTTGATCGAACCGTTGGCGGTGATCACGGTGATGCAGGTGTGGGGCTCCATCTCCAGGAAATCCTGCATCAATTCCAGCCCGGTCCGGTCGGGCAGCATCAGGTCCAGCAGCACAACCGGCGCGCGCAGCTTGCGAAACTCGGCCATCCCCTCTGCGGCAGTGCCACAGGTCACGACCTCATACCCGGCGCGGTTCAGCGCCGAGGCATAGATCATTTGCAACGACGGAGTATCCTCAATCAGAAGGATCGTGTCTGTGGTATGTGATCGATCCTTCATTGCTGCCTGAACGCCCTCGCACAGGTGTCCAGCACCGCGAGAACGCCCTCGATCTCCTTGCGCACAGGAAATGTCAGAACCGACAATGCGCTGGGGCTGACACTTTCGGCGGCCTTGTTCAGGGTCTGAGCAAGATCGGCAAGGCGTCGCGCGCCGATCGTCGAGGCCAATCCCTTCAGTTCATGTGCAATCTTCGCAACAACCACCGGCTCGGCGTCTTCAAGACCGCCGGCCATGCGCCGGAAATCCGACAAGAGCTGATCGCAAAGTGCGCGTTGCATTGCTTCATCCCCGATACTGAAGATGCTGGCCAGAATTGACTGATCAAAATTCTGCTCGACAGTCGCCGTGCCATTATCGAGTAAATGGTTCGTATTCATGAAAATATCTTACTGTAAACAAACACCCGTAAACACTGTGTCGTCAATCTCTGGCACAATCAAGGGATGAATTGGGCTTCGATGTGGCAGTGCGCGCGCCAAAGCGCAGCCCACTGCCACAGCCAGATGATTTCAGTCATCCTTTTGGATAACCAAGCGTTTTCAATGCAAGGGCAATCTCATCAAGGATCGCAGGGTCATCAATCGTGGCGGGAATCCGCACTTCGTCGCCATCGGCGATCTTGGCCATGGTCGCGCGCAGGATCTTGCCCGAACGCGTCTTCGGCAGCCGATCAACCACCACCGCCAGCTTGAACGCCGCCACCGGGCCGATACGTTCGCGCACCAGCGCCACGCATTCGCGGACGATGGTTTCAGGGTCGCGCACCACTCCCTTGTTCAGACACAGAAAGCCCAGCGGCAACTGGCCCTTCAGATCATCCGCCACACCGATAACCGCGCATTCGCCCACATCGGGATGCGCTGCCAGAACCTCTTCAATCGCACCGGTTGACAACCGGTGCCCGGCAACATTGATCACGTCATCGGTGCGCGCCATGATATAGACATAGCCATCCTCATCGATATAGCCCGCATCCCCCGTCTCATAGTAGCCCGGGAAGGTGCTGAGATAGGATTTGACGAACCGCGCCTCGGCATTCCAGAGGTTGGGCAATGTGCCCGGCGGCAGGGGCAGCTTGATGGCGATGGCGCCCAGCGTGCCCGGTGCAACCGGGTGGCCGCCTTCGTCCAGCACCTTCACGTCGTAGCCCGGCATCGGCAACGAGGGGCTGCCCATCTTGATCGGCTGCGGCTCATACCCCTGCGGGTTGCCGCAGATCGGCCAGCCGGTTTCCGTCTGCCACCAGTGATCGACCACCGGCACACCCAGCTTTTCCTGCGCCCATTGCACTGTGTCGGGGTCGGCCCGCTCACCCGCCAGATAAAGGCATCGCAGGCTCGTGGTATCGTATTTCTTCACAAACTCACCCGCCGGATCCTCGCGCTTGATGGCGCGGAAGGCGGTGGGTGCGGTGAAGAAGGCGACCACGCCATGTTCCTCGATCACCCGCCAGAAGGTGCCGGCATCGGGCGTGCCCACAGGCTTGCCTTCGAAAACGATGCTGGTAGCCCCGTGCAAAAGCGGCGCATAGACGATATAGCTGTGCCCCACCACCCAGCCGACATCCGAGGCCGTCCAGAACACCTCGCCGGGGTTGACGTTGTAATGGTTCTTCATCGTCCAGGCGAGCGCGACCAGATACCCGGCGGTAGCGCGGATCACGCCCTTGGGCTGGCCCGTGGTGCCCGAAGTATAGAGGATATATGCCGGGTGGTCGCCCTCGACCGGCACGCAATCGGCGGGGGTGACACCGAACTGAAAGCTGTGCCAGTCAAGATCGCGGCCCTCGGTCAGCTTGGCCACCTCCTGCTCGCGCTGGTAGATCACGCAGAACTCGGGCTTGTGGGTCGCCTGCTCGATGGCATCATCCAGAAGTGGCTTGTAATGCACCACCCGTCCCGGCTCGATCCCGCAGGACGCGGCGATAATCGCCTTTGGCTGGGCATCGTCAATTCTCGTCGCCAACTCGCGTGCGGCGAAACCGCCGAACACCACCGAATGGATCGCCCCCAGCCGCGCACAGGCCAGCATCGCTTCCACTGCCTGCGGGATCATCGGCATGTAGATGACCACGCGGTCACCCTTCTCCACGCCGCGCGCTTTCAGCGCTCCGGCCAGCATCGACACCCGCTCAAGCAATTCATTATAAGAGATTGTCTGTTTGGTATGGGTAACCGGGCTGTCATAGATCAGCGCCGGCTGCGCTCCCCGCCCGGCCTTTACATGGCGGTCGATGGCGTTCCAGCAGGTGTTGACGCGCGCATCCTTGAACCATTCATAGATCGGGGCGCGGGCGTCAAACAGGGCGCGCTTCGGCGGCTCGATCCAGTCGATGGTACGGGCCTGTTCCATCCAGAACCCTTCGGGATCGGCGATCGACCAGCGGTGCAGATCTGCGTATTGCATGAATTTTTCCTCCTCGGTCCCCGACAATCAGTTACGCGAGGTATTGTTCGACGCGCAACGCTGTTACCGGCTGTCATTGGCCACTGACCCGGCAAAATTTGCATAACCGCGGCAAGACACCGCATAAAAATTTGCAAAACTCGCAAATTCTTCTGCATGTCACCACAAAACGCTCAAAATTTGCAAACCAGGCCGACCGAACTTTGCAGCATCCAGCGAATCGCCCCCCTCAGCCGTAAACCGATACCGGCGTTCCCGCGATCGCGGCCATGTTCAGAAGGCCCCGCGCCGTGATCGACGGCGTGACGATATGCGCGCGGTTGCCCATGCCCATCAGGATCGGCCCCACTTCCAGCCCACCGGCGCGCGCTTTCAGGATGTTGCGCACGGCGCTGGCGGCGTCGGTGCTGGAGAACACCAGCACATTCGCCGCCCCCTGCAACCGCGAACGGGGAAAGATGCGTTCGCGCAACTCGGGGTCAAAGGCCGCATCAACATGCATCTCGCCCTCGTACTCGCATTCCAGTTCCATCGCATCGAGGATCTCCAGCGCGCCCCGCATCCGCCGCCCGGACGAGGTATCCAGCGTACCGAATTGCGAATGCGAACACATGGCAATCTTCGGCGTCACCCCGAACCGCCGTGCATGCCGCGCTGCGCCAATTACCGTTTCTGCAATCTGTTCCGGCGTCGGTTCGGCGTTGATCTGCGTATCGGCGATGAACAGCGGCCCGTCAGACTGGATGACCAGGCTCAGCGCCCCCACAGGCCGCAGCCCGTCACGCGCCAGAACCTCGCGCACATAGTTCATATGCCACAGATACTGCCCGAACGCGCCGCAGATCATGCTGTCGGCCTCGTTGCGATGCACCATGACTGCGGCAATCGCGGTGGTGTTGGTGCGCAGGATCGCCTTGGCGACATCGGGCGTCACGCCGCGCCGCTCCATCAGGGTGTGATAGGTCTCCCAGTATTCGCGGTAGCGGGGATCGTTTTCGGGGTTAACGATCTCGAAATCGCGCTCCGGCCGGATCGGCAGACCCGCGCGCTCACAGCGCCGGGCAATGACATCCGGGCGGCCTATCAGGATGGGAACCTCGGTGGTTTCCTCGATCATCGCCTGCGTTGCGCGCAACACGCGTTCATCCTCGCCCTCGGCAAAGACAATCCGGCGCGAGGCGCTTTTCGCGGCCTCGAAGACCGGGCGCATCAGCATGGCCGAGCGGAAGACCGAGTTGTCCAGTTTCTGCTTGTAGGCATCGATATCATCGAGCGGGCGCGCGGCCACGCCGGTTTCCATTGCCGCGCGGGCCACAGCCGTCGCAACCACCCCCATCAGGCGCGAATCGAACGGCTTGGGAATCAGATACTCAGGCCCGAAACTGAGCTTCTCGCCGCGATAGGCCGCCGCCGTTTCCGCCGATGTGGTCGCCCGCGCCAGTTGCGCGATTCCTTCGACACAGGCAATCTGCATCGCGTCGTTGATCTCGACGGCTCCGACATCCAGCGCACCGCGAAAGATGAATGGGAAGCATAGCACATTATTGACCTGATTGGGAAAATCGCTGCGACCCGTCGCCATGATTGCTCCCGGCGCCACCGCCTGCACGGCATCCGGCATGATCTCGGGCGTGGGGTTGGCTAGCGCGAAGATGATAGGCCGTTCGGCCATCCGCGAAACCATCTCAGACGTCAGAACATTGGGGCCGGACAGGCCCAGAAACAGATCGGCACCGTCGATCACCTGCCCCAGATCGCGCAGCTCCGACGGCTGGGCAAAAGCTGCCTTTTCCGGGTTCATATCCACCTCGCGGCCCTCATGGACCAGCCCGTGAATGTCGCACAGCCAGATATTCTCGCGCTTCAGACCCAGCTTCAGCAGCATGTTCAGGCATGCAATCCCCGCCGCCCCGCCGCCGGTAGAGACCACCTTGATATCCTCAAACTTCCGCCCGGTCAGATGCAGCGCATTCACCGCCGCCGCCCCCACCACAATCGCGGTGCCGTGCTGGTCATCGTGGAACACCGGAATGCCCATCCGTTCCCGGCAGATCCGTTCGACGATAAAGCAATCGGGGGCCTTGATATCCTCCAGATTGATCGCGCCAAAGGTCGGTTCCAGCGCGCAGACGATCTCGGCCAGCTTCTCCGGGTCGGATTCGTTCAACTCGATATCGAAACAGTCGATATTGGCGAACTTCTTGAACAGGACCGCCTTGCCTTCCATGACCGGCTTGGATGCCAGAGGACCGATATTGCCCAGCCCCAGCACCGCTGTGCCATTTGTGACCACCGCCACCAGATTGCCCCGTGCCGTGAACCGCGCAGCATTGGCCGGGTCGGCCTTGATCTCAAGACAAGCTTCGGCCACGCCGGGCGAATAGGCACGCGCCAGATCGCGGCCGTTTGCCAAGGGCTTTGTGGCGCGGATCTCCAGCTTTCCGGGTTTTGGAAATTCGTGATAATCCAGCGCGGTCTGGCGAAAGATTTCGCTGCTTCGATCGATCATTCCAGACCCCTCCCTGGGATTCGTGAAACAAGTTTAACGTTAAACTATTCCGGCTTCGTCACTGATACTCCGGAAGCGGCAACGCTTTCAAGTTGCTTGTCGTAAAGGCAACCGTGCGCGGGCTTGAAACTGAATCGCCCGCATAGGAAGGTTAACGCAAACACCCCGTGAACCGGAGCCTTTTTCATGCCATTGCTCGAATCCGCCCTCAAGGTGCGAGAAAACGCCTATGTCCCTTATTCGCGCTTCAAGGTAGGAGCGGCGATCATCGCGCGGTCAGGTGCGGTCTATACCGGCTGCAATGTTGAAAATGTTGCCTATCCGCAAGGCACCTGCGCCGAGGCGGGTGCCATTGCCGCCATGGTCGCGGGCGGTGACACCGAGATTGCCGAGGTCTGCGTGGTCGCCGATGCCCCCGCCCCCTGCCCTCCCTGCGGCGGTTGCCGCCAGAAACTGGCCGAGTTCGCGGGCTCCGATGTGGTGGTGACCATGGCCACCACCGACGGCCAGAAACTGACCATGACCATGGCGCAACTGCTGCCCGGCGCCTTTTCGCCCCGCCACATGAGCCGCGCATGATCAGTGCTGCCGGCGTCATCCAGTCGGTCATCGAGGCCACCGCAACGCCCGATTCGCTGCGCTGGTTCGCGCGCGGGCTGGCCGATGCCACGGTGTCAGACGCGCAGGCCGGGGCTTTTGCCATGGCTGTCAAACTGCGGGGCCTCTCGCCTGCGGCCCGCACCGCCTTGACCGAAAGCATGCGCGACTCGGGCGATGTGTTGCGCTGGGACATGCCCGGCCCGGTGGTGGACAAACACTCAACCGGCGGGGTAGGCGATTGCATCAGCCTGACACTTGCCCCGGCGCTGGCGGCCTGCGGGGTCTATGTGCCGATGGTTTCGGGCCGTGGGCTTGGCCATACGGGCGGCACGCTGGACAAGCTTGAATCGATCCCCGGCTACACGGTCGACCAGCCCGAGGAACGCTTGCGCGCCATCACCCGCGACGTTGGCTGCGCGATTGTCGGGGCAACCAGCCGCATCGCCCCCGCCGACAAAAGGCTTTACGCAATCCGCGATGTGACGGCAACGGTAGACTCCATCGACCTTATCACCGCCTCGATTCTGTCGAAAAAGCTGGCGGCGGGGCTGGATGCGCTGGTGCTGGACGTAAAGACCGGCTCCGGCGCCTTTCTGCCGGCGATGGACGACAGCCGTGCGCTGGCCCATGCACTGGTCGATACCGCAAATCGCGCAGGTTGCCGCACCTCGGCGCTGATCACGGAGATGAGCGCGCCACTGGCCGGGGTTGCGGGCAACGCGCTGGAAGTGGCCGAGGTGATGCGCTGGTTGACTCAAGGCACCCCGAACGCCGATATCCGCACGCTGACGCTCGCCCTGGGGGGCGAGGCGCTGGCATTGGCGGGTGTTGCCCGTGACCCACAGGCAGGGGCCGCACGTATTGAGCAGGCGCTGAATTCAGGCGCGGCGGCGGAATGCTTCGGAAAGATGGTCGCAGCGCAGGGTGGGCCGGTGGATTTTCTGGAAAGCTGGGCGCGGCACCTGCCAGTGGCCCCCGTTCAGGTCGATGTGTTCCCCAACGCCGAAGGCCACGTCACCGCCATCGACACCCGCGCCGTCGGGCTGGCAGTGGTGGAACTGGGTGGCGGCCGGAGGCGCGATGGCGACCGGATCGACCCGCGCGTGGGCTTCACGAATCTCGCCACCCTGGCCGATCCGGTTGGCCCCGCGCGCGCCATCGGTCGCATCCATGCTGCCGATGAGGCCAGTGCAAAGGCGGCAGCTGCGGCCCTGCGCACAGCCTATAGCATCGGGTCGGGCAACCCGCGCGGCGCATTGGTGCAGGAGCGTATCGCATGAGCCGCGCATTTCTGATCGTGCTCGATTCCGTCGGCATCGGCGGCGCCCCCGATGCCGCCTCCTTTGGCGATGCGGGCGCCAATACGCTGGGCCATATCGCCGTTGAATGCGCGGCCGGGCGCGCCGATACTGGACGCGCAGGGCCGCTGCATCTGCCGGTGATGGATGCCCTCGGGCTGGGCCGCGCCGTGGCGCTGGCCTCGGGGCTGCACCCGCCGGGGCTGGGCGCGATGCCTGCGGGGTTGTGGGGTGCCGCCACGGAAGTGTCGCGCGGCAAGGACACCCCCTCGGGCCATTGGGAACTGGCAGGCGTGCCGGTGCCGTGGGAATGGGCCTATTTCCCCCTCACTGAACCGGCGTTCGACGAAACCCTTGTGGCCGAGGTGCTGCGCCAAGCGGGCACCGAGGGCATTCTGGGCAATCGCCACGCTGCCGGGCTGGCAATCATGCATGAACTGGGCGAAGAGCATCTGCGCACCGGCTGGCCGATCTGCTACACCTCCGCCGACAGCGTGTTCCAGATTGCCGCTCACGAAGAGGCTTTCGGGCTGGATCGGCTTTACCGGCTCTGCGCCGATCTGGCCCCCTATCTGCATGCCCGCCGCGTGGGCCGTGTCATCGCCCGGCCCTTCACCGGCGCACCGGGCAATTTCACCCGCACCGCCAACCGGCGTGATTATGCCATCGCGCCCCCCGCGCCCACGCTGATGGACTGGGCGCAGGGCGAGGGGCGCATGGTGCATGCGATTGGCAAGATCAGTGATATCTTCTCGGGGCGGGGCATCGGCGCAGTGCACAAGGGAAAGAATGATGCAGCACTTATCGAACATCTCCACAGGCTTGCTGAGCAGGCCGAACCCGGATCCTTGACTTTTTGCAATCTTGTCGAGTTTGACAGCCTCTATGGCCACCCGCGTGACGTGGCCGGATATGCGCGCGCGCTGGAAGCGTTCGATGCTCAGGCGGGCGCCTTTCTGGCACGCCTCAAACCCGGCGATCTGGCGATCTTCACCGCCGATCATGGTAATGACCCAACCTGGCGCGGCAGCGACCACACGCGCGAAAGGGTGCCGGTGCTCGCCTGGGGCTATGGTGCGGGCGAGATCGGCACTTGCGCCTTTGTCGATGTCGCGGCATCGGTGGCGGCGCATCTGGGCCTTGGCCAGCGCGGGCCAGGAAGGAGCTTTCTGCCATGACGGAACTGATCGACCCCGCCCTGCCCAAGGTCGAACTTCATCTGCATCTCGAAGGCGCAGCACCGCCCGCTTTCATCCGGGGCCTGGCGCAGGAAAAGCACATTGACCTTGCAGGCATCTTCGATCCGCGCGGACATTACCGTTACCGCGATTTCCCCGATTTCCTGAAGGTCTATGAGGCCGCCTGCACCACGCTGCAAACCCCTGAGGATTTTCGCCGCCTCACCCTCGCCGTGCTGGAGCAAAGCGCGCGCGACGGGGTGATCTATTCCGAAGCCTTCCTGTCGCCCGATTTCTGCGGCGGGGGCGATCTGACGGCATGGCGCGAATACCTGCACGCTATCGAGGAGGCCGCGCTTGAGGCCGAAAAAACCATGGGCATCACCCTGCGTGGTGTGGTCACCTGCATCCGCCATTTCGGCCCGCAGAAGGCCCGCAAGACCGCACTTTGTGCGGCTGAAACGGCGGGCGAATTCCTTACCGGCTTTGGCATCGGGGGCAACGAGCAATCAGGCCACGCGCACGACTTCGCCTATGCGTTCGACATGGCGCGCGAAGCCGGGTTGCGACTGACGGCGCATGCCGGCGAATGGGGTGGCCCGCAATCGGTGCGCGATGCGCTGGACCATCTGCGCGTCGAACGCATCGGCCATGGCGTGCGCGCCATCGAGGATCTGGCACTGGTCGATGATCTGGCCGAGCGCGGCATCGTGCTGGAGGTTTGCCCGGGCTCGAATCTGGCATTGGGGCTTTATCCGTCGCTGGCCGCACATCCTGTGGAGCGCCTGCGCGAGCGCGAGGTGAAAATCACCCTCTCCACCGATGACCCGCCGTTCTTCCACACCTCCAACACCGCCGAATACGAGGCCCTTGCCCGCTGCTTCGGCTGGACCGAGGACGATTTCCGCGCCATCAACACCGACGCCGCCCACGCCGCCTTTTGCGACGAAACCACGCGCGCGCGGCTTCTCAAACGGCTGGAAGCCTGACCGCCCCGCGGTTTGAGTGTTTTCCCGCCTCGTGACTGTCGTTAAAGAGGATGCAAAGCGAAAACCGAAAGGGCAGCCCATGAACACCGGAACCGGCACGACACCTGAGCATCTGACCATCGTCAAGCACCCGCTGGTGCAGCACAAACTGTCGATCATGCGCGACAAGACCACCTCGACCGCCAAGTTCCGGCAACTACTGCGCGAAATCAGCATGCTGCTGGCCTATGAGGTCACCCGCCACCTGCCGCTGACCACCGAGCGCATCGAAACCCCGATCTGCCCGATGGACGCGCCGATGCTTGAGGGGCGCAAGCTGGCGCTGGTGTCGATCCTGCGTGCCGGTAACGGCCTGCTGGACGGCATTCTTGAACTGGTGCCCTCGGCGCGGGTGGGCTTTGTCGGCCTCTACCGTGATCCGGTGACCCTGCAGCCTGTGCAATATTATTGCAAACTGCCCTCCGAGATGAGCGAGCGCGTGGTGATCGTGGTCGATCCGATGCTGGCCACGGGCAATTCCTCGGCCAAGGCAATCGACCTTTTGAAAGAGGCCGGGGCGAAGAATATCATCTTCCTGTGCCTTCTGGCCGCGCCCGAAGGCGTCCAGCGCATGAAAGAGGCGCACCCGGATGTGCCCGTCGTCACGGCGGCACTGGATGACCACCTCAATGACCACGGCTATATCGTGCCGGGCCTGGGTGATGCCGGCGATCGCCTCTACGGGACGAAATAGGCAGCAAGTCGCGGGCAAATAAGGCTTTACTCGTCAGCCCCGCCGTTGCATCCTTGATGCGTGTTACCAGGGGGTATGCAATGTTCGTGAAATTCATCTCGGCCGCGGCGGTGTTCGCGGCCTTGGGTGCTACCGGGGCAGTCGCCCAAACGCGTAGCGGCCCAATCATTCCGGCTGAAATGCCGCCCGCCAGCTATTCCGGCGCGCAGTATGTTGACAGCCGGGGTTGTGTCTTTATCCGTGCGGGCTTCAACGGGCGCGTGAACTGGGTGCCGCGCTATGGCGACGATCGTCGCCCGATGTGCGGCTATGAGCCCAGCCTGGCTGGCAGCCCGGCTGCGGCGCCGGTTGCGGCTGCGGCGCCGGTTGCGGTTGCGGCAGCACCGGCTGCCCCTGTCGTCGCGCCACGTTCGGCCCCCGCGCCACGCGCTACTGCTGCGGCCACGACCGGCATCCCCTATTCCGTCCCGCCAGAGCCCAGCCGCCCGCACGTCCGGGCGGTCGCACCGGAGCAGGTATACCACGCCTCCGGCCCCCACGGGCTGGACACGCGCTGGAGCTTTTATGACCGCACCGGCCCCTCGCCCTGCACCAACCTGAGCCCGCACAGCCAGATGTATATGGTGCCTTCGCCTGCCATGCCCGAACTACCGCTGCGCTGTGGCCCGCAGGAGCGCCACACCACGGATTCGGTTCGCGAACTGGCGCCGCGCGGCAATGTCTGGGAACCCTGGGATGGCGTGAACCCCTCGCCCATGGCACCCAATGTCTATCAACTGCCGCCGCCCTACGCCCCGCGCTGGCCGGATGCGCATCTGCAACAGCCCACCGCGCCGCGCGGCCACGCCGCTCCGGTGCAGCGTGCCGCACAGGCAACCGCGCCGCGCACGACCGTGTCGACCATGGGCACAGCCGCGCCCGAAACACAGGCCGCACCCGCGGGTCGGTATGTGCAGGTCGGCACTTTCGGCGTCAGCGCCAATGCCCGGAACACCGTTGCCCGGCTGCAGCAAAACGGCCTGCCGGTGGCAACCGGCAGCGTGCAGCGCGGCGGTCAGGCGCTTCAGGTCGTAATGGCCGGGCCCTTCGCAAACCCGTCCGACGCGCAGGCCGCCCTTGGCACCGCGCGCGCACTGGGTTTCGGTGACGCCTTCCTGCGCTGATCCTGCCGGAAGAAGAAACATTCAAGCCCCCGGTCCCGCGCCGGGGGCTTTGTTCTTGCCCGCCTCAATCCTCGCAGATGCCCTGCAAGGTGATCCATTCGCCATCGCTCAACAGTCGCGTCGTGGCGCGTGCACCGCTTACCGGCTGATCGGCCAACGCCTGCGCCAGCGGCGCGGCCGCATCGGGCAATGACACCGCATAGGCCGAAACAGGAATCCCCAGCGCGTTGAACCGCGCAGCCAGCGCAGGCGCGTCCGGCAGCGCCATGGGTTGCACCAATCGCAACGCGGCATAGTTTTCAAAGGCCTCGACCGGCAGGTTGCCAGTGGTCAGTAGCGCGAATGTCGCCCGTGTTCCGGCATGGCCAAGAAGCGCGCGCAGCGGGTCGTCGGCCTCGGCGGCCAGGATTTCGGCCATCATGTAGCCCGCCAGCGCCTCGGGGCCGTCCAGCCGTTCCAGCAATCCGCGCCCGATCACCACCAGCCGCCCCGGCAGATGCGCGGCCTCCAGGCCCGGCAGACCATCAACCACCGCCACCCGGTCGCTGGTGCCCAGCACCCGGCTGCGCAACGTCACCATCGCCTGCCGCCCCGCCGGATCGGCGCAGACCCGCGCGCCCGGCTGCGTCGCGGTCAGTGCCTCCAGTGCCTCGCGGCCGATCTGTGCGCGCTTGGCGGGGGGGACGATGCCTGCCGTATGACTGACAAGCGCGCCGGGAAGCCAGAACACCGCCAGCGCCACCGCCAGAACCACCGCAGACACACCAAGACCCCGGCGCAGATGACGCAGGCGGGGCCGGTGAACCAACGCGTTTCGGATGGTCTCCAGCGCGTCGATCAGGGTCTCATCGTCCAGTTCCAGCGTTTCGGCCTGCGCATCCTCGCGCGGCGCATAGACCGCAGGCACCCGCGACGGGTTGAGCCTGCGCACGGCTGGCAGCGACCAATGGCTGAGAACCGCGCCGCTGCGCAGGTCCGAAATGACCAGACTGGCATCACCCAAAGCCACGACCACATCGCGCCGCTGCTCCTCCGGGGTGGCACGCCACAGGCCCGAGCCTTCCAGCCGTTGATACTTTTTCAGCGCGGTCATGCCTGAGGAGATTCCGTTCCTGTCTGTGGGGGTCTTGCCCGATCTGCCCGGTTTTCGGGCGATGATAGCGCAGCGCCCGTTCGACCGCCAGACTGCCTCACACCAGCGTGCGTTGCTTCGGCAGCTTGAACAGGGCCGCAGACCCCATTGCGCAGCCACCCGCACCGCACTACCGTCGTGCCCGCCCTCCCCACCGCAGGACCGCCGATGCCCGCCCTTGATACCTTCTACACTCGCAGCCAGGCCGACACCCGCCACTACCCGGCGCTGAAAGGCCGTGATGAGGCCGATTGCATCATTGTCGGCGGCGGGCTGGCGGGTCTCAGCGCCGCCTTGCATCTGGCGCGGGCGGGCAAACGGGTGATCGTGCTTGAAGCCGAAAGCATCGGCTGGGGGGCCTCGGGCCGCAACGGGGGCTTTGTTTCTCCGGGCTGGGCCTGCGGCGGCGATACCATCGCCCGGCGCGTTGGCACCGAAGCAGCGCAGGCCCTGCACCGCCTGTCCATCGAAGGGGCCGAGATCATGCGCGCCGAGATCACCGCACTGGCCATGCCCGGCGTCGATCCCGTGCCGGGCAAGCTGCGCCTGCGCCGCTACGACAGCGCCAACGATCTGCAATCCGAGATCGCCGAAGCCGCGCGCCTTTATGACTATCCGCTCACCTACCTGAACCGCGACGCAATCCGCGAACATCTGGTAACCGATCGTTACTTCCACGGGCTTCTGGATATGAACGCCTTCCACGTTCACCCGCTCAACTATGCCCGCGGCCTGGCCGCCGAGATCGCGCGGCTCGGCGGACATGTGTATGAGCAAAGCGCGGCCACCAACCATCAGCTCGCCGCCCCCACCAAAACCATCACCACTGCCCATGGCCGGGCCGAGGCATCTCAGGTGATCTTCGCAACCGGAGGCTATACCGGCCCGCTTGTCGGTCGTCTGCGCCGCGCGATGCTGCCGATCGCAACCTATGTCATGCTGTCGGAAGGGGCGCCTGAGCTGCTGGCAACCGCCATCCGCACAGGCTTTGCTGTCAGCGACAATCGCCGCGCCGGCGATTACTACCGCCTTGTCGATGGCGGGCGGCGGCTGTTGTGGGGCGGACGCATCACCACCCGCGCCGCCGCAACCGAGGGCATTGTGCGGCAACTGCGGCGCGAGATGCTGCACGTCTATCCGCAGCTTGCCGGGTTGAAGACAGAACTGGCCTGGTCTGGCCTGATGGCCTATGCCCGCCACCTCATGCCGCAGATCGGCGCGCTGTCCCCCGGTGTCTGGCATGCCACGAGCTTTGGCGGGCACGGGCTGAACACCACCGCCATCGGCGGCCGCGTGGTGGCCGAAGCCACGTTGGGTGAAAGCAACCGTATCAGCGCCTTCGCGCCTTTCGGGCTGAACTGGACGGGCGGGCCGGCGGGACGGCTGGCGGTGCAACTGACCTACTGGAAGCTTCAGGCGCAAGACCGCTGGAACGAACGCTGATCGGAGCCTCCCATGTTCACCGCAGCACTTGCCGGTTTCCTGACTGGCCTCAGCCTGATCGCCGCCATCGGCGCGCAGAATGCCTTCGTGCTGCGCCAGGGCCTGCGGCGTGAACATATCGCGGCGGTGGTGCTGATCTGCGCATTGTCCGACGCTGTGCTGATCGTGGTGGGTGTTGCCGGGTTCGGCGCATTGTCGGCGGCGCACCCCTGGGTATTGTCGGCCATGCTCTGGGGCGGGGTGGCGTTTCTGACAATCTATGGCGCGCTGCGGTTTCGCACCGCCTGGCGCGGCGGTGCGGCGCTGCAACCGGCGCGCGACGCGCCGGTGCCGCTGGGGCGCGTTGTGTTGATCTGCCTGACGCTGACCTGGGCCAATCCGCATGTCTATCTTGATACCGTCGCGCTTCTGGGCGCGATCTCGGCACAATATGCCCCGGCGCAGGCGGCTTTCGGCACCGGTGCGGTGCTGGCTTCGTTCACCTTCTTTTCCGTGCTGGGATACGGCGCGCGTTTTCTCGCGCCGGTCTTTTCCCGGCCCCGCGCCTGGGTGGTGCTGGAGGTGGTCATCGGGCTGGTGATGTGGGCCATTGCCGCCAGCCTGATCCTGCGCCAGATTGGCTGAATGACGGGCATGAAACAGCCGCAGGAGACCCCATGACCATCCATATCGGCGCCGAACCCGGCGCAATCGCCGAAACCGTTCTGATGCCCGGCGACCCGCTGCGCGCCCGCTGGGCGGCCGAAACTTTCCTAGAAAACCCGGTTCTGGTGAACGAGGTGCGCGGCATGCTGGGCTATACCGGCATCTGGCGGGGACATCGGGTGACGATCCATGGCTCGGGCATGGGCATGGCCTCGCTGTCGATCTATGCCAATGAACTGATCCGCGACTATGGCGCGAAAACGCTGATCCGTGTTGGCTCGGCGGGGGCGATGCAGCCCGATGTGGGGCTGCGCGATATCGTGCTGGCGATGGGCTGCACAACGCTGACGACGCCTTCGCGGGGCATCCTGCGTGAGATCGATTTCGCCCCGCTGGCTGATTTCGGGTTGCTGCAGGCCGCCCATTCGGCGGCGCTTGCGCGGGGCCAGCGGGTTCATACAGGGAATGTCTATTCCTCCGACGTGTTCTATGACGAACGCCCCGACCTGAACGAGATCATGCAGCGCCACGGTGTCCTCTGCGTCGAGATGGAGGCGGCCGAGCTGTACATCCTCGCCGCGCGCCACCGTGTGCGGGCGCTGGCGGTGCTGACCATGTCGGACCATCTTCTGACGCAAGAGGCCCTGCCCGCCAGCGAGCGCGAACGCTCCTTCGGCGCAATGATCGAGCTTGCGCTCGAAGCGGCCTTCGCGTGACCCTGCGTCGCTGACGCAAGGGCAAGCCGGACCGGGGCTTTACCGCCATGCGCGGCCTTCCTACGCTTGCACAAAGCGGGCGAGGGAGGGGCGTATGCCACAGGCAGAAACAGTGAGCATCGCCAGCACGGGCGCGCAGCTCGCGGGCAGGCTGATCCTGCCGCCCGCCCCCGCGCTGGCGGTGCTGATCAACGCCGCCACCGGGGTGCGCGCCAGCTATTACGATGCCTTCGCCAACTGGCTGAGCACCGAGCGTCAGGCCGCCGTCCTTGTCTGGGACTACCGCGATTTCGGTGCCTCGGGCGATGGCCGGCGCTCGAATGCCAGCATGACCGATTGGGGCGTGACCGACGCCACTGCCGCCCGCACCTGGCTTCGCCAACGCTTTCCCGCGCTGCCGCTCTGGGTAATCGGCCATTCGCTGGGCGGCATGGCGCTGCCCTTCCAGTCAGATCTGGACCAGATCGCCCGCGCCATCACCGTAGCGGCGGGACCGGGCCATGTCAGCGAACATCCCTGGCCGTTCCAGGCACAGGCCCGCGCCTTGTGGTATCTGCTCGGCCCGGCTTCGGTGGCGGCGCTCGGGTATCTGCCGGGCCGCAAGCTTGGGCTGGGCCATGACCTGCCCGCACCGGTCTTTCGCCAGTGGCGGCGCTGGTGTATTGATCGCCGTTCGCTGATGGGGGACCCCGATCTGCCGCCGCCCGAGCGCCCGGGCCTGACCTGTCCGGTCAAGCTGGTAGCGCTGGCGGACGATGTGATGATCCCGCCGCAGGCTGTCTGGCGGCTGGGTGACTGGATGCCCTCGGCAACCATCACCCGGCAGGTGATCAACCCGGCGGACTACGGCCTTCCCTCCATCGGCCATATCGGTCCCTTCGCGCCGCGCAACCATGCCCTCTGGCCAGACCTGATCGCCTGACCGCCCTTTCATCTTGCCAGAAATACGCGGGGTGAACGGGCCGAAGGCCCGGAGGGGCAAAGCCCCTGCTTCCTTATGCGTCCCCACGCACCAGCGCCTCGGCCACCACCTCTGCCGCCGCACGTGCCCCATTCGCGCGCCACAACGTCAGCGCATGGGGTCGCGCCACCGCCGGACCGAAGGGCTGCACCAGCCGTCCGTCCTCCAGATGCCGCGCAAGCAGCGACAGATGGCCCATCAACACCCCGGCCCCGTTCACCGCCTCTTCAACCGCCAGCGCCCGAGACGTGAATACCGGCCCGCGCGGCTCGAACCCCGGCAGCCCTGCCGCTCTGGCCCATTCCTGCCAGGCTGTCGGGCTCGTGGCATCAATCAGGCAATCCTCCGCGCGCAAATCGCCAGCGCGGCGCAAACGGTCTGCGCGCCCCGGCGCGCAGACCGGGGCAATCATGTCGCGCGCCAGTTTCCACGCCCCGGGCCGCGCCCCGTGGGGCTGAAAGAACAGATACAGGTCATGGCCATCGCGCGAGCCGTCAGGCGGGCTCTCAAAGGTGGTGATCGACACGCTGATATCCGGCGCGCTGGCGCGCAAGGCTGTCAGGCGGGGCGAAAGCCAGAGCTGCGCAATCCCCGGCTCGGTCGCGATGCTGAGCTGGCCCGGCGCGGCGGCAACCTGCAGACGCTTCACGGCGGCATTCAGCAGATCGAAAGCTTCGGTAAACTCCGGCAGCGCCTGCGCACCCAGCGCGGTCAACCTCACACCACGCGGCGCGCGCTCGAACAACTGCGCGCCCAGCGCGGCCTCCAGCCCCTTCAGATGCGCGGTAATGGCGCCCGGCGTGACGCCCAGTTCATCGGCGGCGGAAGCGAACCCGCCCAGTCGACCAGCGGCCTCGAAGGCACGCAACGCCATGAGCGGCGGCTTCCCCGGGCGCGGTGACTGGGCGGACATTTTGCCTGACTATTTCTTGCCTTAATTTTTCTTACCCTAGATTTGCAGATCCAATATGATCTGGCAAGGGTTATCTGCATCCGATCCAAAAGAAACGGCGCCGCCCGGGGGCAGCGCCGTTCGATCATGATGAGGCTGGGCCGGCAGCGGCGATCAGGTCCATTCCCAAGGCACGGTGAACGCGCCCAGCTTCTGGGCAAGCGCCGCTTCATCCACCTCACCCGTCCGCTCGATCCGGGCGACGAGGCCGCGCTTCTTGTCCTCAACCACCTCGGCCACCCGCGCCGGCATCTTGCTTTCGTCGAAAACACCGTTGAACACCCGGATGATCGCCATGCGCCGCAAGTCAGGCTTGAACACCTTGCCCACCGCCGTTTTCGGCAATTCGTCCATCATCTCGATATACTTGGGCACCGCCGCGCGTTCAGGGATGCGATCGGCGGCATGTTCCAACAACTCGCGCGTGCTGACTTTTGCGCCACCCACCAGTTCGACATAAGCGCAGGGCAATTCGCCCGCCTTGGCATCCGGCTGGCCGATCGCGCCCGCAAACGATACTGCCGGGTGACTGAGAAGCGCCTCTTCGATCATCGCCGGGTCGATATTATGGCCGCTGCGGATGATCAGGTCCTTGGCGCGCCCGGTGATCCACAGATAGCCATCGGAATCGATGCGCCCCAGGTCACCCGTGCGCAGGAACCGCCCCTCGGCATAAAGGCCCAGGTTCTTGGCCTCTTCGGTATAGGTTGACCCTTCATAGATGCCCGGCGAACTGACGCAGATCTCGCCGACCTCGTCGGTGGCGCATTCGTGGTTGATATCGCCATTCGCCGCCAGCCTGAGGATACGCACATCGGTATAGGGAAACGGGATACCCACCGAGCCGATCTTCTTTTCACCCTCGGGTGGGTTGGCCGAGACGAGGCAGGTCGCCTCGGTCAGGCCGTAGCCTTCGACGATGGAAACCCCCGTCGCCTCTTCAAAACGTTTGTAAAGTTCAACCGGAAGCGCCGCCGAGCCGGAAAATCCGTTTCTCAAGGTTGAAATATTAGCATTCACCGGGCGCTGCATAAGCGCTGCAAGCGCGGTGGGAACGGTGAACATGAAGCTCGCCTGCCACCGTTCAATCAGTTTCCAGAAATTGTCGAACACACCATCGCCGCGATAGCCCTGCGGCGTGGGGAAGACCACATGCGCCCCCGAACAGACTGATGCCATCATCACCGGATAGGCGGCAAAGACATGGAACAACGGCAACGGGCAGAGGATGACATCCTCAGGGCTGAACAGAAGTTCCGCCCCCAGCCAGCCGTTATACATCAGGCCCGAAGCCTTGTGCTGCGCCACCTTGGGCGTGCCGGTCGTTCCGCCGGTGTGGAAATAGGCGCAGACACGGTCATCCCCGGGCAATTCGAATGTCAGCCGGTCTGCCGGCTGGCGCGACAGTTCAGCGTTGAAATCCAGCACGCGGGCGGTGTGGTGGATATCATTCTTCGGGCGGATGAAGGGCACGATCCAGCTTTTCGGCGGGGTCATGTAGTGCAGCATGTCCACTTCAAGAACGCTGCGCACTTCGGGCGCGTTGCCCACCGCCTCGGCGACCTTCTGCGCCACATCGGTTTTGGGGAAGCTCTTCAGCGTCACCACGACCTTGGCCTTGGTTTCGCGCAGGATACCGGCGATTTTCTCAGGTTCCAGCAGCGGGTTGATCGGGTTGACCACCCCCGCCGTCATGCCACCGAAAAGGGTAATTGCGGTTTCGTTGATGGTGGGCAGGATATAGGCAACGGTGTCACCCTCACCCACGCCAAGGCTGCGAAACAGGTTGGCAGCCTGGGTAACCTTGCCATGAAACTGCGCCCAGGTCAGGGTTTCGGCCTTGGCGCCCGGATCGGAGAACAACTGGAACGAGATGGCGTTGCGGCTGCCATGGCTGTTGCGGGTCCGGGTAATCTGTTCATAGACAGTCACCGGGACATCGCGCGCGCTCCAGGGCACGGCGTTCTGGATGGCATCGCGGTCCTGGGTGCTGGCAAATCGAATGTTCGGCATGGTTTCCTCCCTGCGCATCACCTCAGGATGGCGCGTTTGAGCGACAAGAGCAATGCGACGGACTGGCCCGAACCCAAGGACAGGGTCACAATTCGTCGTATTCGCCTTCGGTAAACTGCAACCGCGCAAGCCTTGCATAAAGCCCGCCCTGCGCCACCAGCACCTCATGCGTGCCCTCGGCCACGATCCGCCCCTGGTCGAACACGACAATACGGTCAGCCTTGCGCACGGTGGCAAGCCTGTGCGCCACCACCAGCGTGGTGCGGTCCTTTGACAAATGCTCGACCGCTGTCTGCACGGCGCGTTCACTTTCAGCATCCAGCGCCGAGGTGGCCTCGTCAAGCAGCAGCACCGGCGCGTCGCGCAGGATGGCGCGGGCGATGGCGATGCGCTGTTTCTGCCCGCCAGACAGCATCACTCCGCGCTCGCCCAACTGGGTGTCATAGCCCTGCGGCAGGGCGGTAATGAAATCATGCGCGGCGGCGGCGCGGGCGGCTTCCTCGATCTCGGCATCCGATGCCTCGGGGCGGCCAAAGCGGATGTTCTCGCGCGCAGTGGTGCCGAATATCATCGGGTCTTGCGGCACCAGCGCCATCACGCTGCGCAGATCGGTGCGCGTGATCTCGCGGATATCCATCCCGTCAAGCCGGATCGAGCCTTCCTGCGGGTCATAAAAGCGCATCAGCAGCTGGATGATCGTGGTCTTGCCCGCGCCCGACGGCCCCACCAGCGCCACGGTCTCACCCGGCGCGACACTGAGCGAGACGCCATCAAGCGCCGATTGCGTGGGGCGCGAGGGATAGTGAAAGCGCACGCCTTCAAAGGCGACCGCGCCGCGCACGGGCTTGGTCAGGGCCAGCGGTTGAACCGGATCCTGCACCTGATCGGCAGCATTCAGCAGTTCGGCCAGCCGCTCGGTTGCGCCTGCGGCGCGCTGCAACTCTCCCCAGATTTCAGACAAGGCACCGACCGAGCCCGCGACAATCACCGAATAGATGACAAACTGCACCAACTCGCCAATGGTCATGGCACCCGCACGCACATCCAGCGCGCCGATCCACAGCACACCGACGATGCCCGCGAACACCAGCATGATCACGATCACCGTCATGACCGCGCGCGTGGCGATCCGCTTCAGGGCGATGTCAAATGCCTTTTCGGTCACGGTATCAAATGCCGCGCTGCTTTGGGCTTCATGGGTGAAGGCCTGCACCGTCTGCACCGCGCCCAGCGCTTCCGAGGCATTGCCCGACGAAGCCGCGATCCAGTCCTGGTTTTCGCGCGACAGGGTGCGCAGGCGGCGGCCCAGCACCACGATGGGCACGATCACGGCAGGCACCAGAAGCAGCACCAGTCCGGTCAACTTGGGCGAGGTCAGGGCCAGCAACGCCAGCCCGCCAAACAGCATCAGCACGTTGCGCAGCGCCACCGAGATCGACGAGCCGACGATAGACTGGATCAGCGTGGTGTCGGTGGTAATGCGCGAAAGCACCTCGCCGGTCATGATACGCTCGTAAAATGCCGGACTCAGGCCAATCACCCTCCCGAAAACGGCGCGGCGAATATCGGCCACCACCCGCTCACCCAGCCGGGTGACCATGTAATACCGCGCGCCGGTTCCGATAGCGAGAAGAGCGGCTATCGCGAGCGAGGCTGCAAAATACTGGTTCAGAAGGTGCAGATCGCCAGCGCCGAAACTGTCCACCACCCGCCGCACCGCCAGGGGCAACGCCAATGACACCGTGGCCGTCAACACCAACGCAAGCAGAGCACTGCCCAGCATCAACCGGTAGCGCGACAGGAACGGCCAGAGCCCCGAGAGCGCCCCGATCCTGCGTGAGGTGGCGCGCTCTTCGCTTTGCATCTGGGTGATATCAGCCATTGCCCGCTCTCTGCATCTCTGTCTGGTTGCAGGCGGGTTTAGGCGAGAGCGGGGCGCTGGGCAAGCGCACAAGCCCTACGCAGGAGAACCTCGCACCCGCCCGATGCCAGAGCGCGGGCATTTCCACAATCGTTCGCGACATTTCGCGCCGGTGCCGGTCATGTGGCGAAAGCCGCCGCTGGTAATGAACGGGGTTCGTCAGCTAGGGTGCCGTGCACCGGCTTCGGGGAGGAATTGGATGAAGAAATCAGCGTTTGGCGCCGTCATGCCCGGCCTTGGGACTATTGCAATAGCCATGGCGGCAGGCACGGCGGCGCAAGCCTCGGTCGGCGAACGAATCGACAGTCTGTTCGCGGCGGCTACTGGCTGGTTTGTGGCGCTGATCTTCGCCCCGTTCCCCGGGACCGGTCTGCCCTGGATCGTCGGCTGGCTGGTAGTCGGTGCGCTGGTGTTCACAATTTACTTCAGCTTCATCCAGTTCCGCGCTTTCGGCCATGCCATCGCGCTTGTGAGCGGCAGATATTCCGACCCAACCCATGCCGGAGAGGTCAGTCATTTCCAGGCGCTGACAACGGCGCTGTCGGGAACGGTAGGGCTGGGAAATATTGCCGGTGTAGCAGTTGCCGTCAGCATCGGCGGGGCGGGGGCGACGTTCTGGATGATCGTGGCGGGGCTTCTGGGCATGGCCTCAAAGTTCACCGAATGTACGCTGGGGGTGAAGTATCGCAACGAATACTCCGATGGCACGGTATCCGGCGGGCCGATGTATTACCTCAAGAAGGGATTCGCCGAGCGCGGTCTGCCGCTGGGCGGTGTGATGGCGGGGCTGTTTTCGGTGTTTTGCGTGCTGGGCGCACTGGGTGGCGGAAACATGTTTCAGGCCAATCAGGCCGCGTCGCAGGTCGAAAGCGTGCTGGGGCTACCAACATGGGCGACCGGCCTGGTGCTGGCGGGCGTGGTCTTTGCGGTAATCGTGGGCGGCATCAAATCCATCGCACGGGTGACGGAGAAAGTGGTGCCCTTCATGGGCGTAGGGTATTTCCTGGTCGGCGCCGCGATCCTGGCGCTGCATCATGACATGATCCTGTGGGCTTTTGGCGAAATCCTGCGCGGCGCTTTCACGGAAACCGGTGTAACCGGCGGCATCGTCGGCGCGATCATCCAGGGCTTTCGTCGCGCGGCATTCTCCAACGAGGCCGGGGTGGGTTCAGCGGCTATCGCCCATTCGGCAGTGCGGACTGCCGAGCCGGTGACCGAGGGCTTCGTGGCGCTGTTGGAGCCATTCATCGACACCGTGGTGATCTGCACGATGACGGCGCTGGTGATCATCATCACCGGGCAGTTGCTGCAAGACGCCCAGACCGGGCTTTACATTCTCGACGACGCCGGGCGCATCGCCACCGCTTCGGGCGCGACGGGGGGGGTGCCGATCACCTCGGCGGCGTTTGGCTCGGCCTTTGGCTGGGCACCCTATGCACTGGCGGTGGCGGTGGTGCTGTTCGCATTCTCGACAATGATCACCTGGTCCTATTACGGAATGAAAGCCTGGACCTTTCTGTTCGGTGAGGGACGACGCAAGGAGTTGCTGTTCAAGACGGTGTTTTGCGCCTTCGTCTTCATTGGCGCGGTTTCAAGCCTTGAGGCGGTGATCGATTTTTCGGATGCGGCGATCTTTTCGATGGCGGTGGTGAACATCATCGGGCTTTACTGCCTGATGCCCTTGGTCAGGTCTGAACTGAACGCCTATCTGGCTCGGCTGCGTACCGGCCAGATCAGGCCGTACCGCTGACCGGCAAGAGCATAGAGAAAGCGCCTTCGAAGGCGCTTGGACGCGATTTCGAAATCGCGTCTTTCGATGCCCTGCCCCCGCCCCCGCTGTTGGTGCCCACCTTCGGCCTGCGCCGTTGCTGAAGCGAACGCGGTGCCATCGGGCGACCGGGCAAGCGCCTTCGAAGGCGCTTGCAACGCGATTTCGAAATCGCGTTTCCCGGCCAGTGGCAATCTCTCGCCCATTGCCAAAAGGTGAAGCGCAAGGCGGTTGCGGCGCTGGACGGGGTGAGTCACTCTGTCCCCCAACAATTCTGGAGGCCCGTCATGCCCTTGCCCGTCACCCTGCCCCGCGTACGCCGCTCGCTGGTCCTTGCGATGGCCGGGCTTGTTCTGGCGCTGCCGCTTCAGGCCGAAACCTCGGTCCGGGCAATCACACTGTCCACCGCAGGCCTGGCGATGATCGAAGCGACCGGCAGCCTTGGTGAAGATCCGCTACACTTGTCGGTAGCGCGCAGCGATATCGACGATTTCCTGAAAACGCTCTGGGTGCTGGACCCGGTGGGCGCCGTCACGCATCTGACAATGACCGGCCCCGGCAGCTTTGAGGATGCCTTTTCCCATCTGCCGCTTGGCCCGGACGAGGTAACCGACCCGGCACGCCTGCTGCGCGCCATGATCGGCGCGCCGCTTGCCGTGGAGCGGCGCGCCGAGCGTTGGGAAGGGGTGAACATGGGCGTCACCGAGCGGCCTTGCGAGCATGGCCCCTGCCCGGTTCTGAACCTGCAGACTTCTGAGGGCAGCATGCGCAGTTTCGAGATCAATGACGCGCTCAGCGTCACCTTCAGCGACAGCGCGGATCGCGCCCATGTCAGCGCCGCTCTGGCCGCCTGGCGCGCGCGCTCGGATGACCGTCGGGTTGAACTGGCGCTGCAATCGGATGATGACGCCGCGCGTGAGATCGGCCTCGTCTGGTTGCAAAGCGCACCGATATGGCGCACTGCCTGGCGCGCTGTCGACACGCCACAGGGCATCCAGCTGATCGGCTGGGCCGTGGTGGAAAACGCAACCGGCATGGACTGGCAGGATGTGCAGCTGACGCTGGCCACCGGCGCGACCCGCAACATCGCCGCACGCCTTTATGAGCGCCGGTATGCGCAGCGCGAAGAGGCGCTGATGGCCGAACCGGTGCCCGTCATGGACACCATGCGCCGCACAATGGCGCTGGCCGCCCCCGAGATGGCCGACAGCGCCGCCGCTGCCCCGCTTGAGGCCGATGACGGCGACAGCTTCAGCCGCTTCACCTTGTCGATGCCGGTCACGCTGGCGGCGGGGCAAATGATCAGCCTGCCGTTTCTGTCCGAAAACCTGCCCGATGCGCGGCTGACGCTGCACCGGGGCGGGCGCGGTGAAAGCCACCCGGTGATTGCCCTGGCGCTGGAAAACCCGCTGCCGTTGCGCCTTCCCGCAGGCGTGCTGACGCTGTATGAAGAAGGGCGCGGCCACGCTGGCGATGCCCAGATCCCGGAACTGGCCCCCGGCGCCACCGAGATTGTCGATTTCGCCCACGACACTGCCATCGAGATCCGCGAGGAAACCGGTACCACGGAAGCCCTGCGCGAGATGCGGCTGGTGCGTGGCGTGTTGCAGGTTACCGAAGACCTGCAACGGCGCACCACCTACCGCATCACGGGGGCCCCGCAGGCCGAGCGGCAACTGACGCTGGACCACCCGCGCCGCCACAACTGGACAGTTACCGGCCCCAACGATGCCGAGGAAACCGCCGATGCCTGGCGCTGGCGCATCACACTGCCCGCAGGCGAGACGATCGATCATGTCGTGACAGAGCGCCAGCCGCGCCTGCGCCGCGTGGGGCTGATGGATATCGACCTGCCGACACTGGCGCTGTGGGAGCAACGCACCACCGATCCCGCGCTGCGCGACACGCTGGTGGAGCTTGGCAGGCTGCGCAGCGCCATCACCGAGGCAAACACCCGCCAGCGCCGCGCCACGGAGGCGATCGAGGGGCTGGAGCGCGAGCAGGCGCGGTTGGTCAACCTGATCGTGCAACTGGGCGACGACAGCAGCGCCAACCGCGAACGCCGCGCCCGCGTCGATGCGATCGATGTCGAGATCGCCGCCGCCGAAGATGTCAGGCGCGTGGCGGCTGACGAGATCGACCGCCTGCGCGCACAGATCGAGGCATTGCTGGAGGGGTAACGCATGCTGCGGAAAAGCGGGATCCGGTTTTCCGCGTCAAACATGCGCCAGAACCAAGGAACAGGCCGGGTGGAGGGGGGCGTCTGCGTGACCGGGCGCGGCAGGCCGCGCTTCCATACTGCTGCGGCATGGCCTAGACTCGGCCTCATGAACCCCAGCCCGAATGCCGACGCGATGCCCACCGACCTCTTTCAGCCAGATGTCACTTCGAACGCCGCGCCAGCGGTGGTGCGCCCCGAATTCTCGGAGGATCAAGCGCTTGCCTGGGACCATCTGGCCGAGCTTCTGGACCGGGCCGGCATCCGCCTGATAGATGAAGAAACCGACCCGCCGGACCCCGATGCCGAACCGGCCGTGCTGGCCATTCTGGGCAAGGCAGGTTCCGGCAAGACGATGCTGCTGGCCGAGTTGACCAAGGCGCTGCTGGCCGCCGGGGTTGAGGTTGTGTCAGGCGATTACGAGGGGCGGCGGCGCAAGGAACGGCGCACACTCGCCATCCTGGCACCCACCAACAAGGCGGCATCGGTCCTGCGCAACCGCGGCGTGCCCGCCACCACCATTCATCGCATCCTCTATACACCCGTCTATGACCCCGAATACGAGAAAATCGCCGAATGGCTCGCCGGGAACGGACCGCGCCCGGAGATGCCCGATCTGGGGGACACGGCGCTGGACCGGGCGCAGGCATTTTATGCCTCGGTGAAGTCCATCCCCGGCGCGCTGGCAGCGGCCGGGCTGCGGGGCAGCGATTTCATCAAGGGCTGGAAGAGGCGCGAAGACCCGTTGGATATCGGTTTCATCGACGAAAGTTCAATGCTGGACACCCGCCAGTTTCAGGATCTGAACGAGATCTTTCAGACGCTGGTCCTGTTTGGCGACCCGGCGCAGCTGGCTCCGGTGGGGCAGTCAGGCGAGATGGTGTTCGACACATTGCCCGAGGCGCGGCGCGTTACCCTCAGCCGCATTCACCGGCAGATAGAGGGCAACCCGATTCTGGATCTGGCGCATGCGCTGGCCGACCCGGACCTGCGGTTTGAGGATTTCGAAGCGCGTATCGAGGAGGCCGCGCGCCACGATGACCGGGTGGTCTGGGCGCAAAGGGTGGAGAGTGACCTGATGGCGCGCTCGCCGGTGCTGGTCTGGCGTAATGCCACGCGTATCCGCCTGATTCACGCCTTTCGCGCGGCATTCAACGCACCCGAGACCGAGCTGTTGCCGGGCGAGCCCCTTGTCTGCGACGGGCTGGAACTGCCGCTGAAGCACCGCAAGCGGCGCATCGACCTGGAGGCCCGTGGCCTGATCAAGGGCGCGCAGGTGATCTACCTGGGGCCCGGCAAGCGCAGCGGATTTTCACGTCTGCATGTGATCGGCGCCGAGGAGCCACAGGTTTCCGCCGCCTCGATCATCAAGATCGAGCGCGAGGGCGAGGAAGAGCCGTTCATTCCCTTCGCCGCGAATATGGGGGCGGCCTTTCTGCATGGCGCGGCGGTGACAATCCACAAGGCGCAGGGCAGCCAGTGGCCCGAGGTGCAGGTTTTCGCGCCCGATCTTTACGCCGCCGCCCGCCATGGGCGGGTAGAGGCCGGGGTGCCGCTGTGGAAGCGGCTGGCCTATGTTGCCATCACGCGCGCCGAACACCGGCTGCACTGGGTGGTCCGTAACCGGCTGGCACGGCCTTCGGGGCCGCTGAGAACCGACGATCTGGCCGGCACACCCGCGCCACTGACGCTGGTAGCCGAGGCGCCCGGCGATTAAGCCGCCTGAGGCTGGTGCTTTGCACTCCGTTCGGCAAAAAGTTCGCGGTTGGGGCAGAAGCCTGCACCGGCCGGGCTGGGGTGGCCATCCTGGCGCAAAAAGCGTTGGCACTGCGGAACATTGCGGCATTGCGCGCAAGTCTCGATCATTTGTACCCATTCGGCGCGGTCGTGCGCCAGTGCTGTCGCCTCATGCCCGAAAACCTGCCCCATTGCCTGAACCCGGTCGATCACCACCTCAGGCATGGCAGCAAGGTTCAGCGCCTGCTCTCGGCTGACGCCCATATCCGCGAACGCGCGTTCATCAAGCGTGGCAAGCTCTCTGAGATTCCGGCTCTGTTCAGTCAGTCGCCGCAGCCAGTCAAGCATAATCACCTCCATCGGTTCTAGCGCTCACCTGCTAATCAAACCCCCATTCACGGTGTTGCGCCATGATCCGTGTCAAATACCGCGACAACGGAGCAAGACCGAAACTGGCGAAAAAGTGTATGAAGCGACTTACACAATGTCGCTTTTCAACACTCCCTCCATAACGACGGATGCAAGCCTATCACAAGACTGTTACGCTTTCACAGTTCGGGCCGGTGCCGACGCGGCCCGACACAACAAAAGGAGGGCCAAGGCATGTATAAAACCATCATGGTTCCAATCGATCTGGCGCATCTGCCACAGATCGCCGGAGCCATCGACACGGCAGGCGACCTTGCGCGCCACTACGGCGCGACGCTCGCTTTCGTTTCGATCACCGCTGAAACGCCGACCGCAATTGCACATAACCCCGAGGAATTCCGCGCGAGGCTGTCTGCGTTTGCCGCCGAGCAGGCCGCGCGGCTGGGTGTGGAGATCAGCGCAAAGGCCTATGCCGCCACCGATCCGAGCATCGATATCGACAAGACGCTGCTTGAGGCAATCTCGGACACCGGGGCAGACCTGGTGGTGATGGCCTCGCACCGTCCGGGTCTGGCCGATTATTTCTGGGCCGCCCATGGCGCCTGGCTGGCCAAACACGCCGAGATATCGATCTTCCTGGTGCGCTGAGCGCCCGTCATACCAAGCGAACTGTCATCAAGGAGCGCGACCATGTCTGACACGAATGGAGGCGAACCGCTGCCGGAGCCGGAAGGTGCGGCAACTCTGATCGAGACCGAATACGAGATCGGTCAGGACAACATCACACCCAAAATCGGCCCTTTCGGCCTTGATATCCACAACCCGGTCTTTGCGATCTCAGGGCTGGCTGTGCTGGTTTTCGTTCTGGCAACATTGGCCTTCCAGAACAGTATCGGCCCGCTTTTTCTCGCTATGCGCGACGGGCTGACGGCCAGCCTTGACTGGTTCTTCCTGATCGCTGGCAACATCTTTGTGCTTGTGTGCCTGGCGCTGGTAGTGTCGCCACTGGGCCGGGTACGGATCGGCGGGCGCGAGGCGACGCCGGATTACAGCTATCTGGGCTGGTTCTCGATGCTGTTTGCGGCGGGCATGGGGATCGGCCTGATGTTCTTTGGCGTGTCCGAGCCCATGTCGCATTACGGCGCCTCGTATGGTGGCACCGTGATGGAGAACGGCGTGCGCACCGACTGGGCGCCGCTGGGTGCAGCCGAGGGCGATGTGGACGCCGCGCGCATGCTGGGAATGGCGGCGACGATCTATCACTGGGGCCTGCACCCCTGGGCGATCTATGCCGTGGTGGCGCTGTCGCTGGCGCTGTTTGCCTATAACAAGGGCCTGCCGCTGACGGTGCGCTCGATCTTCTACCCGATCTTTGGCGAACGGGTCTGGGGCTGGCCGGGCCATATCATTGATATTCTTGCGGTGTTTGCCACGCTCTTTGGCCTGGCGACATCGCTGGGGATCGGGGCGCAACAGGCGAATGCCGGTCTGAGCTATCTCTTCGGAATCGACGTGGGGACCACGGCACAGGTGCTGCTTATCGTGGGAATCACGCTGGCGGCGCTGATCTCGGTTCTGCGCGGACTCGATGGCGGAGTTAAGCGGCTGTCGGAGCTGAACCTGATCCTTGCAACCATTCTTTTGCTGTTCATCTTCGTCGTTGGCCCGACCGTGGCCATCCTGACCGGGTTCTTCGAGAACCTCTTTGCCTACGGGCGCGAGGTGGTGTCGCTGTCGAACCCGTTTGGTCGCGAGGATGACAACTTCCGCCAGGGCTGGACCGCCTTCTACTGGGCATGGTGGATCAGCTGGTCGCCGTTCGTGGGCATGTTCATCGCCCGTGTCAGCCGGGGCCGGACGGTGCGCGAGTTCATCGTCTGCGTACTTCTGATCCCGACGCTGGTGTCGGTCCTGTGGATGACCACAATGGGCGGCACGGCGTTGAGCCAGCTGGTCGATGGCGGGTTTACCGGCGTTCAGGAAGCGGCGCTGGAACTGAAGCTGTTCGAGATGCTGACGCAACTGCCGCTGACGACGATTGCCTCTTTCGTGGCGATCGTGCTGGTGATCGTGTTCTTCGTCACGTCGTCTGATTCGGGCTCGCTGGTGATCGACACGATCACGGCGGGTGGCAAAATCGATGCGCCCGTGTCGCAGCGCGTCTTCTGGGTCAGCTTTGAAGGGCTGGTCGCGGCGGCACTGCTGATCGGCGGGGGGCTGGGAGCGTTGCAGGCTATGGCCGTGTCCACGGGCTTCCCCTTTGCCATTGTGCTGCTTCTGGCCTGCTATGCGCTGGTTCGTGGCCTGATGGACGAGCCGCGCTGAGGGTCCAGGCAGGGAGGGGGGCGTCGCCCCCCTCTTCGGCTCCGCCGAATTCACCCCCCAGCGTATTTCCGGCAAGATGAAGGGGGCCGGGAGTCACTGTGAAAACCGCTTTCCTCCCGGTGTGACTCCGGGTTAGCAAGGCGAATGATACGTGCCTTCGTCGCCCTTGCGATCCCTGACGCCATCCGCAGCCAGTTGGCGGTCACCCAGTTCATGCTGCCTATCGCACGCCCCACCCCGCAAGAGAACTTCCACCTGACGCTGCTCTTTGTCGGAGAGCAACCGGAGGACCGGCTGGAAGAGTTGCATATTGCACTGGGCCAGATCACCGCGCCCCCCCTGGACCTTCTGATCGACGGGCTGGGCGTTTTCGGCGGCGACAAGCCGCGCTCGGTGCATGCCATGCTGCGGCCTGATCCGGCGCTGAAACGGCTGCAGGCGCGTATCGCCCGTGCCGCCGAAATGGCCGGCATCCCGCGCGACACGCGCCGCTTCACACCGCATGTCACACTGGGCCGTTTCGCGCCGGGCGAGGGCAGCGCCCCGGCATTGGCGCGCGCAATCGGTCAGATCGGCGCGTTGCAGATCCCGCCTTTCAGTGCCGACCATTTCGCGCTGATGCGCTCGATTCTACGGCCGGACGGCGCGGTGCATGACGAACTTGCCCGCTATCCGTTGACCGGTTGACCTACTGCACCGTCCCGCGCAGCCCTTGATACCCTTGCACCCGGGCCCGGCCGTGGCATAGGCTTGGCGCGCACACCATTGCACCCCAAGGATTCCGCCATGATCTGCGTCTTCGTCCAGTTCCGTTGCATTCCCGGCAAGACCTATGATGTCGCCGCAGCTGTCTATGACCGCGAGGTCGTCTCAGAGCTTTACTCGACCAGCGGCGAGTACGACCTGATCGCCAAAGTCTATATCCCTGATGGCGAGGATGTCGGCCATTATCTGACCGAACATCTGTTCGACGTGCCAGGCATCTCGCGCACCCTCACGACGATGACCTTCAAGGCCTTCTGATGCCCGTCGCCGTGGTAACCGGTGCCAGCGCGGGGATCGGACGCGCGTGTTCCGAAGCCTTGCTTGGCGCGGGTTGGCAGGTGGCGCTGCTGGCACGACGCGCCGATGCGCTGGCCGAACTCGCAAACGCGCAGCCTTCGGCCCTTGCCCTGCCCTGCGACGTCACCGGCGAAGAGCAGGTGGAGGCCGCCTTTGACAAGGTGCAGGCCCGGTTCGGGCGGATTGACCTGCTGTTCAACAACGCAGGAACGATGCCGAAAGGTGCGCTGATTGACGAAGTGTCGCTTGCCGAGTGGCAAGGCGCACTCGATGTGAACCTGACCGGCATGTTCCTGTGCGCGCGCGCCGCCTTTGGCCGGATGCGCCGACAGATGCCGCAGGGCGGGCGGATCATCAACAATGGCTCCATCGCAGCCCATGCGCCCCGGCCCGGCTCGGTGGTCTATACGACGACCAAGCACGCCATCACCGGGCTGACGAAAGCGTTGTCACTGGACGGTCGCGCCTTCGATATCGCCTGCGGCCAGATCGATATCGGCAATGCCGCCACCGACATGACCGCCGGCATTGGCGCGGGGGCATTGCAGGCCGATGGCACCCTCCGGCCCGAAGCCCGGATGAACGTGGCCCATGTGGCGCAGGCGGTGCTGCATATGGCCAGCCTGCCACGTGAAGCCAATATCCCCTTCCTGACGATCACCGCCACAAGCATGCCTTGGCTGGGGCGGGGCTGAACACCGATCCGAAAGCGGTGGGCGGGGGCGATAGCCCCCGCGGCGCGAGGCCCCCTCGATGGGGGCCGAGCGCCGCTGCCCTGCCGGAAGAAGCAGCGCCGACGAACGGTTCAATGCCGGATGTAGCGAAACACCGCTGAGGCGCCCCAACCTGCAACCAGTGCAAGAAACAGCGCCAGAATCCCGTAAACAAGCGGCTGGTCATAGGCCAACTGGTGAAGCCAGCGCTCGATCCCCTCCTTGCGCACGAAGATCGCAGTGCGGAACTGGTGCACCACCGCACCCTCGCGCACCAGATACATGCGCGTCGTATAGGCCCCCTCGGTCAGATTCGCGGGCAACCGGACGTTGGCGCGAAAAAGGATATCGCGGTCCAGATAGACCCAGCGATCCAGCGCCAGATACTGCTCGGCCCGCGCCCGGATGCGCAACAGCGCCGAGGTAAAAAGCGCCAGATCCCCGACATCGCCCACAGCCTGTGCCGCGCGGATCGCATGCGCGGCGGAAATGCGGTAGCGTGCATCTTCCTCGGCATCCAGGATCTGCGACAAGGGCGCGGTCGTAGCCACGGCATAGAAGCTGGGCACCGAGGCCATGTTGACCGACTCGACATTCACCCAGATCCCCATCCGACGGTCCTTGCGCCATATATCGACCGGCTGGCGCGGCCCCTCGATGACGATGATCACATCGAAGGGGGCCGCATCTTCAGTCGCCCCGTCATGGCGGATCGCACCGAAGATCAAAATCTCGGTGCCCGAGAAATTCGCCGTCAGCGACACCCGGTTCTGGCTGAGCGCGCCCACAATCTCTCCCGCCCGCACTGGCAACGCCACCAGAATGACAATCAGGAACAGGAGTGCCCGCGCCATCAGTGCCGCCCCGGAATGGAGATCGAATAGAATTCATCGGGGCGCAGGAACAGATCCAGCGCGATCTTGGCACTGACCGCCAGCACCACCAGCGCCAGCAGGATGCGCAACTGTTCGGCCTTCAGCTTCAGCCCCAGTTGCGTGCCTATCTGCGCCCCCACCACGCCGCCCAGGATCAGGAACAGCGCCAGCAGGATATCGACCGAATGGCTGGTCACCGCATGCATCACCGTGGTGAACGCGGTAACAAAGATGATCTGAAACAGCGACGTGCCCACCACAACCTTGGTCGGCATCCCCAACAGGTAGATCATCGCGGGCACCATGATGAACCCGCCGCCCACGCCCATCACCGCCGACAGTATACCCACCAGCATACCCACCAGAATTGGCGGTATGACGCTGATATACAGGCCGGAAACCCGGAATTTCATCTTCAGGGGCATGTTGTGCACCCAGGTATGGGTATGCAGCTTGCGTCGCCGCGCGTGGGGCCGGCTGGTGCGATACCAGGCGCGCAGCCCCTCTTGCAGCATCAAGAGGCCGATGATGCCCAGAAACACCACATAGGACAACTGCACCGCCAGATCGATCTGCCCCAGCCCGCTGAGATAGCGAAACAGCGCAATCCCCAGCCCCGAGCCCAGAAGCCCGCCGACCATGAGCACCGTGCCCATTTTCAGATCAACCGTCTTGCGCTTGAGATGCGCCAGTACGCCTGAAATCGACGAGGCGACCACCTGGTTCACCCCGGTCGCCACAGCCACGGCGGGCGGGATGCCGATGAAGAACAAAAGCGGCGTTATCAGAAAACCGCCGCCTACGCCGAACATCCCCGACAGAATGCCCACGCCGCCACCAATGCCCAGAAGCGTCAGGGCATTGGCGGAGATTTCAGCGATCGGCAAATAGATCTGCATGATTTTGGATAGGCCAAAGCACCTGATATTGACAGGGGCTTTGGCGCAGATCGTGTTCAATTTCGTCGCGTTGTGGGCTGGAAGCCTCAGCGTTCCTTGACATAGGGCGCGCCGCCCGCGCGCGGCGGGATCGCGCGGCCCACGAAACCTGCGAGGATGACCACCGTCAGGATATAGGGCAGCGCCGCCATGAACTGGCCAGGCAGCACGATGATACCCAGATCGACATTGGGAAAACGGTTGGCGATGGCTTCCAGCATGCCGAACAGCATCACCGCGCCCAGCGCGTGCCAGGGCCGCCATTTGGCGAATATCATCGCCGCCAGCGCGATGAAGCCGCGCCCCGCCGACATGTCCTTGACAAAGCCCGCCGACAGCGATGTCGCCAGATAGGCACCGCCGATGCCGCACAGCACGCCCGCGATGATCACCGCCATGTAGCGTAGCCGCACCACCGACACGCCCGCCGTATCGACCGCTGCCGGGTTCTCTCCCACCGCGCGAAGACGCAAGCCAAAGCGCGTGCGGTAAAGCCCGTACCAGACCGCGGGCACCATCGCGAGGCCCAGATACACCAGAAGCGAATGGCCAGACAGGATCTGGCTGTAGACCGGCCCCAGAACCGGCACATCGCGGAGCGCCTCGGCGAATGGCAGGTCAAGGCGCTGGAACCGCGCCTCGCTCGGCAGCGAGGGGGTGCGCCCGCCCTGCCGGAACCAGCTTTGCGCTACAACCACCGTCATGCCCGCCGCCAGAAAGTTGATCGCAACGCCCGAGATCAACTGGTTGCCGCGGAAGGTGATCGAGGCCACGCCATGTACCAGCGCAAACACCACCGAGGCCAGCACCCCCACACCCAGCCCGACCCAGGCCGAGCCCGAGTAATGTGCATAGGCCGCCGAGAAGAAGGCCGCGATCAGAAGCTTGCCCTCAAGCCCGATATCGAAAATCCCGGCGCGTTCCGAGACCAGCCCGGCCAGGCAGGCGAACAGCAGCGGCGTGGCCAGTCGCAGTGTTGAATCGAGGATCTGAACGAGGGTTGCGATATCCATCAGCTGCGCCCCCTGAAAGCCAGAAACAGCGCCTCAAGCGGGCGGCGCACCATGTTGTCCAACGCCCCGGTGAACATGATCACCAGCGCCTGAATGATCACGATCATCTCGCGCGGGATGCGGGTTTCAATCGCCAGTTCCGACCCACCCTGAAACAGGAAGCCGAACAGAAGAGCTGCCGGAATGATCCCGATCGGATGCGAGCGCCCCATCAGCGCCACCGCGATGCCGATGAACCCGGCCCCTTCGACCGCGTTCATCACCAGCCGTTGTGGGCCCCCCATCACCGAATTGACCGCCATCATCCCCGCCAATGCGCCGGAAATCAGCATCGCCACCATGATGATCCTGACGCCCGAGATGCCAGCGTAGTGCGCCGCCGGGTGCGACTCGCCGAAGGCCCTGATCTCGAACCCCAACCGCGTGCGCCATAAAAGCGCCCAAACCAGCACACAGGCCGCCAAAGCCACGAAGAGCGTAACATTGGCCGGGCCAGAGCGCGAAAACTCGATGCCGAAGGGTTCCAGAATATCGGCCAGGCGCGGCAGGCGCAGCGTGCTGTCAAATCGCGCGGTTGCCGGGTCCATCGAGGTAGGCGGGCGCAGAACATGGCTGAGGATGTAGTTCAGAAGCGAGAAGGCGATGAAGTTGAACATGATCGTGGTAATCACGATATGGCTGCCGCGTCTGGCCTGAAGCCATGCCGGGATTGCCGCCCAGGCGGCCCCCGCCAGCGCCGACGCTGCCAGCGCGGCGATCATCGCCATCCACCAATTCGGCCAGGGGATGAACAACGCGACCAACGCCACGCCGAGCCCGCCCAGCATCGCCTGCCCCTCACCGCCGATGTTGAAAAGCCGCGCCTGAAAGGCGATCGAAACCGCCAGTCCGGTGAACAGGAAATTCGTGGTATAATAGAGAGTATAGCCCCAACCATAAGTTGAACCCAGCGCGCCTGTCACCATCAGTTGCGTAGCGCGCACCGGGTCCTCGCCGATGGCCAGAATAACGAGCGCCGACAGCGCGAAGGCCAGGATCAGAGAGATCAGCGGCACCAGCGTTACATCGGCCCAGCGAGGCATCGCCCGCGCACTCATGCCGCTTCCCCCGTCATCCCGGCCATCAGAAGGCCCAGTTCGCGCGCATTTGTCTGATCAGGCAGCCGTTCCCCCATGATGCGGCCATCGAACATCACCAGAATGCGATCGGACAGCGACAGGATCTCATCCAGTTCGACCGAGACCAGCAGGATCGCCTTGCCCTCATCACGCAGGCTGATCAGCCGCTGGTGAATGAACTCGATCGCGCCGATATCCACGCCGCGCGTGGGCTGGCCGACCAGCAACAGATCGGGATTGCGCTCGATCTCACGGGCCAGCACGATCTTTTGCTGGTTCCCGCCGGAAAAGCTTTCAGCCGTCAGCCAGCAATTGTCCGGACGCACATCGAAGCGTTCGATCTTGCCGCGCGCATCGCGGCGAATGGCGTCATTATCCATCAACAGGCGGTTGCGGTTGTATTCCGGTGCGTGGTGATGGCCGAAAGCAACGTTTTCCCAGGCCATGAAGTTCAGCACCAGCCCGCAGCGGTGGCGGTCTTCGTGAACATGGCCGATTCCGGCCAGGCGCCGTTTCCGGGCATCATCGTGGCGGCAGCTCAGGTCCAGCGGCTTGCCGTTCATCGTCAGGCTGCCGGTGCCGGGGATCATGCCCGCGATCACTTCAAGCAACTCGGACTGACCATTGCCCGCAACACCCGCAATGCCCAGAATTTCGCCCGCTCTGATGTTGAAATCCACGCCGCGCAGCCGCTCAACCCCGTGGCTGTCAACCACGCGCAGTCCTTCGGCCTGCAATACCACCGCACCGGGCTTTGCAGGCGTTTTATCGACGCGAAGCAGGACCTTGCGGCCGACCATGAGCTCGGCCAGTTCGGTTGGGCTGGTCTCGGAGGTTTTCAGGGTCGCCACCATCTCGCCGCGCCGCATGACCGAAACCTCATCGGTCACATCCATGATCTCGCGGAGCTTGTGGGTGATCAGGACTATTGTTTTCCCCTGTTCCTTCAATCCCTTGAGGATGCGGAACAGATGATCGGCTTCGGCGGGTGTCAGCACGCCCGTGGGTTCGTCAAGGATCAGGATATTGGCCTCGCGGTAGAGCGCCTTGAGGATCTCTACGCGCTGTTGATGCCCAACCGACAGTTCTTCAATCAGCGCATCGGGGTTGACCTGCATTTCATATTCACGCGCCAGATCGGCCAGCAACTTGCGCGCCTTGGCCAGCGCCGGGCCCAGCCTGAAATTGCCCTCTGCCCCCAGAACCACGTTTTCCAGAACGGTGAAATTCTCGACCAGCTTGAAATGCTGAAACACCATCCCGATCCCGGCGCGGATTGCGGCCAGGCTGTCAGTGATCTGCACGGGCGTGCCGTCGATCAGGATCTCGCCCGCATCGGCGCGGTAAAAGCCATAGAGGATCGACATCAACGTCGATTTGCCCGCGCCATTCTCGCCGATGATGCCGTGAATGGTGCCCTTGCGTACCCGGATGTTGATATTCTTGTTCGCCTGAACCGGGCCAAAGGCCTTGGATACGCCGCGAAGTTCGATGGCTGGGGCGGCAGTGTCCTGCCGCCCCTCCGGGGTGCCGGTGCCCATGCGCGCCGGGCCTCAGTTCACCGAAACCGGGCAGGAATTGTCGGCCATGTAGTCATGCACAACCGTGTTGCCGGCGATGATCGACGCCTCGGCGGCATCGACGGCGGCGCGCATCTCGTCGGTGATCAGCGCCTCGTTATGCTCGTCAAGCGCCCAGCCCACGCCACCTGCGGCAAGATCCATGACATACACGCCGGTTTCCATGTCTGCGCCAGCGGTGAACGCTTCGAAAACCGCATTGTCGACGCGCTTGAGCATCGAGGTCAGGACCGAACCGGGCTGCATGTGGTTCTGGTTGGAATCAACCCCGATCGACAGGATGCCTGCATCGGCCGCCGTTTGCAGCACACCCACGCCAGTGCCGCCCGCCGCGGCATAAACGACGTCGGCGCCCTGGCTGATCTGCGCCTGAGTGATCTCGCCGCCACGCACAGGGTCGTTCCAGGCGGCGGGCGTGGTGCCGGTATAGTTGACGATCACATTGGCCTCGGGGTTGGCCGCCACCGCGCCCTGGGCATAACCACAGGCGAAACGGCGGATCAGAGGAATATCCATGCCGCCGACGAATCCAACGGTGCCGGTTTCCGAGGCCATCGCCGCCAGCATTCCCACCAGGAACGAGCCCTCATGTTCGGTAAAGACAATCGAGCGGACGTTCGGCGCATCAACAACGCCATCGATGATTGCAAAAGTGGTATCCGGGTAATCTGGCGCGATCTGCTCCAACACCGACATGAAGGCAAAACCGGTCATCACAATGGGGTTCGAGCCCGATTCCGCCAGCCGCCGAAGCGCCTGTTCGCGCTGCGCTTCGGACTGCATCTCGATATCACGATAGCTGCCGCCGGTTTCTTCGGCCCAGCGCTCGGCCCCGCCATAGGCGGCCTCGTTGAAGGATTTGTCGAATTTTCCGCCCATGTCATAGACCATGGCCGGATCGGCGAATGCCGCCCCAGCGAAAAGCGACGTGACCGCCGTTGCGCCAAGAAGTGTGCGGGTAAGTTTCATGCTTTATCTCCCTGTTGGGGCCTCATGCGCCGGGGCGCCTGACAGTTTTCGGTTTTCATTGACACGCGACCACCGGGCCGTCCCCGATCTAGGTGCATACGCGCACCGGCAGTCAAGATTTTTTTACCAAACGGAAAGAATATGGAGTCGCCCGGCAGGTGCAAGTTAAATCTCAGACGCCCGACTTGCAAAGCAACAATGCTGCGACCGGCTGCGCATTTTCCATGCGATAGTATGCGGGGCGTCGTCCGGCGCGGGCATAACCGCAGCCGGAATAGAGAGCCAGCGCAGGGACGTTGTTCTCGGCAACCTCAAGAAACAAGGTTTGCGCGCCTCGCGCGCGGGCCTCGGCCTCGAACCGGGCCATCAGGGTGCGGGCCAGCCCCTGACGGCGGGCGGCAGGGTCTGTGGCCAGCGTCAGAAGCTCGGCCTCGGGGCCGATGACACGGCCCAGCGCGAAGGCATTAGACCCAGGGGCGACCAAAAGAAAGACATGCGGGCTGGCGAGAAGGTCTGCGAAGCTGGCCGCGCTCCAGGGCGGAGGCGTGGTGAAGCATCGCGCGTGCAGACGGGCCAGATCGGCGGGTATCATGGGTCGATCAGGGCGGGCGGAGCCTCGGACGGGGGTGCGGCATCGGCCTCGCGCAGGTAGAGGGGCGCGGGGCGGGGCTGCGGGGTCGCCATGCGCGCGGCGGCGATCCGTGCGATGGCTTCAGCCAAGGGATGCGCAGGGAGGGTAACAGCAAGAGACGGAAAATCGGCATCAGCGATCACCGGGCCGGACAGCGCGGAAATGTCGCACAACTCCGGCGCATCGCCCGGCCGCTTGACCCAGCCCTGTCCGCGCGGCGCGGCCACCAGAACCGGAAGCGCCGGACCATCCAGCGCCAGCGCCTCGAACCGCGACACGCCGATTGCCGGTATGGCAAGCCCCAGCGCCAGCCCGCGCGCGGCGGCGACGCTGATACGAATGCCGGTAAAATTGCCCGGCCCCACGCCAACACCCAGCGCTGCCAGATCGCGCCATGTCAATCCGCCCTGGGCCAGCACCTCTTCCAGCAGAGGCATCAACCGCTCTCCCTGCCCGCGCGCCATAACCTCGTCACGCGCAGCCAGAAGCGTGCCGCCGCGCAAAAGCGCCGCGCGGCACCAGCCGCCCGATGTGTCAAAGCCCAGAACCGCCGGGCCAGTCACGGTCTCAGACGGCAACCGGGCGCACCTCGGTCACTTCGGGGATGTAGTGGCGCAGCAGGTTCTCGATACCCATCTTCAGTGTCAACGTGGACGATGGGCAACCGGCACAAGCGCCTTTCATATGCAGATAAACCACACCACGGTCGAAGCCGTGGAAGGTAATATCGCCGCCATCCTGCGCCACGGCGGGGCGCACGCGGGTATCGAGCAATTCCTTGATCTGCTCGACAATCTCGCTATCGGGGCCTTCCTGCACGGCGTGGGCCTCGGCGGCCTCACCTTCGATGGCAGGGCGGCCGGACTGGAAATGCTCCATGATCGCGCCCAGGATCGCTGGCTTGATATGCGCCCAATCCACCGCCTCGGTCTTTGTGACGGTGATGAAATCAGAGCCCAGAAAAACGCCTGTAACCCCTTCATGGGCAAAAATCGCACTTGCCAGCGGCGAATTTGCGGCACCGGAGGCGTCAGGAAAATCTGCGGTGCCCTGCCCCAGAACCGGCTGTCCGGGCAGAAACTTCAACGTGGCAGGGTTCGGCGTGGATTCAGTCTGGATGAACATGGATGGCCTCCGTTTGCAAGGGATATGCGACTGGCGGGGCAGTGAGTCAAGGCGCGGGACGACATGACCGGTCACGCAGAGAGTGTTGCAAATATCACGCAGCCGCCCTTGCAGCCCCCCACTTCGCCCCCCAAATACGATCTGAGGCTCGAAGATGGAGTGTGCTGATAGTCAGGCACTCCCGAAAAATGCGGGCGCTTGAAAAGGAGACAAGGGATGAACCTGGAAAAATTCACCGAACGCGCAAAGGGTTTCTTGCAGGCCGCTCAGACCATCGCCATCCGCGAAAGCCACCAGCGGCTGACGCCCGAGCACCTGTTGAAGGCGCTGATGGATGATGATCAGGGCATGTCGTCCAACCTGATCCGCCGCGCGGGCGGCGCGCCCGAGCGGGTCGTGCAGGCCGTTGATCTGGCGCTGGGAAAGTTGCCGAAAGTGACTGGCGACGCCTCGCAGGTCTATACCGACCAGACTCTGGTGCGCGTGCTTGATGAGGCGCAAAAGATCGCACAGAAGGCAGGTGACAGCTTCGTCCCGGTCGAACGCATTCTGATGGCGCTGGCGCTGGTCAAATCACCTGCGCGCACGGCGCTGGAGGACGGCGCGGTGAATGCCCAGGCCCTCAACGCCGCGATCAACGATATCCGCAAGGGTCGTACCGCCGACAGCGCCAGCGCCGAGGACAGCTATGAGGCGTTGAAGAAATATGCCCGCGATCTGACCGAGGCGGCGCGCGAAGGCAAGATCGATCCGATCATCGGCCGTGACGAGGAAATTCGCCGGACAATTCAGGTGCTGTCACGCCGCACAAAGAACAACCCCGTCCTGATTGGCGAACCCGGCGTTGGCAAGACCGCGATCGCCGAAGGGCTGGCGCTGCGTATTGTCAACGGGGACGTGCCTGAAAGCCTTCAGGACAAGAAGCTTATGGCGCTGGATATGGGCGCGCTGATAGCCGGGGCGAAGTATCGTGGTGAGTTCGAGGAGCGGCTGAAAGGCGTGCTCAACGAGGTCACTGCGGCTTCGGGTGAGATCATCCTGTTTATCGACGAGATGCATACGCTGGTAGGCGCGGGCAAGTCCGAAGGGGCGATGGATGCCGCCAACCTGATCAAGCCCGCTTTGGCGCGGGGCGAGTTGCATTGTGTCGGCGCAACGACGCTGGACGAATACCGCAAGCATGTCGAAAAGGACGCGGCACTTGCGCGGCGCTTCCAGCCTGTGTTTGTGTCCGAACCGACGGTGGAAGACACCATCAGCATCCTGCGCGGGATCAAGGAAAAGTATGAACTGCACCACGGCGTGCGGATCGGTGACGCCGCGCTTGTGGCGGCAGCGACGCTGAGCCATCGCTATATCACCGACCGTTTCCTGCCCGACAAGGCGATCGACCTGGTGGATGAGGCCGCATCGCGGCTGCGGATGCAGATTGACTCGAAGCCCGAGGAACTGGACGCGCTGGATCGCGATATCCTGCAAAAGCAGATCGAGGCCGAAGCGCTGAAGAAGGAAGACGACCAGGCCTCTAAAGACCGGCTGGCCAAGCTGGAAGTGGAGCTTTCCGAGGCGCAGCAGAGATCGGCGGAAATGACCGCCCAGTGGCAGGCAGAGCGTGACCGGCTGGAAGCAGCGCGCGACCTGAAGGAGCAGCTTGACCGCGCCCGCGCCGAGCTGGAGCAGGCCACCCGTGCGGCCAATTATGCCCGCGCCGGTGAGTTGCAGTATGCGCTGATCCCCGAGCTTGAGCGCAAGCTGGCCGAGGCCGAGGCGCGCGAAGCCGAGAAGATGGTCGCCGATGCGGTGCGGCCCGAGCAGATCGCCGAGGTGGTGGAGCGCTGGACCGGCATTCCCACCACGCGGATGCTGGAGGGCGAGCGCGACAAGCTGCTGCGCATGGAAGAAGGTCTGCACAAGCGCGTCATCGGCCAGCATTCGGCCGTGCAGGCAGTGGCCAATGCCGTGCGCCGGGCGCGCGCCGGGCTGAACGATGAGGGGCGGCCCCTTGGTTCGTTCCTGTTCCTTGGCCCGACAGGCGTCGGCAAGACCGAACTCACCAAGGCCGTTGCCGAGTTCCTGTTCGACGACGATAGCGCGATGGTGCGTATCGATATGTCGGAATTCATGGAGAAGCATGCCGTTGCACGACTGATCGGCGCCCCTCCGGGCTATGTCGGCTATGAGGAGGGGGGCGTGCTGACCGAAGCGGTGCGGCGCAGGCCCTATCAGGTGGTGCTGTTCGACGAGGTGGAAAAGGCGCATCCTGATGTCTTCAACGTGCTGTTGCAGGTGCTTGACGACGGCGTTCTGACCGACAGCCATGGCCGCACGGTCGATTTCAAGCAGACGCTGATCGTGCTGACCTCGAACCTCGGTAGCCAGGCGCTGAGCACCCTGCCAGACGGGGCCGATGCCGCGCAGGCGCGCGCCCAGGTCATGGAGGCCGTGCGCGCCCATTTCCGCCCCGAATTCCTGAACCGTCTGGACGAAACCATCATCTTCGACCGGCTGAGCCGGGAGGATATGGACGGCATCGTGACGATCCAGATCAAGCGGTTGATGAAGCGCCTTGAAGGACGCAAGATCATGCTGGAGCTGGACGACAGCGCGCGCACCTGGCTGGCCGACAAGGGCTATGATCCGGTCTATGGCGCGCGCCCGCTCAAACGAGTGATCCAGCGTCATCTGCAAGACCCGCTTGCCCAGATGCTTCTGTCGGGCACTTTGCTCGACGGAACCAACGTGCCGGTAACGGCCGGGCCAGAGGGGCTGATCATCGCCAGCCACAGCAGCGGCGGTGATGAAGAAGGGCCGCGCATGACGCTGGTAAACTGAACCAGCAGCCATTCTGATGGCATTGCGGGCGGGGGCAAGCCGACCGGGCTTGCCCCCCGTTGCCTTTTGGCGACCATATCGACAGCCACACCGCCACGCGGTTTTCAAACCGCGTCCAAGCGCCTTCGAAGGCGCTTTCACCGCCCGCAAACGTCCAGCCGGCCAAACCAGAGACGCCAAGCCCACCAGACGCTCTGACCGCCCCGCGCCTGCCGCCCCGTGCAGGCGCGGCTTTTTTTCGCCTCCAGCGCCAAGAACGCCCCCCCGCGCGGTTGGAAAACCGCGTGGAAGCGCCTTCGAAGGCGCTTCGGCACGGCGTAGGGCGCCGATCGCGCCACGGCTCATACCGTTCAGTCGAAGACCGCGATATCCGCTTCATCGGCATCTTCCAGATCGTCGGGCAGGCTGGCCGCTTCGGTCAATGCCAGAAGTCGCGCCTGATCAAGATGTTCGGCGAGGGCCGACATCCCGTGGCCACGGGCGTATCGTTGCAGGTCTTCCAGAACCCGGATCATCCAGTCGTGCTTCACGTTACCCTCCATCTGTCAGGCAAGTCTTGCGCCAACATGATTGACAAAGGATTGACGGAAGCCGGGGCAAGAACAAAAAGGGACCGCCATTGCAGGCGATCCCCCCAAACCACCCTCTGAGGCGTTCGTCAGCCCTTGCGCCCGGCCTCAAGCGCGTCTTCAAACGTGCGCAGTCCGGTAACAGGTGCCTGCACAAGCACCGCCATATTGCCCGGCTTGTGCTCGTTGCGTCGCATCTTCATATGCGCGGCGGGGATATCCTCCCAAAGAAACACCTCGGACATGCAGGGGTCGAGCCGACGCTCCAGCATCAGCTTGTTCGCCGCCGAAGCCTGCGCCAGATGGGCGAAATGCGAGCCTTGCAGCCGCTTCTGGTGCATCCACATGTAGCGCACATCAAAGGTACAGTTGAAACCCGAGGTTCCCGCACAGATCACGACCATGCCGCCCTTCTTGACCACCAGCGACGATACCGGGAATGTCGCCTCGCCAGGGTGTTCGAACACAATATCGACACTGACGCCCTTGCCGGTGATGTCCCAGATCGCCTTGCCGAACTTGCGCGCTTCTTTCAGCCAGGCGTTGTATTCAGGGCTGTTGACCGTGGGCAGTTGCCCCCAGCATTTGAAATCGTTGCGGTTGATCACGCCCTTGGCGCCCAGCCCCATGACGAATTCGCGCTTGCTTTCATCCGAGATGACGCCGATCGCATTGGCGCCCGCCGTATTGATAAGCTGGATCGCATAAGAGCCCAGCCCCCCTGAAGCGCCCCAGACCAGAACGTTCTGGCCCGGTTTCAGGTCGTGGGGTTCGTGGCCAAAGAGCATCCGGTAAGCGGTGGCCAGCGTCAGTGTATAGCACGCGGATTCTTCCCAGGTCAGATGCTTCGGGCGAGGCATGAGTTGCTGGGCCTGAACGCGGGTAAACTGGGAAAAGCTGCCGTCATGCGTCTCGTAGCCCCAGATGCGCTGACTGGGCGAATACATCGGGTCGCCGCCGTTGCAATGTTCGTCATCGCCGTCATCCTGGTTGCAGTGGATGACAACTTCGTCGCCAACCTTCCAGCGCTTGACCTTGTCGCCCACCGCCCAGACGATCCCCGAGGCGTCAGAACCCGCGATGTGATAGGGTTGCTTGTGCACGTCGAACGGCGAGATCGGCTCGCCGCGCGAGGCCCAGACGCCATTGTAGTTGACGCCTGCCGCCATCACCAGAACCAGCACCTCGTTGCTGTCCAGCGTCCAGGTATCCACCACTTCGACCTGCATCGCGGTCTCGGGCTCGCCATGGCGCTCACGGCGGATCGCCCAAGCATACATCTGTTTGGGCACATAGCCGAGCGGCGGCATCTCGCCGATCTCGTAAAGGTCCTTCTCGGGCGCATCGTAGGGGGCGATGCCGGGGTTTTGGTCGAGGGCCATGTGTCTCTCCTGCGTCTGATTACGCCGCATCGCAGAATCGATGCGGCGAATGCAGCATCAATAAATTTGGACACGCAACAATGCAACCATGATCTTCTCTATTTTGTAATTTTATGTCTCTCCCGCTTCGGGCAATTGCAGCGCCTGTTCCGGTTCCCGCTGTGGCATGTCAGCCTCGGATAACCGTTGCAGAACCGACGCCGCATAGAAACTCAACGCCGCTTCCTGCCCTGGCACGATCCGCACCACGCCATCGGCCTGCGCGACGATGCCACGCAGGGTCAGCGCATCGATTCCTTCGATGAGGGCGTGAGCAGGATCGCCATCGGTAAGGTGCTGATGCGCCCCCTTCAGCCTCAGCACCTCGGCCAGCGCAACGCCGCTCTCCAGCAGGGCCGAGCGCTCCAGCGCGCCCCCCGCCTGCGCCAGAACCGCGGCGGTCAGTGGCACCGGCAACACGGGAACCGCCGCCCGGACACGTGACATCAACAGTTCCGCAAGCGCCTCGGTGCTGGCATCGGCCTCGGTTTCAAGAAACTCGCGCAGCGAAACGGGCTTTCCATAGCAGACCGCCGCATAGCCGAAGTGACGAAACGTGCCGCGCATCTTCTGCCACAGAACGCGCAGGACGAAACCCATCGCAACACCCAGATTGACCCTGAAGCGGCGGCTCCCCTCTTGCCCCGCCTTGATCAGCACCCGATCCTCAAGCACGCGGTCATAGTTCAGCGCCACCGGCACGAAGACCACATCGCGCCCCCCCGCCATGTCGAAATCGCGCACGATATAATGCAAAAGCCCCTTGCGCGCCGGTCCGACCGCCCCGTTCAGACTAAGCCCGCCTTCGGGGAACATGGCCTGCGTCACGCCTTCGCCGATCGACATCTGCACATAGCGCGCCAGAACCGCCCGATAGAGCGGGCTGGAATAGCGCCGCCGGATGAAATAGGCGCCCATCGCGCGGATCAGCGCCTTGAGCGGCCAGACCCGCGCCCATTCCCCTACGGCATAGGACAGCGCCGAGCGATCGGCGGCCAGCCAGGTCACAAGCACATAATCCATGTTCGAGCGGTGGTTCATCACGAAGACCACCGCCGAGCGCGGCTCGATGCTGCGCAGCATCTCGGCGTCGCCCGGCCCCAGCCGCACCTTGTAGAACCCCCGGCTGAGGCGGCGCGCCACCTTGATGGCGAAGCCGAAGTAGGTGGCGGTCGAAAAGCCGGGCACGATCTCGCGCGCATAAGAACGTGCGCGGTCAAACGCGACGTTATGCGGCATGCCTTCGGTGCGGGCGTATTCGTCGACGGCCTCCATCACATGCGGGTCATGGATCAGCCGGATAACCTGATCCTGACGTCGCATCAGCTTGAAAGGTCTGATCGGACGGTCCAGCCGCTTGTTGAGCTCCTCTACCGCGCGTTCCATCCGGCGACGCAGAAACCAGCGCAGGCCAGGGCCGATGATCCGGTCAAGGGTGGCAACGGCGGCCAACCCCAGAACCACGACCAACAGCCAAAGCGGCATTTCTACTACAGAAGTCATATGCACAGGCATAATTTCCGCAATGAACATCGGCAATGCGCAATCGTTGCCGCAGCGCCAAATTCGCCGCTGCAGCGCGGCGATTGACAGGGACATATTCTTTCCAATATCACCGCATGAAAGGCAAGAATATTGCCAGCTCGTGATTCAGGAGGCCTCGCATGACCCAGGCAAACCGCGACAAACCGTGGCTCTTTCGCACCTATGCCGGCCACTCCACGGCCGCTGCGTCAAACGCGCTTTACCGCAACAACCTTTCCAAGGGGCAGACCGGGCTGTCGGTGGCCTTCGATCTGCCCACCCAGACGGGCTATGACAGCGATCACGAACTGGCGCGCGGCGAGGTAGGCAAGGTCGGCGTTCCGATCAGCCATCTGGGCGACATGCGTATGTTGTTTGACCAGATCCCGCTGGAGAAGATGAATACCTCGATGACGATCAACGCCACCGCGCCCTGGCTCTTGGCTCTCTATATTGCCGTGGCCGAGGAACAGGGCGCCGATGTGTCGCAACTCAATGGCACGGTGCAGAACGATCTGATCAAGGAATACCTCTCGCGCGGCACCTATATCTGCCCGCCGAAACCTTCGCTGCGCATGATCACCGATGTCGCGGCCTACACCCGCCAGCATCTGCCAAAATGGAACCCGATGAACATCTGTTCCTACCACCTGCAAGAGGCTGGCGCGACGCCCGAGCAGGAACTGGCTTTTGCCCTGGCCACGGCCTGCGCCGTGCTGGACGATCTGAAAACCAAGGTGCCGGCTGAGCATTTTCCGCAGATGGTGGGCCGCATCAGTTTCTTCGTGAACGCGGGCATTCGTTTTGTCACCGAGATGTGCAAGATGCGGGCGTTCGTCGCGCTTTGGGATGAGATCTGCCTTGAACGCTATGGCGTGACGGATGCCAAATTCCGTCGCTTTCGCTACGGCGTTCAGGTCAACTCGCTGGGCCTGACCGAGCAGCAGCCGGAAAACAACGTCTACCGCATCCTGCTGGAGGCGCTGGCGGTGACGCTGTCAAAGAACGCCCGCGCCCGCGCCGTGCAGCTTCCGGCCTGGAACGAGGCGCTTGGCCTGCCCCGCCCGTGGGATCAGCAGTGGTCGCTGCGTATGCAACAGATCCTGGCCTATGAAACCGACCTTCTGGAGTATGATGACCTGTTCGAGGGCAACCCCGCCGTCGAGCGCAAGGTGCAGGCGCTGATGGAAGGCGCGCGCGCGGAACTGGCGCTGATCGACGGGATGGGCGGTGCGGTGCAGGCCATTGAATACATGAAGGGGCGGCTTGTGGATGCCAATGCCGAGCGCATCGCCCGGATCGAGGCCGGCGAAACCGTGGTCGTCGGCGTGAACCGTTTCACCACCACCGAGCCCTCGCCCCTGACCACCGGCGAAGGCGCAATCATGATGGCCGATCCGCAGGCTGAAGCCGATCAGATTGCACGTCTTGAAGCCTGGCGCGCCTCGCGCGATGACGCGGCGGTGAAAGCCGCGCTGGCGGAACTGCGTGAGGCTGCCACCAGCGGCACCAACATCATGCCCGCTTCCATCAAGGCAGCAAAGGCCGGGGCGACGACAGGCGAATGGGGCCTGATGCTGCGTCAGGCCTTTGGCGAATACCGCGCGCCCACCGGCGTCTCGCGCAACCCGTCAAACCGCACCGAGGGGCTGGACGAAATCCGCGCCGCTGTCGATACGGTCAGCACGGCGCTGGGGCGGCGGCTGAAATTCGTGGTCGGCAAGCCGGGGCTCGATGGCCATTCCAACGGGGCTGAACAGATCGCCGCGCGCGCGCGCGATTGCGGCATGGACATCCATTACGAGGGTATCCGCCTGACCCCCGCCGAGATCGTTCGCGCTGTGCGTGAACAGGAGGCGCATGTCGTGGGGCTGTCGATCCTTTCGGGCAGCCATATCCCGCTTATGGAGGAACTCCTCCGCCAGATGCAGGAAGCCGGGCTTGGCGATGTCCCGGTCGTGGTTGGTGGCATCATCCCCGAAGAGGATGCAGAACGCCTCCGCGCGATGGGCGTGGCGCAGGTCTACACCCCCAAGGATTTCGAACTGAACCGTATCATGATGGATATCGTGGGCCTCGTGCAGCCCCATCCCGCCGCAGCAGAATGAACGCTGCGCCCCGGTCGAAAGAGCTGTCTGATTGATCCAGCCCAAGGAGCACGCCCCCCTGTCACCCGTTTCTGTCTGAGACTATTCTCGGAACGGGCGACGGGAGCGCCCCCTGCCGCCGTGCCAAAGGCGCGGCGGCCCGGCCAAACGGGATGAGCGTTGCGGTGCAACCGCGATGCGAAGACGGGCGGGAGCGGCCCCGTTTCCCCCGTTCATCCGAAATGCTCCCACAGGACCACCGCCCATGCCACGCCGGCCGCGATAGCCGTCAGCCCCACGCCGGCGCTGGCGCAATCCTTGGCCTTGGCCGCCAGCGGGTGTTGCTCGGTCGAGATGTAGTTGACCACCTCCTCAATGGCGGTATTGAGCAATTCGGCAGCCAGCACCAGCACCCCAAGCGCCAATATCACCGCGCGCTCCACACCCGTGAGCGGCAGTGCAAAGGCCAGTGCTGCGGACAGCAGGTTGGCGATACTCCATTGCCGCAGCGTCTTTTCGCTGGCCCAGGCGGCTCGCCAGCCGCGCCATGACCAGACGAGCGTCCAGCCGATCCTGCGGCATTCGGCCGCGATGAATGCGAACATGGCCCCTCCCCCCGCCACCTGAACGAAGGGTAGAATAGCCGCACAGCGCGCCGCGCGCTATGGATCTGTCAGCCGCCCAGTTTTTCTTCCAGCGCAGCGATGCGCGACTTGAGCGCCTCGTTTTCTTCGCGCGCCTTCTGGGCCATGGCGCGCACGGCATCGAATTCCTCGCGCGTGACGAAATCGCGATCAGCAAGCCAGCGGTCCATCAGGCTTTTCATCGCCGTCTCGGCCTCGGCCCGCGCGCCCTGGGCCACGCCCATGGCGTTCGTCGCCAGTTTGGAAAGATCATCGAAAAAACGGGTGTTGGGCTGCATGACGCACTCCTTGGTCCGGACCCCGCCTATATGTGACCGCACGGGCCGAATCACAAGGTAAACTCATCATGAGTGGAACCCATCCCGAGGTTGACTTCTCCCGCCCGCCACGGGAAGACGGGGACCAATGCCAGCGGAGAGTTACATTGCAGGCCCTGATCCCCTTCCCCCCCATCTCGCCTGAACTGTTTTCAATCGAGATGGGCAGCATCACCATCGCCCTGCGCTGGTATGCGCTGGCCTATATCGCCGGTTTCCTGATCGGCTGGCGGCTGATCGTCGCGGCCATGCGCCGCCCCGCGCTCTGGTCCGGCGGGCAGGCGCCGATGCAGCCAGCGGCAGTGGAATCACTGCTCACCTGGATCATCCTCGGCGTGATCCTTGGCGGGCGGCTGGGGTTCGTGCTGTTCTACCAGCCGGGTTACTACCTGTCGAACCCCGCCGAGATCCTGCGCATCTGGGAAGGCGGGATGTCCTTTCATGGCGGATTGCTCGGGGCGGCGGCGGCTGGTTTCCTGTTCGCGCGTCGCAACGGTGTGGCCCCCTCGGCGGTATCCGATGCGATGGCGATGGTCATACCCGTGGGCCTGTTCCTGGGCCGCATCGCCAATTTCATCAACGCCGAATTGTGGGGCCGGCCCACCACAATGCCCTGGGGCGTGCTGTTTCCCGGTTACGGAAGCATCTGCCCGATCGAATGGGAACACCCCTGCGCACGCCATCCCACGCAGCTTTACGAGGCTGCGCTGGAAGGGCTGTTGCTGGGGCTCGTGGTCTTGTGGCTGGTACGACGGCGGCATGCGTTGCAGTTCCCCTGGTTGATCACCGGCACGTTCTTTGCCGTCTACGGGCTGGCGCGTTTCATCGTCGAGTTCTGGCGCATGCCCGATGAGCAGTTTCTGATGCGCCACCCGCAAGGCCATGTGCTGTCACTGGGCGATTTCGGGGTCACGATGGGCCAGCTTCTCAGCCTGCCGATGCTGGCCGCCGGGCTGGCGCTGATCGCGCTGGCACTCAGACGCGGGCGGCAATGACAGCGCTGGCCGAACGGCTGAGGGCGCGAATTGCCGCCACCGGCCCGTTGACACTTGCCGAATACATGGCCGACTGCCTGCTCGATCCGCGACATGGCTACTACGCCACGCGCGATCCGCTGGGTGCGCGCGGCGACTTCACCACCGCGCCCGAGATCAGCCAGATGTTTGGCGAACTGATCGGCCTGTGCCTGGCGCAAAGCTGGCTGGACCAGGGCGCAGCCGCATCCTTCACTCTGGCCGAACCGGGGCCGGGACGGGGCACGCTGATGGCCGATATCTGGCGGGCCACGCGCGGCGTTCCGGGCTTCCATGCCGCCGCGCAGGTGCATCTGATCGAGGCCTCGCCTACCCTGCGCGATGTCCAGCGCAACCGGCTTCACGGCCTGCCGGTCACGTGGCACGATACCATCGACACCCTGCCCGATGCGCCGCTGTGGCTGGTGGCGAACGAGTTTTTCGACGCCCTGCCGATCCGCCAGTTCCAGCGCGACGGTGGACAATGGCGCGAGCGGGTTGTGGGGCTACGGGAGGGGGCACTGGCGCTGGGGTTGAGCGACCCCACACAAAGGCCTGAACTCGTACACCGCATGGCAGACACCCGGCCGGGCGACATTGTCGAGACATGCCCTGCCGCCGCGCCCGTCATGGAAGCTATCCAGACGCGGATCGCCGCGTGGGGTGGCGCGGCGTTGATTGTGGATTACGGCAGCTGGCGAAGCCTGGGCGACACCTTCCAGGCGCTGCGCGGGCACGCATTCGATGACCCGCTTACCCATCCCGGCGCGGCCGATCTGACCGCGCATGTCGATTTCGAAGCCCTCGCCCACGCCGCGCCGCTTCTGACGCACAGCGCATTGATGCCACAGGGCGTGCTGCTGCAACGGCTTGGTATTGATGCCCGCGCAGCAAGGCTTGCACAAAATCTCACCGGCACCGCGCTGGAAACCCATAGCGCGGCGCATCACCGCTTGACCGACGCGGCGGAAATGGGAACGCTGTTCAAGGCGCTTGCGCTGGTGGCACCGGGCGCACCGCTTCCCCCCGGCTTCGACCCGGTGTAAGGCTGGTCATATGACACTTGAAATACTGACGTCAGACATGCTCTCACCCCTACGTCACGGCTTCTTCACCCGTCGTGGCGGCGCTTCGTCAGGAATCTATCGCGGGCTGAACTGCGGTGGCGGCTCGGGCGACCAGACCGAAATCGTGGACGTGAACCGCTCCCGGGTCGCACAGGCGATGGAGGTGCCGCCAACTGCGCTTGTCGGCGTGCATCAGGTTCATTCGGCCGATGTGGTCTGTGTCACCGGCGCCGACAGCCTGCAAGGCAAGCGCGCCGATGCGATGGTCACTGCCCAGACCGGAATAGCGCTCAGCGTGCTGACTGCGGATTGCATGCCGGTGCTGCTGGCCGACACCGATGCCGGGGTGATCGGTGCGGTGCATGCCGGATGGCGCGGTGCATTGGACGGGGTGCTGGAGGCGACGCTGGACGCAATGGTCGGGTTGGGCGCCGAGCGCGCCGAGATCAGCGCTGTCATCGGCCCCTGCATCAGCCAACGCGCCTATGAAGTGGGGCCGGAGTTTCTGGAGCGCTTTCTGGCAGAAGACCCCGGCTATAACTGGTTCTTCGTCAACGGCGAGGACGGGCGCTATCAGTTCGACCTTCCGGGCTTTGGCCTGCACCGGCTGCGCGAAGCCGGGATCGGCCATGCCGAATGGACTCGTCACTGCACCTATGCGCGGGGCGATCTGTTCTATTCCTATCGCCGCTCGGTCCATGCAGGCGAAGCCGATTATGGCCGCCTGATTTCCGCCATCCGCCTCTGACTACGCCGCACTGCCGCGCTGTCACTGCTTCCATGGTCCGTGCGGGAAGTGCCTTTCAAGGCTGTTCCTCCGCTCCCCATTCCTCCGCCGTCCCATCGCGCCCTGCTTTCACAAACCGCCGCACCCGCGCCAAAGTCATGCCGAAATCACCTGCAAGAGAGGGGCTGCATGAACCGGTATGAAGGATAGCTCATGAACGTCAGATCCCGCTGGGCCCGATGGGTCATCATTGAAAGCGCCGATCCCTCATTGCCGACGCCCTGGCGGCCTCAACGCCGCCATCGGGTGCATGGCTGAACGGCACCGTAAAGCGCCACCAACGGCGCTGGTAGCGCGCTAGAGCCGTCGACGAGCGGCAAAGGCCGCCGAGATAGTGCCATCATCAAGATAATCCAGTTCGCCACCCATCGGCACGCCCTGCGCCAGTGCGCTGATGCCAACCCCGGTGGGCGCAAGCGCTTCGGCGATGTAATGCGCCGTTGTTTGCCCCTCGACCGTGACATTCAGCGCCAGAATAACCTCGCGCACGCCTTCATCAGCGATTCGCGCCACCAGTTGCGGTATGCGCAACTCCTCGGGCCCCACGGCATCGAGCGCCGACAAGGTACCGCCCAGCACATGGTAGCGCCCCTTGAAACCGCCCGCCCGCTCCATCGCCCAGAGGTCTGACAGGTCTTCCACCACACAGATCTCGCCCGTCGCCCGCCGCGGATCGGCACAGATATTGCAGATGTCGTCAGTGCCGATATTGCCGCAGACCCGGCATTCGCGAGCCGTTTCGGCAACCTGTTGCATCGCCCGCGCCAGCGGCTCCATCACCTGCACCCGCTTGCGCAGCAGATGCAGGACCGCACGCCGGGCTGAACGCGGCCCCAGCCCCGGCAGCCGCGCCATCAGCGCGATCAGCCCCTCGATATCGGCGGGGCGCTGGTCCATCACATGCCGGGCAGGTTCATATCGCGTGGCAAGCCCATGCTTTCAGCCAGCTTGCCCATCTCATCCCTGGTGCGCTCGGCAGCACGAGCCTGCACATCCTTGATCGCAGCCAGAATCAGATCCTCGACCACTTCCTTGTCATCGGCGGAAAAGATCGACGGATCAATATTCAGCGAGGTAAGCGTGCCCTTTGCCGTCGCCGTGGCCTTGACCAGCCCCGCACCGCTTTCGCCGGTTACGATGATGTTGTTCAGTTCTTCCTGCAACGCGGCCATCTTGCCCTGCATCTCCTGGGCGGCCTTCATCATCTTGCCCATATCGCCCAGTCCGCCCAAGCCCTTTATCATGGCTCACTCCTTTTCAGTTGTCTTCAAACGGGTCCCACTCATCCTCGACCTCGGGAAGAGCCGCGATCGCGGCTTCCTGCTCAGCGGCCTCTGGGTCGCGGAAATTGGTGATACGCGCCTCGGGGAAGGCGGCAAAAATGGCCTGCACCATGGGGTTGGCGCGGGCGCGTTCCTCGCGCGCAAGGCGCTCGGTGTCGCGCGTCTCGGCGATGGTGGCGCTGCCGCCGGTGCTGGTGACAGACACACCCCAGCGCGCGCCGGTCCAGGCCTGCAATCGCCCCGCCAACCGTGACGCAAGGTCCGAAGGGGCGTCGGCGGCGGGCTCGAACTCTATCCGGCCGGGGGCATAACGCACCAGCCGCAAATGGGTTTCCACCTCCATCAGCAGACGCATGTCGCGCTGCGAGCGGATCAACGCCACCACGCTTTCAAACGTCGCATACTGCACCAGCGCCGAGGGTTCGCCCGCCAGCGCTGCCTGCGCGCCGCCATTGCCGCCGCTCGAGGGCACCCGCCCCGCCCCCATCGCATTCACCGGTGCCGCCCCACCCGCAGGCGCGCGCCCGGGCCCGCCGCCCCCTGAAGGCGGCGGCGGCGCATCCTGCAAACGGCGCAAAAGATCTTCGGGTGCGGGAAGGTCGGCTACATGCGTCAGCCGGATCACCGACATTTCGGCCGCCATCATCGCATTGGGCGCAATCGCCACCTCTTCCAGCGCCTTGAGCAACATCTGCCACATCCGCGACAGAACCCGCATCGACAGCTTTGCCGCCAGATCCTGCCCGCGCTGGCGCTCGTCAGGGCCGATCGTGGGGTCTTCGACCGCCTCCGGGGTGATCTTGATGACGCTGATCCAATGGGTGATCTCCGCCAGATCGCGCAGCACGGCAGACGGATCGGCGCCATCGGCATATTGCGCGGCCAGTTCCGCCAGTGCCCCCGCCGCATCGCCGCGCAGAATGGCCTCGAACAGGTCCAGCACCCGGCCCCTGTCAGCCAGTCCCAGCATGGCGCGCACCTGATCGACCCCGGTCTCGCCCGCGCCATGGCTGATCGCTTGGTCCAGCAGGCTCATCGCATCGCGCACCGATCCCTCGGCAGCGCGGGTGATCAGCGCCAGCGCATCGCGGTTGATCTGCGCGCCCTCCAACCCGGCGATCTTTTCCAGATGCGCGATCATCACCTCCGGTTCGATCCGGCGCAGATCGAAGCGCTGGCACCGGCTGAGAACCGTCACCGGCACCTTGCGGATCTCGGTGGTGGCGAAAATGAACTTCACATGCGCGGGCGGCTCTTCCAGCGTCTTCAACAGCGCGTTGAACGCATTGTTCGACAGCATGTGCACTTCGTCGATGATGTAGATCTTGTAGCGCGCACTGGCGGCCCGATAGGCGACCGAATCGATGATCTCGCGGATGTCGCCCACGCCGGTTCGGCTGGCGGCATCCATCTCCTGCACATCGACATGGCGCCCCTCGGCAATGGCGCGGCAATGTTCGCATTGGCCACAAGGCTCGGTCGTTGGCCCACCCTGTCCGTCCACGCCGATGCAGTTCAACCCCTTGGCAATGATCCGCGCGGTGGTTGTCTTGCCGGTACCGCGAATGCCGGTCATCATGAAGGCGTGGTGGATGCGGTCGGCGGCAAAGGCGTTCTTGAGCGTGCGCACCATCGCCTCCTGCCCGATCAGATCGGCGAAGGTTTCGGGGCGGTATTTGCGGGCCAGAACCTGATAGGCGGGGGTGTCGGTCATCGATCCTGTCATCGGGGCAAGGGCGGTAAGCCGCGCGCTGTGCGCTACCCTGCACACTAGGCGCGCACCGCCCCATCGTCCAGCCCTGCCCCTTCATCTTGCCAAAAATACGCGCGGGGGTGAATGGCCGCAGGCCAGAGGGGGCGGCAGCCCCCTAGTTTCCTTCTCAGGCTCAGCCCCCCGCCACCTTCAAGACGATCTTGCCGATATGCGCGGAACTCTCCATCCTCGCATGCGCCGATGCCGCCTCATCAAGCGGGAATTCGGCATCGATCACCGGCGCAATCCGGCCCGAAGCCAGCAGCGGCCAGACCTCGGCCTCCAGTGCCGCGGCGATACGGGCCTTGGCAGCGACCGATTGCGGGCGCAGGGTAGAGCCGGTGATCGTCAGCCGCCGGGTCATGACCTGAGCAAAGTTCAGTTCAACCTTCGGGCCTTGCAGAAACGCGATCTGCACCAGCCGCCCGTCATCGGCCAGAGCCTTGATATTGCGCGGCAGGTAGTCGCCCCCAACCATGTCAAGGATCAGGTCTGCTCCGCCCTCGCCGCGCAGCACCTCGACGAAATCCTCGGCGCGGTAGTTGATCGCCTGCTCGGCCCCCAGCCGCGTGCAGGCGGCGCATTTCTCATCGCTGCCAGCGGTCGCAAAGACCCGCGCTCCGCGCGCTGCCGCCAGTTGAATTGCGGTGGTGCCGATGCCGGATGAGCCACCATGCACCAGAAACCGCTCCCCCGCCTGCAAGCCGCCACGCTCGAACACATTGGTCCAGACGGTGAAGAACGTCTCGGGCAGGCAGGCAGCGGCGCGCAGGTCCATCCCCTTGGGCACCGGCAGGGCATGCACGGCAGGGGTGGTGACATATTCGGCATATCCTCCGCCAGGCAACAGTGCGCAGACCGCATCGCCTTCGCGCCAGCGCGTCACGCCGGGGCCGACAGCGGCGACACGGCCCGAAGCCTCCAGCCCCGGCAGGTCCGAGGCGCCGGGCGGCGGCGCATAGGCCCCCGCGCGTTGCAGCGCATCGGGACGGTTCACCCCGGCCCAAGCCACACGAATGACGATCTCGCCCTCGCCGGGCACAGGCTCGGCGCGCCGGGCTGGCACCAGCACCTCAGGGCCGCCGGGCTGGGAAATCTCGATCACGCGCATGGGGTTTTCCTCGTTTTTTTTGCCGGGGAAGGATAACGACGGCGGCAGCAGGCGCAAGGGCCGAGCCGTCCGTGCCGCCAAGGCCGTTCCAACGGCCTTGCAAGCCGCTTCCAAGCGGCTTTACCCGGTCGCCGCGGAATGCGCCCAGTCCCAGTATAGCGCCCGCGCCCGGTCGCCCATCGGGGTCCGCGCGAAGCCCCGGCCCTCAAAACGTGCTACCGGCATCACCTTGGCGATATTGCCTGTCACGAATATCTCGTCGGCCTTGTGAAAATCCTCGATGGTCAGTGTGGTTTCCACAACCTCCACCCCGTCGGCCCGCAACAACCCGATCACCCGCTGCCGCGTCAGCCCGTTCAGGAAGGTGCCGTTGGGCACAGGTGTAAACACCACCCCGTCGCGCAGCATGAACACATTGGTCGAGGCCGTTTCCGCTACATTGCCCTCCGGGTCGCGCGACAGCGCGTTTGAAAATCCGCGCGCGCGGGCTTCGGCCATGATGCGCCCGTTATTGGCGTAAAGCGAAGCGGCCTTGGCCTCGGTCAGGGCCATGTCAGGGCGGGGGCGATAGAAGGGCGAGACGGTCAGCGAAAAGTTACCCGGCTCCGGCATCGGCAGGGTTTCGATGCAGATCGAAAAACCGGTGCTTTCGGGTACCAGATCGATGATCCCCGGTGTCGAATCACAGGCCCACATCATGGGCCGCAGGTAAAGCGCGGCATCGGAGGGGAACATCGCACATCCCTCAAGCAGCAGGCCCTGCACCGTGGCGGCATCGACCGGCGGCACCATGCCCATCACTTGCGCCGAGCGGATGATGCGGGCGGCATGCAGGTCCAGATCCGGGCGCACGCCCTCGAACTGGCGCGCGCCATCGAACACCGCCGAACCCAGCCATGCCGCATGATCCGCGGCGCGGATGATCGGCGCATTGCCGCGGTGCCAGCGCCCCTCGAACCAGGTGACGATTTCCTTGCCCACAGCCATGGCCTGCCCCTCCCTGCGGTTGTCGGGCGGGCTTTAGTCCGTTCATTCCGCGAGGTCAAGATGAGCGCAATAATATTGCGCAATTGCGCAACTTAATTGCGCCCCGCCCGATCAACCCAGCGCCCAGGCAGGCGGTCTTCCATCCCGCCGGGTTTCCGCATCCCGTCCAGTATCGCCAGCGGCAATGCAAAAAGTTTGCTCAGTACGGGACTTTTCCGCACATCCGCCTTGGTCTTCTCAATCCGCATCACATCCTCGACCCGGCGATCCAGAAACTCCCAGGTCGCCTGATAGCCGGGAGAGGAATCGCCCAGCCAATACAGCACCGTCGAAGAATAGACCCCCGACAGGATTGCGCGTTTGGTATACCAGTTACCATCCTCGGACCGGTCGCCCAGCACGTTCCAGATGGCGTCAGCGGTATTCCACAGCGCACGCGCACCCTCGGGCGCGTGATGGGGCAGCGACAGAAGCGTAACGCCCCGGCGAACAGCCTCACGGTCAACCGCCTCCAACCGAAGCCGCACTGCAAGCGCCACCCGGTCACGGATCCTGAGTGCAGCCAGATCACGCTTTGCCAACGCAGCCGCCATCCCCGCGTCGCCCTGCCGATGATAGGCCAGCGCCAGGTCAAGCCCGCCACGCGGGAAAAGCGCGCGAGCCTGTCCCGGTTCAATCGCACAATCCGCAGCGGCGGCGTCAAGCGCAGCCTGCGACCAGCCATCAAAGGGGACATGCAACAGAGCTGCCTCCAAAAGCCTGTCCGCGAGGGGCTGGCCTGACAACTGGTTCTGTTCCTGGTCCTCGGTCATGATAATCTCCGCGCTGGACAAATCGCACCGGCTTTGTTATCCGGTCGCTTCCTGCAATACCCAGTCACTCTAGCTTAGAAAGGTGGTGAAAACCACATGCAGGTAAGTGTTCGCGACAACAATGTCGAACAGGCGCTCCGGGCCCTGAAGAAGAAACTTCAGCGTGAAGGTGTGTTTCGTGAAATGAAGCTCAAGCAGCATTTCGAGAAACCCTCTGTCAAGAAAGCCCGTGAACAGGCCGAAGCGATCCGCCGTGCGCGTAAACTTGCGCGCAAGAAGGCGCAGCGCGAAGGCATGCTCTGATCGGCAGGCTTCGAGGAGCCAGGCGACACGGCCCGCACCTTCGGGCGCGGTTTGATCAACCCCCGGGGGCTTTGCCTGCGGGGGTTTTTCATTGCACGCACAAAGGAGGGGGCCTTGCCCCCTCTGGGCCTGCGGCCCATTCACCCCCAGCGTATTTTCGGCAAGATGAAGGGGCGGCGCTCAGAGCTGGATTGCCGTGGTTTTCTGCACGGTGCGCAGGGCGAAAGAGGATTGCATCTGCGCCACGCCCGGCAAGCGCGCCAGATACTGCCGGTGGATGCGGGCGAAATCATCGGTGTCTTCGACCACCAGCTTAAGCAGATAATCCGCCTCGCCCGCCATCAGGTGGCATTCCAGCACATCAGGAATGCGCGTCACGCCCCGCTCGAAAGCGTCGAGCGTGTCATCGCTCTGGCTGTTGAGCTTGATTTCAACGAAAACCGTGGTCGGCTTGCCGATGCGCCGCATGTCCAGAAGGGCGACATAGCCGCTGATGAAGCCATCGGCCTCCAGCCGCTGCACCCTGCGGTGACAGGCCGAAGGCGAGAGATTGATCCGCTCGGAAAGTTCGGCATTGGATATTCGCCCCTCGCGCTGGAGCATATGCAAGATGCGCCTGTCGATCTGGTCTAGCCGCATTGCAGCGCAACTTCCTTCGTCATACACGGCAAGATTGCCGTTGAATCTACGACGAAACTGGCATGAAATGGCGCGGTTTCCAAGCACATCCGGTGAAAAACCGGCAGAATCTACATATCCAACAGAAAGGAGGCCGCAATGCTCATCGGTTGCCCGAAAGAGATCAAGGCACAGGAATTCCGCGTGGGCATGAGCCCTGCCGCAGCACAGGAAGCGGTGGGCTCGGGCCATGGTGTTATCATCGAGGCAGGCGCCGGACTGGGCGCCGGGTTCACGGATGACGATTACCGGGCGGCCGGGGCCGAAATCGTCGATACTGCCGAAGAAATCTTCGCCCGCACCGAAATGGTGGTCAAGGTCAAGGAGCCGCAGCCCAGCGAGCGCAAGCAGTTGCGCGCGGGGCAGGTTCTGTTCACCTATCTCCACCTCGCACCGGACCCCGATCAGACGCGCGATCTGCTGGACAGCGGCGTGACCGCCATCGCCTACGAGACCGTGACCGACCGCAACGGCGGCCTTCCCCTTCTGGCCCCGATGTCCGAGGTGGCCGGACGTCTGGCACCGCAGGTCGGCGCCTGGACGCTGCAGAAAGCCAATGGCGGGCGCGGCGTGCTGATGGGCGGTGTACCCGGCGTGCGGCCTGCGAATGTAGTGATCGTCGGCGGCGGCGTTGTGGGAACGGCCGCGGCGCGCGTGGCGGTGGGGATGGGAGCGAATGTCACGGTGCTGGATCGCTCGGTGCCGCGCATGTCCTATCTCGATGACATCTTCCAGGGCCGCCTGACCACGCAATACTCCAGCGCGGCCGCGATCGAGGATCTGATCACGCGCGCCGATATGGTGGTCGGCGCGGTGCTGATCCCCGGTGCGGCCGCGCCCAAGCTGATCAGCCGCGCCCAACTGGCGCAGATGCAGCCTGGCGCGGTGCTGGTGGATGTCGCCATTGACCAGGGCGGCTGTTTCGAGACCTCGCGCGCGACAACGCATCAAGACCCGATTTATGAGGTGGATGGCATCCTGCATTACTGTGTGGCCAACATGCCCGGCGCGGTGGCCCGGACCTCGACCCAGGCACTGGGCAATGCGACCCTTCCCTATCTTATGGCGCTGGCTAACAAGGGCTGGCGACTGGCCTGTGCCGAAGATGAACACCTGCTGAACGGCCTGAATGTCCATGCCGGGCGTGTAACCTATGACGCTGTTGGCAAGGCGCTGGACTTGCCCGTCACCGCCGCGCGCGAGGCCTTGCGGCTTTAAACCGGGCCCTGCGCCCCTCATTTCCTTCCGGAAGTTATCGCGGGAGGTGTGGCCAAAGGTCGAGTGGGGGGCGCAGCGCGCGCCCCTTCGCCGTATCAGGCTTCCTTGTTGTAGCGTTCTTCCAGCACATCAAACGGCACGCCCGGTTCATCCTTGGCACAGCGAATCACCAGCGAGGTTTTTACGCTGGCAACATTCTCGGCGGCCAGCAATGCTTCGGTCAGAAAATTCTGGAAACTTGACAGATCGGGCGCCACGCATTTCAGGATGAAATCGATCTCGCCATTGAGCATGTGGCATTCGCGCACCAGTGACCAGTCGCGGCAGCGTTGCTCAAAAGCTTTCAAGTCGGCCTCGGCCTGCCGGTGCAGCCGCACCATGGCGAAGACCTGCACCTCGAACCCCAGTTCGCGCACATCAACGCGAGCATGATATCCACGGATGAAACCGGCCTCTTCCAGCGTACGCACCCGGCGCAGGCAGGGCGGGGCCGAGATACCGACACGGCGGGCGAGTTCGACATTGGTCATACGCCCATCGGCCTGCAGTTCAGCAAGAATCATGCGGTCGATCGGATCGAGTTTCGCGCCGGGCATGCGGCAGTGCTCCATTGTAATTCTCGCTTGTGTATGCGCGAACGGCCCTGCACGCAACATTCTTTCGCCTTTGCGCAATACTTGTGCGCAAGCTGGCAGCAGAGCGTCCCTGCGCGCTATGCCACCTTGTCAGCGCCGGGGGCAAGGGGCTATGGCCGGAGCATGCTTGCAGCGACCTTGCACCTGTGCCAGGCACCACTATATGCAAGAAAACGAATTTGATGGAGTGCCCCCATGTCCGACCCCCGCCACACCCGCCTTCTGATCATCGGCTCGGGCCCGGCCGGTTATACCGCCGCTGTCTATGCCTCGCGTGCGATGCTGGAACCGATCCTGGTGCAGGGTATCCAGCCCGGCGGACAGCTGACCATCACCACCGATGTCGAGAACTGGCCCGGCGACACCTCGGTCATGGGGCCGGAGCTGATGGCACGGATGGAAAACCATGCGCGCGAAATGGGCGCCGAGATCATCACCGATGTGATCACCGCGCTGGACCTGTCAAAGCGCCCCTTCACCGCCACCGGCGACAGCGGCACCACCTATACCGCCGATGCTGTTGTGCTGGCCACCGGCGCGCAGGCGAAATGGCTGGGCCTGCCCTCGGAGGCGAAGTTCCAGGGCTTTGGCGTGTCGGCCTGCGCCACCTGTGACGGCTTCTTTTATCGCGGCAAGGAGATCGTGGTGGTGGGTGGCGGCAATACGGCTGTGGAAGAGGCGCTTTTCCTTACCAACTTCGCCTCAAAGGTGACGCTGGTGCATCGCCGCGACAGCCTGCGCGCCGAGAAGATCATGCAAGACCGCCTGTTCAAGCATCCCAAGATCGAGGTGTTGTGGAACCATGCCCCGATCGAGGTGATGGGCGACGAAGAACCACTTGGCGTTACCGGCGTCAGGGTCCGCCATGTTGAGACCGGCGCAGAACAGGTCGTCCCCTGTGCAGGCTTCTTCGTGGCGATTGGACATGCCCCTGCCTCGGAACTGGTGAAGAACCAGTTGAAACTTCAGGATGGCGGCTATGTCTGGGTCGAACCGGGCAGCACCCGCACCTCGATACCTGGAGTCTTTGCGGCTGGCGATCTGACCGATCATGTGTATCGTCAGGCAGTGACCAGCGCGGGCATGGGCTGCATGGCAGCGCTTGACGCCGAGGCTTTCCTCGCCGCGCAGGAGTAAGCGCCGCGCCCGTCCGGACCGGAACAGAACGCGGCGGTTTTTACTGGAAATTGACACCTGCCGCGTTAGGCTGCGCCAAACCGGAGTTGTCAGCGTGCCCAAATACCATCAACACCTGGCGGGTGATCCGCTGCCGCATGTTACCCAGCGCACCGCCTCGAAGGAACGCTTCAGCCTGGGCGCGGCTGCGGGGCGCTATATCGTGATTTGCCTCATGGGCCCGGCCGCGAACCCGGCCTTGCCCGGCGTGATCAGGGCGACGGAGCGCACCGATCTTTTCAACGATGCCTTTGCCAGCCTTTTCGTCGTCTGCACCGAACCGGCGAGCCTGGCCGCCCTTCCCGCCGAGCGGCGTGGCTTTCGCCTGTTTCTGGATGACAACCTGACCGTCAGCCGCGCCCTCGGTGCCGCCCCAACCGACAACGACAGCGCCACGCCCTATCGCATGCTCTGGATCATCGCCGATCCGATGCTGCGCATCATCGACACGCTGCCCTGCCGCAGCGATGGCACCGATGCGACGGCCGTCATCGAACGCCTGCAAGGCCTGCCGCCCCCCGAACGCGCCACCGGCATTCCCCTTCAGGCCCCCATCCTTTTCCTGCCCCGCGTCTTTGAGCCTGCGCTGTGCGATGAGCTGATCGCCCTCTACCAAGCCGCCGGGGGCGAGGTTTCGGGTTTCATGCGTGAAGTGGAGGGCAAGACGGTTGGCATGCATGACCCCGGCTTCAAAAGCCGCCGTGATCATGTGATTACTGACCAGCCGATGATCGCGCGCCTGCAAAGCCGCATCCTGCGCCGCGTCGTGCCCGAGATTGCGCGCGCCCATGCCTTCCACGCCACCCGAATGGAGCGTTACATCGTCTCCTGCTACCGCGCTGACGAAGGGGGGCATTTCGCTGCGCATCGCGACAATACCACCCCGGGCACCGCGCATCGCCGTTTTGCGATCTCGATCAACCTGAATGATGACTTCGACGGCGGCGAAGTCTCGTTCCCTGAATTCGGACCACAGGGTTTCAAGGCCCCGCCCGGTGGCGCGGTGGTGTTTTCCTGCTCCCTCCTGCACCGGGTTTCGGCGGTCACCCGTGGCGAACGCTATGCCTTCCTGCCTTTTGTCTATGACGAGGCCGCGGCAGCCCTGCGCGCAAGGAACATGCACACAGTCGAACGCGACACCACAAAATCCGCGGCCCGTTGATATGGCGCGCTTTCGCCCCATTCATCTTGCCGAGAAATACGCCTGCGACACTGTCCACCAGGCCCGCCGGACGGAAGGATGGCCGCGACATCCTGAAAACGGCTGGCAATAACTTGTTCGCCCATTGGCTAACGCAAGCTTCTGTCTGCCCCCTACGGACGCTATAAGAAAAGAATGCGCTCGCTTGTGATCCCCTTCTTTCTGTTCGCCACGCCGGCCGCCGCCGATTGCGTGGTGCTGCTGCACGGTCTGGCGCGCAGCGAGGCCTCGATGTGGATGATCGAGGAAGTGCTGGAATTCCACGGCTATACGGTCGTGAATGATGGCTACCCCTCGACCGAGGCGCCGATCGAGGAGCTCGTGAATCATGTCGGGCGGGCGGTCGATAAATGTGGCCCGGTTCAGACCCATTTCGTCACCCATTCGATGGGCGGCATACTGGTGCGCGCCTGGCTGCGCGACAACCGGCCTGTGCTGATGGGCCGCGTGGTGATGCTGGCGCCGCCCAACCATGGCACCGAGATCATCGACAATCTGTCGGGTATGGAAATCCTGCCTGACCTGATGCCCAATCTGATGGCGGATATCCTGGATTTCCTGCACGGTCCGGCGGCAAGCGAATTGGGAACCGACGCAGCCTCGGTGCCCAGCCGGTTGCCACCCGTCGACTACGAACTGGGGGTGATCGCGGGAAACCGGGCAATCAGCCCGTTGGGCCCGATCCTCATCGAGGGTGAGAATGATGGCACGGTTTCTGTCGAAAGCACCCGCGTTGAAGGCATGGCCGATCACATCGTGCTGCCCGTCACGCATATGCTTTTGATGATGAATCCCATTGTCATCGCAGAAGTGCTGGAATTTCTGCGCAATGGCGTCTTTGACCACGGCATTACCCTGCCCAACGCCTTGCGCAAACTGGCCAACCCCTGACCCGCCCCACTGTCATCACAAGCACCGCTTGCAGAGGTCGGGTCAGGATTTGGGCTTGTCGTCGTAATCGCCCTGCAAAATGCGGCGGCTGTCCCCTTCGGGGTCTTCGTACATTCCTTTCTTGAGGGTCCAGTAGAACCCCAAAAGGCCGACAAGCCCCAGAAACAACGAGACCGGAATCAAAATTCCAAGTATCTCCACCGTTCAGCCCCTTTCATTTCAGCCGTAGCGCATTCAGCGCCACCGTGATCGAGGACAGTGACATGACCGCCGCAGCGATCAAAGGGGTAACTAGGCCAAAGAGCGCGATTGGCACAAAGATGGCATTGTAGATGCCGGACTGCCAGAAATTTTCGTGGATGCGACGCGTGGCGGCGCGCGCCGTGGTCACAGCATCGGCCACCGGCGCAATGTCGCGGCCCAGCAGCACGATGTCCGAGGCCGCACGCGCCGCATCGAGCGCCGAGGCCGGCGAGACAGAGACATGCGCAGCAGTCAGCGCCACCGTATCATTGAGCCCGTCACCGATCATCAGAACCCTGTGCCCGGCCGCGTGGAGGGCCTCGATCCGGGCGGCCTTGTCTTGCGGCAATGCCTCGGCCTGCCAGTCATCGATACCCAGCCGCGCGGCCATGTCGCGCACCGCTGCAGGCACATCGCCCGACAGCAGGATCACCCGCTTGCCCTGACGCTTTAACGCGGCCACCAGTTCCTCGGCGCCGGGCCGCAGCCGGTCAGCGAAGGTAAAGGCCCGTGTCTGGCCATCCAGCGCCAGATACGCCGCTGTGCAATCAAGCGCCTGGGCACCTACCCAGTCGGCCCGGCCCAGTTGCACCCTCTGCCCCTGCCACACGCCTTCGACACCGTAGCCCGGCACTTCCTGCACCGATTCCAGCCGCTCGGGGTGCAGACCGCGCGCAACAAGTGCGCGTGTCAGCGCCTGTGCCAGAGGATGGCCTGACCCCTGCGCCAACGCCAGCGCCACACGGGCGGCGGCCTCGGGGTGGCTGTCGAGATTGGTGGGTTCAGGTGTGCCCAGGGTCAGGGTGCCGGTCTTGTCCAGCACAACGGTATCGACCTGCGCCAGCCGCTCAAGCGCGGTGCCATCCTTGATCAGAAGACCCTTGCGAAACAGCCGTCCCGAGGCCGCCGTCACCACCGCCGGAACCGCCAGCCCCAGCGCGCAGGGGCAGGTGATGATCAGCGTGGCGATGGCAATATTGACCGACAACCGCAGATCGCCCCCCGAGATCCAGAGCCAGGCGACAAAGGCACCCAGCGACAGAAGCGGAATGGTCGGCGCATAGGCCCGCGCGGCCTTGTCTGCAAGGGTGGTATACTTGTTGCGGGCGGACTCGGCCATGGCGACCAGATCGGCCATGCGGTGCAGCGAAGTATCCTTCCCCGCCGCCGTAACCCGCACCGTCAGCGGGCCGGTCAGGTTGACCTCGCCCGCGCTGACCACCGTGCCCTCGCCCGCATAGGCGGGCAGCGTCTCGCCGGTCAGCAATGATCGGTCGATCTCGGAGCGCCCCTCGGTAACGACACCATCGACCGGCACCCGCCCGCCGGGCCGGACCAGCACCATATCGCCCGCCGCCAGTTCGGCCACCGGCACCGTGGTTTCAACACCGCCCTGCAACCGGGTCGCACGCGGCACTTCCAGCGCGGCCAGTTCCTGTGCGGCGGAACGCGCAAGCGCGCGGGCGCGATAGTCCAGATAGCGACCGGTCAGCAAAAAGAAGGTCAGCATCACCACCGCCTCGAAATAGGCGTGGTGGCCCGAATTCAGGGTTTCGTAAAGCGAGATGGCGACGGTCAGAACAAGGGCCAGCGCAATCGGCCCGTCCATGTTCAGCCGCCCCGCCTTGAGCGCCCGGATCGCCGAGCGAAAGAAGGGCTGGCCCGAAAAGGCCACCGTGGGAACGGCGATCAGTGCCGAGACCAGGTGAAACAGGTCACGCGTGGCATCCGTGGCGCCCGACCAGACAGCCACAGACAAGAGCATGACATTCATCATCGCGAACCCGGCCACGCCCAGTCGCATCAAAAGATCGCGGCCCTGCCGGTCGGTCTCGGTCATGCTGAGCGTGCCGGAGTCCAGCTCATGCGCCTCGTATCCCAGCCCCTCCAGCCGCGACGCGACAGCCGCAGCCTCGACCCCCTCATCGGCATGCACCGACAGGCGTTTGAGCGTCAGGTTCAGCCGGACCGAGCGGACGCCGGGCATTCGCTCCAGATCACGCTCGATGGTGCCGATACAGGCCGCGCAATGCGCTCCGGGAACCGACAGGATGATCCGCGCCCCCTCGGCGGCGCGCGCCTGGGCTTCGGCGTCCTGCGCGCGGGCTTCCGCCGCCGGGGCGGCAACACAGGCCGGGCAGGCCGAAAGGCTGCTTGTCGCGTCGGTCATCGTCGCTCAGCCCCGGTGCCGGAACGAGACCCGCTGGCGGAATTCGGTGCCATCGGGCGCAGTGGCGACCAGCCGAAGATTCCAGTTGCCCGGCGCTATGGATACCGGCGCGGTAAAGATGCCCGCTTCATGGACAAATTCTGGCTGAAGATCATCGCGGGTATGGGTGGCGCGGCCCAGCGTGGCACTGAAGTCGGTGATTGTGGCGGGTTTGCCGTCAGGGTCGGTAAAGACCACGCGCAACTCGCCGTCGTTCACGCCAACATGCACGTCCCAGCCAAGCGACCGCTGCGCCGCCAGCCGGTCATTGAACCCTTGGCTGGAAACAAAGCTGTTGCGCACCTCCAGCCCCGGGAATGTGCTGACGGCGCTATAAGCCATCAGCAGATTGACCGACATGATGATCCCGAAGGCAACCACGAAGATGCCCAGAACCTTGCCACCGGTCATTTTCCCGCGCGAGCTTTCGCGACGCTCGTTCTGTTGTGTGGCTTGTGTCATTGCCCTCTCCCGTTGAATACCGTTTCGCCAAATATGCGCGATGCGTCACCCGAAACCGAGGCCCAGATCCGCACCGGCGTCTGCGCGGCGCGCGATGGCTCGGTGCCGGCAGGTGCGGTAAGATAGATGCGCTGGTTGAGTTGCGTATCCGGCGCAACCGTCACCAACTGCCCCTGCTCCCCCTCGATTGTAAGCCGGATGGAGGGGTTGTCGGCCACCGTCAGGAAGAACTGGCGCGGTTCATTATGCATGTTGCGCAGCCGGATGTCATAGGCATTGCGCACGCTGCCATCCGACAGCACCACGAAGGTGGGGTTGCGGATCGGCGAGATGGAGATGTCAATATCAGTGCGCAGGAACAGCGCCACGATCAGGGCCACACCGATTCCGGCCCAGAGGACCGTATAAACCATGGTACGCGGTCGGAAAACGTGCTTCCAGACAGAGATCGGCGGCTTTCCCTCGCGTTCGCTAACCTCGTCCGAGAGCGCCAGATAACCGATCAACCCGCGCGGCTTGCCGATCTTGTCCATAACATCGTTGCAGGCGTCGATGCAAAGACCGCAGGTGATGCAGGCCAGTTGCTGACCGTCACGAATGTCGATGCCCATCGGGCAGACATTGACGCAGGCCATGCAGTCGATGCAGTCGCCCTGAGCACCCTCCGGCGAAGCCTGTCCCTTTTTCAGTTTGCCGCGCGGTTCGCCACGCCAGTCGCGATAGGAAATGGTGATCGTGTCCTCGTCCATCATCGCGGCCTGAATGCGCGGCCAGGGGCAGGCGTAGATGCAGACCTGTTCGCGGAAGAACCCGCCGAACAGAAAGGTCGTGGCGGTAAGAACGGCGATGGTGGTGTAGGCCAGCGGATGCGCGCTGAAGGTCAGCAGGTCACGAAGCAGGCTGGGCGCATCGGTGAAATAGAACCCCCAGGCACCGCCGGTCGCCACCGAGATCAGCAGCCAGGCCAGCCATTTTGTCGAATACTTGCGGACCTTCTCGGCGTTCCACTTCTGCCGGTGCAGACGTAGCCGCGCGTTGCGGTCACCCTCTACCCAACGCTCAACCTGGATGAAAAGGTCAGTCCAGACGGTCTGCGGGCAGGCATAGCCGCACCAGACCCGGCCCAGCGCCGAGGTGAACAGAAAAAGGCCGATACCGGCCATGATCAGAAGGCCGGCGACGAAATAGAATTCATGCGGCCATATTTCGATCATGAAAAAGAAGAAGCGACGGTTGGCAAGGTCCAGCAGCACCGCCTGATTCGGCAGTTCGGGGCCCCTGTCCCAGCGAATCCAGGGCGTGATGTAGTAGATGCCCAGCATGAAGGCCAGCAGCCACCACTTCAGGTTGCGAAAAGCCCCCGACACGCGCCGGGGAAAGACCGGCTCGCGGGCTGCGTAGAGTTGTGGGGTGTCGTCGGAAGTGCTCATTGCCCTTCTCCGTGGTTCGCCTGGGGGCATTGATTGCCCTCCCGGGCCGCCCGCTCCTTGACCTGGGTCAAAAGGCCGGTAACTTCTAGATCTTTAGCTGCGGCAAAGGCGCACACGGCTCGCTGGCCGCACGCGAGCCTGAAGTAAATCGGCTGCACCATTCCCCGGGAAACGCGCGAACAGGAACGAGGCCTGGTGCAGCCCCGACACCCCGTTTTACCGGGATGCCGGATACCGGGCACGCCTACTGCCCGCCACCTAGCTGGTGGACATAAGCTGCAACCGCACGGATTTCGGCATCGCGCAACCGGCCAGCGAAGCCCGGCATGATGCCGAAACGCGCGTTGACGACCGAGTGGCGAATGTCGTCATAGGTGCCGCCATAAAGCCAGATGGCAGAGTTGAGCGGCGGCGCACCGACAAAAGTGTCGCCCTCGCCGTTGTCACCATGACACGAGGCGCAGTTGAACATGTAGACCTCTTCGCCCGCATCAGCCAGTACCGCGTCGGCGGACTGACCTGACAGGCGCAGGACGTAATGCACCACCTGGTCGATCTCCTGTTCATCCAGAAGACCGTCGCGGCCGAAGGCGGGCATTTCCGACCAGCGTGTATCGATGTGGTCCTCGTTGCGGATACCGTAACGCACGGTCTGGTGGATATCCTCCATCGTTCCGCCCCACATCCACTCGTCATCCAGCAGGTTGGGGAAGCCCGAGGCCTGAACCCCCGCCCCGCCGGTGCCGTGACATTGCGAACACTGCGCACGGAACACGGCGGCACCTGCATTCACCGCAAAGCTCTGCAACTCACGGTCGTGATGGATGGCATCCAGATCGGTTTCAACCAGCCGGTCGAACCAGACCTGGTTCTGCTGGTCGAAGCGGGCGATCTCGGCGGCAACCTCCGCCCGCGTGGAATAGCCCAGGATGCCCGAGGTGGCCCGCGTGACCATCGGCCAGGCGGGATAGAAGATCATGTAGATCACGGCCCAGATGATGGTCAGATAGAAGGTCCACAACCACCAGCGCGGCATCGGGTTATCGTATTCCTCGATCCCGTCCCAGGAATGGCCGGTGGTGGGCGGATCCTGTTTGAGCTTTGATCTTGGGTCAGCATACTGCCGTTCGGGCGGGCTGACCTTGTTATCGGGTGTCTTTTTCGTTGGATCGACCATCAGCGTGCCTCTTTGGGTTCGCGGTTGCCGGCGGAAGATGCCGGGGCATCGTCAGGCCCCGCCGGGCTGTCGTCATTACGGAAGATCATTGTCGAGGTTTCTTCGTGAACCTTCTTGCTTCCGGGCCGGAAGGCCCAGGCAACGACGCCCAGAAAGAACAGCGTCATGAACAGCAGGTGCCAGCTGTCGGCGAAAGTGCGCAGAAGCGTATAGGTTTCCATGCTCTCCTCCCTTGTCAGCGGCTTGCGTCAGGCACGAAGGTGCTGAAATCGACCAGTGTCCCAAGCATCTGCATGTAGGCGATGATCGCGTCCATCTCGGTCAGTTCCGGCTGGCCATCAAAATTGCGCGTCTGCGCCGAATGATAACGCTCCAGCAAGCCCGAATGATCAGCATCAGGGTTGGCCTGCGCCAGGAAATCGGCGCGGGCGTTTTCGATCATCTCGTCGGTATAGGGCACACCCACCAGACGATAGGTGCGCAACAAATCCTCGACATAACGCCCGTCGATTACCCGGTTCATCAGGTAAGCATAGCTGGGCATGATCGATTCCGGCACCACCGCGCGCGGGTCGATCATGTGCTGCACATGCCAGTCATCCGAATACCGCCCGCCGATGCGCGCCAGGTCCGGTCCGGTGCGCTTGGAGCCCCACTGGAACGGATGGTCATACATCGATTCCGCAGCGAGGCTGTAATGGCCATACCGCTCGACCTCGTCGCGCATCGGACGGATCATCTGGCTGTGGCAGACATAGCAGCCTTCACGCCGGTATATCTCGCGCCCGGCGAGTTCCAGCGGTGAATAGGGTCGCACGCCTTCCACTTCCTCAATGGTGTTTTCCAGATAGAACAGCGGCACGATCTGAACCAGCCCGCCGATGGTCACCACCAGAAAGCTGAGGACCAGAAGCAGCGTTGCATGCGTCTCGATCTTCTTGTGATGTTTGAGAATGCTCATGACGCCCTCCGGTTATTCAGCGGGCACCGCGGCGGTCGCGGGCTTCTTCTCGCCCACGCTCGTCACGGTCTTCCACAGGTTGTAGCACATGATGATCGCACCCAGCAGGAACAGCGTTCCGCCCAGACCACGCACCACATACATCGGGAACTTGGCGGACACGGTGTCAGCGAAGCTGTTGACCAGGAAGCCCTGTGCATCGACCTGCCGCCACATCAGCCCTTCCATGATGCCGGTCACCCACATCGAGGCCGCGTAGAGCACGATCCCGATGGTCGCCAGCCAGAAGTGCCAGCTTACCAGCGCCAGACTGTAGAGGCGTTCGCGCTTCCACAGACGCGGCACCAGGTAGTAGAGCATGCCGAAGGTGATCATCCCGTTCCAGCCCAACGCGCCCGAGTGCACGTGACCAATGGTCCAGTCGGTATAGTGCGACAACGAGTTGACCGCGCGGATCGACATCATCGGGCCCTCGAAGGTGGCCATGCCGTAAAAGCCCACGGCAACCACCATCATGCGGATCACAGGATCGGTGCGCAGCTTGTCCCAGGCGCCCGAAAGCGTCATCAGACCGTTGATCATGCCGCCCCAGCTTGGCATCCAGAGCATGATCGAAAAGGTCATGCCCAGTGTCTGCGCCCAGTCCGGCAGCGCGGTGTAGTGCAGGTGGTGCGGACCGGCCCAGATATACAGGAAGATCAGCGCCCAGAAGTGAATGATCGACAGCTTGTAGCTGTAAACCGGGCGTTCGGCCTGTTTCGGAATGAAGTAATACATCATCCCCAGGAAGCCCGCGGTCAGGAAGAAGCCCACCGCATTATGCCCGTACCACCACTGCACCATCGCCGATTGAACACCCGACCATACCGGAATCGAGGTGGAACCGAAGATCGACACCGGCACTTGCACGTTGTTGACCACATGCAGCATCGCCACAGTGATGATGAACGACAGGTAGAACCAGTTGGCGACGTAGATATGCGGCTCGCGGCGCTTGATCAGCGTGCCCATGTAGACACCCAGGAACGCCACCCAGACGATGGTCAGCCACAGATCGGCCAGCCATTCGGGCTCGGCGTATTCCTGCCCCTGGGTCGAACCCAGAACATAGCCGGTGGCGGCCAGGACGATGAACAGCTGATACCCCCAGAACACGAACCATGCGAGGTTCCCGCCCCAGAGCCGCGCGGCTGAGGTGCGTTGCACCACGTAGAATGCCGAAGCGATCAGCGCGTTACCCCCGAAGGCGAAGATCACCGCCGAGGTGTGCAGCGGCCGCAGTCGGCCGAAATTGGTGTATCCCTGCGCGAATTCGAGGTTCAGTTCCGGCCAGGCCAGTTGAAAGGCGATGACCACGCCGACCAGAAAGCCAACCACCCCCCAGAAGGCGGTAGCGATCACGCCGTAGCGCACCACGCCATCCATATATTCAAGTTGGTTGTGTACAACCGGTTCTCCCACACGGCGAATTTGCCACAGGAAAAGCCCGCCGGCGGTCAGCATGATGATGATCATGTGAACCAGATGGGCGAGATCGCGCGCGTAACTTGCAATGATCGCGGCGAATACCGCGATCGCGGCAAGCACGATCAGCTTGACGTAATCCCACATTGCTTGCGTCCCTTTGTTCCGTTTTTATTAGCGTTTCCCCGGCACCGCCCCGAATACCGAGAACGGACGCACCGGACCTGCTGCGCCACCCCCCTTATCAGGCCGCCTCCTCCAAGATACATTGATTCATGTCAATTTCATCACCAGCCGGGCTTGATTGAAATCAAGGACATGGCGATTGTGACAGCGCAGTATCAAATGCTGTCAGCAAATGGGCATGGCCGGTGAAGCTTTGCTTAAGCCCCTGAATAAAAACGAGGAATGAACATGTCCTTCAAATCCGTCACAACCTTTCTGGGCAGCGCCCCCGAACTGGACATCACGCTTCCCCCGGCGATCGACTTTGCGTTGAAGCAGGATGCGCATCTGGGCGTCTGCCTGCTGGGCGTCGATATGACACCCGCGGGCGGCTTTTATATGGGCGCCTCGCCGCTCTTGCTGCAAGAAACGCTGGAACGCGCCCAGACTGATGCCGAATCACTGGAAACCCGCGCCCGCAAGCGCCTTGATGGCAGCGGACTGCGCTGGGGCACGGAATCGGCGGTGGTTCAGTTCGGCGGCTTGCCGGGGCTGGTGGGCTTGCGCGCCCGCTTCAGCGACCTGGTGATCCAGGTCCGCCCCTATGGCCGCGATGCTCTGCCAACCCAGGAAGCCGTGATCGAAGCCGCGCTTTTCGAGGGTCAATCGGCAACGCTGGTAGTGCCCGAAACCGGGCTCGGCAAGGATTTTGGCAAGCGCGTGGTCGTTGCATGGAACCAGTCGAACGAGGCGCTCAATGCCGTGCGCCGGGCGCTTCCGCTGCTGAAACAGGCCGATCTGGTAAATATCGTGGTGGTCAACCCGCCGGTGCACAGCCCCGAACGCTCGGACCCGGGCGGATTGCTGACCCAGATGCTTGCTCGACACGGGGTGCGCGCCGAAGTCTCGGTACTGGCCAAGACGCTGCCGCGCGTGTCGGACGTGCTCATGCGCCATATCGAAGACACCGACGCCAACCTTCTGGTGATGGGTGCTTATGGCCATTCCCGCCTGCGCGAAGCCATCCTCGGCGGGGCAACCCGTAATGTTCTGGAAAACGCGCCAACGCCGGTTTTCCTGGCGCATTGAGGCGCTTGTGTCAGGCGGTGAAGGGGGGTTTTCCACCCCCCTCTTCGGCTGCGCCGAATTCACCCCCCGAGGATATTTTTGAACAGATGAAAGGGGCGCCGGATGAACGGGAAGCTGAAGCTTCCGTCAGACCAGAAAACCGCCATCGGCATCGTCGCCCGCTTCCTCGACCAGGCGGTCGAAATCGGGGATGGTGATATGGCGTTTGCCCATTATCTCGATCACACCATCCCGGCGCAGAGCCGAAATCTGGCGACTGACGGTTTCGAGCGTCAAGCCCAGGTATTCCGACATCGCCTCTCGCGTCAGGGGCAGATCCACGCTCACACTGCCGGCATGCCGCTGCGCCTTGAGCGAGGCATCGCGCCGGGCGATGATGGTGATCAGACTTGCAATCTTTTCCCGCGCGGTCTTACGGCCCAGCAGAAGCATCCATTCGCGCGCCGCATCCAGTTCGTCCAGCGTCATCTCAAGAAGCCGCTGGCCGACATGCGGCGTTTTCATCATGACGTCTTCGAAGGGTTTCTTGCGAAAACAGCACATTACCAGATCGGTGGTGGCGGTGACGTCATAGGCCGCCGTTTCGCGCCCCGGCCGACCCACGAAATCCGACGGCAACAACAGGCCCACCATCTGGCGCCGCCCGTCCTCCATCGTCTGGGTGAGCGTGGCGATACCCGACACAACCGAAGCCACGAAATCCATCCGGTCGCCTGACCAGACCACCGTCTGGCCAGCTTCGAAACTGCGATAATACTTGATCTCTTCCAGCCGCAGCAACTCTTCCTCATCACAACGCGCGCAGACCGCGCGATGCCGGATCGGGCAGTCGCCGCAGGTCATATTAACGGTCTTGATGGGGGCGGTGGAGGTTTTCTGCATGGTTTGATCTAAGTCAATGCTCTCGGCTGTGAAGGGCTTAAGCGTAACGGAATGAACACTGAATCGCAACTCGCCCGTCTGGGCCTTTTCGACGCGCGCGTACCCCGCTACACGAGCTACCCGACCGCTCCGCAATTCTCGGCGGAAGTCGGCCCGGATGCGTTTGGCAAGTGGCTCGACGCGATTGAACCAGATAGCCGGATTTCGCTCTATATCCATGTGCCCTTCTGCCGCAGGCTGTGCTGGTTCTGCGCATGCCGCACGCAGGGGACGAGCGCCACCGCGCCAGTTATCGCTTACGTTGAAAGCCTCAAAACCGAGTTGAAACTGCTGAAAAACGCCCTGCCGGAGGGGGTGAAACTGTCGCGCCTGCACTGGGGCGGCGGCACACCAACTCTGTTGCCGGCGGCACAGATGCGCGATCTGGCGGCGGCGGTTTTCGATGTTGCGCCATTGGGCGAGGGGAGCGAATTCTCAGTCGAAATCGATCCAAACGAGATCGACGAACAGCGGCTTGACGCGCTGGCCGAGGCCGGGATGAACCGCGCCTCGATCGGTGTGCAGGATTTCGACCCGGAGATTCAGAAAACCATTGGCCGTGACCAGAGCTATGAAATTACCCGCGCTGCGGTAGAGGCGATTCGCGCCAGGGGCGTGCACAGCCTCAACGCAGACATCCTCTACGGACTGCCGCACCAGACCTGCGCTCGCGCCGCCGATTCGGTGCAGAAGCTGCTCTCCCTCGCGCCCGACCGGGTGGCGCTCTATGGATATGCGCATGTGCCCTGGATGGCGCGGCGCCAGCAGATGATCCCCTCCGACAGCCTGCCACGCCCGGAAGAGCGGCTGGAACTATTCGAGACCGCGCGACAATTGTTCGCCTGGGATGGCTACCGGGAGATCGGAATTGATCATTTCTCCCGCCCCAATGACGGTCTGGCCGTTGCGGCGCAGAATGGCACCTTGCGACGCAATTTTCAGGGCTATACGGACGATACCGCTGCAGTGCTGATCGGCCTCGGGACGTCCTCGATCTCGCGCTTCCCGCAGGGCTATGCGCAGATGAACCCCTCCACCTCAGCTTGGGCCAAGGCGGTTCAGGCGGGTCAGTTCGCCATCACGCGCGGCCATGCCTTCAGGGGTGACGACCTCTTGCGCGGGCGCATCATCGAGGCGCTGATGTGCGACTTCTCCGTGAAAAGCGCCGAGTTGATCCGCGATTTCGGCGCCACGCCCGCCCTTCTCGACAGCCTCTTTGCCCCTGTCGCCGAGAAGTACGGAGCCTTCGTGTGCCACGACGCGCAGGGCCTCACCATTCCACCCGAGGGCCGCCCGCTCACCCGCATGATCGCCGCCAGATTCGATACGTATTCCATGGCCAAGACCAGTCATTCAAGCGCGATCTGATTGGTATTGCTGCGCACCGCCCCTTTCATCTTGCGGGAAAATACGCGGGGGTGAATGGGCCGCAGGTCCAGAGGGGGCAAAGCCCCCTTCTGCCGCGCGGCGCAGCCGTGCGGCCTGGCCAAACGGGATGAAATGCTGCGCGCAAGCGCGGCATGAAGACGGGCGGGAGCGCCCCTGGGCTGCCCCTATATCCGCCCTTCGACGAAATCGATCAGTCGCGGCAGGCAGATCCGGTGCAGGTCATAATTCTCGACGATATGCGCCCGCGCCGCCTCGCGCAGGTGGCGATGCATCATCGGACGGGCGAGCGCGTCGGTCAGAACCTCTGTAATCTCGGCGGTGTCGAAGAAATCCACCAACCGCCCGTTCACCCCGTCGGTGATCAGCTCTTCCACCGGTGCGGTGCGCGAGCCCACTACCAGCGCGCCCGCGCTCATGGCTTCCAGCATCGACCAGGACAAAACAAACGGCACCGTCAGGTAGCAATGCGCCCGTGTGGCCTGCATCAGGCCCACGAAGGTGGCATAGGGCACGCGGCCGGTGAAATGAACGCGCGACAAGTCAAGCCGGTCGCCAACCTCATCCAGGAATATCTCTTTCCACGACCGCCCACCGCCCGGCCGGGGTCCATAGCTGACATCGTCGCCGCCGACGATCACCACCTGCGCCTGTGGTCGGGCACGCAACACTTCGGGCAGCGCGCGCAGGAAGCTGTGATAACCGCGATAGGGCTCCAGGTTACGATTGACGAAGGTCAGCAGTTCATCACCCGCCCGAAACACCGCGCCCGAGGGCAACGCCACTTCGGCGCCCGGGTCCGGTGCCACGCGATCGGTATCGATACCATCGTGGATAATGGTAATCTTGTCGCGAAAGCAGGGTGGGAAGGTATCCGCCTGAAACTCGGTCGGCGCCAGCGCGGCATCGGCCTGTGTCATCATCAGTGCCTGATGGCCTTGCCGGGCGATGACCGAAAAGGCCTTTTCCGGCTCACCCCTGGAAAATTCGGGGTCAAAGCCCACGTCAAGGCCGCGCGTCGCATAGTAGAATTCGGCATAGACCAGCAGCCGCGCCCGGGGCCAGATTTCAGGCAGGAAAAGTGTCTCGCCCCAACCGCCATGGCCGAAGATGACATCAGGGTAAAAACCATGCGTGTCACGCAGGACAAGGGCCGCACGTGCGGCGCGGTGTGCGCGGTTGGTCATTTCCGCATAGGTGGTGCCGAAACGGGCGACTGCCGGGTCTGGCCGTGGTTCAGGCGCGCGATAACGAAATGTCGTGATAGGTGAGGGCCGCGCGTTCCCCTCATCGGTCAGTGCCACAACCTCGTGCCCGCGCTCGCTCAGCGCCGGGGCCAGATGCAGAAACTGGCCGGGGAAATTCTGGTGCACGAGAAGGATTTTCACACCGCGTTCTCCGTTCTGCCCCCTGTATCAGTCTTGCCGATCACCCGCAGGTCAAAGGCGGCCGCCATAAGGGCGCGGGTGTATTCTGTCCTTGGCGAGTCGAACACGGTTTTGGAGGGGCCATACTCGACCACGTCGCCTTCCTTCATCACGATTACCTGATGCGCCATGGCGCGCACCACCCGCAGGTCATGGCTGATGAACAGATAGGCCAGCCCGTATTTTCGCTGAAGCGCGCGCAGCAGATCGACGATCTGCACCTGAACCGTCATGTCCAGCGCCGAGGTCGGCTCATCCAGCACCAAAAGGCTGGGCCGCAGCACCATGGCTCGGGCAATGGCGATGCGTTGCCGCTGACCGCCCGAGAATTCATGCGGGTAGCGGTGCATCATCGTCGGGTCCAGCCCGACCTCTTCCATCACCTCGGCCACCAGTGCGCGCCGGTCCTTGCCGGTGGGAATGCCATGCACGCCAAAACCCTCGGCGATGATCTCCTCGATGGTCATGCGGGGGCTGAGGCTGCCGAACGGGTCCTGAAAGACGATCTGCATCTCACGCCTGAGCGGCCTCAGACGGTCTGCCCGCCAACCTGCGATATCCTGCCCCTTGAACCGGATCAGCCCATCCGAGGTAATCAGCCGCATGATTGCCAGCGCCAGCGTTGTCTTGCCCGAACCAGACTCGCCCACAATGCCCAGCGTCTCGCCTGCATGCAGTCGTATCGTTGCGTCATTCACCGCCTTCACATGCCCCACCGTGCGCCGGAGAAAGCCGCGATGGATCGGAAACCAGACGCGCAGCGCATCGGTTTCCAGTATCGGAGCGGCATCGGTGACAACCGGTTCAGGCAGCCCCTTGGGTTCAGCGGCCAGCAGCTTTTGCGTATAGGGGTGTTGCGGATTGGCGAAAACCGTGTCCGTCGGCCCCTGCTCGACAATCTCGCCCTGCTGCATCACACAAACCCGGTCCGCCACCCGCCGAACGATCCCCAGGTCATGGGTGATGAACAGCATCGCCATGCCTTCCTCGCGCTTGAGGCCGGCGAGCAGTTCCAATATCTGTGCCTGAATGGTGACATCCAGCGCTGTTGTCGGCTCATCCGCCATCAGCAGTTTCGGCCCATTCGCCAGTGCCATGGCAATCATCACCCGCTGGCGCTGCCCACCGGAAAGCTGATGCGGATAGGCATTGAGGCGGCTTTCGGCCTCGCGGATACCAACCTTGTGCAAAAGTTCCAGAACCCGGGTACGCGCGGGCGCACCGCTCAGGCCCTGATGCAGCGCCAGCGCCTCGGCTATCTGTTTCTCCACCGTGTGCAGCGGGTTGAGGCTGGTCATCGGCTCCTGAAAGATGAAGCTGATCTCATTGCCCCGCACATGTCGCAGATCGGCCTGCGCGGCACCGATCATCTGCGTGCCGCCGAAGGTGACAGACCCCTCGATCTCGGCCGAATCGGGCAAAAGGCCCACCGTGGACAGCGCCGTGACCGACTTGCCCGAACCCGATTCCCCCACCAGCGCCACGGTTTCCCCCGCCGCGACCGAGAACGACACCCCGCGCACGGCCTGCACCACCTTGCCGTCCTGCCGGAAGCTTACGGAGAGGTTGGAGATGTCCAGAACGCTCATCGAAAGGTCTTTCGCGGATCAAATGCATCGCGCACACCCTCGAAGATGAACACCAGAAGGCTGAGCATGATGGCAAAGGTGAAAAAGGCGCTGAAACCCAGCCACGTCGCCTGAAGATGGGTTTTCGCCTGCAAGGTCAACTCGCCCAGTGACGGCGCCGAGGCGGGCAGGCCGAAGCCCAGAAAATCCAGCGTGGCCAGCCCGGCAATGGCGCCGGTGACGATGAAGGGCAACAGCGTGACGGTGGCCACCATGGCGTTGGGCAGGACATGGCGGAACATTATGCGCGTGTTGGATACCCCCAGCGCACGTGCGGCGCGAACATATTCGAAGTTTCGTGCACGCAGAAACTCGGCGCGCACTACGCCGACAAGGGCCGTCCAACTGAACAGCACCATCAGGAATACCAGCAGCCAGAAGTTCATCGGGATGATCGCGGCGACGATGATGATGACGTAAAGCGACGGGACAGAGCCCCACAGTTCGATAAGGCGCTGGAACAACAGGTCCGTCAGACCGCCGAAAAAGCCCTGAATTGCCCCCGCAGCAATGCCGATCAGTGACGAGATGGCGACCACCACCAGCGCGAAGGTCACCGACAGCCGGAAACCATAGATCACCCGCGCCAACACATCGCGCGCGGTGTCATCGGTGCCCAGCAAATGGCGGCTGTCCGGGGCCGACGGCGCGGGGCCGCCAAGGTCGTTGACGGTGTTGTAGCTATAGGGAATGGGCGGCCAGATCATCCAGCCCCGGACAATCGGCTCACCCTCGACGGTGCCCTGGGCAAGGGCCTCGGCCATGGCGTCTTCCGGGTCATCAAGGCAAAGCTCGGCGCCGCCGGTATGGATCAGACAGCGCACCTCGTCGGCGCGGTAAACGGCCTGGGTGCGGAACTCGCCGCCGAAGGCGGTCTCGGGGTAGAAGTTGAAGGTCGGGTAGAAATAGGCGCCGCGGTAGTTGATCAGGATGGGGCGGTCATTGGCGATGAACTCGGCGAAGAGCGAAACGAAGTAAAGCAGGCCAAAGATGATCAGCGACCAGAAGGCGCGGCGGTTTGCCCGGAAATTCCGCCAGCGGCGCTGGTTTAGCGGGGACAGACGGATCATGCGGCCAGGCCTCCGTGCGCGAAATAAGGCGCAAGGCTGGCAACCGGCGGGGCGGAAGGCCCTTCGAAGGGCCTTGCCCACGGCGCTTGCAAGCGCCGTTCACCCGCGCCTTTGGTTGCGATACGCCCTCCTCCGGTGCCGTGCGCCTGCCACAGGGCTGGCCGGGAAGGCGCTTCGAAGCGCCTTCTGTCGCGCAAGGTGAGATGCAATGGCTTCATCTCTAGCCCTCCCGCGTCTCGAAATCGATGCGCGGGTCAATCCAGACATACATCAGATCCGAGATGATCCCTACGATCAGCCCCAGAAGCGTGAAGATGAACAGCGTGCCAAAGATTACCGGATAATCCCGCGCCACCGCCGCCTCAAAAAACAGCCGCCCCAGCCCATCAAGCGAAAAGATCGTCTCGATGATCAGTGAGCCGCCGAAAAACGCACCGATGAACACTGCCGGAAATCCCGCCACCACGATCAGCATCGCATTGCGGAACACGTGTCCGTAAAGCACCTTGCGCTCTGCCACACCCTTGGCGCGCGCGGTCATCACATACTGCTTGCGCAACTCATCCAAAAAACTGTTCTTTGTCAGCAGCGTCAGCGTCGCAAAGCTGGAAATCGTCAGCGCCGTCACCGGCAGCGCGATATGCCAGAAATAGTCGACAATCTTGCCCCAGATCGACAACTGCTCCCATATCTCGGCCTCGGAGGTCAGTCCGCGCGCCGGAAATACCTGCCAGTAAGACCCGCCCGCAAACAGGACCAGAAGCAGGATGGCGAACAGGAAGCCCGGAATCGCATAGCCGACGATGATCACGCCCGATGTCCAGGTATCGAACGGCGCACCATCTTTTACCGCCTTGCGGATGCCCAGCGGAATCGAGATCAGATAGGCAATCAGTGTCGACCACAGACCAAGCGAGACCGACACGGGCATCTTCTCGACCACCAGGTCGATCACCGAAATCGAACGGAAGTAGCTGGTTCCGAAATCGAACCGCATGTAGTTCCACAGCATATTGAAGAACCGCTCGACCGGAGGCTTGTCGAAACCGAATTCGCGCTCTAGCTGGGCGATGAATTCAGGCGGCAGTCCACGCGCACCGATATAGCGCTCATCGCCGCCACCGCTGCGCGCGACATCGTCGCCGCCGCCTGCAAAGCCGCCAAACACATCGCCCTGCCCCTCCATCTGGGCGATGATCTGCTCGATCGGGCCGCCGGGCACGAACTGGACCAGCGTGAAATTGATTACCATCACGCCCAGAAGCGTGGGAATCACCAAAAGCAGCCTTCGGAGGATATAGGCGGTCATCGGGCCTTACCGCAGCGCGCCGGCCGCACGCAGGGCTGCAGCGGCCTCGGCATCATGCCACCAGAAATCAAGAACGCCGTCGGAGAATGGCGGCAGTTCCTCGGGGTGGCGATACATGTCCCAATAGGCCACCCAACTGTCAGGATTGTACCATACGGGAATCATGAACCGCTCCCAGCGCAGCACACGGTCCAGCACGCGCAGCGCCACATCGCGCTCTTCGGGGCTGGGGGCATTCAGCGAAATGTCGATCACCGCATCCACCAGCGGGCTACGCAGCCCGGCCGGGTTGAATACGTCATCCGCCGCCTCGGAGCCGAACCGCTGATGCAGGCCGGTGCCGGTGTCCAGAAAGGCCAGATACTGATCGAACACGATGTCATAGTCGCGATCGCGCGAACGGGCGGTGTATTGCGCCGGGTCGATCTTTTGCGCCCGCGCCTGCACCCCCATCGCCTGCAGGTTCTGCATGAACGTCTCGATCACCGATTCCAGCGTGGCCGAGGATGAACTGGCAAAGGGCATCTCGATGCGGAGCACCTGACCCTGGGCATTGCGACGCACACCATCGGCGCCGACAGTCCAGCCAGCCTCTTCAAGCAGTGCATTGGCGCGGCGCAGGTTGCGACGGTCCTGCAACCGATCGGCCGCCGATCCATGCGCCATCACCACCGGCTCGATCAGCAGTTCGGACGGCACCAGATCGCCCAGCGTTTCCAGCAGCGCCAGTTCCGCGCCCTCGGGTGTGCCCTGGGCCTCCAGCCGGGTGCCCTGGCTGAAGGAATGCCGCTGGCTCATCAGCCCGTATTGCAACTGCTGGTTGGTCCATTCGAAATTATAGGCCAGCGACAAGGCCTCGCGCACACGGCGGTCTTGCAACTGAGGCCGATCCAGGTTGAACACGAAACCGGTGGGCGTGGGTGGCGTGCCATCGGGAATTTCCTCGCGGATCACATGACCGCGCCGGACAGCGGGGAAATCATATCCCACCGCCCATTGCCGCGAATTTCCCTCGGCGCGGAAGGTGTATTCGCCGGTCTTGAACGCCTCGAATGCGGCTGAATCGTCGGCGAAATACTCTACCCGGATCACATCGAAATTATGCCGCCCAACGTTATTGGGCAAATGCCAGCCCCAGTAGTCCGGGTTGCGGCGATAGGTGATGCGACGGTTGATCTCGTAGCCGTCCAGCACATAGGGGCCTGAGCCAGGCGCCGTTTCCAGCCGCGATTCATCCAGACGCGCGCCAGTCTCCTCAAACCAGGCGCGCGACATGACCGGGGTCGCCCCCACCTGATCAATCAGTGAACGACGCGAGATATCGGGGCGGAATTCAAAGCGCACAGTGTGATCATCCAGTGCTTCAGCGCTGGTGACGCGGTAGCGCACCGCCTCGGCGTAAGACGGCAGTCCCTGCTCCAGAAACAGGTTATGGGTGAACACCACGTCATGCGCGGTCACCGGCGTACCATCGGAAAAACGCGCTTCGGGGCGCATGTGAAAGATTACCCAGTCCTTTGACGGTGGGTATTCGACAGAATGCGCCAGAAGGCCGTAATACTCGCCGTAAACATCCGCCGGTGCGCTGTCGCCAAACGGGCCCGAGGTTTCCAGTAAGCTTTCGTACAGCGACCAGGAATAGCGCCCGGCCCGGCCCCGGCGGCTGTAGGGATTCATCGAATCGAAGGTGCCCGGCGCCCACATGGATATTTCGCCGCCGCGCGGGGCATCCGGGTTAACATAGTTGAAACGCTCGAAATCAGGCGGGTAGCTGAGGTCGCCGTAAAACGAATAGCCATGCGCGACAATGACATCGTCAGACGCGCCCTCTTCCCCTTGCCCAAATGCCTGCGGGGCAAATAGCACCGTCATGAGCACCAGAACCGCACCGGCAGCCCGGCTGCATAGCCAGCCGGTGTCGGACCAGCGGGCAAGGGCACGGGTTTCGGTCGGACATCTCATGCGGGTCTCCTGTTGCCTGACTTTCCGGTAGGAGCAGAAAGCACCGTGACAGCTAAGTCCAGCCAGAGGCGGGGTTCAAGTGGCGATTGCGTGAGAAACGGGAAAATTGCCCGTGCACCGCTGCAATGTCGTATCCCCCGCCCCGAGAGGGACAGCCCCATGAACTGAATAACCGTCACGCCGAACCCAGCATACCCAGAAAACGGGACAATCTGGCAAGACAGGCGCCTTGTATCCGCGCAAACACAAAGGCCGCCACTTGCGTGACGGCCTCCATCAATACGCTCGTTCCGACGCGCGGCGTCAACCGCCGTGGGTTTCCAGATAGGCAATCAGGTTCAGGCGGTCCTGAAGGTTGCGCATGCCGGCGTAACCCATGGTGGTTCCCGGCGCGGTGCCGCGCGGGTTTTCCAGGAATGCGTTCAGCGCTTCGACCGTCCACACGTCGCCCAGCTGTTCCAGCGCGCCCGAATAGTTGAACCCGGCGACGGAATCGATTTCACGGCCGACGACGCCATAGAGGTAGGGTCCGGTTCCGTTGCGACCCTCTTCCAGCGTGTGGCAGGCACGGCAGTTGCGCCACAGCCCCTCACCGGCGGAAGCATCCGCTTCTGCATAAAGTGCCATCACATCGATCTCTTCGACCGGAGCATCGTCAACCACCGCATCGTCCTCACCCAGATCGATGACATAGGCCTGAGGTGCCGGCCCGTGCGGCAGATAGACCTCGTCGGCAATCCACTTCGCTACCATGAAGAAAAGCAGAGCCGTGCAAAGCCCCGCCACTGCCTTGGTGAGTACCATCGTGTCGAACATGTCGCGTCCCGTTCATACCTTTTCGGTTCCGGGGCTATCTATCCGCTTCCCCTTGGCGATTTCAAGCGATACTTAGCGCGACGAAATGACCAAAGCCTCAATTCCGGCGTCAGACGAGGAAAAGATGACCCAACGCATCGCCTTTCAGGGAGAACCGGGAGCCTATTCGCACCAGGCTTGCGTCAAAGCCCGTCCCCAGATGGAGGCCCTGCCCTGCCGCACCTTCGAGGATGTGATCGCCGCCGTGCATGAAGGAGAGGCCGAACTGGCGATGCTGCCGGTCGAGAACACCACCTTTGGCCGGGTGCCGGACAACCACAACCTGTTGCCGCAATCGGGTCTGCATATCGTCGACGAAGCCTTCGTGAGGGTGCATATCAATCTTCTGGGGGTGCGCGGCTCGCGGCTGGCTGACGTCACCTCGGCGATGAGCCACCCGGTACTGCTGGGCCAGTGCCGCGAATTTCTGAAGCTGCACGGCATCCAGCGCGTGACGGGGGCCGATACCGCTGGATCGGCGCGCCATGTTGCCGAACTGGGCGATCTGAAACTGGCGGCGTTGGCAGGCGATCTGGCGGGCGAGATCTATGGGCTGGACGTGCTGGCCCGCCATATCGAGGATCAGGGCAACAACACCACGCGCTTTCTGGTCATGGGGCTGGAACCCGATTTCTCACGTCGCGGCGATCATGGCATGATCACCACCTTCGTGTTTCAGGTGCGCAACATTCCGGCGGCGCTTTACAAGGCAATGGGTGGTTTTGCCACCAATGGCGTGAACATGACCAAGCTGGAAAGCTACATGGTCGGCGGCTCGTTCACCGCAACGCAGTTCTATGCCGATATCGAGGGGCACCCCGACGACCCCAATGTGCGCCTGGCGCTTGATGAACTGCGCTATTTCACCACGATGCTGAAGATCCTCGGCACCTATCCCGCCGATGCCGCCCGCCGCTGACACGCCGGGCAACACGGCAGGGTACGCTCAGGCAGGTTTGCCAAGGGCCGCCAAAGCGCGCTGGATCTTGTTCTCGACCTTGCCCTTGGCCAGACGCAGGGTTTGGATCGCAACACGGGCGGTCAGGCTGCGCGGCGCCAGATCAATATCGGCGCGGACCTGACACCCACCTTCAGGAAGATCGGAAAAGACGAAGGACACATCGGCACCGACCATCTCGGAGGCAACGCGCATCCGCATCACCTCGGGCCTTTCCATATCGACCAGGGTGATTTCCACCGGCCGCTCCTTGCCACTGGAGACAACATCCAGATGCCAGACCGTACCGGGCCCGCCGGGTCCCTCTCGGCGCAGATTGGCACCCTGTTCGCCAAAGACCGCATCCATCCGCGCAGGGTCGGCGAAGCTGTCGAATACCTTGCCCCGTCCGCGCCTGAAATCCTTGGTTCCGCCAATCTTCATGCAAATATCCCTTTCATACTGTCAACCGGGCACCCGCCCGGCTTCATTCAATCTGCCCGGCCAGCCAGCCGGAAATCAGGTAATGCGCGATTGCCCCGGCGCGCGGCCTGCGCACCTCCGGGTGCAGACCAGCCAGCACATCAACCATTTCCTCTCGCGTCATCCAGCGCGCGTCTTCCAGTTCATGATCGAGCGTGATGGCATCCGACAATGCCTCGGCAACAAAACCCAGCATCAGCGAATTGGGCCAGGGCCAGGGCTGCGAGGCAACATACCGCACCATCCCCGCCCTGATCCCGGTCTCTTCAAACACCTCGCGGCGAACCGCGGCCTCAAGCGATTCGCCGGGTTCGACAAAACCGGCGAGCGCCGAATACATCCCTTCGGGCCAACCCGGCGAGCGCCCCAACAACAGCCTGTTGCCGCGCAACACCAGCATGATCACCACCGGATCGGTGCGCGGAAAATGCTGTGCATTGCAGGCAGGGCACCGGCGTTGCCAGCCCGCCATCTCCGGCTCGCTGTGCGCCCCGCAACTGGAGCAGAAGCGATGCGTGCGGTGCCAGTTGAACAGCGCCCGCGCCGTGGCTGCCATAGCGGCATCATTCGGCGACAGCAGAGACATCGACCCGCGCAACTCGGCGAATCGATGGTCGCCGGGCAGATCGGGGTGGTGGTACTCCGTCGGATCGAAGAACATCGCCAGCGCCGCTCGATCCAGCCCTTCAGGCTCCCAGCTTGAAACGTCAGCGGCGAAATGCGGCCGCCCGGCGTGAAAGCCCAGAAACAGAGGTGACTTGCGGGAATGCCCCAGAACCGCGCTTCCTGCGTTCAGCCAACCCAGCCTGTCGCGCGCTTCACCCGCGATCAGCGGCTTGCCACGCCAGACCGGCAGCACCACGGCATCGGGGCGCCTCGCCAGCGCCGCCTGCGCAGCGTCATCCGGGCGCAATTCAGCGGCCCGGTCATCCCAGCCACCCGCGAAAACCACCGCGTCGTTCACATCCTGCCTCACTCGCTGACCCGGCGGTTTATGACACGGATCGCGGGCGCAATGCCAGTCCCGGCGCGCATGCGACTGTCGACGCCGAACCGCAACCTCTGGATGTTCCCTGTTGTCCTTTCGGAGACAATCCACCCCTGTCCATGCCCACCGTTCTCCTTCGCGCTTGCCTTCGGGGTTTCAGCCCCGCTACTGATTGAAGTGCTGTGGCATACGGCCAGTTTGAATTATCGTGATCTTTCGAGGCAAGGCCTTGTTCACCCATGCATTCCCCAGAGCACCTTTGATCCTGGGCCGCACGGTTCACCTGCGGCTGATCGAAACCACCGATCTGCACCTTCACTTGCTGCCCTATGATTACTACGCCGACCGCCCGATGCCGGGAATTGGGCTCAGCAACGCCGCCCGCCTGATCGATGAGGCCCGCGCCGAAGCCAGCAATGCGCTGTTGTTCGATAATGGCGACTTTCTGCAGGGCACGCCATTGGGCGATTTCATGGCCCATGAACGCGGGCTGGACAAGGGCGCTCTGCACCCGGTGATGGCAGCGATGAACGCACTCGGCTTCGACGCGATCACGCTGGGCAATCACGAATTCAACTACGGCCTCGAATTCCTGATGAAAACCCTGGCGGGCGCGCGCTTTCCAGTGGTCTCGGCCAATCTGCTGACCGGGGCGGGCGCGAAAGGCCGGAAAACCCTGGTGGCGCCCTATGCGTTGCTTGACCGGGAGTTGTTGGATGAAAGCGGCCAACCGCATCCGATCCGGCTGGGCGTGATCGGCCTCGCCCCACCGCAAATCGTGGACTGGGACCGGCACATTCTGGAGGGGCGAGTCCAGGCGCTCGATATGGTCGAGGCCGCACGTCGCTGGCTACCCGAAATGCGCGAGGCCGGTGCCGACGTGATCCTGGCATTGGCCCATACAGGCATCGGCCCGTCCCGCCATAGCGAGGGGATGGAAAACGCGACCCTGCCGCTGGCACGGCTTGATGGCATCGATGCGCTGATGACCGGACACAGCCACCTGTTGTTTCCCTCGCCTCTCTTCGCAGCACTGCCCGAGGTCGATATCAACGCAGGCACGATCGCCGGCAAACCGACGGTAATGGGTGGCTGCTGGGGCGCACATATCGGAGTGATCGATCTGGAAATGCGCCGCGAAGGGGGGCAATGGCAGGTTCTGAAGAGCCGTTCCGAAACCCGTTCCCTGCCCAGCCCGGAGGTCGAATCACCAGCCCCTGCCCGCATCGGCGCCAGGAGCGCACCCGCCGGACCGATACAAGTGATCCGCGCCGTGACCGAGGCACATGAGGCCGCGCTCGCCGCCATCCGCCGACCGGTGGGCATGACCGAACAGCCCTTACATACCTTCTTCGCCCATCTGACCGGTGGAGCGGCCCTTGCGCTGGTGGCCGAAGCGCAACGCGCCTTTATCAGCGAACGACTGATCGATCCGGGCCTGCGTTCCTTGCCGGTCCTGTCAGCCTCCGCGCCTTTCAAGGCGGGCGGGCGCGGCGGACCGCTGGGCTATACCGACGTGCCGGCCGGGCCCCTGGCACTGCGCCATATCGCCGATCTTTACACGTTCCCCAACGCCTTCGCAGCGCTGCGCGTGACCGGGGCCGAAGTCCTCGAATGGCTCGAACGCAGCGCAGCAGCCTTCAACCGTATCCGCCCCGGATCCCGCGACACACTGCTGCGCAACCCCGAGGTTCCGGGCTATAGCTTCGAGGTGATCGACGCGATCGATGTCACCTATGACCTTTCGCAACCCGCCCGCTATGACGCAAAAGGCGCACTGATCGACTGGAAGTCCCGGCGCGTGGTGCAAGCGCTGTTTCAAGGGCAGCCTGTTGAATGGAAGGATGAATTCATCCTCTGCACAAACAGTTTCCGCGCAAGCGGCGCAGGCTGCTTTGCTGGCGCGGAGCGCGAGAAACTGGTCTTCGGTGGTGAAACGCTTACCCGCGACATCCTGCGCCAGCATGTCGCAAGACAGGGCAGTCTCCGTATCCTGCCCCGCGGCAACCTGCGCTTTGCCCCAATGGGATCAACTGCCGCCATCTTCGAAACCGGACCCGCTGCTCGCGCGCATCTCACCGAGATCGCCTCTTTCGCACCCCAGGAACGCGGCCTTACCCGGGCGGGCTTCCTGCGCCTGCGCGTTAGCCTTTCTGCGGCCAAATGATGCCCGGGGCGCTCCCGCCCGTCTTCATTCCGCGCTTACGCGCTGTATTCATCCCGTTGGGCCGGGCCGCGCGGCTACGCCACGCGGCGAAGGGGCTTTGCCCCCTCTGGGCCTGCGGCCCATTCACCCCCGCGTACTTCCGGCAAGATGAAAGAGCGAGAGGCACCCTGCATTTCATCTGTTAAGAAATATCCCGGGGGAGTCCGTTCTGCGCAGCAGGACGGGCGGGGGCAGCGCCCCCTTTCCGAACAAAAGCCTTCTGCGCTAGCGTTGCGAGTCTGACACTTCCTACCTGTTTCCCCTGATTTCGTCCAAG
>CAZCAX010000005.1:0-165355 GCA_964496915.1 uncultured Rhodobacter sp.
AAGGCCGATATACGAAATCCGCTCAAATCACGCTCCGATGTGTCGAACTTCGGGAACAAGCAGATAAGACCGATTAGTCGTCTGAGCACTTCGAAACGGGTCAACACGAAACCGGCAGCGCACCGGCAAAGTCTGCATGCACAGATCGGGCTTTGGCTATCGTGCCGCCGTGCCCTGTGCGCGTTCCAGTGCCGCTTCATGTTCGCGCGCCTGTGCCAGCCTGTCACGATCACCCCAAACCGACAGGCAGATCGCATCCTGGCCTTCAGCGCTCAGATGCGCAGGGCATATTTCGACCACACGCACCCGAAGGCCAGTACCGCGCCGCAGCGCAGGTGCGACCATGTCGGCCGCCTCGGGCTCAAGCTGGCCGATGGGCACTTGCCGCGTGCGGCGTCCAAGCAGCGGAAGCCAAGAGCCCTTGCGCCGAAAGACGGCCGTCACCGCACCGGTCGGATCTGCCTGAAGTTCGACACTGTCGCCCAGCGTCAGCCCATATTTCGCGGGCGATTCCGCCAGCGGAACCAGCGGGGTCTTGTGAAGTATGACTTGCATGGCCTGTCTGCTTTCTGCCGGCTCCGGGCAATCCCCGTGACAGAGTCGCCCGTGTTGTTCCCGCCATCCTAACCTTATCGACGCGATTTGCAAAAAGGCTGATCAAAGGTGGGCGAAAATCCACTCACGGCCCGGCACACCGGCATTGAGAAGGGGCAAAGGCAACTTGTTGCGCGGCAAAAGGTGAACCGGCGTGTTCAGGTCGTCGTTGCGATCACGTCGGGGATGATGCCCGAACGCGCAACATATTCCATCGAGTCCAGCCCCCGAAACAAACCATGCGCTGCAATCAGCACCGTGCCGAGACCTGCCGAACGCCCGCCCAGAACGTCCGTGTGCAAGGTATCGCCCACCATCGCCACCCGATCACGCGGCACATCACCCAGCCGCGCCAGCGCGGCCTCGAACGCACCGCCAAAGGGCTTGCCGTAGAACGCCGGAGAGAAACGGCCACCATGCCCCGGCAGGTCATGCGCGAAATGGCCCGGCTCCAGCGTAAGTCCATCTTCGCGCGGGGCGACGATATCGGGGTTGGCCACGATCACCGGGCGCGGCCTGTCGCACAAAGCCATTTCAAGCGCGGCCTGCCGCTGGGGCGTCCAGCCTTCAGACCCCAGAAACAGAAAACCGTCGGCATGTTTCAACAATGCCGGATCTGCATCCAGCGCCTCCACGCGTGCTGGCAGATCATCAAAACTGGCACCCGTTGCGGTGATCGCAGCCCACAGCTTGCCCGATTGCGTGGCAAGTGCCTCTGCCGCCAGATCGCGGCTGGCGACAACTTCGTCGGGCGAGAAATCAAACCCCAGCCGCGCATATTTCGCCAGTGCCGCCGCGCGCGGATAGCTCGCACCGTTGGTCAGCACCACCACCCGCTTGCCCAAAGCCCGCATCTGCGCTACCCGCTCAACCGCACCCGCTATGGGGGTTTCGCCGATATTCAGCACACCAAAGGCATCCAGCACAAAGGCATCGTAGCGGTCGAACACCTCCGACAGATCCGCCACCAGCGCAGGCTTACCCGAGAACACGGCCTGCGGCAGGCGCCCGCGCAGATCCTCGTAACGGCCAAAGGCCCATGCCAGATCAACGCGGGGAAAGGCGGCATGAAGGGTCAAGGCTACGCTCCGAAGAAAAAGGTTTGCACGCTATTTGCGGTCCGCGTGTGTAATTTGCAAGCTGTGCCACGAGATTGCCCGACAAGCTAAAGTATGTGCCGGCTTCTTGGTCTTTTTGCATGACGGGTGCATCGACGCTCCAGCCTTCCGGCCCTGCCACGCCACGAATCGCTTGGCGCATTCACGCTTTCGTGTCATCCCTTTGACCGGAAGATCAAATTTCGACTGACGATGAAACCGCCAGTAACAGGGACCTCCGCCATGACCAAAACCCGCTTCATCCTTACCCGCCGCCACCTTCTGGCAACCGCCGCCGCCGGCGCGACGCTCACCGCGCTCGCCGTCACGCCGGGCCGCCTGTTGGCCGATGAGCCGCTACGCGTGGCGGGCATCTATACCGTTCCGGTTGAGCAGCAATGGGTCAGCCGCATCCACCTGGCCGCCGAAACCGCCGAGGCGCGCGGCGACATCACCTACACCTTCACCGAGAACGTCTCGAACACCGACTATGCCCGCGTAATGCGTGAATACGCCGAATCTGGCGTCAAGCTGATCATCGGCGAGGTTTTCGGCGTCGAGCAGGAGGCGCGCGAAGTCGCTGCCGAATACCCGGATGTGGCCTTCCTCATGGGGTCCAGCTTCATGCATGATCCGGCACTGCCCAATTTCGCCGTGTTCGACAACTACATCCAGGACGCCGCCTATCTCAGCGGGCTGATCGCGGGCGCGATGTCCGAGAGCGCCAATATCGGCATGGTCGGCGGCTTCCCCATCCCCGAAGTGAACCGCCTCATGCATGCCTTCATGGCGGGCGCACGCGAAGTGAACCCAGAGATTCGTTTTCAGGTAGCCTTCATTGGTTCGTGGTTCGATCCGCCCCGCGCCAAGGAAACCGCCTTTGGCATGATCGAGGCGGGTGCCGATATCATGTATGCTGAGCGTTTTGGCGTCTCCGATGCCGCGCAGGAACGCGGGGTGCTGGCGATCGGCAATGTGATCGACACCCAGGAAGATTACCCTGACACCGTCGTCGCCTCGGCCATCTGGCACTTTGAGCCCACGCTCGATGCCGCCGTGGCTGCGGTCAAGGGCGGTGTTTTCGTGGCCGAGAACTACGGCGTTTATTCATACATGATCAACGAGGGTTGCTCGCTCTCGCCGCTCGGCACGTTCGAGGGGCAGGTACCCGACGAGGTGATGGCCCTTGTCGCCCAGCGCGAGGCCGAAATCCGCGCCGGTGAATTCGAGGTCGAGATCAACGACGACGAACCGCGGTCGTCGTAAATGGCTGACGAATTGCGGGCGCAGGAGGTTGTCCTGCGCCTTGATGGCATCACCAAACGCTTCGGCGCGCTGACCGCGAATGACGCGGTCAGCTTTTCCTTGCACCGGGGCGAGGTGGTGGCGCTGCTGGGCGAGAATGGTGCGGGCAAGACCACGCTGATGAACATCCTCTTCGGCCATTACACGGCGGATGAGGGCACAGTGGAGCTGTTCGGCCAGCCGCTGCCCCCCGGCACCCCCCGCGCCGCGCTGGCGGCGGGCGTGGGGATGGTGCACCAGCATTTCACACTGGCCGACAACCTGTCGGTGATGGACAATATCCTGCTGGGCACCCGCCCGCTGTGGTCGTTCGGTTTTGACCGGGCCGCCGCCCGCGCCCGGATCGTGCAGCTTGCACGGGATTTCGGGCTGGCGGTGGTGCCCGAACACCGGGTCGGCAATCTGAGCGTGGGCGAACGCCAGCGCGTCGAAATCCTGAAAGCGCTCTACCGCGATGCGCGCATCCTGATCCTTGATGAACCCACCGCCGTGCTGACCCCGCAGGAGACGGACGCACTGTTTGTCACCCTGCGCAAGATGGTGGCAAAGGGGCTGTCGGTCGTTTTCATCAGCCACAAACTGCATGAGGTGATGGCCATTTCCAGCCGCGTCGTGGTGCTGCGCCACGGCAAGCTGGCGGGTGAGGTCGCCACGGCAAGCACCGACCGCCACAAACTGGCTGAACTGATGGTCGGCGCCGAGGTCAAACCGCCCGAACTGCGCGAAAGCATCCCCGGCCCCGCACTTCTGACCCTTCAGAATGTCTCCACCCCGGATCATGGCAACGCGCCAGGGTTGAAAACCGCAAACCTCTCGCTTCATGCAGGCCAGATCACCGGGCTGGCCGGGGTTTCCGGCAACGGGCAGACCGCGCTGGCGGACCTCATCGCCGGGCTGGAGCGCCCGGTTTCGGGCCAGATGGCCCTGCACGGCGAGGCCCCGCGCAACTGGTCGCCGCGCGCGGCAATGGACGCAGGCATCGCCCGCATCCCCGAGGACCGCCACAAGACCGGCACCATCGCCGATTTCACCCTGACCGAGAACGCCATTCTGGAAAACTACAGCAAAGCGCCCTTCTCGCGCCGGGGCTGGATGAACTGGCGCGCGGCGCGTGACTTCGCGCAGCAGGTGATCACCCGCTACGATGTGCGCTGCCCCGGCCCCGAAACCCGCATCCGCCTGCTTTCGGGCGGCAACATGCAAAAGCTGATCCTTGGCCGCGCGATGGAGCCGGGGCCAAAGGTGATCCTTGCCAACCAGCCGGTGCGGGGCCTTGATATCGGGGCGATCAGCTTTGTCCACGGCCAGCTTCTGGCCGCGCGCGACCGGGGCGCGGCGGTGCTGTTGATTTCCGAGGATCTGGACGAGGTGATGGCGCTATCCGATGTAATCCACGTCATCTACGAGGGCCGCCTGTCGCCCCCCTTCGCACGCGGCGCCCTGAATGCAGCGCAGCTTGGGCAGTGGATGGCCGGTGGCGGCTTTGACGGAGAAACGCATGCGGCTTGAACCTGTTGCCAACCCTACGCTGGCGCGCACGCTTGGTTTTCCCGTGATCGCGCTGGCGCTGACCGTGCTGATCGGCTCATCACTGTCGATGCTGGCCGGAGCCAACCCTTTCGCCACGCTGGGCCTGATCCTGAAGGGGGCTGCGGGCTCACGTTTTGCGCTTCTGGAAACCCTCAACCGTGCAACGCCGCTGATCTTCACCGGACTGGCCGTGGCCGTGGCCTTCCGTGCCAAGCTGTGGAACATCGGAGCCGAGGCGCAGCTTTATGCGGGTGCGGTGATGACGGTGCTGCTGGGCACCGGCGCTTTGGGTTGGCCCTCCGGGCTGCTACTCCCCGCCATGGCCGGGGCGGCGATGCTGGCGGGGGCGCTGGTGCTGCTGGGCCCGGCGGTGCTGAAGGTGCGCTTTGGTGTGGACGAGGTTGTCACCACGCTTCTGTTCAACTTCGTCGTACTGCTGTTCGTATCCATGCTGCTGGAAGGCCCGCTGAAAGACCCGATGGGCATGGGATGGCCGCAATCGTCCCGCCTGATCCCTGAAGCGCGCCTGCCCCGCATTGTCGAAGGGTTGCGCCTGCACTGGGGGTTCGCGCTGGCGCTCATTTCGGCGCTGGTGGTCTGGGTTATCCAGTCGCGCACGACGCTTGGGTATGAGATGCGCGCCGTCGGCCAGAACCGGCAGGCAGCGGAATTCGCGGGCATTCCGGTGGGCCGGGTGATCCTGAAAACCGCGCTTCTGTCGGGCGGGCTGGCGGCGCTGGCCGGATTTTCCGAGGTGGCGGGGCTGAAGGGCAACCTGACGCTCGATATCAGCCCAGGCTTTGGCTACACCGGCATCATCGTGGCAATGCTGGCGCTGTTGAACCCGCTCGGCGTGGTGGTTTCGGCCATTTTCGTGGCGGGCGTGTTCGTGGGGGCTGACAGCATGAGCCGGGCGGCGGGCGTGCCCACCTATATCGCCAATATCATGCTGGCCACCGCGCTTCTGACCATGGTGCTGGCCATCGCGCTGACCCGTTTTCGCGTACGCAGGGGCTGAGAGATGATGGAAATCCTTGATATCCTTCTGTCCGCCAGCTTCTGGGCCGCCGTGATCCGCATCGCCTCGCCGCTGATTTTCGCCACGATGGGCGAACTGATCTGCGAGCGCGCGGGCGTGCTGAACCTGGGGATCGAAGGCATCATGGTGGCCGGGGCATTCGCTGGCTGGATGACGGTCTATTCCGGTGGCGGCCTGTGGACCGGGGTGATGGTGGCGATGATGGCGGGGATGCTGTTTGGCCTTGTCCATGCCACGCTGACCGTGCCCTTCGGCCTTAGTCAGCATGTGGTGGGGCTGGGGGTGACACTGCTGGCCACTTCTGCCACCTATTTCGCCTATCGCCTCGCCCTGCCCCGCGTCACCACGCCGCCGCGGATCGAGGCGTTTCAGCCGCTGCCGATCCCGTATCTGTCGGACCTGCCAATTATCGGCCATGCGCTGTTCAACCAGACGCCGCTCACCTATCTGGCCTTCGCGCTGGTGGCCGTGGTTTCGGTCGTGCTCTACCGCACGCCGCTGGGGCTGGCCCTGCGCGCAGCGGGCGAGAACCCCTCGGCGGTGGCGGCGCAGGGCCTGTCGGTAACCGGCATCCGCATGGGCGCGGTGATCGTGGGATCGGGGCTGATGGCGGTGGGCGGTGCGTTTCTGACCATGTCGGCCTTCAACTCGTTCTTCTTTGAAATGGTCAACGGTCGCGGCTGGATCTGCATTGCGCTGGTGGTCTTTGGCGCCTGGATGCCGGGCAAGGCACTGCTGGGTGCGGTGCTGTTCGGCGTGTTCGACGCGCTGCAGATCCGCCTGCAACAGACCGCGCTGGGGGCCGATGTGCCCTATCAGGTTTTCCTGATGATGCCTTTCCTGCTGTCCATCCTGGCGCTGGTGGTCATGTCACGCCGCGCCTCGGTTCCGGCGGCGCTGATGGTTCCGTTCAACAAGGGAGAACGCTGAATGTTCGATCTGATCGTGAAGGGCGGCACCCTTCCTGATGGCCGCGTGGCGGATATCGGCATAAGGGGCGACAAGATCGCGGCCGTGGATAAGCTGGAGGGGGCTGAGGCCGGGCAAGTGATCGACGCCACCGGCGATCTGGTCAGCCCGCCGTTTGTGGACCCTCATTTCCACATGGATGCGACGCTGTCATATGGCCTGCCACGGGTGAACGCCTCGGGCACGCTGCTGGAAGGGATCGCGTTGTGGGGTGAACTGAAACAGATCGCCACTATCGATGACATCAAGGCCCGCGCGCTGGACTATTGCGACTGGGCGGTCAGCATGGGCCTGCTGGCCATCCGTTCACATGTCGATACCTGCGACCCTGATCTGAAAGGGGTGCAGGCCCTTCTGGATGTGCGCGAGGCGGTCAAGCCCTACATCGACCTGCAACTTGTCGCCTTCCCGCAAGACGGGCTTTATCGCGCCCCAAAGGCATTGGAGCAAACCCTGCGTGCGCTCGATATGGGCGTCGATATCGTGGGGGGCATTCCGCATTTCGAACGCACCATGGATGATGGCCGTCATTCGATCGCAGAGCTTTGCAGCATCGCCGCCAGGCGGGGCTTGCCGGTTGACATGCATTGCGACGAAACCGACGACCCGATGAGCCGCCATATCGAAACGCTGGCCTTTGAGGCGCAGCGGATGGGCCTGCAGGGCCGGGTTGCCGCCTCGCATCTGACCTCGATGCATTCGATGGATAACTACTATGTGTCCAAGCTGCTGCCACTGATCGCCGAAGCCGGGGTCGCCGCCATTCCTAATCCCTTGATCAACATCGTCTTGCAGGGGCGGCATGATACCTACCCAAAACGGCGCGGCCTGACACGGGTCAAGGAAATGCAGGCCCATGGCATCACCGTGGGCTGGGGGCAGGATTGCGTACTGGACCCGTGGTATTCGCTGGGCACCGCCGACATGCTGGACGTGGCCTTCATGGGCCTGCATGTGGCGCAGATGACCCACCCCGATGAAATGCGCCGCTGTTTCGATATGGTGACGATGGAAAACGCCCGCATCCTGGGTCTTGAAGGCTATGGGCTGAAAGCCGGTTGCACAGCCTCACTGGTGGTGCTGGACGCCGCCAACCCCATCGAAGCGCTGCGCCTGCGGCCTGACCGGCTGGCGGTCGTGGCCAAGGGAAAGCTGGTAGCCCGGCAGACGCGCAACGACAGCCGCCTGTCGCTGCCCGGACGCCCCGCCAGCATCCGGCGTCGGCATCGTTCAGCCCGCACATAGACTCTGAGCGTTGATTTCAATCAAGGAAACAAGAGAGGAAATCACGTATCGCATACCTCGCGATTACCCAGCGCAACGGAGACGAACATGGTCGAAAAATCACCTCTCGGAAATTTCTGGCCCACCTTCTATGAACCCTTCCGGCAATTTGGTGGCAAACTGGCTGACTGGGTCAACACCGCCTCTGAAGCATCATCTGACGACAAGTCCTATACGATCCGGATGGAAGTGCCCGGTGTGGCAGAAGAAGACATCCAGCTGACAGTTGAAAACGGCATGATGCGTATCCATGGAGAAAAGAAATCGGAACGCGAGGAAAAGGGCGACACCTGGTATTTCAGCGAGCGCCAGTTCGGCAGTTTCGAGCGCAGCTTCCGCTTGCCCGCTGATGCAGACGAGGGCAATGTCAGCGCCTCTCTCAAGGACGGTGTATTGACCGTCAGCTTGCCGCGAAAGGCGCCCAAGGGCCCCGAAGCACGCCGCGTCAAGATACAGAAAAGCTGATCGCGCGGCCAGCAGGAAGGCAACTGAACGCTGTTCAGTGAAGCCCTTTCGGGAGATGCTCTTGATCGGCACCTCTTGCGGGTAGCATGAAAAGCGCAGCAGACCGCGCGTTCAGTCCCCGGTAAATGGCGTCATTTGCGCCACGATGACCGCATTCTCGTCCAGCGCGCGCTGCATCAGCGCGCGCTCGCTTGCATCGATCTCATCGCCCTGCGCCAGCCGCTCTTCCAGCGTGCCATAACCGGTCACATCCAGCGGTGCCATATCGGCCTGTTTGAGGATTGCCACGGTTTCTCGCACTGCCTCGGCCTCATCAACGCCTGATGCATAAATCAACAGCCCCGCCCCGGTGCACCCTTTGGGCAGGCCGTCCCCGGTGCTGCGCCCCACTTCAACCAGCAGCGTATAGACCTGCTGCGCCCGTTTTTCCCGGGTTCTGTCATCTCGCGGTTTCTCACCGCCACGTTTCTCGCCGGTCATGCGCGTGCCCTGACTGTGATGCTGCAGCGGGGCACGTGACAGGAAAACGCCTGCGTTGCAAGTCCCTGAAAGGGCCGGTCGCTCATACGAAATCCGCCCGGATCGCTTCGGCAAGATGAGCGGCCCAGAGACGATAGATTTCCGGACCGGGATGAAAGCCGTCAGCGGCCATCAGCGCGGAGTCCAGCAAGGCTGCGTCGAAAGGCAGATGCCGCACCGCGGGACGCATCGCCGCCTGAGCGGCCAGCGCCGCATCGAATTGCGCGGCGCGCGCCCCCAGAACTCCGCGCAAAGGTTGGGGCAGAAGCGGGAACAGCCCCATCGGCGGCACGCCGGAAAGATACGCATGGCGCAGGCCGAAGCGGTATTGCAGTACTTTCCACAAGGTGCCCTGCGCGGCCAGCCAGCGCCTTAACGGCACCTGTCGTGTGACATCATTCACGCCTAGGGCAATCACCGCCGCATCAAAGCGTCCTTGCGGCATTGCCTGCAAAGCGGCAAGTGTGCTGGCGGTGGTCGCGCCCGTGCGAGCCTCCAACCGCCAATGCAGGTCGAACCCGTCCAGTTCCACTGCCAAACGCCCGCTCAACGCGTCGTTCTGATGCACCGCGCCAACCCCCGCAGCAGAAGAATCGCCGAGGATAAGCAGCCTCAACGTCTCCCCCTGACCGCTGCGGCCACTCCGTGGGCCGGCGGCTTCGGGCAGCACCTGCGCCCGACGGCGCACGGCCAGCCCCTGTACCAGACAAACCGGGGCAAGCGCCAGGCGCAGGGCGGGATGGGCGAGAAGGGACATCACTGCCGCGCGGCCCGCTTTACTGCGCCACCTCGACGGGCTCGATTCGGGCAATCTCCTGCCCGGCGCAGTTTACTCGCACGGCGGTAAAGGGTGCGGTGTTGCCATTGATAGGCGCGGCTGAAGGCATCTCGAACCGGACTTCATAATCGCTCAATACCTGCGGGGCATCCATCGCGGGTGGCCGGGCGGAAAGTTCCACGTTCTGCACGGGGCGCATCGATCGGTCACTTGTCCCGGCCTCCAGCGTCACGCTGTAACCCGGCGTGGGCAGCGTCACCACGCCGGTTACGATCAGGCTTGGCCCTTCCAGCCCCGGCATGGCATTGACCCAAGCCGCCCAATCGGAAGAATCCAGAACCGGGCAGGTCGTCTCTTGGGCATCATTGGCCGGTGTTACGCCACTCGGCGCGGTGGCACCGTCATCCGCTTCGTCGTCACCCGCCTGCTCGCGCCGATGCTCTTCGCCTTCAGTCAGGGCTTCGTCCTCCAGTTCATCGAGCAACTCACCTTCTGCACGCACCTCGACTTCGATCTCTTCAGCTTCTACCTCGGCCTCGATACCGATGTCCTCGTCCAGTGCAGTATCGTTCATCGCGGCCTCGCTCTCTGCCAGTTGGACCGCCGCCTGGCGCAGCGCCATGAGTTCGGCGCAACCCGCCATCTCGGGCGCTCTGTCACAAACGAAAATCCGCGACAGAAGCGTGGCGCAGCCCTCTCCGCCGCGCTCGGCCTCGCAGGTGAGGATCTGCGCGCCGGTGACATCTGCCTCCTGCGCCGCTGCCGCCATGGGCAGCGCTGCCAGAGACAAGGCAAAAAGCGAAATCCGACGACGCGGCATGGGACAACCCTCCAGATGTTTCATGCAAGAAACGCCAATCTACCCCGCAGGTTCCACAACGGATAGTCCCCGGCGCGCGCGCCCGCTTCATCTGTTCAAAAATATCCTGGGGGTGAATGGGCCGAAGGCCCAGAGGGGGCAAAGCCCCCTGAAGGGCGCATGCACGCCTTTCCCCGCACCGCGCCGTATCTCAGTCGCGCAACAAGTCGTTGATCGAGGTTTTCGACCGGGTCTGCGCATCCACACGCTTGACGATTACCGCGCAATACAGGTTCACGCCGTTCTTCGATGGCATCGAGCCAGACACGACAACCGATCCGGCCGGCACTTCGCCATACATCACCGCGCCGGACTCACGATCGACAATCTTGGTGGACTGGCCAATGAACACCCCCATCCCCAGCACCGAACCCTCGCGAATGATGCAACCCTCGACGACCTCCGACCGCGCACCGATGAAGCAATTGTCCTCTATAATGGTGGGCCCGGCCTGCATCGGCTCCAGCACACCGCCGATGCCTACGCCACCCGACAGGTGCACATTCTTGCCGATCTGCGCGCAGCTGCCCACCGTGGCCCAGGTGTCAACCATGGTGCCGCTGTCGACATAGGCGCCCAGGTTCACGAAGGACGGCATCAGCACCACGCCCGGCGCGATATAGGCAGATTTGCGGACGACGCAGTTGGGCACGGCGCGAAAACCCGCTTCTTTCCAGCGCTCCGGGCTCCAGCCCATGAACTTGCTGTCGACCTTGTCCCACCAGCCGCCACCCTGCGGCCCGCCTGACTGGGCTTCCATATCCTTGATTCGGAACCCCAGCAGCACCGCCTTTTTCGCCCACTGGTTCACATGCCAGTCAGTGCCGCGTTTTTCTGCCACGCGCAGCGCACCGGTATCCAGCGCGTCAAGTGTCGCCTCGATCGCATCACGCGCCGCGCCTCTTGTCGCGGGGGTGATTGTGTCGCGTGTTTCCCATGCGGCTTCAATGGCGGCTTCAAGTTCTGCAATCGACATCGGTGGCTCCTGCGGCTCTGGTCACTGGGTTGCGCAGGCTATAGCCTTGGAAGGACAAGCACGCAATGCAAGCGAAGGATATCATATGAACGACAAGGCCCGGTTTCGCCCGTTTCCAGACGCGGAACAGGATGTTCGCACGTGGCAAGGCGTGCCCGACACGCCCCAGACGCGCAATCCGGCCTATCGGCTGGCGTTTGACGACCTTGACTTCATCAAGCGCGACGAATTGCGCCCGGTGCGGCTGCAACTGGAACTCATGAAAACCGAGATGCTGCTGACCGAGCGCCAGATTGCCTCGACGGTGGTGATGTTCGGCGGTGCGCGCATTCCGGCGCCGGACCAGCCCTCGGGCAATCCGGGGCTGGACAGTCTTTCACCCTATTACGCCCAGGCGCAGGAGTTTGCCCGGCTGATGACCCTGCGCAGCGTCGCCACCGGCAACCGAGAGCATGTCATCTGCACCGGCGGTGGCCCGGGAGTGATGGAGGCCGGGAACCGCGGCGCGGATGCGGCAGGGGGCATTTCCATCGGCCTCAATATCGTGCTGCCGCATGAGCAGGCACCCAACACCTATGTGACCCCCGAGCTCAGCTTCAATTTCCACTATTTCGCCATCCGCAAGATGCATTTCCTGATGCGCGCGCAAGCGATCACCATTTTCCCAGGTGGTTTCGGCACCCTTGATGAAATGTTCGAATCACTGACACTGATCCAGACCCGGCGGATGAACGCCATTCCGATCCTGCTGTTCGGCCGTTCCTTCTGGGAGCGAGTGATCAACTGGGATGCGTTGGCCGAGGCTGGCACCATCTCGCCCGAGGATCTGCGCCTTGTGCATTATGTCGAAACCGCCGAAGAGGCCGTGGATTGCATCGACACCTGGGAAACAACGCCCGGCGATTGAGTGGTTCTTGAAAACCACACGGTTTCGGGGCGACCTGCTTTCACTGCTCGCCCCGCTTCGCGATCCTTATTCCGCTGCCGTCTCTGATACCAGTGCACGCCCGGGGATCAGCGCGCCGACGGCACTGCGCAGGCGTTCGAGCTGCAAGGGCTTGGTCAGGCAATCATCAAACCCGGCCGCCATGTAGGCTTCAACCTGATGCGACATCGCATTGGCGGTGAAGGCCAGAATTGGTAGCCGCGGCGCATTCTTTTCTTTTTGCTGCTTCGCACGCTCATTTTCGCGTTCGCGGAGTTCCTTCAACACCATCACCCCGTCCATTTCAGGCATCGAAATGTCCAGGATCACCGCGTCGAAGGTCTCTTTTTCATAGGCTTCAACGGCAGCTGGACCATCGGCCACCAGAACCGATGACATCCCCAGCTGGCCCATCATCGCCCCCAGAATCATGCGGTTGGTGCGGTTGTCGTCAGCGGCCAGTATCCTCAGACCTGACAAATCATACTGTGTATCCGCCACCTGAGTGCGCGCCTTTTCCCCTTCAACAGCGGTCAGACTGGGCAACGGCAACTGGATTGTCACCCGCGTTCCAGTCCCGAGTTGCGATTGAAAGCTGATGGTACCGCCCATCATGTCCACAAGCCGCTTGGCAATCGGCATGCCCAGTCCGGTGCCACCAAACTTGCGGGCTATCGATCCGTCCGCCTGGCCGAACTCCTCGAATACATGCACCTGCTGCTCGTGGGTCATGCCGATGCCGGTATCGCGCACCTCGATAATGATCTGCTCGGGTTCTGAGCAATCGACCTCCACCCGGACCGAGCCGGTTTCGGTGAATTTGATGGCGTTGCCGATGACGTTGTGCAGAATCTGCAGAATGCGATGCGGGTCGCCCAATCGCTTGGCGCAGTCTTCCCCCTGCACCGAAACCCCGAAGGAAAGCTGCTTTTCCGACGCCTTGAGCGTGTGCACGGATTCGATACGCTGCGCCAGCTCGGTCACGCTGAAGGCCACCTGCTCGATGGCCATCTGATCGGCCTCGATCTTGGACATGTCCAGAAGGTCATTGATAATGTTCAGCAAAAGCGAACCGGAATCGTGCATGACCTTGATCATTCGCGCCTGATCGGGATCGGTGATCAGCCGATCCAGGACCTCGGCAATGCCCAGCACACCGTTGAGCGGCGTGCGCATCTCGTGACTCATCTTTGCCAGGAACTGGGTTTTAGCTGCATTGGCGCGGCGGGCTTCGTCCAGCGCGGCTTCACGCGCGCGCTCGGCAAGAACCTGGTTTGTGACATCGAGAACCGCATAGACCACACGCGCATCGTGTCGGCTGCCACCGGGAACCGGCGCGGCATGCACAGAGAAGTAGCGCGTAACCCCGCCAACGTGCAGGGTGAAGCGGATATCCGCAACCGATTGCCCCAACGCCAACACCCGTGAAAAGGGCGAGTTTTCGGCGTCAAAGCGCAACCCGTCCTCTCCCAGCGTGAACCACTCGGCCTCGTCATGGCGCTGACCGATCAGCCGCGCGCGGGTTGTTCCCAGAACCTGTTCGGCGGCATCATTGGCAAACCGGATCACGCCGGAATCGTCGAGCACCAAAATTCCCATGGCCGAAGTGCTCAGGATGCTGCTGAGAAAGGCGCGCTCGTTGTCCAGTTCGGCCTGCACCTCCCTCACCACCCGGTCGCTTTCGCGCCGCTGCAGAACCGAGCAGATCACATCCGCCACCGATTGCAGCAGATACAACTCACCCGGCAGGAAATCATGAGTATTGTGCACACCGTCAAACCCAAGAAAGCCGTAGAACTCACCCTCGGCACGCATCGGCACCAACAGAAGCGACCGGATAGACTGCGCTTCAAGCAGTTCGCGTGTGTGCGAGCCTTCGGGCAATTCGGCGATATCGGGCACGTGGAACGGCACGCCCTTTTCCAAAGGCTCCAGCATTGGCCCGTAAAGTGACCAGGGCAGATTCTGCAGATGTTCTATCGCAGGCTCGATACCCGGCGCGCACCATTCATGGGTGTTGTTGGCCAGCCCGCCAGAATTGACGAACACATAGGAACGGTCGCGCGTGCAATAGGCGCCGATCCGCTCAATTGCCCGGTTTATCGATGCGTCGGTTTGCTCGATAGGTGCGCGCAACAGGTCGTTGAGTATTTCAACAACAAGAGCCTGAATGCGCGTCAGGCGGGTTTCATTCGTGATTTTTTCTGTCTTCATCCTGCCGCATGCTCGACGTTTCGACGCTACTCGCTGCAACCAACCCTACCGGAACAAAAAAAAGCCGATAGGCGAACCCTGTTCCCACAGGTCCGCCACCTACATCGCTCAAATACTGCGGAACGAGAACGAACATCAAATGATCCTTAAATCCTAGCACAGCGCCCGCTTTCGTCAATGTCATGCATTAAGAAACCGGCAACAATATGGCTTTTACCTTCGTATTTCGCGCGCCGCCCGCTCGCCAACCACATGACGCGGTCGGTCATGCGCTTGCACGCCGCGCGTGACCGGGCTAGCCATCATGAGGAACGCCATCCGTAACAGCCGCCGCCGAAAGGAAAACCGATGCCCGCAACCGATCCCGCCGAGCTGACAATCCGGTTGATCCGCTGCCCTTCGGTTACCCCGGACGAAGGCGGCGCGCTTGCACTTCTGGAAACCGTCCTCGCGGCGAGGGGCTTCACCTGCACCCGCATCGAACGAGGGGGGGTATCGAACCTGTTTGCGCGTTGGGGCGACAAGACGGCAAAGCGGCGCTTCGGGTTCAACGGCCATACCGATGTCGTGCCCCCCGGCAACCTCGAAGACTGGCGTTTTGACCCTTTCTCGGCCACGATCGCCGAGGGCCGCATCTGGGGCCGCGGTGCCTGCGACATGAAATCCGGCGTCGCGGCTTTCGTGGCGGCAGCGGTGGATTTCATCACCGACACGCCGCCCGAGGATGGCGCGGTGATCCTTACCATTACCGGTGACGAAGAGGGCGATTCCATCGATGGAACCCGCGCAATCCTGGACTGGATGGCCGAAAACGGCGAAAGTATGACCCATTGCGTGGTCGGTGAACCCACCTGCCCACAAATCATGGGCGAGATGATCAAACACGGGCGGCGCGGATCAATGACGGCGACGATCACGGCGCATGGTGTGCAGGGGCACTCTGCCTATCCCCACCGCGCCCGCAACCCGCTGCCCGCACTCGTGGCCCTGCTCGACAGGCTCGCATGCCATGAACTGGACAAGGGCAACAGCAATTTCGACCGCTCCACCTTGGCCCTGACAACCATCGACACAGGCAACCCGGCCTCGAACGTGATCCCGGCGCAGACCCGGGCGGTGCTGAATATCCGCTTCAACGACAACCACACCGGGGCCAGCCTGACTGAATGGCTTAAGCACGAAATCGAGGCTGCAAGCACGCAAGACGGTATCTGGATGGAACTGGCGACCAAGATTTCCGGCGAAAGCTTTGTCACCGAGCCGGGCGCTTTCACCGATCTGGTGGCCCGCGCGGTCAAGGCCGAATGCGGTATAACGCCCGAACTCTCCACTTCAGGCGGCACCTCGGATGCACGATTCATCAAGGATCATTGCCCGGTCGTCGAGTTCGGGCTTGTCGGGCAATCGATGCACCAAGTCGACGAGCATGTCGAGATCAGCCATATCCACACGCTCAAGGCCGTCTACGCCCGCATCCTTGAAGGCTATTTCGCCCAGACCCTGCCTGACTGAAACCCATGCCACCTGCTGGCCGCACCAAAGCACGCGGCGCCTTGCCTTCATCTGTTTGGAAAATATCCCGGGGGAGTCGCTTCTGCACAGCAGAAGCGACGGGGGCAGCGCCCCCAACGCCGCGCAGCGGCAAACAAACAGGCGTCTGCGCAAGCAGGCAACTGGATCAGCGGATGACCAGCGCGGCGCAGAATCCCGATGACGCCAGCGCCGCGTCATGATAGCCGCATGGGCATGAGCACGCTACCTTCCAAGACCGACCTGCACAACTGGCTGACCGAAAACCCCGACAGCACGGGTCTGCGCGAGATCGCGCGCGCCTTCGCCATCAAGGGGGCGGCCCGGATTGATCTCAAGCGACTCCTGGCCGAGATGGAAGAGGAGGGGCTTTTCTCCCGGCCCAAGCGTCGGCACGGTGCCACACGGCTGCCACCGGTTGGCCTGTTGACGATCCTCGCGCCCGATGCCTCTGGCGATCTGTTCGCCGAGCCGCAGGACTGGGACGGCCCCGGCCCCGCGCCGCGCATTCTTGTGCTGACGCGCGACAGAGACGCAGCCTTGGGCGAGGGCGACCGGATTCTGGCCAAGCTTCTGCGCGTAGGTGGCGAGGATCATGAATACCATGCCCGCGTCATCCGCAAGCTGGGCAGCAACCCGCGCAAGGTGCTGGGCATCTTTCGGATGGGGGCCGAGGGTGGGCGGATCGTGCCGATCGACAAGGGCGCGGACATGGAATGGCTGGTGCCCTCCGGCCAGACCGAAGGCGCCCGCGACGGCGAACTGGTCGAGGCCGAGCAGACCGGCCCGGCCCGTCTTGGCCTGCCGCGCGCGCGCGTCACCACGCGGCTGGGCGATCCTTCGGCGCCGAAAGCTGTCTCGCTGATCGCCATTCATCAGCACGGGATACCCGATCATTTCCCCGACGCCGTGATCGCCGAGGCCGATGCGATGGAGCCCGCGCCGATGGGCAAGCGCGAGGATCTGCGCGACCTGGCGCTTTTCACCATTGATCCCTGGGATGCGCGTGACCACGATGACGCCGTTCTCGCCGCCAGCGATGATGACCCCGAAAACCCCGGCGGCTTCATCGTCTGGGTCGCCATCGCCGATGTCGCGGCCCATGTCCGCCCCGGCACAGAACTGGACCGCGAAGCACGCAAGCGCGGCAACTCCACCTATTTCCCTGACCGCGTTGTACCGATGCTGCCCGACCGGCTGTCAGGCGATCTTTGCTCGTTGCATGAGCATGTTGACCGCGCGGTGATTGCCGTACGGATGGTGCTCAACGCACAGGGCGAAAAGATCGCGCATCGCTTCACTCGCGCCATGATGCGCTCGAAAGCCTCGCTTTCCTATGAACAGGCACAGGCGGCTTTCGAGGGGCGCCATGACGCCGCCACCGAACCGCTGGCCGGCCCATTGGCCGACCTTTACGCCGCCTGGCAGGCCACCCTGCCCGCCCGCGCCCGGCGCCAGCCGCTGGATCTGGATCTGCCCGAACGCCAGATCATCCTGTCGGACGAAGGAAAGGTGACCTCGGTTGCCTTCAAGGAGCGCCTTGACGCCCATCGGGTGATCGAGGAGTTCATGGTGCTGGCCAATGTCTCCGCCGCCGAGGAACTGATCGACCGCCGCTCGCCCCTGCTGTTTCGTGTCCACGAAGAACCGAGCCCCGAAAAGCTTGAGGCGTTGCGCGAGATCGCGGTCAATGCGGGTTTCGCGCTGGCCAAGGGCCAGGTGTTGCAGACCCGCCATCTGAACGCGCTTCTGAAGCAGGCCGAGGGCAGCGAGTTTGACGAACTGATCAATATGTCGACCCTGCGATCCATGACGCAGGCCTATTACAGCCCTGATAATTATGGTCATTTCGGCCTGGCACTGCGCAACTACGCACATTTCACCTCGCCCATCCGGCGTTATTCGGACCTGATTGTGCATCGCGCCCTGATCAGCGCCCACCGCTGGAAACCCGATGCGCGCACGGACGGGCTGACCGATTGGGACATCGAGCATCTGTCGGAAACGGCAAAGCTGATTTCCGAGACCGAGCGCCGCTCCATGACCGCCGAACGCGACACGACCGACCGCTACCTGGCCGCCTTCCTGTCGGAACGGATCGGCGCGGTGTTTGGCGGGCGCATATCGGGAATTGCGCGGTTCGGGCTGTTCGTGCGGCTGGATGAGACCGGGGCTGACGGGCTGGTTCCGATTCGCTCTCTGGGGGATGAGTACTTTCACCACGATGCCGACGCCCAGACCCTGACCGGCGATCGCTCGGGCCAGGTGATCGGGCTGGGGCAGCGCGTGACGGTCAAGCTGTCGGAGGCCGAGGCGATCACTGGCGGGTTGATTCTGGAGCTGATGGAAATCGAGGGTGAAGCCGTCGCCCGTCCGTCGCGAGGCAAACGCGGTCGCTACCAGCCGCGCAAGGCTGCCGCTGCACGGGCGGGCAAGGCCAAGGCCAGGCGCAAGCTCGAACGCAAACGCTGAGCGGGACCGGTGAAGGGGGGCTGTCTGCCCCCCACGCCGCTGCGCGGCTCCCCCCGAGGATATTTTTGAACAGATGAAGGGCGCGCGCGGTTTGAACCGCTGCGTTTTGCCTTGAGCGCCCGGTGCAGCGAAAGCCTTGGCTTTCCTGCCCGGCACAGCATCGTTATACAAAGCGGGAAACAATCAGCGAAAGGTCACATTCATGGACGATATCGTCATTCTGGGCGGCGCACGCACTGCCATAGGCACTTTCGGCGGCAGCCTTGCAGGCACGCCCCTGTCGGAAATCGCCACCCATGTGACCAAAGCCGCGCTGGAGCGCGCCGGGGTCGAGGGCGGGCAGATCGGTAATGTGGTGTTCGGCCATGTCGGCAATACCGAGCCGCGCGATGCCTACCTTTCGCGCGTGGCGGCGATGCAGGCGGGCATCCCTGACACCACGCCGGCGATGAACGTGAACCGGTTGTGCGGCTCGGGCGCGCAGGCGATTGTCTCGGCCGCTCAGGCGCTGATGCTGGGGGACGCCGATTTCGCGCTGGCAGGCGGCGCCGAATCGATGAGCCGGATGCCCTATATCCTGCCCGCCCAGCGCTTTGGTCAGAAAATGGGTGATGTCGCGGTTCAGGACATGATGCTGGGCGCACTGACCTGCCCGTTCGGCACCGGCCATATGGGGGTGACCGCCGAGAATGTGGCGGGCGAACACGAGATCAGCCGCGAGGATCAGGACGCCTTTGCACTGGAAAGCCAGACCCGCGCCGCACGCGCGATTGACGAGGGCCGTTTCGCGAGCCAGATCGCGCCCTTCATGTTGAAGACCCGCAAGGGCGAGGTTGCTTTCGACACCGACGAACACCCCAAGGCCACCAGCCTTGAGGCTCTGGCTGGCCTGCGCCCGGCTTTCGAGAAGAATGGCACGGTGACGGCGGGCAATGCCAGCGGCATTAACGACGGCGCCGCAGCGGTGGTTCTGGCGCGCGCCTCTGCGGCGCAGGCGGCCGGGCTTAAACCGCGCGCCCGTATTCTGGGCTATGCCGTCGCCGGGGTGCGCCCCGAGGTGATGGGCATCGGCCCGATCCCGGCGGTCGAACAGCTTTGCGCGCGCACTGGCCTGTCAGTCGGAGATTTCGATGTGATCGAATCGAACGAGGCCTTTGCCGCGCAGGCGCTGGCCGTGAACAAGGTCCTTGGCCTTGACCCGTCCCGCGTAAACCCCAACGGTGGGGCGATCGCACTGGGCCATCCGGTGGGCGCGACCGGTGTGATCGTCACCGTCAAGGCGCTTTACGAACTTGAGCGCATTGGCGGCAAGCGCGCTCTGGTGACCATGTGCATCGGCGGTGGCCAGGGTATCGCGCTGGCGATCGAGCGCCTTTGACGTTGCCGCAAACGACATCCGCGCCCGGAAAATACGTTCCAGCCGGGCGCGGTTAATCAGCTGTTCACGCCTGATCTGCAATCCTGTGCAAGAAGCCTGCCTGAACCGGGCGGGCGCGCAGGATTTCGGAGCGCGCGTTTTCATGACGTTGTTTGACAAGCTGGCTCAGGAACGCCGTGCCCGGTTGGTCGCCGAACGGTTACTGGATCAGCGCACGCGTGATCTGGACAGCGCGCGTGCCGAGATCGAGCGATTGGGCCGCATGCTTGCCGACGAACGCCGGCAGCACCGCGACGAGCATTCGGGCCTTATGCAGGGCCAGCGGATGAAGGCGCGCGAGGATGTCGAGGCCGCGCATCGAAACGCGGTCATGGCCGAACGCCGCTTATGGGATTCGATCAACACCATCCGCGATGGTTTCGCTGTGTTCAATGCCGATCAGGAGATGGTGATCGCCAATCAGGCCTTTCTTGGCCCCTTCGCAGGCTCTCCCGAGGTGCGACCGGGAATCTCTTATCGTCGGCTGGTAGAAATTCTTGCATATGAAGGCCTTGTGCTGCTGGAAGGGATCACCCCGCAGGACTGGGTGGAGATGATGCTGGCACGCTGGCAGGCGCAGATTGTGGAGCCGACAGAACTGCGCTTTACCCGCGGTGATACGGCAAGGATCATGGACCGCCGCGCGCGCGGCGGTGATATCGTCACCCTGGTGCGCGACATAACCGAGGCCCGGCGGCACGAAAGCGAGATGGAGGAGGCGCGGCTGCGCGCCGAGGCCGCGAACCGCGCGAAGTCGGCGTTCCTTGCGAACATGAGCCATGAAATCCGTACACCGATGAATGGCGTCGTGGGCATGGCTGAGCTTTTATGCGACACCCCCCTGAGCGATGAGCAGCTGCTGTATGCCGAAACCATCCGTTCGTCGGGCGAGGCGCTGTTGAACATCATCAACGATGTGCTCGATTTTTCGAAGATCGAGGCCGACAAGCTGGCACTGCACCCCGAGCATTTTGACCTTGAGCGTTGCATCCATGAGGTGCTGATCCTGCTGCAGGCGGGCGCGCGCAAACGGCGGATCGATCTGCTGATGGATTATGACCTGTTCCTGCCAACCCGCTTTCTTGCCGATCCGGGGCGGATGCGGCAGGTTCTGACCAATCTGATCGGCAATGCCGTCAAGTTCACCGAGGAAGGTCATGTGCTGATCCGCGTAACCGGCGTGGAAGCGGGGTCGGATTCCCAGCAGCTGCACGTCCTGATCGAGGACACTGGCATCGGTATTGCGCCCGAGAACCTGGAATCGATCTTCGAGGAATTCGCACAGGTCGACAGCCAGACGACGCGCAAATTCGAAGGCACCGGGCTGGGTCTGGCGATCACGCGGCGTCTGATCGAGATGATGGGCGGCGAGATATGGGTGGATTCCGAACCCGGGCGCGGCTCCTCTTTCGGCTTCACGCTCAATCTTTCGCTAGCCGAGGATGCGACGGCGCATGCGAATACGCCGATCCGGCTGAGCAATGTGCTGGTGGTCGATGACCAGTTGATCAACCGTACCATCCTGGAGCGCCAGCTTTCGGCACAGGGGCTGAACGTCACGCTGTGCGATTCGGGTGAGGATGCGCTCAAGCAGGTTGCCGCCGACGGGGGTGGCAAGGGGCCGGGCTTTGACCTGGTAATCACCGATCACGAAATGCCTGGTATGAACGGGCTCGATCTGGCCTGCCAACTGCGGGCCTCGGGCTGTGATACGCCGCTGGTGATGCTCAGCTCCGGCCCGGCGATGCTGCGCGACCATCCGGGAATGGCGCATTTTCATGCCGTCCTGCAAAAGCCCCTTCTGCGTCGCGAACTGATTCGCCAGCTTCAGTTGCTCAGCGCACCCACAGAAGACACCCCACAATGGGCCGCTCCCGTCGCGCTGCCACGCGCCGATGACAGCGCGGGCCGCGCCATGCGCGTTCTGGTTGCCGAGGACAACCGCACAAACCGGCTGGTATTCTCAAAGATGGTCGACGGTTTCGACATAGAGCTGACCTTTGCCGAAAACGGGCGTGAGGCGGTCGATCTGTTCAAGGCCACCAAGCCCGATCTCATCTTCATGGACATCTCCATGCCCGAGATGGACGGGCGTGAGGCCACCAGCACCATTCGCCAGCTTCCCGGCGGCGCGCATGTGGCGATCATTGCGCTCACCGCCCATGCGCTGGCGGGTGACGGCGAATCAATCCTGGCATCCGGGCTGGATCATTACCTGACCAAGCCACTGCGCAAGCAGCTACTGATCGACGTAATCAACCGCTATCTGCCCGACGATGCCCGCCCGCCGATACCGGACGCGCGCCAGCCGGCCTGAGCGCAGAGTTCAGCGCGCCGGATGTTCACGCAGAAAGACGGGGGCATCGGCTTGGCTGTCGTCAGGCCGGAACCGATAACCCATCGCGTCGAAATGGCGCAGGTCGGCCGGGTCGGTCAGCCGGTTTTCCATCATGAATCGCGCCATGGCCCCCCGTGCGCGCTTGGCGTGAAAGCTGACCACCCGCGCTTCCTCACCCTCATTGCGGTCCAGAAACTGGGGCGTGATCACCGGCAGCGCCATCGCCCGCTGATCCACCGCCGTGAAATATTCCTTCGAGGCGCAGTTGACCAAAGCCACCGCACCCGCCGCTTTCGCATCGGCTTGCAGCAGCCGGGCAATGCGCGCGCCCCACCAGTCATACAGCGACGTGCCGCGCGGGGTGGCCAGTCGGGTGCCCATTTCCAAGCGATGCTCCTGGATGCCGTCGTCGGGGCGCAGCAGCCCGTAAAGCCCGGAAAGAATGCGCAAATGCCCGCGCGCCCAGTCCCGCGCCTCGGGTTCAAGCGAGGCGGCATGCAGCCCCACATAGGTATCGCCCGCAAAGCCCAGCACTGCCGGGCGCACGGTCTCGGGCGCGGGTTCGGCAGAAAAACGCTGAAACCGATCATGATTGAGCGCGCTCAGCGCCGGGCTGAGATGCATCAGCCGCCCCAGTTCCTCGGCACAAAGCGCGCGCGCGACCTCGGCCAGCGCCACGGCCTCATCTTGCAGCCGGGGCACGCTGGCAGGCGCATCGACGGGCCGCCAGTCCAGCTTCTTCGCCGGGGAAATCACAACCAGCATGACGCGCCTCCTTATATGATCGAACCGGGGCCAGATAGCGCGGTGGCCGGACAGCATCAACCATATGTAGGCATTTCCGGTTGCCCTTGGCGCGGACGCAGCTTAGTTGAAAAAGGCACCCATCCTTCACCGTCCGCCCGGAGGCCGCATGCTCTCGCTCCTGCAAATCGTCTACCTGATCATTGATGTGATGTGGTTCATCGTGATCGTTCATGTCGTGCTCAGCTGGCTGATCAATTTCCAGGTGCTCAACCTTCGCCAGCCGCTTGTCGCCCAGATCTGGGACGGGCTGAACCGCCTGCTGGAACCGATCTACAGCCGCATCCGTGCTTTCTTGCCCAATATGGGCGGCATCGACCTGGCGCCGTTGATCCTGCTTTTGGGCCTCTATGCGCTGCGCATCGTGATTGCCAACAACATGTCCGCCTTCCTCTGATCCCGTGACAACCAGCCCCACCGAACGGCCCGGTGCCGACGAGATACTCGCGCGCGTCTTCGGCTTCTCAGGCTTTCGTCCCGGCCAGAAAGAGATCGCAGGCGCGGTGATCGACGGGCAAGATGTGCTGGCGATCATGCCCACAGGCGGCGGCAAGTCGCTCTGCTATCAATTGCCTGCCCTTTGCCGGGAGGGGCTGACGGTGGTCATCTCGCCGCTGATCGCATTGATGCGCGATCAGGTCCGCGCCCTGCAAGAGGCCGGGGTGGCCGCCGCCGCGCTGACCTCGGGCAACGCCCCCGACGAGAACGAGGCGATCTTCTCGGCGCTTGATGAGGGGCGCCTGAAGCTTCTCTACATTGCCCCCGAACGGTTGGCTGCCAGTGCCACAACCGGCCTGTTGCGCCGTTCCAACTGTACCCTGATCGCGGTGGATGAGGCGCATTGCGTCAGCCAGTGGGGCCATGATTTTCGCCCCGATTACCTGCGCATCGGGGAATTGCGCCGCGCTTTGGGCGTGCCGCTGGCCGCCTTTACCGCCACCGCCGATGCCGCCACCCGAGATGAGATTGTCCAGCGCCTGTTTGCCGACAAGCCGCCGGTTACCTTTCTGCGCGGTTTCGACCGGCCCAATATCCGGCTGGCCTTCGCCGTGAAAAACAGTCCCCGCCGCCAGATCATGGCCTTTGCCGAGGCAAGGCGCGGCCAGTCCGGCATCGTCTATTGCGCGACCCGCGCGCGCACCGAAACCCTGGCCCGCGCGCTTGAAGAGGCCGGGTTTACCGTGCGCGCCTATCACGCCGGGCTGGAGGATTGGGAGCGCCGCAAGGTCGAGGAGATGTTTCAGCGTGAAGAAGGGCTGATCGTCTGCGCGACCGTGGCTTTCGGCATGGGGGTGGACAAACCCGATGTGCGCTGGGTTGCGCATGCCGATCTGCCCAAGTCCATCGAGGCCTATTATCAGGAAATCGGTCGCGCCGGGCGCGACGGGCTGCCCGCCGACACGCTCACACTTTACGGGCCTGACGACATCCGCCTGCGGCGCGCCCAGATCGACGAAAGCGCCGCGCCCCTGGAACGGCGTGAGGCCGATCACGCGCGGCTCAACGCTCTGCTGGGGCTGGCCGAAACCGCGCATTGCCGGCGCAAGATGCTGCTCGCCTACTTCGGCGAGATCAGCGGGAATTGCGGGAATTGCGACATGTGCACCGCGCCCGCCCGGCTGTTCAACGCCACCGAGCCTGTGCGCAAGGCGCTCTCGGCCATGTTGCGCACCGGCGAGTATTTCGGCACCGGGCATCTGATCGATATCCTGACCGGCAATGCCACCGACAAGGTGCGCGCGCGCGGCCATGACCAGTTGCCCACCTTCGCCGTCGGCCGCGAACTGCCGCGTGCGGGCTGGCAGGCCGTGTTTCGCCAGATGATGGGCCGCGACCTGGTCCGCCCCGATGCCGAGCGTCACGGCGCCCTGCGCATGACCGAAGCCGCCCGCCCCATCCTGCGCGGCGAGGCCGAGATCCACCTGCGCGAGGACACCGTGACCGATGCTCCTGCCCGCCCGGAGGTCCGCGCGCTGGTCTCGGACGAGGACGCACCACTCCTCGCCGCACTCAAGGCCCATCGCCGAAGTCTGGCCGAAGCTGCCCGTGTGCCACCCTATGTCATCTTCAACGACCGCTCCTTGATCGAGATGGCCGAACGCCGGCCGCAGACACTGGATGATTTCGCCCGCATAACCGGCGTCGGCGCAACCAAGCTGGAACGTTACGGCGCCAACTTCCTCGCAGTGATCACCCGCGCCCCCGTCGCCATGCCCCACCCCGCGCGGCGCAAGCTTGCCGGGGGGCTCTCCGCACCGCTCTACGACCGGCTGCTGGCCGAAGAACAGCGCCTCGCGCGCGGCGATTGCGGCACGCTCAAACCCCTGTCGCTCACCCCCGCTCAACGCGCCCGCCTCGCCGCCCAGCGCCCCACTGAACGGTCCGCCCTCACCCGATTGATCGGCGACCGCGCGACGGAACGCTTCGGCCAGGCCTTCCTGGCACTTTTCCACAGCAATCCGGAAAACTGACGCCGGGGCACACCCGCCGGCTTCATTCATCTGTTCAAAAATATCCCCGGGGGTGAATGGGCCGCAGGCCCAGAGGGGGCAGGAAGCCCCCTACCCGGCCCCCACCTCGCTGCCGGTCAGAACATAGGTCAACACAGCGGCATAAAACACCAGGCTCGCGACCAGCACGAAACCATGCCAGATCGTGTTATGAAACGGCAGCTTTTCCCACAGGTAGAAAATCACCCCCCCGGTATAAAGTCCGCCGCCCACCACCATCAGCACCACAACCGGCAGCGGCAGTTCAGCCAGCAGCGCCTGCCCCGCCACCACCCCGGCCCAGCCCATGCCCAGATACAGCGCCAGCCCAAGCCAGCGAAAGCGCCAGGGGCAGATCAGTTTCAGCGCCACGCCCGCAAGTGCAGCCCCCCACAGGCCAATGGTCAGCGCCATGCCGTGTCCGGAAAGCAGTGTAAACGGCGTGTAGGTGCCTGCGATCTTCACATAAATCGCCGAATGGTCCAGACGCTTGAACAGCCATTCGCGCGCCGCACCCCAGTCCAGGCTCTGGCTCATGTTGTAAAGCGCCGAGCAGAAGATCATCGTGATCAGCGCACCGCCATAGATACTGACCCCTGTCAGCGACACCGCATCACCGCGTTGCAGCGCCGTCACCACGATCAGCACCGGCACCGCCATCAGAACCAACGACAGCCCCGCGACATGCACCACCGCGTCAGACAACCGCTCGGCGGGGGTGTAGCGGTTGGGTTGGGCGGTGACAGAGAACATGGTTGTTCCTTGGGGGTTGGGGTCATGTCCAAGGATAAGACCTGTCCCCTCATTCGGCAAGCCTGCCGCAAGGTCATTGGCCACCCGTCCGAACGCCCCGACGCCACGACCTTACTTGACCTCGCAGCAGGCGTGGTACACCAAACAGGCCGCAGGAAAGGCGCGCCATGTATCCGTTCATCAGGCTGTTCAAGGAACAGATCAAGTTCCGCAATGCGCCCCCCTTGGGGCTTTTTGACACGCATATCTCGCAACATATCTGTTGGCCTTGGGATATCGATCCCTGGATGGAACTGAACAACGGCCGCACGCTGACCCTGTTTGACCTTGGCCGGATGCCCTTTTCCACCCGCACCGGCATGTTTCGCGCCCTGCGCGCGAAAGGCTGGGGCATGGCGGTGGCTGGCAACAGCACCCGCTATCGGCGTCGGGTACGGATGTTTCACCGCTTCAGCATCGAAACGCGCCTTCTGGGCTGGGATCGGCGTTTTCTGTATGTCGAGCAGTCAATGTGGCGCAGGGGCGAGGCGCTCAACCATATCCTGATCCGGCTGGCCGCGACGGATGACAACGGCATTCTGGCGCCCGAAAAACTGATTGCCGCGATGGGATATCCCGGGCAGGAAAGTCCGCAGATGCCGCAGTGGATCACGGCCTGGATAGAAGCCGACAGCCATCGACCCTGGCCTCCGCTACGCCACGGCTAGGCAGCCCGGTTGCTCGGGACGAAAAGGTTAACTCCGATATCCTTTTAGAATGGTTCTAGAAATTGATCTGAATCATTCTTCATGCTGTTCTCTTATGATTGGTTAATCACGACGCGCGAAACGCCATCAAACCTGCAGCCGTCACCCTCTTTCGTGTGCAACGCAGGATAACAAAGGAGAACTTCAGGTGACCTTGCGACTTGCCAAGCCATTCGCCGTAACGGCCACCGCGCTTGCGCTGGGCCTTGGCGGCGCGGCAGCAGCGCAGGACATGAGCGAATATACCGTCATGTTCGAAGCCCTGCCCGCCATGCCCCCCATTCCGTCCGGCACCACCATGTCTGCCCAGCGGATCGAACTGGGCCGCATGTTGTTTTTCGAGCCGCGCATTTCTGCCTCGGGCGTGATCAGCTGCGCGACCTGTCACAACCCCGCTTTGGGCTGGACCGACCGTATCCCCAGGGCCACCGGCCATGACGGACAGGTCGGTGACCGCAACACGCCGACGGTGCTGAACTCGGGCTTCCTGCGCGCCCAGTTCTGGGACGGGCGCGAGCCTGATCTGGAAGGTCAGGCGCTGGGTCCGATCCAGGCTGAGATCGAAATGAACATGACACTTGTCGAGGCGATCGACCGCCTCAACGAGTTCCAGGTCTATCGTGAAGCCTTCGCCGCAGCCTTCCCCGGCGAGGAAGACCCGGTGAACCCGCCCAACGTGGCGCTGGCCATCGCCGCTTTCGAGCGGACGCTGAACACGCCCAACTCACCCTTCGACCGCTTCCTGATGGGTGACGAGATGGCGATGACCGAGCAGCAACAGAGCGGAATGCGCCTGTTTGTCGACAATGGCTGCGTGGCCTGCCACAACGGCCCGATCCTGTCAGACAGCAATTTCCACCGCTTCGAACTGCCCGGTTCGACCGACGAGGGCCGGTTTCTGGTAACAGGCGACGAGTATGACCGCTTCGCCTTCCGCACACCGACCCTGCGTAACGTCGCCGTGACCTATCCGTATTTCAACAACGGCTCGGTCGCTGATCTGCGCGATGCGGTCAACCTGATGGGCCAGCAGATGCTTGGTCATGACTTCGAGGAAGAGGAACTGGATGATCTGGTCGCGTTCCTTCATGCACTGACCGGCGAAATGCCGCATGTCGAAGTGCCCGCGCTGCCGTAATTTTAGGCATCAGCCAACAATTATCGCCCCCGGAACCCCACCGGGGGCGGATTTGGATAAGCCCCCTCTCGTCATTATCCCGCCGTGCCTCCACCCTGCGTTCTGTGGAAACTCAACGGGAAAAAAGAAAGAGGCGGCCTATGTCCGGTATTGGCCACAACAAGGGACCCAGCCTGGATCCTGGCATCGGCTGGCGGCGCCATTGCTGGCGTGCCGCGCGTGAAGCGCTGCTGCCAACATTGCCCATCGAAGTGGTGCGCCTGCGGGTCAAACGCGCGGCCCAGATCGGGCTGGACTACCGCACATATGCCTCGATCCGCGCGGCCTCGGGCCATGATGTGGTGGCGTTTCTCTTTTCCACCAATGCCTTGCACCTGCATCCTCGCCGCGCCGACCTGCCCGAACCCCGCGCTCTCCGGCTTGAATCAGTGGCAGGCGCAGGTCGCGCGGCGCTCGCCCAGTCACCACTTGCGCCCGAAGATCTGGCACGCTTCATCCCCGCGCTGCTGGATCACGCAACCCCGGCCCCGGCCCCGTTCTCACCCTGGCCCGAGGCGCGTTCGCGAGTACTCGCCGCGCTCAACGGGCCGGGCTGGCCCAAGGGCGGCGTGGTGCTGGTGGGCGAAACCGAACCCGAGCGCGAATGGGCGCTGGCCGCCAGGCTCGGCTACTACCTGCCCGCCGACCGATTTTTCGCCGCCTGACACTGCTGCGTGCCTCAGGCTGATTGCCCGAGGCAACATTTGCCCTTTTCTTTTCCGCATGCACCCGTATAGTCCGACGCATGAATACCGGAGTGCGCTCTTTTTGCCCTGCCCCTGCCCCGCAAGACGCGGTGCGGCACGGCCTGCGCGGCCTTCTCCTCCTTAGCGGCCTCTGAGCGTGCCTTCATAGGGCGCGACCGCTCAGAGGTATGCAGCGCCCGGCCCGCCCGCCAAGGACCCTTACCCAAGAGACAGCCATGAACACGAATACCGAACAGAACCGCGTTCTGATCTTCGACACCACGCTGCGTGACGGCGAACAATCCCCCGGCGCAACCATGAGCCATGCCGAGAAGCTGGAAATCGCCGCCCTGCTGGATGAAATGGGCGTCGATATCATCGAAGCCGGCTTTCCCATCGCCTCAGAAGGCGATTTCGAAGCGGTGCGCGACATTGCCATCAATGCGAAAAACTCGGTCATCTGCGGGCTGGCACGCGCCAATCTCACCGATATTGACCGCGCCTGGGAAGCGGTGAAACACGCATCCCGCCCACGCATCCACACCTTCATCGGCACCTCGCCGCTGCACCGCGACATCACGACCCTGTCTCAGGACGCGATGGTCGAAAGGATCCAGGCAACGGTGGCACATGCCCGCAACCTGTGCGACGATGTGCAATGGTCACCCATGGACGCTACGCGCACCGAACGCGACTATCTGTGCCGTGTGGTCGAAACCGCGATCAAGGCAGGCGCCAGCACCATCAATATCCCCGATACGGTGGGCTACACCGCGCCCCGAGAAAGCGCTGAACTGATCGCGATGCTGCTGGAACGGGTGCCGGGTGCCGATACGGTGGTGTTCTCCACGCATTGCCACAACGACCTGGGAATGGCGACCGCCAACAGCCTTGCTGCGGTTGAGGCGGGCGCGCGCCAGATCGAATGCACCATCAACGGGTTGGGCGAACGCGCGGGCAACACGGCGCTGGAAGAGGTGGTCATGGCAATGCGCGTGCGCAATGACATAATGCCCTTTACCACCGGCATCGACACCACGAAGATCATGAATCTGTCGCGCCGGGTGGCACAGGTTTCGGGCTTTCCGGTGCAGTTCAACAAGGCTGTGGTTGGCAAGAATGCCTTCTTGCATGAATCGGGCATCCATCAGGACGGCGTGCTGAAGAATGTGCAGACCTTCGAGATCATGCGCCCGGAAGATATCGGCCTGACCGCCAAGAACATTGCCATGGGCAAGCATTCAGGGCGTGCGGCGCTCAGGTCAAAACTGTCCGAGCTGGGGTTCGATCTGGGCGATAACCAGCTCAAGGATGTGTTCGTGCGTTTCAAGGCGCTGGCGGACCGCAAGAAGGAAATCTTCGACGACGACCTGATCGCCCTGATGCAGGACACTGCCTCGACCGGCGAGGATGATTTCCTCCAGATCCGCCGTCTGCGCGTGATCTGCGGCACCGACGGTCCGCAAGAAGCCGAACTGACCATGCAGGTCGGCGATACCGAGAAAAGTATCGATGCTACCGGGGACGGGCCGGTGGATGCGACGTTCAACGCGGTGAGAATGCTCTATCCGCATGAGGCGCAACTGGAACTTTACCAGGTCCACGCCGTGACAGAAGGCACCGACGCCCAAGCCACCGTCTCGGTCCGGCTGTCGAAAGATGGGCAGGTCTATACCGGCCAATCCGCCGATACCGACACCGTGGTTGCCTCGGCCCGCGCCTATGTCAACGCGCTCAACCGGCTGCACCTGCACCAGAACCGGGGCAACAACTCGGCCCTGATGCAGTCGGCAGGCTGAACGGCAAGGATATAGAGAGGTGGGGGGCGTTGCCCCCCCTTTGCTTCGGCCAATTCATCCCCCCCTTGATATGTTCAGGCAGAATGAGGCCCGCAGGGTTCCGAATTTACTGTCTTCCGATATCTTGGGGGAGCCCGATCTGAAAAGCAGACTGGACGGGGCAACGCCCCTCCGCCGTGCGACGGCAAGCAAAGAGGCGTCGGCGAACCGCGCATTCAGATCAGTTGCAAAAAACGTTGTGATGGCGGCTTGTTACTGAAACGTGAGCGTTTGGGTGGCGGTTTGGTGCCCACGCCCCGCGCCTCGGCCCTTTACGGCGCGGGGCTCGCGGGCCTATAAGAGCGCGCGATGCGTTTCGCAATCGGCGGAGCGTGCGCCATCCAGGCTGGAAAGACGCGGAATGTTCGGACTTAGAGGGCTGTTTTCGTCAGATATGGCGATTGATCTCGGCACGGCCAACACGCTTGTTTATGTCAAAGGGCGCGGGATCATCCTCAACGAACCCTCGGTCGTGGCCTATCACGTCAAGGACGGGCGCAAGCAGGTGCTCGCGGTGGGCGAGGATGCCAAGCTGATGCTGGGTCGCACGCCCGGCTCTATCGAGGCAATCCGGCCGATGCGTGACGGTGTGATTGCCGATTTCGATGTTGCGGAAGAGATGATCAAGCACTTCATCCGCAAGGTCCACAAGCGCACCACATTCTCCAAGCCAAAGGTCATTGTCTGTGTTCCCTATGGCGCGACGCCGGTTGAAAAGCGCGCGATCCGGCAGTCGGTTCTGTCAGCAGGTGCGCGGCGTGCGGGGCTGATTTCCGAGCCGATCGCCGCCGCGATTGGCGCAGGTATGCCGATCACCGACCCCACGGGCAGCATGGTTGTGGATATCGGCGGCGGCACCACCGAGGTAGCGGTGCTCAGCCTGGGCGATATCGTCTATGCCCGCTCGGTCCGCGTGGGCGGCGACCGGATGGACGAAGCGATCATCAGCTATCTGCGCCGCCACCAGAACCTGCTGATCGGCGAATCCACCGCCGAGCGCATCAAGACCACCATCGGCACCGCCCGCATGCCCGATGACGGTCGCGGGCAGACGATGAACGTGCGCGGGCGCGATTTGCTCAATGGCGTTCCCAAGGAGATCGAGATCACTCAGGGCCAGATCGCCGAGGCGCTGTCGGAAACCGTTCAGACGATCTGCGAGGCCGTGATGATCGCGCTGGAGACCACGCCGCCCGATCTGGCTGCCGATATCGTCGATCGTGGCGTCATGCTGACCGGAGGCGGGGCCCTTCTGGGTGATCTGGACCTTGCGCTGCGCGAGCAGACAGGGCTGATCATCACAGTCGCCGATCAGTCGCTCAACTGTGTGGCGCTGGGGACCGGCAAGGCGCTTGAATACGAAAAACAGCTGCGCCACGCGATCGATTACGAAAGCTGACCTGACCGCTTGACCGAGGCCCGCCTGTGCCCAACGACCGTCTGAACGAGGCCGATTATGTCCGCCCGGTGCGCCGGCTCGTTCTGGGTGTGCTGATTGTGGTCTTTGGTGCGCTGTTTCTTTTGTGGCGCATCGACAGTCCGCGGGTGGAACGCTTCCGCACGGCATTTGTCGATGCCGTGGTCCCCAATATGGACTGGGCCATGGCCCCCGTTACCCGCGCCAGCCGGATGATCGAGGATTTTCGATCTTACGCGCGCATTTATGAGCAGAATCAGGAATTGCGCCGCGAATTGCAGCAGATGCGTGCCTGGCGCGAGGCGGCACTGCAACTTGAGCAGCGCAATGCCCAGCTTCTGGATCTGGCGCAGGTGCGCCTTGACCCGCAGCTGACGCATGTCACGGGTGTGGTTATGGCCGATGCGGGCTCGCCCTATCGCAAGTCAGTGCTGATCAATGTCGGTGCGCGCGACGGTATCGTTGACGGCTGGGCGGTCATGGATGGTCTTGGGATGGCGGGGCGCATCGCCGGAGTGGGGCAGCGCTCGTCGCGGGTGATTTTGTTGACCGATTCCAACAGCCGGGTGCCGGTAAGCCTGCAACCCTCGGGTCAGCGGGCACTGTTGAGCGGTGACAATGGCCCGGTCCCGGTGCTGGAATTCATCGAATCGCCAGATGATGTGCGGCCCGGCGACCGGGTGGTCAGCGCTTCGGACGGCGGCGTGTTCCCGCCCGGCCTGCTGGTGGGCGAGGTGGTTCAAGGCACCGACCGGCGGCTGAGGGTGCGACTGGCGGCAGATTACGGACGGCTGGATTTTCTGCGGGTGCTGCGCTCGCGCCCGGCTGAACGGATCGAGCATTCCGGCAGCCTGTTGCGCCCGGTTGACGCCACTGGCATGCCACTGGACCCGGAGACCGGTGCGCCCGCCGGGCAGATCCAGCCCGCCCCCCTTCATGACGATCCGCCCACACCCGGCGCTGACAATGAATGACGCGCTGCGCTTCGACACCCTGGCCTTTCTGGCTCTGTACCTGCTGATCGCGGCAGCGTCACTGTTTCTGCGCCTTCTGCCGCTTGATCTGACCGGCACCGGCTGGCCCGGGCCGGACCTGCTTCTTTGCCTGACCATGGGTTGGCTGTTGCGCCGCCCCGCGCATCTGCCCGCGCCGGTTATCGCCGGGGTGTTCCTGGTCGAGGATCTGCTGACCCTGCGCCCCCCCGGCCTGTGGGCGCTTCTGGTGCTGGGCGGCACCGAGTTTCTGCGCCGCCGCCAGTCAGTGGTCCGCGAGATCAATCTGGCGCTGGAATGGACGATGGTCGCCGGTGTGATTGTTGCAATGACCCTTGCCAACCGGCTGGTTCTTGCAATTGTGATGGTACCACAGCCGCCGCTGGACTTGAGCCTGATGAAACTTGCCTTCACACTGGCCGCCTATCCGGTCGTCGTTCTGGTGCTGCATTTCGTGCTCAGGGTGCGCAAGCCCGCGACCGGCGAAGTCGATGATCTGGGACGCAAGCTATGAAACGGCCACCCAAGGATAACGCCGAGAGCGTGCGCACCATTTCGCGCCGCGCCGCCCTTCTTGGGGGTATACAGATGGTTTTTGCCGGTGTGCTGGTCTTGCGAATGCGCACCATGCAGGTGGCCGAATCTGACCAGTACCGCCTGCTCGCCGAAGAAAACCGCATCAACATCCGCCTTCTGCCGCCCGCGCGCGGATTGATTCAGGATCGCCATGGCACGGTGCTGGCCAATAACGTGCAGAATTACCGCGTGGTGCTGGTGCGCGAAGATGCGGGCGATCCGCGCGCGGCGCTTGAACGGCTGGCACAGATAATCCCCCTGTCAACAGACGAGATCGACCGCGCGGTGCGCGAGATCATGCGCCACCGCCCGTTCGTGCCCGTCACCATCGCCGACCGGCTGAACTGGGAAGAGGTCGCGCGGGTGGCCGCCAATGCCCCGGCAATGCCCGGCATCACGCCCGAGGTAGGTTTTTCGCGCCACTACCCCTTCCACGACGAATTTGCCCATATCGTCGGCTACGTTGGCCCTGTGTCGGAAGCTGATCTGGCCGCACGCGAATCGCCTGAGCCACTGTTGATGATCCCACGCTTCCAGATCGGCAAGATCGGCGTTGAGCGTGAACTTGAGGAAGTGCTGCGCGGCTCGGCCGGGCATCGCCGGGTCGAGGTGAACGCCGTGGGCCGCGAAATGCGCGAGCTTGACCGTCAGGAGGGCGATCCGGGACATGGCGTGCAGCTGACAGTCGACCGTACCCTGCAGGCCTTCACCATGGCGCGGTTGGGTGAACAAAGTGCAGCAGCGGTGATCATGGAGGTGGCGACGGGCGACATTCTCGCCATCGCCTCGTCACCCTCATTCGACCCCAATCTTTTCGTGCGCGGCATCTCGGTGGCGGATTTCAACGACCTGCGCGAGAATGAATATCGTCCGATGTCGAACAAATCGGTGCAGGGCGCCTATCCGCCCGGCTCCACCTTCAAGATGGTGACCGCACTTGCCGCTTTCGACGCCGGGCTCGCCACGCCCGATGAGCGGGTCTATTGCGGGGGTCATGTCGAGGTGTCGGGGCGGCGCTTTCACTGCTGGAACCGGTCCGGGCATGGCCGCCTCAACCTGGTGTCGGCACTCGCAGAAAGCTGCGATATCTATTTCTACGATATGGCGCAGCGCGTTGGCATCGACCGCATAAACGCCATGTCGCAAAGGCTTGGACTCGGCGTGCGCTATGACCTGCCGCTGTCGGCCATGTCCGAAGGTTTGAACCCCTCGCGCGAATGGAAACGCGAAAGACGCGGTGCCGAATGGCTGGTAGGCGATACGATCAACGCCTCCATCGGGCAGGGCTTCGTTCTGTCCACACCGCTGCAACTGGCGGTGATGACGGCGCGGCTGGCCACCAACCGCGAAGTGCTGCCGCGACTGGTGCGCGCCCTCAACGGCGAGGAGCAGCCAGTGCCGGAATTCGCGTCGCTTGGCCTGTCGAACGCCGCGCTGACCCTTGTACAACGCGGGATGTGGGAATGTTCCAACCACACGCGCGGCACCGCCTATTCCTCGCGCATCGTGCAAGACGGCATGCGCATGTGCGGCAAGACCGGCACCAGCCAGGTGTTCTCGATTACCGCCGCCGAACGCGCCGCAGGCGTGCGCAGTCAGGATCAACTGCCATGGAACCGGCGCAACCATGCGCTCTTTGTAGCCTATGGCCCCGATACTGACGCGCGTTTCGCGGTGTCGGTCGTGGTGGAACATGGTGGTGGCGGTTCGTCGGCGGCCGCACCCATCGGGCGCGACCTGATGCTGGCGGCGCAGGCCGGTGGCCTGCCCCCGCTTGAGGCCTATCCGCAGCCGCAGCGCAATCGCATCGAGTCAATGCTGCGCGAGATCAGCGAACGGGTCGGCCCGCTCGACACTCCGGGCGCGGAGCGCGGCCGGGCATGAGCTATCTCGAATACAACCTCAAGTACACGCCCGCCGGGCTGGTCAAGGTGCTCTATATCAACTGGGCGCTGGTACTGCTGCTGACGGCGGTCGCCTCGGTCGGCTTTCTGATGCTCTACTCGGTAGCCGGGGGGGATCTGGGCCGCTGGGCCGAGCCGCAGATGAAACGCTTCGCGCTGGGATTGACCGTAATGTTCGCGGTGGCCTTCGTGCCGCTGTGGTTCTGGCGTTCGATGTCAGGGCTTGCCTATGCGATTTCCGTAATCCTGCTTCTTGGCGTCGAATTCTTCGGCTCGGTCGGCATGGGCGCGCAACGCTGGCTTGAACTGGGGCCGATACGCCTGCAACCCTCGGAACTGGCCAAAATCTCGGTCATCATGGCGATGGCGGCCTATTATGACTGGCTCGACCTGCGTAAGACCTCGCATCCGGTCTGGGTGCTGGTGGCGGTGCTGATCATCGCGCTGCCCGCCTTCCTGACCCTGCGCCAGCCTGATCTGGGCACCGCAATTCTGATATTGGGCGGCGGCGGGCTGGTGATGTTCTTTGCCGGGGTCAGCCTTTGGTATTTCGGCGGCGTGCTGGCCGCGGGTGGCGGGTTGGTGGCGCTGGTCCTGTCCTCGCGCGGGACGGATTGGCAACTGATCAAGGATTACCAGTTCCGCCGCATCGACAGCTTCCTCGATCCCACGCTTGACCCGCTGGGCGCGGGCTATCACATCAACCAGGCGATGATTGCTTTGGGTTCGGGCGGCTGGTCAGGACGTGGCTTCATGCAAGGCACCCAATCGCGGCTAAACTTTCTGCCCGAAAAACACACCGATTTCATCTTTACCACACTGGCCGAGGAATTCGGCTTTATCGGCGGTGTGTCGCTCCTTGTCCTGTATCTGGCGATCATCGCCACCTGTGTGATCGCCGCCTTGCGCGCACGCAACCGCTTTGCATCGCTCATCATTCTGGGCATCGCAGGCAACTTCTTTCTCTATTTCGCGGTCAACATGGCAATGGTGATGGGCCTCGCGCCGGTTGTGGGTGTGCCGCTGCCACTGGTGTCCTATGGCGGTTCCGCAATGCTGATGATCCTCGTAGGCTTCGGCCTTGTCCAAAGTGCCTGCGTCCATCGTCCAAGGGAGCGTACATGAAACCTGTTATCCTGTTTGCCGCCGGGGTGCCGCGCTGGCGCCACTGGGAAGCACCGCTGCGTAACGCGCTGTCGGATGCCGGTATCGAAGCCGATCTGGTGACCGAGGCCGCGCCCGATACGGTTGATTTCATCCTCTATGCGCCGGGCGGTGACACGCCGCCTGATTTCACCGCCTTCACCCGATGCAAGGCGGTGCTCAGCCTCTGGGCCGGGGTTGAGCGGATTGTCGGCAACCCCACGCTGACCCAACCCCTGTGTCGCATGGTCGATCCGGGCCTGACACAGGGCATGGTCGAATACGTGACCGGCCATGTGCTGCGCTCGCATCTGGGGATCGATGCGCTGCTGGCCAGCCAGAACGGGCGCTGGAACCCGGTCGTGCCGCCCCTGGCAAGCGAGAGGCCGGTGGCAATCCTCGGGCTGGGTGCGCTCGGCACGGCCTGTGCGCAGGCCCTGGCAGGGCTGGGCTTTCCGGTGCTGGGCTGGAGCCGCCGCGCCAAGGAGATCGCCGGCGTCGCTTGCCTGCACGGCACCGATGGGTTGTACGCGGCCTTGCGGCAGGCGCAGATCTTGGTCACGCTGTTGCCCGCGACACCGCAAACCGAGAACACGCTCAATGCCGAGACGTTGTCCCTGCTGCCCCGGGGCGCAACCCTCATCAATCCGGGCCGCGGTTCGCTGATCGATGACGACGCACTTCTTGCGGCACTCGCCAGCGGGCGGGTGGGCCATGCAACGCTCGATGTCTTCCGGACCGAGCCCCTGCCCCACGACCACCCTTTCTGGGCCCATCCGCGTATCACCGTAACGCCGCATGTCGCCGCCGACACCCGGCCTTCCAGCGCCGCCCGCGTCCTGGCTGAAAACATCCGCCGCGGCCTGGCGGGCGAGCCCTTCCTGCATGTCGTGGATCGCGGGGCAGGCTACTGAACGGGGCGGATGCCGGACCTACCAGCGCACGCAACCCCGGCCGATCCAGAACTTCACGCGCCCCTTCATCTGTTCACAAATATCCTGGGGGGAGCCGAAGGCGGGGGGCAAAGCCCCCCTCACCCCCGAACCAGCCGCCACAACCCGGCGCCGCCGACCGATCCGGCAAAGAACGCCGCCGCCGCCGATACAATGCTTGGCCCCGCAGGCGTATCAAAGCGCATCGACAGGCCCAGACCGGCCAGAACCGCTGCCGCGCCCAATCCGACCGCGAGCGCCGCCATCGCTTCGGGCGTGCGCGCATAGACCCGTGCCGCCGCCGCCGGGATGATCAGCATCGCGGCAATCAGAAGCGCGCCTACCACCTTCAGCGCCACCGCCACCGTGATCGCCAACGCCAGCACAAGAACCATGCGTTCGCGCGCGGGGTTCAGCCCGGCACTCTGGGCCAGATCCTCGCTGATCGTAGCGGCGAGAAGTGCGCGCCACCGCCAGAGCATCATACCGGCCACCAGCACTGCACCCGCCGCGATGATCAACAGATCAGTGCGGCTGACGGTCAGGATATCGCCGAACAGATAGACCGTCAGATCAACCCGGACCCCGGGCAGGAACGACACCGCCACCAGCCCCAGCGCCAGCGCCGCATGGGCCAGAACACCCAGCGTGGTATCCATCGCCCAGCCGCGCCCCGCCAGGGTAGAGACCACAACCGCCATCACCAGCGCCGTCACCAGCGTGCCGATAAAGACCGAAACCGAAAAAGCCAGCGCCAACGCCACGCCCAGAATGGCGGCATGCGCCGTGGCATCGCCGAAATACGCCATCCGCCGCCAGACCACGAAACAGCCCAAAGGCCCTGCGGCGAGTGCCACCATCAAGCCAGCCAGGGCCGCGCGCAGGATAAAATCGTCAATGATCATGGCTCTCCCCATGCTCATGCGCGTGATCCGCGTCATCGTTGCATAAGTGACCATCCTCACGCTCCAATCCGTGATCATGATCATGGTGATGTTGATAAAGTGCCAGCGCACCCTGCGTCCCCAGGCCGAACAGCGCCCGGTACTCGGGTGCGTTCGACACCACATTCGGGGTGCCCTCGCAGCAGATGTGACCGTTCAGGCAGATCACCCGATCCGATGCGCTCATCACCACATGCAGATCGTGGCTGACCAACAGGACTGCGCAGCCAAACATGCGCCGCACCTCTTCGATCAGCCGGTAAAATGCGGCGATGCCGGGTTGGTCCAGCCCCTGTGTCGGCTCATCAAGCACCAGAATCTGCGGTCTGCCGGCCAGCGCCTGCGCCAGAAGAACCCGCTGGAACTGGCCACCAGACAACGTTCCCATTGCCCGCCCGGCCAACCCCGGCACGCCCACCTGTGCCAGAAGCGCCGCCACCTCGACTTCACGAAGCGGTTGCAGCAGGCGCAGAAAGCGCATGACGGTCAGCGGCAGGTTCGGGTCTAGATGCAGCTTCTGGGGCACATATCCCACCCGCAGACCCGGTGCGCGCCAGACCTTGCCGGCACTGGGAGCGATCATCCCCAGAACCGCGCGCAGGAAGGTCGATTTGCCCGAGCCGTTGGGCCCCACCACCGTGACGATCTCACCGGGCCGAATGACGAAATCGATTCCGCGCAACACCGGATGCCCGTCGCCATAAGCGACACTCACCCCCTCTGCCCGGATCAAGGCATCTCCCTCGCTCATGCCTCGGCCTTCCCGCACTCAGGGCACAAGCCCGATGCTTCCAAGCTGACTCGCTCGATGGTGAAACCGGTTTCCACCGCTCCGGCCTCCATCACCGCGCGCAAGCGTGCTGCCGGAATTTCGGCCACCGCATTGCAGCCCCGGCAGATCAGGAACGCCGCGTGATGATCTTCGCCCGGATGCAGACAGGCGGCGAAGGCGTTGATCCGCCGGATCCGATGCACCAGCCCGGCCTCGACCAGAAATTCCAGCGCGCGATAGGCCACCGGCGGCTGGTGCCCGAATCCGTCCTCGGCCAGCCGCTCCAGCACTTCATAGGCCCCCATCGCACCATGGCGTTCGAGCAATATCTCCAGCGTGCGGCGACGCACCGGGGTCATCCGCAGGCCGCGTTGCTTGACGACCTGTTCGGCCTGGGTCAGCGCCGTGGTGATGCAGCGACCGTGATCATGCGGTTGAAAGGCGGGGCTCGACATGGGCGCTCCTGCGGCGGTTCTTCTGGGTTTCCGGGCCGGGCCGGTTGACTTGTTACCATATAACATTACATTCGGGCCGATCAACGCCTCCCCAATAGAAACACGAAGAACGGACTACCTCATGCGATACCTCACCCGCCGCTCTGGCGCCAGCCTCGCCGCCTTGCTTGCCGCCACCGCAGCACAGGCCCAGGTTCCCGCCGTGATAACCGAGATTCCGGTGACCCATGCGCTCGTCTCTCAGGTGATGGGGGAGTTGGGAACGCCCCAACTGCTGCTGGATCGGGGTGCCGACCCGCATCATTTCCAATTGCGCCCGTCACAGGCCCGTGCCCTTGCGCAAGCCGATCTGGTGGTATGGATGGGGCCGGACCTGACCCCCTGGCTGGCCCGCACGACCAACGCGCTGTCGAACGCGCGGTTGCTTGAGTTGCTCAGTGTCGAAGGTACCTATCTGCAACCCTTCGCCGAGGCCCGGCTGATGGCCGATGCAAGCCATGACGATCATGGGCATGGACATGATGATCATGCTCATGAACACGATCATGAGCATCATGACCACGGCGATCACGATCACGGCCACGACGACCACGATGACGATCACCACGACCATGGGCATGATCACGGCCACCATGAGCATGATCACGACGACGGACATGACGAACACGCCCATGATGACCATGACCACGGGCATGATCATCACCACGGCGGCACCGACCCGCACGCCTGGCTGAACCCGGACAACGCGCAGACCTGGCTTGCAGCCATCGCCGCTGAACTTTCGGCGCTGGACCCTGACAATGCCGCCATCTATCAGTCCAATGCCGAAGCCGCACAGGCAAGCATTGCCGAGTTGAAAGGCGAACTCGAAAGCATTCTCGCCCCGGCCCGCGATACCGGGATCGTCGTCTATCATGATGCCTATGGCTATTTCGCCGAAAGCTTCGGGCTGAATGTTCTGGGCTCTGTCACGCTGGGCGATGCCGCCTCGCCAGGTGCCGCACGGCTGAGCACGATGCGCGCCAATCTCGCGCAGGCCGGGGTAGAGTGCATCTTCCCCGAAGTGAACCACCCCGACGCCTATGTCGCCCTGGTTATCGAAGACAGCACGCTGCGCGTCGGCAGACCGCTGGACCCGGCCGGCACCATGCTGGAACCAGGCGCCGCGCTTTATGAAACCCTGATGCGCGAGATGGCCCGGACGATTGCCGATTGCGCACTGAATCAGTAAGCGCAAACCTCTGGCCACGGGTAGCGGATACTTGACCGGTGACCCCGTCCGTGGCCAGATACCCCGATGTGCGGACGCTTCGCCATCACCCTGCCTGACGACGCCATGGCGCAGCTTTTTGGCGCGGCACCGGCCAATGACCTGCCGCCGGTACCGCGCTACAACATCTGCCCGACGCAGCCGGTGGCGGCAGTTGTCAGCCGCGACGGCGCGCGGCATTACGGCCCGATGCGCTGGGGCCTTATTCCAAGCTGGTACAAACACCCCACCGACGGACCGCTTCTGTTCAACGCCCGCAGCGAGACGCTGGCCGAAAAACCCGCTTTTGCACAGGCCGCCCGCCGCCGCCGCTGCCTGATCCCGGCCACCGGCTTTTACGAATGGACGAAAGAAGGCGAGGCGAGACTTCCTTGGTTCATCCAGAGGGCCGATGGCGAGCCTATGGTCTTCGCCGGTGTCTGGCAGGCATGGATGGGTCCGGAAGGAGGGCGAATCGCAACCTGCGCGATTGTCACATGCGCGGCCACAGGCGCTATTGCAGCTTTGCACGACAGGGTTCCGGTGATTCTGGGGCCGCGGGGCTGGGCGCTGTGGCTGGGCGAAGAAGGGCATGGCGCGGCCCGCCTGATGCAGCCCCTGCCCGATGGCGCGCTGACGGCATATCGTGTCAGCCCGGCGGTCAATTCAAACCGCGCCGAGGGGCCGGAACTGATAGAGCCTTTCGACGACATTCATTGAGTGTGCCCCTGCTGAGGGGCTGCCAGCAAGCACTTCAGCTTGCCTCGACAACCTGCCAGGGCTTGTCGAACCAATGTTCCTCAAGGTTGGCGCTGGTGCCGATACGGTCCACAACAGCGAACAGGCCGGGTGCCGCGAGCGGGGTCAATACCCCATGCCAGACGCCGCGATGCAGGTTGATCCCCTGCGCGCCATTGGTCAGGAACGCGCGCGGTTTGGCGTCCGGGTGTTCGGCAACGATCACCAGAAAAGGGTGCTGCGTCATCGGCAGAAAAGCCTGCGACCCCTCGGGGTGACGCTCGATCATCTCAAGCCGGTAGGGCAGCGCGCGCGGCCGGGCCTGGAAAAGCGAGATTCCGGCCCGGCCCGGTGGCGTGGTGTCAGCACCGAAATCAAGCCGGGCGCGATCATGGAAGCGGCCACAAAGGCCCTGATTGATCAGCCGGTCGGGAGGGCCCGAAGCCTCCAGCACCTCGCCGAAGGGAGCAAAGGCCGGGGCGGTCAGGGGTTCGGTGGGGATGATGCGGGACATATGGGGCTTTCAGGGGGCCGGATACCCTGTGGCGGCCCCGGGGGTTTCACACCCCCGGACCCCCGTGGGATATTTATGAACAGATGAAGGGCAGACGGGTCATGCTGCGGGGCCGGGCCAAGGGCTACGCAGGCGGGCGTGGCGGTTGACATCCTTGTAGAGCAGGTAGCGGAAGGGCCCCGGTCCGGCCGCATAGCAAGCCTGCGGGCAATAGGCGCGCAGCCACATGAAATCACCGGCCTCCACCTCGACCCAGTCGCGGTTGAGCTTGTAGACGGCTTTCCCTTCGAGAACATAGAGCCCGTGTTCCATGACATGCGTTTCTTCAAACGGAATCACGGCGCCGGGCTGCAAGGTGACGATATTCACATGCATATCGTGGTGCAGATCCTCGGGATCGACAAAACGGGTGGTCGCCCAGCGCCCGCCTGTGTCGGGCATGGCGATGGGGGAGATGTCGCGCTCGCTGGTAACAAAGGCCTGCGGCGGCGTGATCCCGGGCGCTGGCTCCCATATCTTGCGATACCAGTGAAAGCGGGCCGGTTCGCGCCCCTCGGCCAGAAGCGACCAGCGCGCGCCAGGGGGGATATAGGCATAGCCCCCTGCATCGAGGTCGAAGCCCTGGCCATCGATGGTCAGCGTCAGAACGCCGCCGGTGACGAACAGCACATGCTCCACGCCCTCGTCGGGGTCTGGCGCGTCAGAACCGCCCCCCGGCTGCACCTCCATCACATACTGGCTGAAAGTTTCGGCAAAACCCGAAAGGGGCCGGGCGATCATCCAGAGCCGGGTTTTGCGCCAGCCGGGCAGGAAACTGGTGACAATATCGGAAAAGCAGCCGCGCGGGATAAACGCGTAGCTTTCGGTGAAAACCGCGCGCTGGGTCATGAGCGCGGATTGCGGCGGCAGGCCGCCTTTGGGCGTGTAATAGGGGCTCATGGAAGCATGTCCTGCAAGCGTAACGCCGCGATCCGTTCGACTTGGGCGCAAGCCGTCACGAACTCGGTGTCGGTGTCATTGGCAAGCCGCTGGTGGAAGGCGGCGAGGATGGAGGCCTTTGTGTTGTCGCGCACGGCGATGATGAAGGGAAAGCCGTGCTTGGCGACATAGGCGGTATTCAGCGCCTCAAAACTGGCGCGCTCCGCATCGGTCAGGGCATCCAGCCCGACCGACGCCTGCTCGGCGGAGGAATCGGCCGTGAGCCGGCGCGCCTGCGCCAGTTTCCCCGCCAGATCAGGATGCGCGCGCAAGACGCCCAACCGCTCATCGGGGCTGGCTGTGCGGAACATCCGCACCAATGCGTTGTGCAGACCGATGGCGCTGTCATGGGCGGGGCCAAGCTCCAGCGACCAGGCGCGCTCCGCGATCCATGAAGAATGTTCGAACACGCCACCGAATCGGGTGACGAAGCGGTCGCGATCCATTTTGCTGGGCCGCTCAAACCGCCGGTGGGGGTGATACGCGGTCCAATGCGCGGCGATCTCGCCGCGCGTGGCGAACCAGGCGCCACCCTTTTTCGCAACGTGATCCAGAAAGCGGATCAGCCCTGCCACCTTGCCGGGCCGACCGATCAGCCGGCAATGCAGCCCGATCGAGAACATCCGCCCACCCTCGGCATGCAGCGTGTCGAAGCTGTCGATCAGATACTGGCCAAAATCCTGCCCCGTCACCCAGCCCGGCGCGGTGGCAAAGCGCATGTCGTTGGCCTCAAGCGTGTAGGGGATGACCAGCTGGTCGCGCGCGCCAGCCTCCATCCAATAGGGCAGGTCGTCATCATAGGTATCTGAAATCCAGTCAAACGCGCCGGATTCAGCGGTTAGCCGCACGGTGTTGACCGAGCAGCGCCCGGTGTACCACCCGCGCGGCGCCTCCCCCACCACCTCGGTGTGCAGGCGTATGGCCTCGGCAATCTGCGCGCGTTCCTCGACCTCAGGCATGTCGCGGTGTTCGACCCATTTCAGCCCGTGCGAGGCAATCTCCCAGCCCGCGTCCTTCATGGCCGCCACTTGCACCGGGTTGCGGGCAAGCGCTGTGGCGACGCCATAGATCGTTACCGGCAGGGCACGGCTGGTGAACAGCCGGTGCAGCCGCCAGAACCCGGCCCGCGCGCCATAATCATAGATCGATTCCATGTTCCAATGCCGCTGGCCGGGCCAGGGCTGGGCACCCGCAACATCCGACAGAAACGCTTCGGACTGAGCATCACCGTGCAGAATGTTGTTTTCGCCTCCCTCTTCATAGTTCAGCACCAGGCTGATCGCCACACGGGCGCCGCCAGGCCAGTTGGCGGCAGGGGGGGTAGCACCGTAGCCATTGAAATCGCGCGGGTAACGGGGGGGATGGGTCACGTCAGGGCCTGTCGATAAGGGCGGCCCGGCAGGGCCGGGCGTTTTGATGGTAGACCATATCGCGGCTGGTGTTTTTCAATTTTTGCCTGAAAGACCTTTCCATTGCCTGCGGGCTGGCTTTCCCCCGCCAGTCGGGCAGAATGACTGCTAGCTCAAAGGAGGCCCTGATGGCCGGATATCTGACAACCCATGTTCTCGATACCGCGCGCGGTTGCCCTGCGGCGGGGCTGCGCATCACGCTTTGCAAAATGGAAGGCGCCGAGCGCGTGCCGCTTAGCGAGATGATCACCAATATCGACGGACGCACCGACACGCCCATCCTGTCGGCTGATCGCTTTACGACGGGACAATTTGAACTTCTGTTTCACGCCGGCGATTATCTGCGGGCGACGCAAAGCGCCGGGGCCGAGCCCCTGTTTCTGGATCAGGTGCCGATCCGATTTGGCATGAACGACCCCGCCGCGCATTACCACGTGCCGCTTTTACTGTCGCCCTATGGCTATTCTACCTATCGCGGCAGCTGAGGCCTTCACTGTCCCGCACGGTTGACAAGTGTCCGGGCAGGCCCAATGGTGATGCGCCTGCCGTTGCCCAACCACCGGACCCCATGTCAATGCGCCTGCCCCCGCTCCTGATCTGCGCAACCGCGCCGGTGATCGAACAGGGTCCGGCACTGATGCTGGATGTCAAATTCGTGGATGGAATGCGCGAGCACTGCCGCCACTGGCCAGGCCCGGTGCGCTGCGTACTGCGGCGGGGTGCAGCGTCGGTGCCCTTTGGGGCGCTTTATGCGCCGGAGGACCTGGGCTTTGATCTGCATGTGCTCGACCCCGGCGCCCCCCTGCCAGATGCGTTGATGCATGGGGCCGGGGCGCTTTTCGGGGCAGCCGATGACATGGCGGTCACGGCGCTGATCGAACCGGCACGTCAAGCGGGCGTACCGGTGGTGTTGTCGTTGGAATACACGCTGGAAACCCGGATACGTATCGCGCTTCTGGACGACACGCGCAGCCTGCCACGTCGGCTATGGTCGGCACTCTGGGCGCTCAGGTCGGAACCCGCGCGGCGCGCGGCATTGCGCGCAGCCGATGGCGTGCAGTTCAATGGCTACCCGGCCGAAGCGGCCTATCGCGGACTTACGGACCACCCGCTACTCTACCTGGACAACCGCATGACCCCGGCCCTGATGGCCACCCCCGCCGAAATGGAGGCGCGCGCCAACCGTTTGCGCGCGGGCGCTCCGCTGCGGCTGATTCACTCCGGGCGGCTTGAGCCGATGAAAGGCGCGCAAGACCTGCTGCCGGTGATGACGGCCTTGCGGGCGCAGGGCGTGGAAGCCACCCTTGACATCTACGGCACCGGCAGCCTGGAGCGCACGATCAGGGCCAGGCTGGGTGCGTTCGACGGGGCGGTAAGGCTGCACGCACCGGTTGATTTCGAATCTGTTCTGGTGCCTGCCAGTCGCACCGGGGCCGATCTGTTTCTGTCATGCCACCGGCAATCGGACCCCTCGTGCAGCTATATCGAGGCGATGGGCTGCGGCCTTGTCGTGGCCGGCTATGCGAATCGCATGTGGCGGCGGCTGGCAGCGCTTTCAGGCGGCGGCCCGGTGGCGCCACTGGGCGATGTCGCCGGGCTGGCCGCGCAGATCGCCGCGCTGGACCGTGACCGCGAAAGCCTGCTCGACGCCGCCGCCCGAGGTCTTGCGTTTGCCCGCGAACATGACTTTCCCGGCGAATTCACCCGCCGGATGGACCATCTGAAAACCGTGGCACGGCTCAGCGACCCGGCGTGAGTCCGTCCAACGCCGCCTTGCAATGCTGAGCGATGAAGTCGGAAAACAACCGCACCTTTGGGTCGCGCAACCGCCGGTGCGGGGTGAGAATGCTCAGGCTTACAGGCAGGGGCGGCGTGGCTTCGGCAACCGGCACCAGCCGTCCGGCGCGCAGATGACCGGCGATCTCGAAAATCGGCTTCAGCACTACACCGTGACCATCGAGCGCCCATTGCGTAAGAACATCGCCATCGTCCGACTCGAATGGGCCGCTGATTTCATATTTTTGCAGCCCATCGGGGGTTTTCAGCGCCCATTGAAACTCTTTCGCCCCCGGAAAGCGCAGATTGAGGCAATCGTGCCGGTCCCGTACCAGCGCCGCACCATCCGCCGGCATTCCGCGCCGTGCGATATAGGCGGGGGCGGCACAGATCACCCGCGGGCATTCGGCGATGGCGCGCATTTTCAGACCGCTGTCTTCGGGACGGCCCAGATGAAGCGCCACGTCCAACCCCTCGGATGTCACATCGATGATCCTGTCCGACAGGCGCAGGCGCAACTCGATCTGCGGATAAAGCGCCTTGAACTCGGGCAGGTTGGGCGCAATGAGCCGCCGCCCCACGCCCAGCGGCGCCCCCACGAACAACACCCCGCGCGGGTTTTGCGTGGCATCCGCTACCGCGGCCTCGGCGTCATCGATGGCCTGCAGGATCTTCTGCGCTCCCTCGTAGAAGATGCGCCCGTTCTCGGTGGGCTGCAACGAGCGGGTTGTGCGGTTGAACAGCCTCACCCCCAGATGTTTCTCCATCTCCGCCACCCGCCCCGATGCGACGGCGGGCGACGTCCGCTGATCGCGCGCAGCCGCCGACATGTTGCCCAGTTCATAGACACGGACAAACATTTTCAGGTTGTTGACATAAGACATGCCGCCCCCGCATGATTATCAGGTTCAGATTGAAAGTCCTCAGCGATTTGATGGATTAACAGAAAGGCCCGCGGCGGTATAGCCTGAGCGCAAACCATCGGAGACAACCCGGATGTTCGAACTCGCCATCATCGGCGCCTGGGCTGAATTTGCCCTGCGCTGGCTGCATGTGATCACCGCCATCGCCTGGATCGGCTCCAGCTTCTATTTCATCGCGCTGGACCTGGGCCTGCGCAAAACGCCTGATCTGCCGGAAGGGGCACATGGCGAGGAATGGCAGGTTCATGGCGGTGGCTTCTACCACATCCGCAAATATCTGGTCGCCCCCGCGCAGATGCCTGAACACCTGACCTGGTTCAAATGGGAAAGCTACGCCACCTGGCTGTCGGGTTTTGCGCTGATGGCGGTGATCTACTACCTGGGGGCCGAATTCTACCTGATCGACCCAAATATTGCCGATCTGGCGGTATGGCAGGCGGTGGGCATCTCGGCGGGTTCGCTGGTGGTCGGCTGGTTCGCCTATGACCAGATCTGCAAATCGCGCTTCGGCGACGACAACACGCGGCTGATGATCGCGCTCTACATTATCCTGGTGGGGATCAGCTGGTTCTACACTCAGGTATTCACCGGCCGCGCGGCACTGCTGCATCTTGGGGCCTTTACCGCCACCATCATGTCGGCCAATGTCTTCATGATCATCATTCCCAACCAGAAGATCGTGGTCGCCGACCTGATCGCGGGCCGCAAGCCAGATCCGAAGTATGGCAAGATAGCCAAACAACGCTCCACGCATAACAACTACCTGACGCTGCCGGTGATCTTCCTGATGCTGTCAAATCACTACCCGCTGGCATTCGCGAGCGAATACAACTGGCTGATCGCGGCGCTGGTATTCCTGATGGGGGTCACCATCCGCCATTGGTTCAACAGTCACCACGCCCGCAGCGGCAACCCGCACTGGACATGGGCGCTGACCGTGCTGATCTTCATCGCCATCATGTGGCTTTCCACCGCGCCGATGCGCCAGCAAAACGACGACCTCTCCGCCCTGCCGCCAGCGATCGTCCGCTTCGCCCAGGCCCCCCAGTTCGAAGAGGTCCACTCCGTCGTCATGGGCCGCTGTTCGATGTGCCACGCCGAACAGCCGCTCTGGCCCGGCCTCCTCTGGGCCCCAAAGGGCGTGGTGCTGGAAAATGAGGCCCAGGTAGCCCGCGCCGCCCGCACGATCTATCTGCAATCCGGCGTCAGTCACGCCATGCCACCCGCCAATCTCGCCTGGATGGACGAAGACGAGCGCGCCCTGATCCGCGACTGGTATCGCAGCGCTACCGGCTCCTGAACCATTCACCTGTTCGGAAATATCCTCGGGGGGAGCGCGGCACGCGCGTGGGGGGCAGACAGCCCCCTTCCCGCCGCAGGCGGGTAAAACCAGTGGGGGTGCCGGGGGAGGGTCTCCCCTCCCCCGGCACCCCCACGCCCTCTGCTACACTTTGTTTGTTGCAAACGTTCAGGTTGCACGGCAATTGCGGGCCTGCCAAAGCTTCACCAGGCACCCCGTTCTGCGGCGCCAAGGCCATTGACCGGGCAATCCGCTTGGGGCATGAGCGGGGCATGCTGATTTTCAAGATCCTCCGTAGGGCCGAATGGGACCAGTTTCGCAATCAGGGCGAAACCGCTGGTGCGCCGGTCGATCTGGCCGATGGCTATATACACCTCTCCACTGCCGCGCAGGTGACTGAAACTGCCGCGCGGCATTTCAAGGGCGAAAGCGATCTGGTGCTGGTGGCCGTGAATAGCGAGGCATTGGCCGCCGACCTGCGCTGGGAGCCCTCACGCGGGGGGCAGCTTTTCCCGCATCTCTATCGCCCTTTGCGGCTGGCTGATGTGGTCTGGGACAAGTCGCTGCCGCTGGGTGCCGCCGGGCATATCTTCCCCGAGGGCGTGGTCTGATGTTCGATCGCCTGGGCCTCGCCGCACTACACCGGCTGGACCCGGAAACCGGGCACGGGCTGGCGCTGATGGCCCTGCGCGCACGGTTGGTGCCCCTGCCCGGCCCGCTCACTTCGCCGCGCTTGCGGGTGCGGTTGGCAGGGCTGGATCTGCCCAATCCGGTGGGGCTGGCGGCAGGGTTCGACAAGAACGCCGTCGCACTGGCTGCGCTGACCCGCGCGGGTTTCGGCTTTGTCGAGGTTGGAGCTGCCACGCCTCATCCGCAACCCGGCAACCCGCGCCCGCGCCTGTTTCGCCTCTCCGAGGATCATGCGGTGATCAACCGTTTCGGCTTCAACAATGACGGGGCCGAGGCGATTGCGGCTCGGCTGGCGAAGCGCCCGTCCGCGGGCATCGTGGGTCTCAACCTTGGCGCCAACAAGGACAGCGCTGACCGCGCGGGCGATTTCGCGCAAGTGCTCCGGCTCTGCGGTGCGCATGTCGATTTCGCCACCGTCAATGTCTCGTCTCCCAACACCGAGAAGCTGCGCGAACTACAGGGCCCGGCGGCGCTGCGGGCACTTCTGGCCGGGGTGATGGACGCGCGGGCCGAACTGCCGCGCCCGATCCCGGTGTTCCTGAAGATTGCGCCAGACCTGTCGCCCGATGAACTGGCCGAGATCGCCACTGTCGCGCTGGAATCCGGGCTGGACGCCATCATCGCCACCAACACCACCCTCTCGCGTGAGGGGCTTTCCAGCCCGCAAGCCGCGCAGGCGGGCGGGCTGTCGGGCAAGCCGCTGTTCGAGAAATCGACCCGGGTTCTGGCGCAGCTCTCCGCCCTGACCGAAGGCCGAATCCCGCTGATCGGCGTGGGCGGGATCGACAGCGCCGAGACCGCCTATGCCAAGATCCAGGCCGGGGCCAGCGCCGTTCAGCTCTATTCGGCACTGGTTTATCACGGCTTCGGACTGGTGGGACAGATCACGCGCGGGCTTGATGCGCTGCTGATGCGCGATGGTCATGCCACGATTGCCGATGCCGTCGGCACGGGACGCGACGCATGGTTGTAGAAATCTGGCACAATCCGCGCTGCTCGAAATCACGCGAGGCGCTGGCCGCGTTGCAGATGCGCGGGATCGAACCCAAAACGCGCCTTTATCTGACCGACCCGCCCGATGTGTTAGAGATCGAAGCCATGCTCGCCGCGCTGGATCTGTCGGCCGCCGCGCTTTTGCGCGAACGCGAGGGCGCGGCCATCAGGCATCTGGCCGAAAGTGTGATTATCGCCGCCATGGCAGCCGACCCTTCGCTGATCGAACGTCCGGTTGTGCGCCGCGGCAGCCGCGCCGTGATCGCCCGCCCCGCAAGCAGGGTTGACGCGCTGTTCGGCTGATCGCCACCACGCTCAGCCGCCAACCGCTTCGCTGCTGGCAACACGCTGCTGCGACACCGCGAAGACGCAGGCATCGCTGGGCAGGTCAGGCTGGGTGGTGCACAACCCCCGGGCAACATTCCAGGCGGCCAGAACGCGCGGTACATAATCGCGCGTCTCAGCGAACGGCGGCACACCATCGTTGCGCCGCACCGCCCCCTCGCCCGCGTTGTAGCCCGCCAGCGCCAGCACGATATCGCGTTCGAACTCGGCAAGGAGCCAGTCCAGATAGGCCACACCGCCGCGAATATTTTCGACCGGATCGAACGAGTCACCCACGCCAAAACGGCTGGCCGTCGCCGGGATGAGTTGCATCAGCCCCTGTGCCCCGGCGCTGCTGACAGCATCGGCCCGGCCCGAGGATTCGACCGCGATCACCGCCAGCGCCAGCGCCGGCGACACGCTGGTGCCGATGGTGGCGCGCAGAATCGCCGGGCCGTGGGCTTCGGCAATCTGTTGCAGATGCTGCATGCGCGGCTCTGGCACAGCCTGCCCCTGCGGCGGGTTGCGCAAGGATTGCATGGCCAGCAGGAACCGGCCCTCTCCCGCTTCGCGTGTGGCGGGCACGCGGGTCCAGAACCAGCCGAAGCGCGCCGTTGGCAGATCGGCGGGCAGGCTTTGGCCCGGCGCGGCGGGGGTTACAGGCCGCGCGGCGGGCAGCGCAAGGCGCCGTGCCTGTTCCTCGGGGTCGATCTGAACGGTGATGCGCGGGCCGCTGTCAGGCGGGGCAACAGCGATGCGGCGAAAGGTGAAATCCTCGGCCATGACCGGGGCACTACCGGACCAGGCGGCCAATGCGAGGGCCGGACCGAAAAAGGCTGATCTGGCTGGCATACTGCCCGGCATGGCCTCGTTTTCTTTGTTTTGCAGGTCTTTACTGCCAGAAACTGCGACGAATCGCAATTCCGCAATGGTCCGCCTCTAAATGATCGTTTCCAATCGGGAAACCTGGGGTGTTCTTGCAGACCTCCTGTTTCCAGTTAACTATTCCACGACAGCAATTCCTTGGTCTTTGCCCTGAAATAACCCAATTGCGCCCTTTTCCGGTCACGGTTGCGGGGGAAAAGAAGGAAGCCAAGCGGGGAACGGTTCAAACCCAATCAACTCTCCGGGACCTGAGCACGGCTTCAACGCGTATCGTTCATTTTTGGAGAAACATCATGAAATTCCTCAACCTGATCAAGACCTTCAGCAACGACGAATCCGGTGCCGTGACCGTTGACTGGGTCGTCCTGACCGCCGCCATCGTCGGCCTGGGCATTGCTGTGATCTACTCGGTTTCGGATAGTGTTACCGGTATCGGTGAGCGCATCACTGGAGCGCTTGACACGGTAGAACCTTCTATGCCCGAAGCCCCCGGCACCTGATCTGTTGGTATGCATAAAAAGGCCGCATTCACCGAATGCGGCCTTTTCCCATTTGGTTCAATGCAGGCTGTAGCGTTCTTCGGAAAACTGACTCCGTTCAGCCATGTTTCGGTCCGAATCACCCGATATTGATAGTTTCAGTCAAGGATGACCGGAACGCTCATTGCATCCGGCGATCTCAACGACAGAAAGGAAATGTTCATGCGCGGTATGCAGGTAGCAGTTCTCGGGATCGGTCTGGCGCTGGCGGGTGTCGGCGTGTTCATGGCGCAAAGCTATGTGAACCAGACGCAGGATGCCATCGCCGCCGTTCAGGCGCAGCAGGCCAACAGGCCGCAGATCGAAACCGTGCAGGTACTCGTCGCTGCCCGCGCCATCCGATACGGTGAGCCGATCACCGAGGCCGATGTCCGCGCTGTCACCTGGCCGCGCAACGCGCAGCCGGAAGGTGTTTTCACCGAACTTTCGGCCCTGATCCCCGACGCCAGCCGCCCCCGCATCGCCCTGCGCGCGATGGAGGCGAACGAGCCGCTGTTGGCGGTCAAGGTCAGCCGCCCCGGCCAGCCCGCCGGTATCGCCGCACAATTGTCGCCCGGCATGCGCGCCTTCACCATCCGGGTGGATTCCAACAGCGGCCTTTCGGGCACCATGCGCCCCTCGGATCTGGTGGATATCTACTGGACCGGGCGCGGCGAACAGGGCGATGTAACCCGCCTCCTCAGCAGCGGTGTGCGGATCATCGCACTGGACGAAAACGCCGATCAGGACCGCACTTTCAGCGGCACCCCGCGCAGCGTCACCGTCGAGGCGGCGCCGGAACTGGTGGCTACGATGGCGCAGGGCCAGTCCACAGGGCGGCTGTCGCTGTCGGTGGTGGGGCTGGATGACGACACCCCGCTGAGCGTCTTTCAGGTTGACCGGCGCAACATCCTCGGCGTTGAGGCACCGCGCGCCGAAGCACCGGCCGAACGCTGCACCGTGCGCACGCGCCGCGGCTCGGAAGTTGTCATGATCGAGATACCCTGCACCAACTAAGCTGGCGAAAATGCCACACGGGACGCCCCAAGATGCTGGGGCGTTTCGGCAGGTGAACCACCATAAGTGCCACTCGGAACACGGAAACATCTTAGCACCCGCCTTCAAATAATTGATTCTTGCAATAAAAAGCCGATTCAAGCATTCTATTGCGATATCGAAGCGTCAGATTTCGGGCTTTTTGGGCGTGATCAGCGAGGCAGGATCACATGAATGTTAAACAGTTGATTGCGTCAGGTCTGACGCTGGCAGTTCTTGGTCTGGGCTTCGCGCCCACCCTTGTCGCGCCGGTTTCGGCCGATACGCTGCGCATCATGCGCGGAGATGTTAATGAGACCCTTGTGGTCGCGATGAACCGTGCGGTCGTCGTGGAAAGCGATACGCCATTCGCCGAGCTTTCCATCGCCAACCCTGGCATTGCCGATATCTCCACCCTTTCGGATCGATCGATCTATGTGCTGGGCAAGACACCGGGTCGCACCACGCTGACCTTGCTTGGCCCCAACGGATCCCTGATCGCCAATATCGAGGTGCATGTCGCCCCCGATGTCGCCGAATTCCGCGAGCGCTTGCGCCAGATCCTGCCCAACGAGCAGATCGAGGTGCGCACCGCCAATGACGGGATCGTCCTGTCGGGCACCGTTTCCTCCATCGCCCGGCTGGATGCGGCGATGCAACTGGCCGAGCGGTATGCACCTGACCGGGTTTCGAACCTCATGAGTGTCGGCGGCACGCATCAGGTGATGCTCCGCGTGCGTTTTTCCGAAGTGCAACGCTCCGTGGCGCAGGAACTGGGCGCCAGCATGAGTGCCGGGCGCAGCATCGCCGTGGGTAACGGCACCATCGGCACCAACCGCAGTTCACTCAACACCGGCAACAGCTTTGGCGAGCTGGGTTTCAGCTTCGGCATTGGGGCGGTGCAGTTTCAGGTTCTGCTTGAAGCGCTCGAATCGAACGGCCTGGCGCGCACCTTGTCTGAGCCCAGCCTGACCTCTCTTTCCGGACAGGAGGCTTATTTTCTGGCCGGTGGCGAATTCCCGGTGCCGGTATCAGGCGAAAACGGCACCATCACCGTCGAATACCGCCCCTTTGGTGTGGAACTGACATTCACACCCCGAGTGCTGGACGGCGATGTGATCAACCTGATGCTCAACGCCTCAGTCAGCAGCCTCGACCCCTCCAACACCGTGACGACGGGCGGCGTTTCGGTGCCAACGCTGCGCCGCCGCCAGACTTCGACCACGGTGGAACTGCGCGACGGCGAGAGCTTTGCCATCGCCGGACTGTTGCAGGATGATTTCCGGGGCAGCACGCGACAGGTGCCATGGCTGGGCGAAATTCCGATCCTCGGCGCGCTGTTTCGCAGTTCGGAATACCAGCGCGACCAGAGCGAGCTGGTGATCTTTGTCACCGCGCATCTGGTCTCGCCCACACGTGGCGAGGCGCTGATGCTGCCCACAGACCGCGTGCGGCTGCCCAATGAGGCCGATCTTTTCCTGCACGGGCGTCTGACGGGCAGGACAGGCGGGGCAGGTGAAGTCGCGCGGCAGGACTTCCGCGGCGGCTATGGCTATGTGATGGACTGAGGCAGGAGTGGCGATGTTGATTTCACGACGGTTTCTTCTTCTCGGTCTGGGCTGCACCGCGCTGGCAGGCTGTGAAAACGCGCGCGAGGCGGGTGCGCAACTTGATGAGGGCGGCTTTGGCAACCCCACCGCGCACAACATGCTGGTTCAGACAGGCCAGATGCCCTTCGTGATCAACTTGGCCGAGCGCTTCGCCGCCGAGGTGACGACCACGGTGAACTTTGCCTTCGACAGCGCCCGTCTGGACGCCGAAGCACAAGCGATCCTGCGCAGACAGGCTAACTGGATCCGCCAGTTCCCCGAGGTGACTTTCCGTGTCTTCGGCCATACCGATCTGGTCGGCACCGAGGCCTACAACCATCAACTGGGGCTGCGCCGGGCGCGCGCCGTGGTAAACTATCTTGTGCGTAACGGAGTCAGCCGCAGCCGGTTGGAAGCGTTGGTCTCCTATGGCCAGACACAGCCGCTGATCTTCACTCAGGCACGCGAACGCCAGAACCGGCGCACCGTAACCGAGGTTTCAGGCTTCATGCAGCGCCACCCGACGGTGCTGAACGGCCAGTATGCGCGCATCATTCACCGCGAGTATGTCGAAAGCGCTACTTGGCCGCGGCCAACCCCAACCTATCACTGAGCGCCGGAGGGGCATCACCTTCCGTTCAATACGCCCGCCGCCTGCAAGGCGGCGGGCGTTTCTCTGTATGGCCTGAGAAAAAAAACGCGTTCTCGTCAGCCAAACAATTACGTTTTTTTAGCCAAACTATCGCCAAGATTAACAGCGACTCTGCACATAGCCCCGATTGTGTCCGGGGCTGCGTGTCATTTTGTGCGCCAAGAACCGCCGCAGGCCATGCCGCAGGCGGCAGCGGGAAGGATAATTGTAATGTCGAGCAATGCAGCTGTGAAAAACCCTGTCCCCATCCGCGCCTGTACGGTGTCGCGCGATGTGCAGAACTTCGATCTTCTGATCGAAGACATGGAGACCGAGCTGGGTGAAAGCTGGGGCGACCTGAGCTTTCACAATGCCCTCAAATACCTTGACCTGCCCGAAGCCCGGTCGCTTGAGTTCATCGCCATCGCCCTTGACGATGATGACGAGCCGAACATGACGCAGGTTCAGGCGATCATCCAGCGCGCGCGCGCCCTTGATATTCATGTCATTCTCATCGCCGAAGAACTGGGGCCGATCATCCTGCACAGGTTGTTGCGGCTTGGGGCAAGTGATTTCGTGCCCTATCCGCTGCCCGAAGGTGCTCTGCATGACACGATCGAGCGATTGAATCAGCCCGCACCCAGCCTTGGGATCGCCGCCCCCGCGTATGGTGAACGTCACGGCGACAAGCATGGCAAGGTCATTGCAGTGCATCCGCTCGCTGGCGGTTCGGGTGCAACCACACTCGCTGTCAATCTCGCCTGGGAACTGGCCAACACTGGCGGCCAGAACGCGCCAAAGGTCTGCATTCTGGACCTGGACCTTCAGACCGGCTCGGTTTCGACGTATCTGGATCTGGCGCGCACCGAGAAGGTGTTTGAATTGCTGTCAAACACTGCGATGATGGACCGGGATTTCTTTTTCAGCACGCTCCAGACCTTCAACGACAAGCTTAAGGTGCTGACGGCCGCCGCAGACATGCTACCGCTCGATCTCATCACCACAGATGATATCGGTCGGGTGATAGACATGGCGCGCGCCAATTTCGATTTCGTCGTGATCGACATGCCTGGCACTGTGGTGCAATGGACCGAGACGGTTCTCACGGCCGCCGACACCTATTACGCTACGATGGAACTGGACATGCGTTCGGCTCAGAATGCGCTGCGGCTGATCCGCGCGCTCAAGGCCGAGGAATTGCCACTTTCCAAGCTGCATTACGTGCTCAACCGCGCGCCGCGCTTCACCGATCTGTCCGGTAAATCGCGTGCCAAGCGAATGGCCGAAAGCCTGGATATCACGATCGAAGTCTGGTTGCCCGACGGCACCGCACAGGTGACGCATGCCAATGATCACGGCCTTCCCCTGGCCGAGATCGCCCCGAAGAATCCGCTTCTGAAGGAAGTCCGCAAAATGGCGCACGCTCTTGCAGAAAACCAGGGCAACGCCGCCCAGGCCGCAGCCTGAAGGATCAGACATGTTCTCGCGCTTCAAGAAAGACCAACCTGGCGAGGTGCCAGCCCAACCCTCCCGCGCCGTGCCGAAACCGGCGGAAGCACCGGTAACCAGTAGCGCCCAGCCCCAGCCCCAGGCACAGCCCCGCTCTGCCCCGCGCCTGTCCAAGCCCGCTTCCGCATCTGCCGCAGCCCATCCCGCAGACCGTGACCGCCGCCGCAAGCAGCGCATCATCGAGCTGAAGTCAGAGATGCATCAGCGCCTGCTCGACAACCTCAACCTTGCCGCGCTGGACAGCGCGAGCGAGGCAGAGCTGCGCTCGGAAATTGCCTCCATCACCGCCGAAGCGCTCAGTGAGATCAATTTTGTCCTGACCAGCGAAGAACGCCTGACCCTTAACCAGGATCTCTTCCACGAAGTGCGTGGCCTGGGCCCGCTGGAACCGCTTTTGAAGGATGAAACGGTCAACGATATTCTGGTTAACGGGCCGCAACGGGTGTTTGTGGAACGTGATGGCAAGCTGCAACTGACTGACATCACCTTCAAGGATGAACGCCACCTGCTCAGAATCATCGACAAAATCGTTTCCGCCGTGGGCCGGCGCGTTGATGAATCGAACCCCTATGTCGATGCCCGCCTGGCCGATGGCTCGCGCTTCAACGCGATGGTGCCGCCGGTGGCGGTAGATGGCTCGCTGGTTTCGATCCGCAAGTTCAAGAAGGAAAAGCTGGGCATCGACGATCTGGTGCGTTTTGGCGCATTCTCCGAGGAGATGGCTATCTATCTGGAAGCGGCGGTGGCAACCCGGCTCAATGTCATCGTTTCCGGCGGCACCGGCTCGGGCAAGACCACCACCCTCAACGCGCTTTCCAGTTTCATCGACAATGCCGAGCGCATTCTCACCATCGAAGACACCGCCGAACTTCAACTACAGCAGGTCCATGTTGGCCGCATGGAAAGCCGCCCGCCCAATGTCGAGGGCAAGGGCGCAGTGACCCAGCGCGACTGTCTGCGCAATGCGCTCAGGATGCGCCCTGACCGCATCATCGTCGGCGAAACCCGCGGCGAAGAGGTCATCGACATGCTGCAGGCCATGAACACCGGTCATGACGGCTCGATGACCACGATCCACGCCAACTCTGCACGCGATGGCATCTCGCGTCTTGAAAACATGGTCGCCATGGCCGGAATCGAGATGCCGCTCAAGGCCGTGCGCAGCCAGATCGCTAGCGCGGTCAACCTGATCGTACAGGTCTCACGCCTGCAGGACGGCTCGCGCCGGATGGTGTCAGTCACCGAGATCACCGGCATGGAGGGCGAGATCATCACCATGCAGGAAGTGTTCAAGTTTGAGCGCACGGGACTGGAGCCGAATGGCAAGATCATCGGCCATTTCACCGGCAGCGGCATCCGCTCGCATTATGCTGACCGCTTCAAGCGCTGGGGTTACGAACTTCCGGCGTCCATTTATGACCTGATTCCAGCGCGGTAACCCAGATGAGCATTTCCCCCACCCTTCTCATCTACCTGCTGATCTTCGGCGGTATCCTGCTTCTGGTCGAAGCGATCTATCTGATGGTCTTTGGCCGCTCCATCCGGCTGGGCAGCCGCATGAACCGTCGGCTTGAGATGCTGGATGAAAACGTGACCCGCGCCGAGGCCATCGAACGCCTGCGCAAGGAAATCAACCAGCACGGCAAGTCGCGTGGCATTCCCTTTTACGCACTTCTGGCCGACAAGGCGACCAAGGGAAAGATTGCCTTCTCGCCCATGATGCTGATCGCCGTCATGGGCCTTCTGGCAGGCGTGGTGTTCATGGCGCTGACCCTTGCAACCGAAGCACCACCGATGGTCCGGCTGGGGGTTTCGGTGGTCATGGGAATTGGGGCGGTCTGGTTCTGGGTCTCGGGCAAGGCCAAGAAACGCTATTCCATGATCGAGGAACAGTTGCCCGACGCCATCGACATGCTGGTGCGCGGGTTGCGCGTGGGCCACCCTTTCGTGCAGGCACTTTCAGCCGCGGCCAAGGAAATCCCTGATCCGCTGGGCACTGAACTGGGTTTCATTGCCGACGAGGCCGCCTATGGCCGCGACATGGGCGAGGCACTGATGAGTTTCGCCGAACGCATCGACATGCAGGATCTGCGCTTTCTGGCCGTCGCCGTAACGATCCAGCAGCAATCGGGCGGAAACCTGGCAGATATCCTGGACGGGCTGTCGAAGGTGGTGCGCGCGCGTTTCAAGCTGTTCCGAAAGGTCCGCGCCATCACCGCCGAAGCGAAGTGGTCTGGCACCTTTTTGTCAGGCTTTCCGATCGTTGCCATGATCATGATCAGCCTGATCAAACCCGACTACTACGACGAGGTGAAGGAAACAGCGCTCTTCATCCCCGTGGCCATCGTGGTGTTCACCTTTCTTGCGGTAAACATCCTCTACATGCGCAAGATGGTCAACATTCAGGTCTGAACGGAGCTTCACCATGTTCTTGGAAACCGCATTGCAAGGCCTGACCTCGCCGCTTGGGCTTATGGCAGTTCTGGTCGTCGGCGGGCTTACTCTGGTTCTCTTTGCCGCGACCGGCGGTCGCGCCAAAGCGGTTGATCCGCTGGACAAGCTGCGCCGTCAGGCCCGCGACATCCCCCAGGAACGAAGTGGAAAGCTGTCGCGGCGCGAGGAAAACAATTCATTGCAGAAGCGGTTGGATCGCTACAAATCCTTCCTGGAGCCCGGCACGGACGAAGAGAAAACAGCCGCCAGGCTGGAGATGATCCAGGCCGGCTATCACGGCCGCAACGCGGTGCGCGACTATCACGCAGCCAAGTTCATCATGGCACTTGGCGGGCTGATGCTGGGGCTGGCCTTCACCATGCTGCAACCTGCCGATGACGAACGCTCGGCACTGATGCTGGCGCTGCCAGTGCTGCTGCCCACGCTGATCGGCTACTATTTGCCGGTTTACTGGGTCAACAAACGCCGCGAAGAACGTCAGGAGCAGATCGCGCGCGGCTTTCCAGATGCGCTGGACATGCTGCTGATCTGCACTGAGGCCGGGCAGTCGCTGGATCAGTCGATCAACCGGATCGCACACGAATTGCGGGCGGGTTACCCTGCCCTCGCCGAAGAGTTCGAGACCGTTTCGCATGAGGTCAAGGCCGGCAAGGACCGGCTGGAGGTGCTCAAGGATATGGGCGAACGATGCGGCAATGTCGACATCCGCTCTTTCGTGACTGTGCTGATACAATCGGCAACCTATGGAACCTCGGTGGCCGATGCACTGCGCGTTTATGCTGCCGAAATGCGTGACAAACGTGTCATGTTGGCCGAAGAAAAAGCAAATGTCTTGCCCACCAAGCTGACACTGGGCACAATGATGTTCACCGTTCCGCCTTTGCTGATCATCCTGATCGGGCCGTCGGTGCACGGTGTTATGGAAATGCTCAGCACGACGAATTTCAGTCCATGATGCGAATGATCGGTGCGGCGTTGGTGGTTCTTTGCCTCCTTCCAGCATGCCAGCGTGACGAAAACTTCACCCCCGACGGTTTGCCCGGTAGGGGGATCACGGTTGACGATGCGGTCGACGGGCTGGCCGTGGGCCACCGGCTGATGGCGGCCGGCGAGTATGATCTGGCGCTCAGGGCCTATTTCCGCGCCGCCGCTGAACAGGGTCCGGGTGTTGATGTGCTTTCGGCCATAGGCTCGGCCAATCTGCGGCTGGGGCGGCTGGGTCAGGCCGAAAGCCTGTTACGCCGAGCCCTGGAAGCCGATGGAAGCTTTGTTCCCGCGCTGAACAATCTGGGCGTTGTGATGGTCGAACGCCAACGCTGGGGCGAGGCGCGCCACCTTTTCCAGACCGCCTTCGCGCTGGACAGCGGGCGATCGACGGAAATACGTGAAAATCTTCGCCTTGCTATCGCAAATCTGGAAGATTCAGGCTATACTAGTAAAAACAACTATAATTTCGCCCTGGTGCGACGCGGAAACGGGCGCTTTCTTCTGCTATCGACACCCTGAGGCGCGAGCAGTGAAGGAAACATGATGCATAAGCTGTGGATTGCACCGCTGTGCCTTCTCGGTGGCATGATTCTTGCAGGCTGTGAGCAGAACGGTCACGCCCAGACCGCCCGCGCCATCGATTCAGTTGCCGCTATCGACCAGCAGAACATGGCCGAACTGATGCTCACCGCCGCCGACCCGCGCGAAGCGGTCACCTATTTCACCCAGGCCGCCGAGAACAACCCCGACCGGGTGCTTTTCCGCCGCGGTCTGGCACGCTCGCTTGCCCGGGCTGGTGACGCCGAGGCCGCGATTCCGGTCTGGCAGCAGGTCATTGCGCATCCGGAATCAGTTCTCGACGATCAGGTGGAATTGGCTGATGCCTATATCCGCACCAATAACTGGACCCAGGCCGAGGCCACGCTCAACCGCGTCCCCCCCACCCATGAGACTTTCCAGCGTTACCGCCTGGAGGCGATGATTGCTGACAGCCGCCAGCAATGGGACAGGGCCGACAGCTTCTATGAAATCGCCGCCGGGCTGACGCCGCGCCCTGCCGGGGTGCTGAACAACTGGGGCTACTCCAAACTGACGCGTGGCGATCATCGCGGTGCCGAGCGGCTGTTCGCCGAGGCTCTGCGCCATGATTCCAGCATGTTCACCGTCAAGAACAACCTCGTCCTGGCCCGTGCCGCCCAACGCCGCTACGAAATCCCCCTGATGCAAGTCTCCCAGGTCGAGCGCGCAGAGCTTTTACACACCATGGCGCTGGCAGCCATCCGGCAGGGTGATGTGACGGTCGGGCGCGGGCTTTTGCAAGATGCGATCGCCACGCATCCGCAGCATTTCGATGCCGCAGTTCTGGCACTTCGGGCCTTGCAATAGGGCGCGGGCGATGATGGTTCAATCGGCATCGGCTGCCCTCTGGTTTCTGGCTTTCACCACCCCCGTAGCGCTCTGGGTGGTCTGGAGCGACCTGCGCAGCATGCGTATCCCCAACAAGGCAGTGATTGCGCTGATCGGCATTTTTGCTGTGGTCGGCCTTCTGGTCCTGCCCTTGCCGGTCTGGGGCTGGTCCTGGCTGAACTTTGCGGTCGTGCTGGTGATCGGCTTCGTACTCAGCCTGTCGGGCGGCTTCGGTGCGGGAGATGCCAAATTCGCCGCTGCCATGGCACCCTTCGTCGCGCTGGGGGATCTGCGGTTGTTCCTGGTGCTTCTGGCCGCTGTGGTTCTGTCCAGTCTCATTGCGCACCGCCTCTTCCGGCTGATCCCGGCAGTCCGCAGTGCCACCCCGGACTGGGAAAGCTGGAGCCGGCGCGAGTTTCCGATGGGCCTCGCGTTGGGACCTTCCCTGATCTTCTATCTCGGTCTGGCCGCCGTTTACGGCCAGTGACCCCATGCAGCGGACCTTCTGATGACGTCTTCCACTGAACCGCGCATTCAACCGCCCGCCTCCCCTGCGTCGCTGGCTGATACCGGGCTTCCGATGACGCTGATGCGCGATATCCTGCTGAAAACCATGCTGCGGATGTCCTTCAATCTGGTCTCTGAAATCGCCAGCGTCGTGTGCCTGCCCTATGCACAGACCCAGGAACTGATCGACGCGGCGCGCGGCGAACGCCTGCTGGAGGCGATGGGCACCATGCATGCCGGGGCCACCAGTACCGAGATGGGCTATCAGCTGACCGAGGCTGGGCGCGCGCAGGCACAGCGCGCGCTGGAGCAATCCGAATATTATGGCGCCATGCCAGTCCCGATGGAGGCCTATGCAAAGCAGGTCCGCCGCCAGTCGATACGCAAGATCAGCATCTCGCGAGAGCGGCTGCAGCATGCTATGGGCGATCTGATCCTGCCACCGGGCCTGATGGCGGATCTGGGGCCGGCGGTGACATCCGGGCGATCGATCCTGTTCTACGGCCCGCCCGGCAATGGCAAATCCTCCATTTCGAACGGCATTCGCGATGCACTGGGCGATCAGATCTATGTTCCGCGCGCGGTGGTGCATTCCTCTCAGGTGATCTCGGTCTACGACCCTATTGTGCATACCCGCGCGCCGATGCCCGAAGCGAGCGGCAGCCAGTTGCGCCTTTCTGGTCAAAGGTTTGATCAGCGTTATGTGTTGTGCGAGCGTCCCACCGTCGTGACGGGCGGCGAGCTGATGTTGAGCATGCTTGAACTGAAATACAATGCTGTTTCCCGCACCTATCAGGCCCCCTTGCAGTTCAAATCGATGGGCGGTGTATTCATCGTCGATGACCTTGGTCGTCAGGAAGAGCCGCCGCAAGCGCTGATCAACCGCTGGATTGTGCCACTGGAGATGAATTACGACATCTTGTCTCTGCAGTCGGGTGAAAAGATCATCGTGCCCTTCGACACGCTGGTAATCTTCTCGACCAACTTCCATCCTAACAAGATCTTCGATCAGGCTGCGTTGCGGCGGATCTTCTACAAGATCAAGATTGACGGCCCCAATCAGGCCGATTTCCTGAAGATCTTCGCTCTCGTGGCCCGCAAGCGACAGATGCCGCTCAATGCCGATGCGCTGAACCATCTGCTCCAGAACAAGTACCCGACCATCGGCAGGGTCTATTCCAACTACCAGCCGGTGTTTCTGATCGATCAGATGATCTCGATCTGCGAGTTCGAGGGCAAGCCCTACCACATGAGTCCCGAACTGATCGACCGGGCCTGGAGCAACATGTTCGTGCGCGACGAGGAGATTGTGAACTAGCGCGCGCCCTTCGGCGCCTGTCTGATCTTGCTTCAGACGGTCAGGCCCTGCGGCTCTTCCAGCCCATGCGCGCGGCAGGTTGCAGTGACGGTGTTGGCCAACAGACAGGCAATCGTCATCGGCCCCACGCCACCCGGCACCGGCGTGATCGCACCGGCCACCTCGGCGGCGCTGGCAAAGTGAACGTCACCGACCAGAACCTTCTTGCCGTCACGCTCGATCCGGTTGATGCCCACATCGATCACGGTCGCGCCGGGTTTTACCCAGTCGCCGTGGATCATCTCGGGGCGACCAACGGCGGCCACAAGAATATCGGCCCGGCGGCAAACGCCTGAAAGATCGCGCGTGCGGCTGTGCGCAATGGTTACCGTGCAACTCTCGCCCAGCAACAATTGCGCCATCGGCTTGCCGACGATGTTGGACCGCCCCACGACCACGGCCTCCATCCCTGACAGGTCACCGTGATGATCTCGCAACATCATCAGACAGCCTAGCGGCGTGCAGGGCACCATCGCCTTCTGTCCGGTTGCCAACAGGCCGACATTGGAAATGTGAAAGCCGTCAACGTCCTTGCCGGGGTTGATAGCGCCGATGACCAGATCGGCATTCATATGAGAAGGCAGCGGCAACTGCACGAGAATACCGTGAACTTCCGGATCGGTGTTCAATTTCTCAACTACCGAAAGAAGCTCTGCCTCACTCGCCGCTTCAGGCAGCCGATGTTCGAAAGATCGCATCCCGGCTTCAATCGTCTGCTTGCCCTTCGAGCGCACATAGACCTGGCTCGCCGGGTCTTCGCCCACCAGAACCACCGCCAGCCCCGGCACCAGCCCATGATCGCGCTTCAGCCGCGCCACATGCTCGGCCACCTTGCCGCGCATGCGCGCCGCGAATGCCTTGCCGTCGATGATGCTTGCCGCCATGTCCGCCTCCTGCAAATGCCCTCTCCTCTAGCCCCGGTCGGCCCACCCCTGCAAGGGGTGGGACCGACGCGCCGGGCGGGGTTCGATGCCCCGCCCGGCGCGCGCCGCCGCCAGAATGACTACCGTCCGAGCGAAGCCGCTCAGAACAACCCCTCGACTTGTCCGGCATCGTTGATGCCGATGGTCTCTGCGGCCGGACTACGCGGGAGGCCCGGCATTGTCATGATCTCGCCGCAGATCACCACCACGAACCCCGCCCCTGCCGACAGGCGCACTTCGCGCACCGGCACCGAATGACCGACCGGCGCGCCGCGCAGGTTGGGATCTGTCGAGAAACTGTATTGCGTCTTGGCCATGCAGATCGGCAGGCTGCCATACCCTGCCGCTTCCCAGGTCTTCAACTGATCGCGGATCGCCTTGTCGGCCAGCACCTCATCGGCGTGATAGATCCGCTTGGCAATGGTTTCGATTTTCTGGAACAAGCCCATGTCATCGGCGTAGATCGGCGCAAAGTTCGACGCATCGGACTCGGCCATTTGCACAACCTTGCGCGCCAGTTCTTCGGTCCCGGCCGAACCATGCGCCCAATGCTTGCAGAGGATTGCTTCGGCCCCCTGGCTGGCAACATAGGCCTGCACCGCCGCGATTTCGGCATCGGTGTCAGAATGGAAATGGTTGATCGCCACCACCACCGGCACTCCGAAGCTTTTGACGTTGGAAATATGGCGCCCCAGGTTGGGGCAGCCCTTTTCGACTGCCTCGACATTCTCGGCACCCAGATCGGCCTTGGCCACGCCGCCGTTCATCTTCATCGCCCGCACCGTGGCCACGATCACCGCCGCTGCGGGTGTCAGCCCCGCCTTGCGGCATTTGATATCGAAAAACTTCTCGGCCCCGAGATCGGCGCCGAAACCGGCCTCGGTTACCACATAATCGCCCAGTTTCAGCGCCGTGCGCGTGGCGATGACCGAGTTGCAGCCATGCGCGATATTGGCGAACGGCCCCCCATGCACAAAGGCCGGGTTGTTTTCCAGCGTCTGCACCAGATTCGGCTGCATCGCATCGCGCAACAGCACCGTCATCGCCCCATCGGCCTTCAGGTCGCGGCAATAGATCGGTGTCTTGTCGCGCCGGTAGGCCACAACGATATCGCCCAACCGCTTTTCAAGATCGTCCAGATCGCGCGCCAGACACAGGATCGCCATCACCTCGGAGGCCACGGTGATATCGAAGCCGGTCTGCCGGGCAAAGCCGTTTGCCACACCGCCTAACCCCACCACGACATCGCGCAGGGCGCGGTCGTTCATGTCCATCACCCGGCGCCAGACAATGCGGCGCTCGTCAATTTCCAGCGCGTTGCCCCAGTAGATATGATTGTCGATCATCGCCGACAGCAGGTTATGTGCCGAGGTGATCGCATGAAAATCGCCGGTAAAATGCAGGTTCATCTCTTCCATCGGCACGACCTGCGCATAGCCGCCCCCTGCTGCGCCGCCCTTCATCCCGAAATTGGGTCCGAGCGAAGCCTCGCGGATGCAGATCACTGCCTTCTTGCCGATCCGGTTCAACCCGTCGCCAAGCCCCACAGTGGTTGTTGTCTTGCCCTCGCCTGCCGGTGTCGGGTTGATCGCAGTGACGAGGATCAGTTTGCCATCGGGCCGCCCTTCGAGCGAGCGGATGAAATCCTGCCCGACCTTGGCCTTGTCATGGCCGTAGGGCAGCAGATGTTCCTGCGGGATACCCAGCCGGTCGCCGATATTCTGGATCGGCTGCTTTTTCGCCTCGCGGGCTATCTCGATATCGGTCTTGAAGGCCATCAACGGCTCCCTTTTTGGGCTGGTTTGCGGGCACCCCCGTTCACCCCTGCATACGGCGGGTTTGCCCTTCAAGGAAATTCGTTTGCGACCGATCAGCGCCGTTTTTCGGCGCGCGGGGTTTCGCATGCGAAACCTTGGTCCGTTTGTCGGTCAGGCCCACCACTTAGTCCCTTTGTAGAACAAAGAACACCCGGCGAAACGGGAACAGAACAGAGCCCCCCTCCTGACGTGGATAAGCCTGTTCCAGGCCGGCCTCGTAATCGGCGACAAAAGCCTGCGCCTTGTCCATGCTCAGACCTGCCAACCAAGGGCGCATCGCGGTGCTTTGGGTGAAGGCGCGCACCGGGTGGCCGCCGCCTTCGGGCGTATCAAGCCGGTGGATATAGGTGGTTTCCCAGCCTTCGACCCTGCCAAGATGCGTCAGCAGCCGAATATAGGCATCGGGGGACAGAACCGGGGGCAGATACGGCTCCTGCGCCAACCGCTCGGGGATAATCCGTGCCGCCGTGGCACGTAGAAGCGCATGCGAAGGAGCGAGGAAGTTGCCAGGCATCTGCACCGCAAGCACGCCGCCGGGGGCGAGGTGATCCGCTAGTGCAGGCAGAAGCCGCGAATGGTCCCCCAGCCAATGCAACGCTGCGTTGGAAAAGATCAGCGCAGGCGAGGATTCTGGTTTCCATCCAGCGATGTCACCCTCGACGAGCCGGTCATAGGCGCCGCTCCCTCTCGCCCCTTCCAGCATCGCCGGGCTTGCATCCAGCCCGATCAACCGGCGGTCGGGAAAGCGCGCACGCAGCACCGGCCCCGCCGCCCCCGTGCCGCAGCCCAGGTCCACCACATCGCCGCCGGGAATATCCGTCACCTGTCCCAACAGGTCCAGTGCAGGGCGCAAACGCAAACCCCGGAACCTGTCATAGGCTCCGGGGTTCCAATCTCTGGAGGCGCTTTCGCTCATGCGCTCGGCTCAGGCTCCATTCCGCCACCATCGCCCGAGGGCTTGCGCGGCTTGGTCTTGGGGATTGACGCAACCGAAGGCAGTCCGCTGGGCGGGCTTGCATCGTCTTCATCGCGGCCCAGCGGTTCGCCGCGCATCACGCGGGTGATCTCTGGCCCGGTCAGGGTTTCATATTCCAGAAGGCCCTGTGCCAGCCGCTCAAGATCATCCTTTTTCTCGGTCAGGATGCGCTTCGCGGTCTGGTAACCCTCATCGACAATCTTGCGCACTTCCTCGTCGATCTGCTTCTGGGTATCCGGCGAGACATTGGTCTGCCCCTGATAGCTGCCCAAAAAGCTTTGCTGTTCGTTGGCATAATCGATATGGCCCAACTGATCGGAAAAGCCGAACTGCGTGACCATCGCCCGAGCGATCCGGCTGACCTGCTGGATATCGCTGGCCGCGCCCGAAGTGACGTTTTCCTTGCCGAAAGTCAGTTCCTCGGCGACCTTGCCCCCCATCGCCATGGCGATCTTGGATTTGTATTTGGTGTAGGTTACCGAAAGCTGGTCGCGCTCAGGCAGCGACAGTACCAGCCCCAGCGCCCGGCCCCTCGGAATGATCGTGGCCTTGTGGATGGGGTCATGCTGCGGCACGTTCAGGCCAACCACGGCATGACCGGCCTCGTGATAGGCGGTGAGTTTCTTTTCATCCTCGGTCATGACCATCGAGCGCCGTTCTGCCCCCATCATCACCTTGTCCTTGGCATTCTCGAAGTCATCCATCGTGACGAAGCGGCGGTTCTTGCGCGCGGCCATCAGCGCAGCCTCGTTCACAAGGTTTGCCAGATCAGCGCCCGAGAAGCCCGGCGTGCCGCGCGCGATGATGCGCAGGTCCACGTTGGGGCCAAGCGGCACCTTTCGGGCATGAACGCCCAGGATCTTCTCGCGGCCCTTGATATCGGGGTTGGGCACCTGCACCTGACGGTCAAACCGGCCGGGACGCAGCAGCGCGGGGTCAAGAACATCGGGCCGGTTGGTGGCCGCGATGATGATGATGCCCTCGTTCGCCTCGAAACCGTCCATCTCGACCAGAAGCTGGTTCAGCGTCTGCTCGCGCTCATCGTTGCCGCCGCCATAGCCCACGCCGCGCGAACGGCCCACGGCGTCGATCTCGTCGATGAAGACGATGCAGGGCGCGTTCTTCTTGGCCTGCTCGAACATGTCGCGCACGCGGCTGGCGCCGACACCCACGAACATCTCCACGAAATCCGAACCCGAGATGGTGAAGAACGGCACTCCGGCCTCACCGGCAATGGCGCGTGCCAGAAGCGTCTTACCGGTGCCCGGAGGGCCAACCAGAAGCGCGCCCTTGGGGATCTTGCCGCCCAGACGGCTGAATTTCTGCGGTGTGCGCAGGAATTCGACGATCTCTTCCAGCTCGTCCTTGGCCTCGTCGATACCCGCGACATCGTCAAACGTCACGCGCCCGGATTTCTCGGTCAGAAGCTTGGCCTTGGACTTGCCAAAGCCCATCGCCCCGCCCTTGCCGCCGCCCTGCATGCGATTCATGAAGAATATCCAGACGCCGATCAGCAACAGGAACGGCAGCCAGACGGACAGCGCCGACATCAGGCCCGAACGCTCCTGCGGCCGCGCCTCGATCGCGACATTCTGCGCCAGAAGGCGCTCGGTCGGATTTTCGCCAGCAGGGCGGATGGTGGTATAGGTCTGTCCCGAACCGTCCGTCACCCGCAGGCTTTCGCCGTCAATGACAACACGGCGAACATCCCCCGCCTCGACCCGTTGCAGGAAGTCGGAATAGCCGATGGTACGGCCCGAATTGGTGCCTTGCCCGTTGCTGAACAAGCTGAACAGGACGATCATCAGGAAAAACAGGACGATCCAGAATGCGAAATTTCGAGCGTTGCCCACAAAGGCTCTCCCGGTCTTGGGGCCGCAGGCGGCCGGTTGTGTCTAAAATAGGGGTCAGACGGGGGGTATTCAATGCGATAATGCCGCACTCGGCGGAAGCGTGACCACTGGACGGGCCGCGATGTGCCAGCCATTGGGCCAAAGTGCAAGCGGCGCGGCGATCAGCCGCGCATCGCACCACAGGCCGGGCGTTGCTTTCAGCGCAGCTTCGGGCAGGCCCGAATCACGCCAGTGCGGGTGCAGACCCGCACGCGCCTGGGCTGAAAGCTGTCGCAGACCGTCCGGCCCCAGCGCGCGCATCTCCCCGCCTTCGCCGCCCGATGCCTGCCAGCGCCCGTCCCACAGCGCGTTTGCCGGGGCGGTCACGTCAGCCACGGCACGGTACTCGCGAAACAGCCGCAGGCCGGTGCCTTCAGCGCGCATGAGGCAGCCCATGAACGCCCCTTCCCCCTCCACGATCCAGCGCTGCAACCCGGCCAGACGTGGCGGATGTTCCGCCCCGCTCAACCCCGTCGCAAGCCGCGCAAAAAGCCGGTCGCGGATCTCGGGCGTCAGCGACAGCGCCAATCGGGACACCAGCACCGTGCCCCGGTCATCGCGCGCCAGATCGCGCAAGGCAGCATCGGTCTGCGCATCCAACGCTTCGCGTGCGCGGCGCATCCGCCCTGCCGTGGCGGCCAGCCCCGTCGCGTCGATGCCCAGTGGCGCCAACACCGCCAGCGCGCGGCGTGCGCGCACACGCTGAAAACGGGTGTCGTCGTTCGAGGGATCCTCGCACCAATCCACATTTCGCGCGCGCAAGAAGTCACGCAGCGCTTCGCGCTTCAGCCCCAGAAACGGGCGCAACCACAACATGCCGCCCCGCTCTGTCTCCTCGGGCATCCCTGCAAGCCCGTCCACGCCAGAGCCGCGCGCCAACCGCATCAACACCGTCTCGGCCTGATCGTCCAGCGTATGGCCCAACAGCACCGCCTGCAGGCCACGCTCACGCGCCCAGCCTGCGATCAACCCATAGCGCGCGCGCCGTGCCGCCTGCTGCAGGTTGCCACGCTGGCCTGCGTCGCGCAGCCAGTCCAGCCGCTGATGCGCGACCCCCAGCCGCGCACAAAACGCCGCCACTTGCGATGCCTCGTCGCGCGAGCCGGAGCGCAATCCGTGATCGACGGTTACGGCCTCCAGATGCAGTCCGGGCAGTTCGGACGCCGCCACCAGCAGAGCCACCGAATCGCCGCCCCCGGATACCGCAACGCCAAGCCTTGTCAGTTGCGGATATCGCGCCAAAAAAGCGTCCAGCGTCGCCTTCATGACAAAAAGCGGACCTGCGACATGCGCGGGTCCGCCCCCTTCATCTTGCCGGAAATACGCGCGGGGGGTGAGGCGCGTAGCGCCGAGGGGGGCAAAGAGCCCCCCTGCCCTGCCCGCCTCACGCACCGCATGATCAGCGCGAAACCACCGTCACCGCGCGACGGTTCAGATCCCAGCAGCGCTGCGCGGCACAAGCCTCGACCGGGCGCTCCTTACCGTAGCTGACCGTGCGGATGCGCGCAGCACCAACCCCTTGCTGGATCAGGTATTCCTGCACGGCATTGGCCCGGCGAGCACCCAGCGCCACGTTATATTCGCGCGTGCCGCGCTCGTCGGCATGGCCTTCGACCAGGATGGCGAAATGCGGGTTCTGGTTCAGCCAGACGGCCTGCTGGCGCAGGGTCGCCATGCCTTCCGGCGACAATGTCGACTGGTCGACAATGAAATGCACCCGGTCGCCGATCGTCTGGTTGAAATAGGCAACCGAGGTCGGATCGCGCGGATCACCCAGCGCGGTCGAGCCGATGCCACCGGCACCGCCCGGCCCCCAGGCGTCGCCATCGGCAGCACCGCCGCGCGGGTTGTTACAGGCCGCCAGCGCAAGCGCCGCTGTCAGGATGATGGCCGTGGTAAGAAGTCTCATGGAACTGTCCTTCATGGATATGTTGGCATTTTGCTGCCGTTTCGTCTTTGCGGCGAACTCTATCAGATGTCTGAGGCGCGGGGAATCGGCCACAAACCGCGGCGAGGGTCGCTCGCCGGACTGTGATCATGGCATGAGCGGCGACCAGGAAGGGTCAGAGGCGGCGCCGGGGGTCGGCACGCGGCGCAAGTTACGCCCGGAAATATCGACCGAGAACAGCGCCGGATCGCCGCCTGCCTGTTCGCGGGTGAACATGATCACGCGACCATTGGGCGCCCAGGTCGGCCCCTCATCCAGGTAAGAAGAGGTCAGCAACCGTTCGTTCGACCCGTCCACGCGCATCACGCCGATATGAAACCGGCCCGCGTTGGACTTGGTAAAGGCGATCAAGTCGCCGCGTGGCGACCAGACCGGGGTCGAATAGCGACCCTGGCCAAAGCTGATCCGCCGCGTGTCACCTGTCGAGATGTTCATCACGTAAAGCTGCGACGTACCCTCGCGGTCGCTTTCAAAGACGACCGACTGCCCGTCGGGCGAGAAGCTGGGCGCGGTGTCGATCGCACTGGTATTGGTCAGTTGAAAACGCTGCCCGCTGGCGAGATTGAGCAGGAAAAGGTTGGTCGAGCCGCCGACCGACAGCGAATAGATTACCGACTGCCCATCAGGCGCAAAACGCGGCGCGAAGGTCATGGTGCCAGGCTGGTCACCGATCATCTGCCGCGACCTTGTGGCGACATCCATCAGATAGATTCGCGGAAAGCCGCTTTCATACGAGGTGAACAGAAGCCGGTCGCCGCTGGGCGAAAAGCGCGGCGCGAATGCCAGCGCCGAGCCATCGGTGATGAACTGCACGTTCTCGCCGTCCTGATCCATGATCGCCACCTGCTTGCGCCGGTTCTCGCGCGTGCCGGATTCAGCAATGAACACCACCCGGCTGTCAAAATAGCCGCTTTCGCCCGTCAGCCGCGTATAGACGGCATCCGAGACCCGGTGCGCCATGCGCCGCCAGTTGTCGGTGCGACCGTCCAGTTGCAGCCCGTCGCCCAGTTGCTGGCCTGAAACCACATCGAACAGCCGGAACTTGACGGTGATGTTTGGCCCGTTCACCAGCACCGCGCCGGTGATCAGGGCCTGCGCGTTGATCGCCCGCCAGTCGGAAAACTGCACTGGAGAATCGAAACTTGCGATCCTCCCGATATGCGCGTCGGCCGGAATCTCACGCAACAGGCCAGTGCCCGACAGGTTGTTGGCCACCACCCGCGCCAGCGAGGCGGCATATTGCTGGCCTGCCGCGTTCTCAGGCACGAAATCAGGGATGGCGTAGGGCACGGGTTCGATCACGCCTTCGGTAATCTCGATGCGCAGCGGCGAGCCGCCTTGCGCCTGCGCGGCACTCGTCGTCATCAGGGTTGCCGCACTCAGGACAAACGCGGCAAGCGCCGTGATCAGGGCGCGGGGATGCTTGGTGGTCAGGGCGGTCATCGGCTGCTCATCCTTGCGGGGTTGAAGGTAATTTCGACCAGTCGCCACTGGTCATAAAGCTCACTCGGTAATCCATAGCCTTGTGTACCACATTCTTCGATGGCACGGCGACCGGCCTCGAAAGCGGTCATCTGTGCGGCCTGCCCGCCGCCCTGCGCCTCGACCAGACGAATCGTGCCGGGGATCGGGCGCGCATCAGGCGACATCTCGAAGCCGATGGTCACAACCACCTGAAGCGCGTCCGAAGACAGGATGCCGACATTCCAGCACTCCTCGACCGCCAGGCGCAACCCGTCGATATCGGCCTGGCTGATCATTGGCCCGTCTTCAAACCCATCGCCGGGCACGGGTTCATCGGCCAGCGCGGCGGCCAAGGCATCGGCAATCGCGTCCGAACTGGGGCCGGTGGGTTGGGCAGGGGCCGGGGTCTGGGTTTGCGGCGGCGCAGGTTGCGCGGGTGGGGTCTGCTGCTGCGGTGCCGGATCGGGCCGGGCGGCGGCGATCTGCTCGGCTGGCCGATCGGGGCGCGCCCGCGGGCGCATGCTGACCTCTGGTGCGGTGGCGGTGCGCCGCGGGGCCTCGTCTTCGCTGATGCGGGTGGCCTCGGTCACGGTTTCGGTCGCGGCGGCGGCGCGCTGGGTTTCCTCCTGCGCGGGCGGCGCCTCGGCTGGATCGGCCTGTTCATCCGGTTCGGCGGCTGCCTGCTCACGCCGAGCGATGGCCACGTCCGGTTCAGGCGTGGGCGCAGGCGTCGGAGCCACGCGCTCAGCCGGCCGCTGGATGGGGCGCAGGCTTGCGTCCGGCGTCGGCGTCGGGGCGATCACTTCTGCCTGTGGCGGCTCTGGCGCGGGGGCCGGCTCTGGTGCGGGCGCGGGTTCAGGCGGCGTCACGGGCGCAGCCGGTTGGGGCACAGGTTCCGGTTCGGGAGGAGGTGGCGGCGTCGGTGCGGGCCGCGGCGGTGGGGGCGCCGGTTCAGGCGCAGGCGCAGGCGCTGCGGCACGCGGCTGGCTGAGTGCGGCAAACTCCTCGGCCGTGACCAGCGACACATCGGCCACTGCCGGTGTCATGTCACGATCCGGCGCGGAAAACAGGTCGAACAGCATGACCCAGAGGATCAGCCCGCCATGCAGTACCGCAGAGACCTTGTGCCCCGTGTTCATCGCGCCCTTCATTGTCCGCACCCAACCCGCGCGCTTATTGACTGCGATCAGCCCCGAAGCCGGGCCCACCGCTTTCGGTCACCAGACCGATGTTACGAAACCCGCCGGCATTGAGCGCGCCCATCACCTGCACCACCCGCTCATAGGGAATGGCGCCATCCGCCCGCAAAAACACCTTGTCGTCACGCCGCTCGGCGGCAATGGCCCGCAACCGCGGGATCAGATCGTCGGCGGCCACCTGTGTATCCTGCACCATCACCAGCCCATCGGCCGTCAAGGTAACGCTCAGCGGCTCTTCCTGTTCCGAGGGCAGCGCGCCGGCCGAGGTGCGCGGCAGCTCGATCGGCACGCCGACGGTCAGCATGGGGGCGGCGACCATGAAGATGATCAGCAGCACCAGCATGACATCGACAAAGGGCGTCACGTTGATTTCGGACATCCGCGCACCGCCACGCTGGCGCCGCCGCCGCGTGCCCGATCCGCCCTGCCGTTTCATCAGTTGCGCGCCCATCTCAGCCGTCCAGGTTGCGCGACAGAAGGGTGCCGAACTCGTCGGCGAACTGCTCGAACCCGCTGGAGATCTCGTCGCTGTCATCGGACAGCTTGTTATAGAAGATCGTCGCCGGAATTGCGGCCAGCAGGCCCAGGCCGGTAGCCAGAAGCGCCTCGGCAATACCGGGCGCCACGACGGCCAGGTTGGTTGACTGCGCCAGCGCGATTTCCTCAAAAGCGTGTTTGATACCCCAGACGGTGCCAAAAAGCCCGATGAACGGGCTGGCCGAACCGACCGAGGCAAGGAAGGTCAGCCCCTGATTGAGCTCGCGTGCCTCGCGGCCGATGGCGACATCCATTGACCGGTCGATGCGTTGCGCCGCGCCGGGGATCAGCGCACCGTCCTGCCGGTGCGATCGCTGCCACTCTGCCATGCCCGCAGCGAACACCCGTTCGGGCGCGCTGGCAGGGGTAGGACCGATGCGGCTGTAAAGCTCGTCCAGCGGCTCGCCCGACCAGAAGGCCGCGTCAAACACCGCCGCATGCCTGCGGGCCCGGCGAAAGACGAGATGCTTCTGGATGATGATAGCCCAGGACCAGAACGAGGCGAGAATCAGTATGATCATCACCAGTTTGACGGTCGGTGTAGCGCGTGCGAAAAGCGCCAGAAGCGAGAAATCGATATCGCTCGCGGCGGCAAGTGTCGTCGTGTCCATTGTCCTTGGTCCTGCTCGATCGTCGGGGCGGGCTTGTCAGAATTCGCCGCCATTAGCGCTGATTCTAGCCGCTTTCCAAGCCGAACACCAATGAAACCACGAGATTGTGACGCTCAGCCCTGCAATGTGTCAGCCAGCGCGGACAATGCCTGCGGCAAACGCTGCGGCCTGCCCTTCGCATCAAGGCAAACGAGGGTTGCAAGCGCACTGAAAAGCCTTGTTTCAGAACGAAAAATTTCCTGGCGCAGGGTGATCCGTGCCGAACTTATCGCAATGGGCGAGCTGTGCACTTCGATCACGTCATCGAAACATGCCGGAGCAAGATAGTCGGCCTCGATCCGGCGAACGGCAAAAACCCGCCCGGTCTCGCGCTTCAGGGCAAGCTGATCGATGCCCAGTTCGCGCACCCATTCCGTCCGCGCGCGCTCGATGAACTTCAGGTAGTTCGCGTAATAGACGATCCCGGCGAGGTCGGTATCCTCGTAGTAGATGCGAAGCGTGAAGCGATGGATCATGGCGCGCCCCTTTCAACGTGGCGGAGAAACGGCCTTGCAAGGCCGTTGCAAGGCGTTTGCAAACGCCTTTCCCCGGTTGCCCGCGGTCGCATCGGCTCAGCCTATCCGGGCCGCGAGTCGCAGCGCATGACTGGCGTCGCGCGCAACGGCTGGCATGACCGGATCGTAGCCTGCCCGGATCAGCGCCGCCAGTTCGGGGCGCAGCACCATTACTCCGCCTGCCTCATCCCCTGCGCCGCCCGCACGCGCCACCGGCGAGCACCTGGCAAAGGCGCGGTCCGACCACAGCACGATCACCTGCACCGCCTGGACCAGCGCCAGATCGGCGGCGGGCAAATCGGCAAGCGCTGCATCCATGCGCACAAAGACAAAAGCCGCACGGATCGACCCATCGGCATCGAAACGAAAGTGGCGATACTGGTTGGCCCCGCGCGCCTTGAGGCCGGCCACCATCGGCCCCAGCCCCTCGACCAGCTGCACCAGATCAGGCACCGCCAGTAACTCGTCCCACTCGCGAAAGAAGAACATCATGAGGTTGGCGCCCATTTCGGGGTCAGTCTCGGACAGCTGGTGTCCGGCGAGCGCGACCACTGCCTCGACCGCGCCCTTGATCACCGGCAAGGTCGTATCATCGACACCGAACACCACCGGAACGATCGGCCGCCCCCAGCGGGCGAAGAAGTAGCTGCCGTCCGAGCGGGTGAACAGGGCCTCCACCTCGGCAGGGGTGATTGATACGCCATCGGGCCCGGTCATGTAGCCTCCTTCAGACTTGCGGGTATTCTGGGATAGAACAGCGCCATCGTCACCCCGCGCGTGGCGTTCAGCACCATCAGCGCAGCCCAGAGGCCATGATTGTCCCAGCCCCGGAAGACCCAGAGCGCCAGCACATAGACCCCGACAGATACCGCCATCGCCTTCAGCATCTCGCGCGTGCGGGTGGCGCCGATGAAAACGCCGTCCAGCATATAGCTGGCAATACTGATCACGGGCGCGGCGACCACCCACGGCAGATAGACGCGCGCGGCTTCACGCACCTCCGGGGCTGTGGTCATCACATCAATCGCCACCGGTCCGACCAGTGCAAAGCCCGCCCCCATTGCCACCGCGCCGCCCAGGCCCCAGGCGCTGGTCAGCCGCACGGAGCGTTTCAGCGCCACCAACCGGCGCGCGCCCACCGCCTGCCCCACCAGCGTTTCGGCGGAAAAGGCGAAGCCGTCCAGCAGATAGGCCATCACCTCAAGGAACTGCAACAAAATCTGATTGGCCGCCAGAGTGGTGTCGCCCTTGCCCGCCGCCAGAAAGACGAAACTGGTGAAAGAGCCCTGCAACAGCACCGAGCGCAACATGATATCGCCATTGACCGAGGCCATGCGCCGCAGGCGCGGCCCGTGGAACACCCGGCCCTGAGGGCCGGTGAAGGCCGCGCGACACAGCCACAACGCCAGCGCCAGCCCCGTGTATTCCGCCACCAGCGAGGCCGCCGCCACCCCCTCTACCCCCCAGTCCAGCCCCAGCACGAACCACAGATCCAGACCCACATTGATGAGGTTGATCACCAGTTGCACCGCCAGAACGCCGCGGGTTCGCTCCAACGCGATCAGCCAGCCGGTCAGCGCGTAAAGGGCGATGGTGGCGGGGGCTCCATAGATGCGGATCGCCAGATAGGAGCGGGTCAGATCCTCGACCGCATCGCTGGCGGGTGCCAGGTAGAACGCGCCCCACAGAAACGGTGCCTGAAGTGCAATCAGTGTCAGCCCCGCAGCACCGGCGATCAACAGACCACGCTTGAGGATCGCGCCGGTCTCGGCCATATCCCCCGCGCCAAAGGCCTGCGCGGTCAGGCCGGTGGTGCCCATGCGCAGAAAGCCGAAAATCCAGTAAACGGCAGCCAGAATGACCGCGCCCAATCCAACCGCGCCAATGGGTGCGGCCTGCCCCAGTTGGCCCACCACCGCCGTATCGACCAGCCCGATCAGCGGCACGGTGACATTGGCCAACACGATCGGCAGCGCAATCCGCAGGACGCGCCGGTTGGTCAGAGCCTCCACGGTTCCTATCCTGCGTTTTCGTGGTTGTTATCGCGGCTGGGAATCAGGAAATGACCGGTCGCCTGGGCAAAGATCCGTGACCGGTTGTCCTGCCAGGTTTCGACATGGACCGAGGCATAGCGACGCCCCGAACGGTTGACGCGGGCGCGCGCATAGGCGTCGCGCGGCAGACCCGACCGCAGATAATCGACGGTGAAATCGATGGTTTTCGGCAGGCGCGGCAGATGGCTTGAATCCAGTTTCTGCGGGTCCAGCTTGCCGCTTTCCATCTCTTCCCAGAGCATCGACCAGCTCAGTTCGATAATCGCCGTGATCTCCAGGAAAGCCGAGGTCACGCCGCCATGCAGCGCGGGCAGAAAGGGGTTGCCGATCAGCTTTTCGTCAAAGGGCAACAGCGCCGTAAGCTCGTCGCCGCGCCTGTCAAAACTGATGCCCAGAAACTGGCCGTAGGGAATGCCGCCGACCAGCGCGGCAAGCGCCTTGTCGCGGCGCTGCTTGATCACTTGAACGGGTTCGGTGCGCGAGCGGCTCATCTTGCCCCCTCCGGCGTGCTCTTCTTACTGCGCGACCTTCTGGCCGAGGTATCCAGCGTGAAGGCGCCGGTGGCCGTGGCGACCGGAAGGCCATCCTCGGCATGACTGCTTTCATCATGCGCCACCGCCCTGACGAAGGCCACGGTGCGGGTGGCGTGGAAACACTCGGCGCGGGCGATGATCCGCTCGCCGGGGCGCGCGGCGCGCATGTATTCGATACGTAGGTCAAGCGTGGCCGTCGCGCTTGAACCGGGCGACGACAGCACCGCAGCACCACAGCAGGTATCCATCAGCGCTGAAACCGCGCCTCCGCTTATCACCCCGGTCGCCGGATCGCCGATAAACCGCGTGTCATAGGGCATCGACATGACAGCCTTGCCGTCACCAATCGTTTCCAGCTGCATTCCCAGCGCCCTGGCATGGGGAATGGCTTCGACAAACCGCTGTGCGGGATTGGGATCTGACATGCGCTTTCCTTCGGTTCGCTGACGGTGCCGCAGCCCGCGCGGGGCCAATCGGCGCGGCGACCGGACGGGTTATGACAGCGCTTGCGGTGGCCCGTCAAAGGATTTCTTCGTTAAACCCCCGGGGCTTGTTGCACCTGCGGCATGAAGCGCATAGGCTGGCGGCGTTCATGACGCCAGGAGGAGCGCGATGAGCGCGCGGAAGCTGACCTTCAAGGAAATGTGCGCCCGTTTTGACGTGACGCCACGAACCTTGCGGTACTATGAGTATATCGAGCTTCTGCGCCCAGAGAAGGACGGTCGCAACCGGCTTTACGGCCCGCGCGAGGTTGCCCGCATGACACTTATCCTGCGCGGTCGCCGGTTTGGTTTCAGCCTTGAGGGTATCCGCCAATGGCTGATGATCTATGAAACAAAGGGCACCCGACCGCAGATGGAATCCTGGATCGAAGGTGCCAACCGCCAGCTGAAAGAGCTGACGCGCCAGCGCGAGGAACTGGGCCACACGATCGAGGAACTGCGCGCCTTGCGCGACGAAGCCGTTCAGTATCTGCAAGATGGCGACATCGAGAGCTGAGGCGCGGCGACCCTGCCCGGCCTATGCGCGACCCTGCGTCACGAACAGGAGATGACGCCACGTAGAGCCTTACGTTTACGTCAACTTTGCTGATAGCTTCGCATTCGTGACCTAAATGGACGTCAGGTCAATGGCGACACATTGCCGACCGGGCCAGCCTGTCGAGGTATCGTATGAAAAGCGAATTGATGACAATCCGGCAGATGTGCGACGCGTTCGATGTAACGCCGCGCACCCTGCGTTTCTATGAAGCGAAAGAACTGATCTTTCCCCTGCGCAAGGGGCAGACCCGGTTCTATTCCCGGCGCGACCGCGGGCGCCTGAAGCTGATCCTGCGCGGCAAGCGATTCGGCTTCAGTCTGGAAGAGATGCGCCAGCTTCTGGACCTCTATGACCGGGGCGACGCCCAGGAAGAGCAACTCACGCGCACTTACGAGGTCGCGCGCGAACGGCTGGCACAGATGGAACGCCAGCGCGACGAGCTGAACGAAGCGATCGAGGAATTGCGCGGACAACTGGAATGGGGCGCCGAGGTAATCGCCTCGTTCCGCCGGCCCGCCGCCGAGTAATCCGCCGGAACAAACCACCGCCTCAAGGCCGGACACACCAAGCGCGCCCCTTTTGCGCACAATGGAGAAGCAGATGCCCCTCTATAACGCCCCCACCAAGGATATGCAGTTCATCCTGCACGACATGCTGAAAGCCACCGAAACCGGCATTCCCGGCTATGACGAACTTGAACGCGATTTCACCGCCGCCATTCTGGACGAAGCCGGGAAACTGGCAACCGACGTTCTGGCCCCCCTGAACGCATCGGGCGATATCGAAGGCTGTAAGCTGGAAAACGGCATTGTTTACACGCCCAAGGGCTTCAAGGACGCGTTCGAGGCCGTCAAGGAAGGCGGCTGGAACGGGCTGGACCTGCCCGAGGAATTCGGCGGCCAGAACCTGCCCTATGTCATGGGTTGCGCTGTGGGCGAGGTGTTCTGCTCGGCCAACATGGCGCTGAACATGTACCAGGGCCTGACCCACGGCGCGATCAACGCGCTGCTCTCGCACGGGACAGATGAACAGAAGGCCACATATCTTCCGAAAATGGTGTCGATGGAATGGACCGGCACCATGAACCTGACCGAGCCGCATTGCGGCACCGATCTGGGCATGATCCGCACCAAGGCCGACCCGCAGGACGATGGCAGCTATCTGATCAGCGGCCAGAAGATCTTCATCTCGGCGGGCGACCATGACATGGCCGAAAACATCATCCATCTGGTGCTGGCGAAGGCCCCGGGCGGGGGTGAGGGCACCAAGGGGATCAGCCTGTTCGTGGTGCCGAAATACGTGATCAAGGACGATGGCACGCCGGGCGAGCGCAATGGCGTCACCGTCGGCAGCATCGAAGAAAAGATGGGCATTCACGGCAACGCCACCTGCGTGCTGAACTATGACGGCGCGCGCGGCTGGCTGGTTGGTGAGCTGCACAAGGGCATGCGCGCCATGTTCGTGATGATGAACGAGGCGCGGCTTGGCGTGGGCCTGCAAGGCTATGCCCAGGCCGAGGCCGCCTATCAGAACGCGGTCGCCTATGCGCGTGACCGTCTGCAAGGCCGCGCCGTGACCGGCGCTGTGAACAAGGACGGCCCGGCCGACCCGCTGATCGTGCATCCCGATATCCGCCGCAGCCTGATGGACCAGAAAAGCTTTGTCGAGGGCGCGCGCGCCTTCACCTTCTGGGGGGCGCATCTGATCGACCGCGCGCACCGGCTGGGCGACAAGGAGGCCGATGGGCTGATTTCGCTGCTGACCCCGGTCATCAAGGGGTTCCAGACCGACAAAGGATTCGAAATGGCGGTACAGGCCCAGCAGGTCTATGGCGGGCATGGCTATATCGAGGAATGGGGCATGTCCCAGTTCGTCCGCGACGCCCGGATCGCCATGATCTATGAAGGCGCGAACGGGGTGCAGGCGCTTGACCTGGTGGGCCGCAAACTGGCGGCCGAGGGCGGCAAACCGGCAATGGCCTTCTTTGAAATGGTCAAGGGCTTTATCAAGGAAAATGAGGAGCACGAAGCGCTGAAAGCCGATTTCCTCGATCCACTGAAAGCTGCCTCGAAAGACCTGCAAACAGCGATGATGTATTTCATGCAAAACGGCATGAAGAACCCGAATGCCGCACTGGCAGGTTCCAGTGACTTCATGCACCTTTTCGGTCATGTTTGCCTGGGCCTGATGTGGGCGCGCATGGGCCTTGCCGCGCAGAATGCCCTGGATGCCGGCTCCGACGACACCGCGTTTTACGAGACGAAGCTGGCGACGGGGCGCTACTATATGGCACGCCACCTGCCCGCCACCGGGATGCATCTGGCGCGAATCCAGTCAGGCGCCGATACGGTGATGGCCCTGCCCGCCGAAGCTTTCTGACAGACGCGCCGCGCCCTTTACCGGGGGCGCGGCGCGAAACCCCAAGGAGACCGGGAATGCCCAAACGCCTGCGCCTGACCCGCCGCTTCCCCGTCGCCATGTCTGAAGACGGCTACCGCCGCCTGAAGCGTTTCGCGCAAGAGGCCGGGTTGGACGAAGGCGAGGCGCTTTCGTTTCTTTTTGAACATTTTGAAAGCGTAACTCACCGGGAAAACCTGGAGCAAAGGTTGAGAATTTTTAATTCCGAACTGGAGGCGCGCAAGCGCTGACAGGCCGCAGACAGGTCTTGGGAGGGACCGCAGCATGACATTTCCACTGATCGCATCGCCCTGGATGACCGACGAGCACAGGATGCTCGAAGAGATGGCCCGCAGCTTCATCACCGAAAAGTGGATGCCGCAGTTTGAGCGCTGGCGCAATCAGGGCGAGATGGACCGCGAGAGCTGGAATCAGGCAGGCGAAATGGGCCTGTTGTGCGCGTCAATTCCTGAGGAATACGGCGGCGCGGGTGGCGATTTCGGCCATGAGGCGGTGATCTATATGGAGGCCCCGCGCCAGAACCTGTCCAGCTGGGGCAACGCTATCCATTCGGGCATCGTGGCGCATTACATCCTTGCCTATGGCACCGAAGAGCAGAAAAAGCGCTGGCTGCCGAAAATGGCGACCGGCGAGATTGTCGGCGCGCTGGCGATGACCGAGCCCTCGGGCGGCTCGGACGTGCAGAACCTGAAAACCCGCGCCGTGCGCGATGGCAATGTCTACCGCCTCAACGGCTCGAAAACCTTCATTACCAACGGCCAGCACGCCAACCTGATCATCGTCGCCGCCAAGACCGACCCCAACGCCAAGGCCAAGGGCATGTCGCTAGTGGTGGTGGAAACCGAAGGGGCCGAGGGTTTTCGGCGCGGGCGCAACCTCGACAAGGTGGGGCTGAAGGCCGCCGATACGTCGGAGCTGTTCTTTGACGACGTTCCGGTGCCGCCCGAAAACATCCTCGGCGGGCAGGAGGGGATGGGTTTTTACCAGATGATGCAGCAACTGCCGCAGGAGAGGCTGATCATCGGTTGCGGCGCGGTGGGAGCGATCGAGGGCGCGGTGGAGCGCACGATCGCCTATTGCAAGGAACGCGAGGCCTTTGGCCAGCCGATCATCAACTTCCAGAACACCCGCTTCAAACTGGCCGAATGCAAGACCAACGCGGCCGTGGCGCGCGCGTTTCTCGACAGCTGTATCGTGGCGCATCTGAAAGGCGAACTGACGGTCGAAATGGCCGCGATGTGTAAATACTGGCTGACCGATCTGCAATGTTCGGTGATCGACGAATGCGTGCAGTTGCACGGCGGCTATGGCTTCATGACGGAATATGCAGTGGCCGAGATGTGGACCGACGCGCGGGTGCAGCGCATCTATGGCGGCACCAACGAGATCATGAAGGAACTGATCGGGAGGTCGCTTTGAATCCTGTCGAGGCTCCCGCCAGTCGTACGAAGAATCTTGGATCCTTCGCCTCCTGTTGGGCGGGGGTGCGAGGGGCTTCTCGCCCCTCGCGCTCCCCCGCCAAGGGGAGCGCACGCGCCCCCCTTGGATCCCCCCGTGCGTATTTGGGGCAAGATGAAAGGGCGCAGACACAACACGGCACACCCCTTCCCGCCTGTGCATTGCGCTCTCGGGCGGGTCGGGGTGGCTTCACCTTGCGCGGTCATCGGCTCGCCAGCCTGTACCGCACCGATCAGCTTACCGGTCGTTGGTTAATGAAGCCTGAACGCGCCCCTTCATCTTGCCAAAAATACGCAAATTTCGACGCGCCCACGGGCGACACGGTGAAAGGGAGGGTGCAATGACTGCAACGCTTTATTGTTTTGGCGAATCGGGGAATGCCTACAAGGCGGCACTGACGATGCAGCTTTGCGGCTACGACTGGACCCCGCGCCATGTCGATTTCTTCAATGGCGAGACGCGCGGCCCGGAATTTCGCGCGCTGAACCCAATGGGTGAGGTACCGGTTCTGGTGGAGGGCGATCTGGTTTTCGCCCAGTCAGGCGTGATCCAGCAGCATATCGCCGCACGAACCGGAAAGATGAAGGGCGTCGACGATCCGGAGGTATTGCGCTGGCTCTTGTGGGACAATCACAAGCTGTCAGGTCAGGCTGGAATGACGCGTTTCCTGGCCAATTTCCTGCCCGAAGACAAACGCCCCGCTGCCGTTATCGGCTTTCTGCAGGGCCGGTTGAAAGCGGCATATGCTACGCTGAACAACCATCTTGACGGGCGCGACTGGATCGTGGGCGGTGCCCCATCCATCGCCGATACGGCTTGTTGCGGATATCTTTATTACCCCGAGCCGTTCGGTTTCGACCGCACCGACTGGCCGCATCTGGATGCCTGGCTCGCGCGGCTCAGCGCTCTGCCCGGATGGAAACACCCCTATGACCTGATGCCCGGCTCACCCGCAGACCGCATCTGAACGAAGGAGAAACCAATGACCGACGCCTATATCTATGACGCCTGCCGCACGGTGCGCGGCAAGGGTCGCAAGGACGGCAGCCTCCACGAGGTGACCGCCGCGCGCCTGTCCGCCATCGCACTGAACGCGATCAAGGAGCGTTCCGATCTGGACACCACCGCCATCGAGGATGTCATCTGGGGCAATGTCACCCAGGTGGGTGAGCAGGGTGCCTGCCTTGCGCGCACCGCCGTTCTGGCATCGGACTTCGCCGAAAGCGTTCCGGGGCTGAGCGTGAACCGTTTCTGCGCCTCGGGCCTTGAGGCTGTGAACCTTGCCGCCAACCAGGTGCGCGGCGGGGCGGGCATGGCCTATGTCTCGGGCGGTGTGGAATGCATGAGCCGGGTTCCCATGGGTTCGGATGGGGGCGCGATTGCCGTCGACCCGCAGATCGCCTTTGACAATTACTTTGTTCCCCAGGGCATTTCGGCGGACATCATCGCCACGAAGTTCGGCTTCACCCGCGATCAGGCCGATGCCATGGCCGTGGAAAGCCAGCGCCGGGCCAAAGCGGCCTGGGATGCGGGCCATTTTGCGCGGTCGGTCATCACCGTCAAGGATATCAACGGCCTGACCATTCTGGACCGTGACGAATTCATGCGCCCGGAAACCGATATGCAAAGCCTTGGCGGGCTTAAGCCTTCGTTCAAGGATATGGGCGAGGTCATGCCGGGTTTCGACAAGGTCGCGCTGATGAAATATCCCGAGTTGGAGCGGATCGAGCATATCCACCATGCCGGCAACAGCTCGGGTATTGTTGATGGTGCTGCTGCCGTGTTGATCGGCAACAAGGAATTTGGCGAGAAGTACGGGCTGAAGCCCCGCGCGCGCATCCGTGCCACCGCCAAGATCGGCACCGATCCCACCATCATGCTGACAGGCCCGGTGCCGGTGACCGAAAAAATTCTACGCGAAAGCGGCATGTCGATTGATGACATCGATCTGTTCGAAGTGAACGAGGCCTTTGCCTCGGTCGTGATGCGTTTTGAGCAGGCCTTCGGCGTCGATCATGCCAAAGTCAATGTCAACGGCGGCTCCATCGCCATGGGCCATCCGCTGGGCGCAACCGGTGCCATCATCCTGGGCACGCTCCTTGATGAACTGGAGCGCACCGGTAAAGGCACCGGTCTGGCCACCCTTTGCATCGGGTCCGGCATGGGCGCGGCAACGATCATCGAGCGGGTTTGAGGAGGCAGAGAATGACCGAGTTTCACTATTCCACCGACGCGGACGGCATTGCCACCATCACCTGGGACGTGCCCGGAAAGTCAATGAACGTCATGTCCTTTCAGGGCTTGCGCGAGCTTGACGCCTGCATTGACAAGGTGTTGTCCGACCCCGCTGTCAAGGGCGCGATCATCACCAGCGGCAAGGACGATTTTGCAGGCGGGATGGACCTGAATGTGCTGGCCGAAATGCGCGACCAGGCGGGCGACAACCCGGCGCAGGGCATCTTTGACGGCGTCATGGCCACCCACAGGATGCTGCGCAAGATCGAACGCGCGGGCATGGACCCCAAGACGCTGAAGGGTGGCAAGCCGATCATTGCGGCGCTGCCGGGAACGGCCATGGGTATCGGGCTTGAACTGCCGTTGGCCTGTCACCGCATCATCGCCGCCGACAACCCGAAGGCACGGATTGGCCTGCCGGAAATCATGGTCGGCCTGTTCCCCGGCGGCGGCGGCACCATCCGGCTGGCGTTCAAGCTGGGGGCGATGGCAGCCTCGCCGTTCCTTCTGGAGGGCAAATCGGTCGACCCGCAAAAATCGAAGGCGGCAGGCATCATCGATGAGGTCGTCGCGCCCGATCAACTGATGGCGCGCGCGCGTGAATGGGTGCTGGGGGCAAAAGATGCCGATCTGGTGAAACCCTGGGATGCCAAGGGCTACAAGGTGCCCGGCGGTGCGCCCTATCATCCGGCGGGTTACATGACCTTCGTAGGTGCCTCGGCCATGGTGCATTCCAAGACCTTTGGCGTCTATCCGGCGGCAAAGGCTCTGTTGTCGGCCGTCTATGAGGGATTGCAGGTGCCCTTTGACACGGCGCTGAAGATCGAGGCGCGCTACTTCACCAATCTTCTGATGAACCCCTCTTCGGGGGCCATGGTGCGTTCGCTTTTCGTCAACAAGCAGGCGCTCGAGAAGGGCGCGAACCGGCCGGACGTGCCTGATGAGCGGGTAAAGAAGGTGGGCGTTCTGGGCGCCGGCATGATGGGTGCGGGCATCGCCTATGTCTCGGCCAATGCCGGGATCGAGGTGGTGTTGATCGACGCCAGCCAGGAAGCCGCCGAAAAGGGCAAGGCCTATTCGACCGGCATTCTGGACAAGGGCATCAAGCGCAAGAAGGTGACGGAGGAGAAGAAGGCCGAAGTGCTGGGCCGGATCAACGCCACCACTGATTACGCCGCGCTTGACGGGTGCGACCTGATCATCGAAGCCGTGTTCGAGGATATGGGCGTCAAAGCCGAGGTCACGAAAAAGGCCGAAGCCGTCATCCCTGACACAGCGATCTATGCCTCCAACACCTCGACACTGCCAATCAGCGAACTGGCCAAGGCCAGCGCGCGGCCGGAACAGTTCATCGGCATCCACTTCTTCAGCCCGGTGGACAAGATGCTTCTGGTCGAGATCATCAAAGGTGAAAAGACCGGTGATCGCGCTGTGGCCAAGTCGCTGGACTATGTGCGCCAGATCCGCAAGACGCCGATCGTGGTGAATGACGCGCGCTTCTTCTACGCCAACCGTTGCATCATCCCCTATATCAACGAAGGGATGCGGCTGGTGAAGGAGGGCACGGCCCCGGCACTGGTGGACAATGCCGCGCGCCTGCTGGGTTTCCCGGTTGGGCCGCTGCAACTGGTTGACGAAACCTCGCTTGATCTGGGTGCCAAGATCGCCAAGGCGACCAAGGCCGCGATGGGCAATGCCTATCCTGATGACGCCGTGGACGAAGTGGTGTTCTGGATGGTCGATGAAGGCCGCCTTGGCCGCAAATCGAACGCAGGATTCTTCGATTACGATGAGGCGGGCAAACGGCTGGGTTACTGGAAGGGTCTGGCCGATCGGTTCGGGCGGCTGGAGGAACAGCCAGATCTGGCCGAGGTCAAGAACCGTCTGATGATGGCGCAGGTGCTGGAAGCGGTGCGCGCGCTGGAAGAAGGCGTGCTGGAAGATATCCGCGAAGGCGATGTCGGTGCCATTCTGGGCTGGGGCTTTGCGCCTTGGTCGGGCGGGCCGTTTTCCTGGCTGGATATCCTTGGTGCCGCACGGGCAGTGGAGATCTGCGATGACCTTGAGGCCCGCTTCGGCCCCCGCTTCAAGGCTCCGCGGATGCTGCGCGACATGGCCGCCAAGGGGGAAACCTTTTATGGCCGCGCCGGAGCAGCAGCAGCGGCCTGAACCCGCAAGGGCGCATGCCTGACTTGACAAGGAAAGCCCGGCGCATCACGCGCCGGGCTTTTTTCTATGACAGGGGTCACGGGCCGGAATCGGCCCCGGTTATTCGTTGCGCAGTGCCATCATCAGCATTTCGCTTTGCGCGCGCGGCAGGCGGAAATACTGACCGTTGTCGCCAAAGCTCATCATCTCTTCAGCCGAGGTCACCTTGCCCGGCCGCCCGTTGGGGCAATGTACAAGCGTCGTGCCATTGGCATAGACAACTTCTTCCTCGGCGAATTGCAACGTGACAATCTTCATTTCGCGGCTTGGCGGCACGCGGGTGATGCCCTTGTAGCCCTCCAGCGAGGCCGCGCTCACCAGCGTGAACGGATCGCCGAACATTGCCTCTGCCTCGTCGGATTCAATCAGCACGGCCTGTTCAGGCAGAAGCGTCAGCGCGGTCCGGTTTCCGAGCGCGCGTTCCGGCACCAGAAGCGGCCAGACAGCGCGCGGCGCCTGGTTGGCTGCGGTCCACAGCGTGCTGATGCCCACGGCTTTCAACGGTCGCATCCCGTTATCAAAAGTCACCACACGGTCACCGGCCTGCAAATCTTCGACCGGCTGCCAGCCCATATCGGTGGCCACCAGAGTGCCGGCGATCATGCCTTCGGCAATCGCATCGAAATCGCTCATGCCCGGCACGGTCGGTGTGTCCAGGTCTTCGTTAGGCCAGACATCGCCGCGACCAGAGATCGAAAAGGAAGCAAATGGCTTCCCTACTTTTGCGCTACCTACCCAGTCATGCAACATGGTTCATTCCTTTCGTGAACGGCCCTGTACGTTCGATGACCCTAATCAACACCTATGGCATGGCGAAAGAAGGAGAAGTTTAAGGAATTTTGTTGGTGATTCTTGTGTTCAATTTTCATAAAAAGCCACAATCACCACCCACTGACACCAATTCTGACATCAATGCGTCAATAGGCGCGCAACTATCCATGCTATAGAAACCGAAATTTGCAATTCGCGAGCGATCCGTTTCCAAAACCGAAACGCTCCTGGTTATTCAAAACCGTTTGTTCACTGCCTTGCGGGCCGAATCAATTAGGCGCACGCGCTGCTATCATCGCTCCTGCAACAAAGATCAGGGCGATTCCCAGCGCGGCTCCCCAGGTGATGACCTCTCCCCACAGCACCCAGCCCCACAACGCCGACACCGGCAAGATGACGTATTCAAAGATCGACACACGGTTGGCTTCGGCGAGCTGATAGGCGCGCACCATCAGGCCAACGCCCAGCATCGACCCCGCAGCCTGCACCGTTGTCCAGAACCAGAATGTCGCCGAGGGTGCAACCCAGCCGCGCAGGATGAACCCGTCAGCCCCTGCCACCGGCGCCTGCGGAAAGACGGCCAACACCGCCAGCCCCACCAGCCCCGCGAACCCCAGCGCCAGAAAGAATCCCAGAGTCAGCCCTGCTGCCGATTCCCTTGCGCACCACTCGCGTGTTGCAATGTTTCCCAACGCATAAAGCATTCCCGCCACGACCGGCAGAAAGCTGATCCAGCCAAGCGGCTGCTCGGAGCCGGGCTTCAGCACCAGCATCACGCCCACAAACCCCACCACCACCGACACCACCCGCACCGGCCCCAGCGCGTGGCCATAGACAATGCGCCCGATCAGCAGCACCCAGATGGGTGCGGTGAAAAGCCCCGCCGCTGCCTGCGCAACGGTCATGAAGGCCAGACAGCCGAAATAGATCAACAGTGCGCCCCCATGCACCACCGATCGCGCCACGACCGCAGCCGGATTCACGGGGCGCAAACGCAAGCCCAGCGGTGCCATCACCAGCGCAAACAGCAATGCCGCGATACAGCTGCGCAGGAAGTTGAACTGCCACAGCCCGGCCTCCCTGGCGATCACCTGCACAAAGTTGTCCGTGAAACCGATCAGCACCGCATAGCCCAGAATTGCAGCCAGTGCCGCGAGAGTCCGGTTCTCAATTCCAGCACGCATGGCATTATTCTTTCTTGTGCTTGAGGGAGTTGTGCCAGCAATATGGCTGACTGAAGCAGCGCGAAGTTGCAAGGGGGGGATCGCATGGGCTGGCTGGATGATGAAACGGGGTTGGAGAAATGCGCAGCCAACCATGTGCCGCTTACGCCACTTTCCTTTCTGAAACGTGCCGCTGATGTCTTTGCCGGGCGCGAGGCACTGGTCTATGGCCAGACCCGGTGCAGCTATGCCGAATATGCACGGCGCGTGTCGCAACTGGCCTCGGCGCTGGCCCGCGCCGGGGTGAAACCGGGTGAGGTGGTGGCAACGCTCCTGCCCAATGTGCCGCCCCATGCCGAGGCCCATTTCGGCGTTCCGGCCTGCGGCGCCGTACTCAATGCCATCAACACCCGGCTTGATACCGATACGGTGCGCTATATCCTTGATCACGGTGGCGCGAAGGTGGTGCTGGTCGACAGCGCGCTGGTTGCGCTGACCGAAGCGGCCGTTGAAGGGCGCAACCCGCCACCCCGCCTGATCGAAGTGCCGGATTCAGAGGCGGGCATCCCCGCCACCGGCCGTCATGAGACCTATGAAGATTTCATTGCCACGGGCGATCCTGGCTTTAACTGGCACATGCCGCAGGACGAATGGGAAAGCCTGGCGCTGAACTACACTTCTGGAACAACCGGGCGGCCCAAAGGCGTGGTCTATCACCACCGGGGGGCTTATCTGGCCGCCATGGGGCAGGTGATCAGCTGGCGTATGGTCCTTTATCCGCGCTATCTGACAATCGTGCCGATGTTTCACTGCAACGCCTGGTGCCACCCCTGGATGATCCCGCTCATGGGGGGTGTGGTGATCTGCCTGCGCGACATCACGGCACAGGGCATCTACCGGGCGATCGCGCAGGAAAAAGCCACCCATTTCGGTGGCGCGCCCATCGTCTTGAACACGATCATCAACGCCCATGACGATGAGCGCCTGCCGTTTGACCACACGGTCGAGGTGTTCACCGCGGGGGCGCCCCCCGCCGCCGCCACGCTGGCAGCCATCGAGCCGCTGGGTTTCAACGTCACCCAGGTTTATGGCCTGACCGAAACCTACGGCCCAGCCACCGAATGCACCTGGCACGAAGGTTTCGATGATCTGCCAGCTGACGAACGCGCTGCCGTCAAGGCCCGCACCGGCGTCCTGATGCCCTTCATGGAAGAGGTGCACGTCACCGATCAACAGTGCAACCCGGTCGCACGCGACGCGGCGGCGCTGGGCGAAATCATGCACCGCGGCAACGGGGTGATGAAGGGCTATTACAAGAACCCTCAGGCCACGCGCGAGGCTTTCGCGGGTGGCGTGTTTCATTCGGGCGACATCGCCTTTTGGCATGAGGACGGGTATATCAAGATAGCCGATCGCGCCAAGGACATCATCATCTCGGGCGGCGAGAATGTCAGTTCGGTCGAGGTGGAGGGCGCATTGATGCACCATCCGGCAGTGGCGCTGGCGGCGGTGGTGGCCAAGCCGGATAAAAAATGGGGCGAGGTTCCCTGCGCCTTTGTGGAGCTGAAGCCCGGCAGACAGGTCACCGAGGACACCTTGATTGCCTTCTGCCGCACCCGCCTCGCCGGGTTCAAGACACCGAAGCGCGTGGTCTTTCTGGACCTGCCCAAAACCGCAACCGGCAAGATCCAGAAGTTTGAACTCCGCGAAGCGGCGAAACACCTATAGCGGATTCTGGGGGTGAATGGGCAGCAGGCCCAATGGGGGCAAGCCCCCTGCCCCCTTACGAACCCGCCGGACGTGGGGCAAAGGGGTGGCTGCACGACAAGCCGCCATCAGCCACCAGCACCTGGCCGTTGACATAGGATGCCGCATCCGAAGCGAGAAAGGCAACCACCTCGGCGATTTCACCGGCCTCACCTCCGCGCTGCAACGGGTTCAACTGCCCGATCCGGTCTTCCCGCCCGCGCGCACGGGCCGCTTCGTAAAGCAGCGCGGTCATGGGGGTCTCGATCAAACCGGGCGCTACTGCGTTGATGCGAATTCCAGTGCCGGTCAGTGCGCTGGCGGTGGTCTGGACAAGATTGATCACCCCGGCTTTTGACGCCGAATAGGGGATGCCACCAGCCCCCGCCCGCAGCCCCGCGACCGAGGCCGTGCAGATGATCGACGCTCCCTTGCCCAGAAGCGGCAGCGCTGCGGTGATTGCCAGCCAGGGACCGATCAGATTGATGCGCAGGATTTCGGCAAATGCATCAGCGCTGGCGCTGAAATCGGGTACCAAGGGACCCGAGACCCCGGCATTGGCATGAAGGATATCGAGCCGCCCATAGAGCGCCTGCGCCCGCGCGGTGAACAGCGCGGCGCCCGCCTCGGTGGCGCAATCGGTTACCACTGCCTCGGCCTTGCCACCTGCTGCGCGGATCAGATCAGCGGTCTGCTCGACCGCCGCATCGCGGTCGGCCACCACCATCGCCGCGCCGCGTTCGGCCAGCAACAAAGCGCTGGCCCGGCCAATTCCGCCCGCAGCACCCGTAACGATGGCGGTCTTCCCGCCAAGTGTCATTGCGGCAGGCCGCGCGCGGTGACCATCGGCTCCCAGCCCGGATGGTTCAGCCCCTTGCGCTTACGCAGTTCCAGCCGCGCCAACTGGTCGCGGTGCACCTCGTCCGGCCCGTCGGCCAGCCGGATTACGCGCGCTATGGCATAGGCGATGGCGGTGCCAAAGTCGTTGCCGGTTCCGCCTCCGCCGAATATCTGGATGGCCCAATCAGTAACCTTGCAGGCCATGTTTGGCACCGCGATCTTGATCATGGCGATCTCGGCGCGGGCCTCCTTGTTGCCGACCGTGTCCATCTTGTGCGCAGCATGCAGCGTCAGAAGGCGGCACTGATCGATCATGATCCGCGCCTCGGCGATGCGCTCGCGCGTGACGCCCTGATCGGCCACTGACTTGCCGAAAGCCACCCGCTGCATTGCGCGGTCCACCATGTTTTCCAGCGTCCGCTCGGCCAGGCCGATCAGTCGCATGCAGTGATGGATGCGCCCCGGGCCAAGCCGCCCCTGTGCAATTTCGAACCCGCGCCCCTCTCCCAGCAGCAGGTTTGACGCCGGAACTCGCACATTTTCAAACTTTACCTCAGATGCGCGATCCGGGACGCCGTAGTAACCAAACACCGGCAACGATCGCAGGACGGTAACGCCCGAAGTGTCCATCGGTACCAGGATCATGCTTTGCTGCTTGTGCCGATCCGGATTGTCGGGATCGGTTTTACCCATGAAGATACAGATCTTGCAGGCCGGATTCGACGCGCCTGTCGTATACCATTTGTGTGCGTTGATCACGTATTCATCACCTTCGCGCCGAATCTCGGCCTCGATATTCGTGGCATCTGACGAAGCCACCGCAGGCTCGGTCATCGCAAAGCATGATCGGATCTCTCCTGCCAGAAGCGGCGCGAGCCAGCGCGCCTTGTGCTCTTCGGTCCCGTAGCGCTCGATCACTTCCATGTTGCCAGTATCGGGCGCGTTGCAGTTGAACACTTCGGGCGCCAGCAGCGAACGGCCCATGATCTCGCACAGATGGCCATATTCGACATTGCTCAGTCCCGCACCACGCTCACTCTCGGGTAGAAACAGGTTCCACAACCCGGCCTCGCGCGCCAGCGGTTTGAGTTCTTCAATCACCGGATAGACCTTGAAAGGCCCCAACTCCTCGGCCTCGCGGAAGTAACGCCCTTCGTTAGGGTAAATGTGGCGATCCATGAAATCCTTCAGCCGGACCTCCAGCTCCAGAACGCGGGCAGTTTTGTCGGGGATCATGTCGGGCCTCCTCTTTTGAAGAAGCCTAACGGGCGAAACAACATCTGACAAGATCGTATGACGAATTTTTCTTGCCTTCCCGGCCCTCACCCGCCATTCTGGCACCCGACACAGGAAGGAGCGGACATGTCTGAAGCGGAACTCGACACCTGGATGGCGCAGAACGTGCCCGGCTATTATGGTCCGCTGACGCTGCATCGGCTTTCAGGTGGACAATCAAACCCGACATGGCGCGTCGATGCGGCCAGCGGACACTATGTGCTGCGGCAAAAACCAATGGGAACCGTGCTTCCCTCAGCGCATCAGGTAGATCGCGAATATCGCGTGATGAAGGCGCTGGCCGGCACCCCGGTGCCCGTGCCGCAGGTCTTTGCACTGTGCGAGGATGCGTCTGTAATGGGGTCGATGTTCTTCGTCATGGAATACCTTCCAGGGCGCACCCTATTTGACCCGCGCCTGCCCGGTTTGACCAGCGATGAACGCGCGGCGATCTTCGATCAGATGAATGCGGCGATTGCAGCAATAAGCATGGTTGACCCGGTCGCGGTCGGTCTGGGCGATTATGGGCGCCCGGGTGGCTATGTCGAACGTCAGATCAAGCGCTGGAGCAAACAGTATCGCGCCAGCGAAACCCGGTCGATCCCGGCAATGGATGCGCTGATCGACTGGCTGCCGCAGAACATGCCCGATACCCCTGAGGAGGTGCGACTGGCGCATGGTGACTTCCGGCTGGACAACCTGATCCTGCATCCGACCGAGCCACGCGTGCTTGCGGTCGTGGATTGGGAACTGTCGACCCTTGGCTGTCCCTATGCCGATTTCGCCTATAACGTGATGATCTGGCGCATCGCTCCGGGACTGTTTCGTGGCCTGGGCGGCGTTGATCTGACAAGCACCGGCATCCCGTCCGAGGATCACTATATCAACCTCTGGTGCCAGAGAACCGGGCGGAAACGGCCTGAAAATTTCGACTTTTACATCATTCTGAGCATGTTCCGCATCGCAGCCATCATCCAGGGTATCGCCCGACGCGCGCTGGACGGAACCGCAGCCGATCCCAATGCGGCCGAAATGGGTGCCAAGGCCGCTCCGCTGGCCGAGATCGCCTGGGACATGGCGAAACGGATGAACGGGCACGGTCTGCCGTGAACACCTCCCCCACTGAATCTCCCCCTTCCGGCCCTGAAACGATCGTGCGCGATATCCTTCACGGGCTGTCTGAAGGACGCTACGCACCTGGGCAGCGGCTGGTCGAACCCGACCTGATGGCGCGCTATGGTGTCGGGCGGTCAACCGTGCGCGAGGCGTTGGGCCGCCTCTCGGCGGGGGGCGTGGTGACACAGGCACCCCATCGCGGGGCGCAGATCCGCCTCTTGACGCGGCGGGCCACGCGGGACCTGTTGCGGGTGACCGAGATGCTGTTGGGCCTTGCCGCGCGCCAGGCGGCCGAGGCGGTAGGCGATGGAGCCGACCCCGAACCACTGGTTGAAGCCGCCGCGCGCTACACTGACGCCGGCAACGCAAGCGAATCCCGTGCGCGGGCGCGTTACTACCGCGCGCTGATCGCACTGGGGGGAAATGCCGAACTCGAACGGCTCTTGCCAGCGCTGCAGGTCCATCTGGTCCGCGCCCAGTTGCGCGCCGCGCGCCCCACGGCAGCTGAAGAGCGCACGGCACTGATCACCGCTATCCGCGCCGCCCGCCCCGACTGCGCCGAAACCGCCGCCCGTGCCCCTGTAGCCCGGCTGATTGCAAGCCTCGACACGATGCCTGACAGCGCCTTCGCCGCAGAAAGCTGACAACCCGGTCCCCTTTCACCCCGCGTCAGCCCCGGGCTACGCCTCCAGTTTCAATGCGTTGGGCCGGATCGTGCGCCTTTGGCGCGCGATCCGAGGGGCCTTGCCCCCTCTGGGCGCTGACGCGCCCATTCACCCCCAGGATATTTCTGAACAGATGAAGGGGCGGTGGCTCGGCCCTCCCATTCACCGTTCCGCTAGAACAGAAGCCAGACCAGCCCAAGCGTAAGAGGTGGCGCGGCGACCAGGATGGCGGTGCGGATCATGTCGGAGGCCACGAAGGGAAGAACCCCGCGATAGGTTTCCATCATGGTGACCCCGCGCGCCATTGAGTTGATGATGAAAAGGTTCATCCCTACGGGAGGCGTGATCAATCCAACCTCGACCACGATCAGCACCAGAATACCGAACCAGATTGCCGTTTCCTCGGGCGTCATGCCGAAATCCAGCCGCATTATGATGGGAAAGAAGATCGGGATCGTCAGCAGGATCATGGACAGCGAATCCATCACGCAACCGAAGATCAGATAGATCAGCAGAATCGCCAACAGCACCAGGAAGGGCGAGGTGCTGAGTCCCGCCACCCAGTCGGCGGCGAAATAGGGCAGCCGGGTAAAGCCGAGGAAAGAGTTGAACACCGCAGCGCCCAAGACGATGAAGAAGATCATCCCCGTCGACACCGCCGTCGAGCGGAAGCAGTCCAGAAGTGCCGCCCAGCCCAGCTTGCCGCGCAGGAAAGCCACCAGCCCGGTGCCCGCCGCCCCCACGGCCGCACCTTCGGTCGGGGTGAAGATGCCGGTATTCATGCCGCCGATCATCACCACGAAGATCACGACCACCGGCCATATCTCGCCCAGTGCTCGGAAGCGGTCGACAATACTTAGCCGCGGGGTGCACACAGCGTCCTTTGGGTTGATGCGAACCATCAGCGCGACTGTCAGCATATATCCCAGCGCCGCCAGAAAGCCCGGCACCATGGCCGCAACAAAAAGCTTGGCGATGTTCTGCTCGGCCAGGATCGCATAGATCACCAGCACGATTGACGGTGGGATCAAAATACCCAGCGTTCCCCCTGCCGCCAGAGAGCCGGTCGCCAGCCCGCCGGAATAGCCGTGGCGCCGCAGTTCGGGCAACGCCACACGGCCCATCGTGGCCGCTGTTGCAAGCGAGGAGCCGCAGATCGCCCCGAACCCCGCCGATGCCCCCACCCCCGCCATGGCCACACCACCGCGCATATGCCCAAGCCAGCCCGCCGCAGCGCGAAACAACGCTTCTGACAGCCCGCCCTTCATTGCAAACGCGCCCATCAGCAGAAACAGCGGCACCACCGACAGCGAGTAGCTGGAAAAGGTCTCAACCGCGACATGCTTGAGTTGGTTGAGCACAGGCGGCCAGCGCCCGCGCACCACATAGAGCCCCAGGATACCGCAGACCAGCATCGCCAGGCCAATCGGCATACGCAGCGCGATCATCAGGAGCAGAAGGCCAAAGAAGATCGTCGAGATCTGCAGCCCGGTCATGCCGGCGAATGCTGCGCGCAGACCGTCTGCGAGATACACCAGTCCGAACTCTACCGCATACCAGACCGCAACCGGCACCAGCACGATCATCGCCGCTGACAACGCCGCGCGCCCGGTGGCCATGCCCTGCACAAAGCGCAAAAGGGCGAACAGCGCCAGCCCAATCCCTGCGAGAACCAGCCAGATCATGCGCCCGTTCCTTTCGGCTCACCGCTGCCCAGCGCCTCGTTGAGGCTACGCCAGACGGTATAGCCGCCGACCACCGCGAAGCTGTAAAGCCCGATCATTCCGCCCACATAGCTGTACCAAAGTGGAATCTGAAGGATAAGCGAGGTCTCGCCGAAACGGCGCTTGTCTTCCAGACCCAGGCCCAGTTGCCGTGCCAGCACAACAACAGCCACAGTAAGCACCAGATTGGTGATGACCGCCAGCACCGCCAGGCCGCGCTCGCCCAGGACCGAGACAAAGATATCGACGGTCACATGGCCGCGGTTGAACTGCGCCCAGGCCAGGAAGCAGAAGATTGAGATTCCTGCGCCTATCGAGACAATTTCGAAGTCACCGGGTATCGGCCCCAGGCGCCCGAAGATCGCCCAGCCGGTGCGCGCCAGCGCCCGGCCAATAATGGAAATCACAGCGGTGAGCATGACGCCGGTCAGGATGACACCACCCAGCATGGCCAGAGCGTTGGCGAATCTGCCGATCCAGAGCCCGACAAAGGCCTCGGCCTCGGGCAAAATGCCGTGGTTGGCGGCAGGCGCGGGATTGGAGCCGGCGCCGTTCATTAACGATCTCTCATGTCGGGAAGTTCCCAGGCTTGGCTTCTTCGGATGACTGCTGTCGGGCGGTATGTGCATAGCTGCCCGGCCGCGGACCGGGCGATGCCGGGGCAGGTTGAAACCCGCCCCCGCAGGGTAGCGCGGCTGATCAGCGCGCCAGTTCCTCTTCGACAAGAGCTTCGAAATCCGCGATCAGCGCGGCGCCGTCGATCCCTTGCGCGTCCATCTCGGCAATCCATCCCGCGCGCACAGGGGTAGCCGCCGCGCGCCAGGCCTCAAGCGCATCGCCTTCAACCGTGACGATGGTGTTGCCACGCTCCACGGCGATGGCGCGCGCCGGGGCGTCGGCCTCGTGCATCACCCGGCCCACCCAGCCCGAGGTTTCGAGGCCAGAGTTGGCATCGATTACCGCGCGCAGGTCATCGGGCAGCGCCTCGTAGCTGTCGGGGTTCATGCCGAAGATGAAGAAGGTGGTGTAGAGCGAGCGGTCCCCGCCGAATTCGGTGTGCGTATCAACCAGTTCAGCCACGCGCAGTGAGGTTGTCACCTCCCATGGGATCACTGTACCTTCAATGACGTTGCGCGACAGCGACTCGGGCACCTGAGGCACCGGCATGCCGACGGCAGTGCCGCCCAGGGCTTCGATCAGCCGGGTGACAAGCCGCGTCGGGCCGCGCACCGTGCGCCCCTGCATGTCGTCCGGCGTCTCGATGGCAGGGCTGCGCATGTGCATCTGACCGGGGCCGTGAACATGCAGGGCGATCGGGCGCACGCCTTCGAACTCATCTTGCATGTGCATCTCGTAGAAGCGCCAGGCGGCGCGCGAGGTGGCCTCGGCATCACCGCCGATGAATGGCAGATCGACGACCTCGGCCCGCAGGAAGCGACCAGGCGTGTAGCCTGTCAGTGTCCAGACGATATCGACAACGCCATCGCGCGCCTGATCGTAGAGCGAGGGCGGGCCGCCGCCCAGTGACATGGCCGGATACACCTCGACCGCGATGCGTCCGTCGGATTCTTCCATCACCTTTTGCGCCCAGGGCTCGATGAATTGAGACGGCACGGGCGCCTGAGCAGGCAGGAAATGGTGCACGCGCAAGGTGACCTCTTGCGCGGCGGCGCCGGTGGCAGTCATGGCGCCCGCCAGCGCGGCTGACAGTATCAGTTTCTTGAACATCTCTTCCTCCCTTTTGCCCGGACGGCGCCCTTTCCGGACCACCCGTTCATTGCAAACGCAACAATATCCGCGCGTAAATGCTAGTCAAGACCTCATGTTTTACCAAGACCAGCCTACGCACATGGCTCCTTCTAGCGCAAAGATGGCACAAAGGTCTTGAGGATAATCATCAGGTCAAAGCAAAATCCCTGATGCGCCTGATAGATCAAGTCCAGCCGCGCCTTGCGCGGAATGCAGGCTCGGCAATAGATGGCGTCGGTTTCGGCCTGCGAGCGTGAATTGGCCAGCAGCCAGCGCTCGTGCCGGTTGAAATGGATCGTTGCCAGGCCGGTGATGCCGGGACGCGACCGCAGCACCTGTTCATAAACCTCGGGGAAACGCTCGACATATTGACGCAGTGGCGGACGGGGACCAACGACCGAGATGTCGCCGCGGAACAGGTTGAATAGCTGGGGCAGTTCATCCAGCCGGGTGCGGCGCAGAAACGCCCCGATTCGGGTGATGCGGTTGGCCTTGTCCCCCCCCGAGACTCCGGTGTCGTTCGGGTCCGGGCGCATGGTGCGGAACTTGTAGAAGCGAAAGCCCTGTGTCGGGGTTTTCATCCGTTCGCCCGTATGGAAAACCGGCCCCCCCTCGACCGCGAGTATCACCAGGGCGATCACTCCGATGACAGGCAGCACAAAGAGGGACAAGACACAGGCAGTGAACAGGTCAAAGAGGCGTTTTTGCGGGGTCATGGCGAGGTCCGGCAGTCTTTCCATTGTGCCGCGATGATCGCGGCAGTACTTTCTGTAGCCTCGAAAGGCACAAGCGCAGCAAGCGACCGGCAATCAAGGGTAAGATGCGCGACCGCCGAGGGCGGCGCAGCCTGCCACCGCCAGTCCAGCCCGGCAGCGACGGCCAGATCGGCCATCGACACCGGCTTTGGCGCGGCCAGATTGAGGGTTTGCGGAAGCACGCCCGGTAACCGGGCCAGCGCCAGCACCACCCGCGCCAGACTCTGCGGCCCGATATACGAACGCAATGGGCTGGCGCCATCGTCAAAACGGTCGATACGCAGCGGCGGGTTGTCTGCATTGAGCAAGAGCGCATCGGCACCGGCGACATTACCGATCCGCAGACAGCTTACCTCCAGTCCGCGCATGCGCCAGATGGCACATGCCGCCTCCATTTCGACCTTGGCGCGACCATAGGGCGTGGTGGGCTGTGCCGCATCGGCTTCACGCCAGGGCTGCACCCGCCCACCGCCGTATACCGCCGAGGACGAGGCAACCAGAACCCGCCTGACCCCCGCTGCATGGGCCGCCGCCAGGCAGGCCTCGGCCAGGGGTCGGTTCAGCGACAGATCGCTGCCGGTACCAGGTGTGGCCCCGGCCAGCACCAGCATCGCACGCGGAGCGCCGTGCACTCCGGCCCAGTCACAAAACGGCCCGGCCCCGTCCAGCGGCGACCAGCGCAGCTCGCTCAACCCATCGGCCAGCGCCCTGTCCCCCCGCCGCTGCAGCGCCACGGGCGCACCGGTTTTCGCCCAAGCCATCGCCAGCAACCGTCCGACGCGGCCACTGGCACCGGTAACGATAAGATCATGCGGATTGCGGTGTTCAGCTTGCATGCCGCCTTCATGCCACGCCCCGCAGCCCGATGCCAGCAGCGGCGATGCACAATAAGCGGAACGTGGTTGCCGAAGCATAATTGACTGACCGGTCGGTTTATGCAACTGAATCGGCATGATTGAGGAGGGTCACCGATGATCGATACAGAAAACGCCTTTCCTGGCGTGCCGGGGTGGCTGATGCGGAACACATGCAAAGGCCCGGCGTATTGCCACATGTCCCGTCACAGGGGCCATTGACAATGACCCCGCAGGAACGCGCCAGAGCAAGCGCTAATGCGATGTGGGACCGCGACGCCGCTTCGCAGGGGCTGGGCATGTCGCTGGATGCCATCGCCCCCGGCGCCGCAACCCTATCCATGACCGTGACCGAGGCCATGACCAACGGGCACAAGACCTGTCATGGCGGCTTCATCTTTACGCTGGCAGACAGCACCTTTGCCTTTGCCTGCAATAGCTATAACCAGAACGCTGTGGCGCAGATGGCCTCTGTCACCTTCCTTGCCCCGGCCTTTGCCGGTGACCGTCTGAAAGCCGAGGCGCATGAGATTGCCCGCAGCGGGCGCTCTGGCATCTACGATATCCGCGTCACCAACCAGGCCGGCGCGCAGATCGCCGAGTTTCGCGGCCATTCGCGCACCATCAAGGGCACCCATTTCACCGAGCCTGACACCGAAACCCCAACCGCGTGAGACCCGAGCCATGGAAGACCTCTCTCCCCGCCCCGGCGATCTGGAGCCCATCGAAACCGCCTCGCGCGATGAAATCGCGGCGCTTCAACTGGAGCGTCTGAAATGGTCGCTGCGTCATGCCTATGACAATTCGACCTTCTACCGTGTTCGTTTCGATGCGCATGGCGTGCACCCGGATGACCTGAAGTCACTCGCGGATCTGGCAAAGTTCCCCTTTACCCAGAAGACTGACCTGCGCGACACCTACCCGTTCGGCATGTTCGCCACTCCGCGCGACAAACTGGTGCGGCTGCATGCGTCATCGGGCACCACCGGCAAGCCTACGGTTGTCGGCTACACCCAGCGCGACATCGACACCTGGGCGCATCTGGTCGCACGCTCGATGCGGGCCTCTGGCGCAAGAGCCGGCGACATCGTGCATGTGGCCTACGGCTACGGGCTGTTCACCGGCGGCCTGGGCGCGCATTACGGGGCAGAAAAGCTGGGCTGCACCGTGGTCCCGGTTTCCGGCGGGATGACCGAGCGACAGGTGACACTGATCACCGATTTCAAGCCGCGGGTGATCATGGTCACGCCCAGCTACATGCTGTCGATCCTCGATGAATTCCGCCGCGTGGGCATCGACCCGCGTGACACCTCGCTGGCGGTAGGCATCTTCGGGGCCGAGCCATGGACAAACGCCATGCGCTGCGAGATCGAGGAGGCGTTCGACATGCACGCCGTCGATATCTATGGCCTGTCCGAGGTGATGGGGCCTGGCGTGGCCAATGAATGCGTGGAAACCAAGGACGGCCTGCACCTCTGGGAAGATCATTTCTACCCCGAGATCATTGATCCGAACACCGGCGCGGTCCTGCCCGATGGCGAAATGGGTGAACTGGTCTTTACTACACTGACCAAGGAAGGCCTGCCGATCATCCGCTACCGCACGCGCGACCTGACACGGCTGCTGCCCGGCACGGCGCGCAGCATGCGTCGGATGGAAAAGATCACCGGGCGCTCGGACGACATGATCATCCTGCGCGGCGTCAATGTCTTTCCGACCCAGATCGAGGAACAGATCCTGAAATGCGCGGGGCTGGCCCCTCATTTTCAGATCGAACTGTCGCGTGAGGGGCGGATGGACAGCATGACCGTTCATGCCGAGGCCACGCCCGCCGCCGCTTCCGATGCCGCGCGGCAGGCTTCAGGCAAGGAACTGGCGCATCACATCAAGAGCGTGATCGGCATCTCCACCCGCATTCATATCCATCAGCCCGGCGGCGCACCCCGTTCCGAGGGCAAGGCCCGCCGCGTTGTCGACAACCGTCCCAAGGAAGGCTGAGCGCCCCTTCATCTTGCCAGAAATACGCCGGGGGTGAGGGCCGAAGGCCCGAGGGGGCAGCGCCCCCTGCCCCCTCCACAAGAGGACCGTCATGGCCCGCACCCGCGCCGCCGATTTCGAGGACAAGCAACGTGCCATCCTGTCCAGCGCAGCAGCGGTGTTGGCAGAACAGGGGATGGACAAGGCCTCGATGGCGCAGATCGCAGCCGAGGCGCAGGTATCCAAGGCACTACTGTACCATTACTATCCGGGCAAGGACGCACTGATCTTCGCCATCATCCGTAGCCATCTGCAGAGCCTCGACGCCGCTACCGAAGCCGCCGACCAGCCCGCCCTGCCCGCGCCCGAACGGCTGCACACATTGGTGCACACGATGCTCGCGATCTACCGGGACGCCGATAACGAGCACAAGGTGCAACTGGGGGGCACCCCCGGCCTGTCAGACACGCAACGCAGCGAGATCCACGCAATCGAACGCCGGATCGTGCGCCGGTTCGCCTCCGTTCTGCGCCAGGTCAACCCCGCACTGGATGGCGAGAAGCCCCTCCTTATGGCGACCACCATGTCGCTTTTCGGGATGATGAACTGGGCCTATCTGTGGTTTCGCGACAACGGTCCACTGTCGCGCTCCGAATATGCCGAACTGACCACGCGGCTGATTCTGGACGGTATCCGCAAACTGCCCTGAGCGGATCGCGAATCAGTTAACACTGTTCTTGCAGGCGGTTTCTTGCTAGAGAGGCCGGAAACAAGAAGAACGCGAAGCAGTCGCATACAGGCGTTTTATGGTCAGGATTCCAGGTTTCCGCGGCGTTTACGCTGTGGCGTGGTCGCAAACCGAAATGGGCGATGAACGCGCCCTGCCGCCCGAATTCATGGCGCTGGGCATGTCGTGGTCCTGGCGGGGCCGCGCCTGGCGGCTGGATGCGGGCCGCGAAACGCTGTGGCTGGACCGCCCGTTGGAGCGCGCCGACCCGCGCGGGCGTGCGCGCAACCGCATGAAACGCCTGGCTCTTGCGCCGCTTCACGAAACCGCGGCCCTGGCCGATGATGCCACGCACGATGCCGAGCTCCCGCCCGACACTTTTACCCTGACTGATGGCCAACGGCTCTATCACGCCCGCATCTTGCGCCTGCCGGGTCGACTGCTGGCCGTATTCGACCCGCTGATGCCACCGCCCGGCCGCACGCTTTGGGTCAGCGCCCTAAACCTTGCCTCCGATCCGCCGCGCCCGCGTGCCGGCGTTATCTGCTTCACGCCCGGCACCCGCATCGCCACACCCCAGGGAGCACGGCCGGTCGAGACACTGGCGCCGGGCGACAGGGTGCTGACGCGCGACAACGGGCCGCAACCTGTCGTCTGGAGTGGCGCAACGCAACTGTCCGGGGCAGAGCTGTATCTGCACCCCCATCTGCGCCCGATCCGCGTTTGTGCCGGCGCTCTTGTGCGTAGTAAGGCCGGGGCTGCACGGCCCGATGCCGACCTTCTGGTTTCGCCCGGCCACCGGCTGCTGCTGCGCGACGGTAGCGGGCTGTTCGGCACGCCCGAAGTTCTGGTCGCCGCTTCCGATCTGGAGGACGGGCGGCTGATCCGGCGCGATTTCGCGCCCGGCACGGTGACCTATGTGCATCTGATGCTGCCCCGCCACGAAATCGTCACCGCCAACGAATTGCCCTGCGAAAGCTTCCACCCCGGCCTGGCCGATCCCGAGGTGCTGAAATGGCATTCCCGCGCGCTGGAACGCGCCGCCCCCGGATTGGCAGGTGACCCGGCGCGCTTTGGCCCGCCTGCACGGCGCTGCCTTGAGCGCGCCGAAGCACGGTTGTTGCTGCATGCAATGGCAAAGGCCGCGTAAACCGGCACCGCTTATGCCCGTTGCACCGCCGCGAGCGGGGGTTTCACACCCCCGCACCCCCGTGGCGTATTTTCGGCAAGATGAAGGGACTGCGCGCGCGGGATGCGGTTGACTCTGCTGAAGGCTGGAGTATAAGCCGCTCGTCCCGGGTGAACGCCCGGGGCTTTTCATTGGTGTTGGTGGCCCCCGCGAGGGGAAACCTGTCGCCGGGGCAACCCGGAAAGGACAACGCCCTATCGTTCTGGGCCGATGCGGGCAGGGAACCACGGCGGGAATGAGCGGCGCAGAGCTGTTCGAGGCCCGAAAAGTGGGAACCGGTTTTCGGAAAAGCCGAGAAAGCATAAACGAATAGGAGATCAGCGATGACCAAACGCACCGCTGCCAAGTACAAGATCGACCGCCGCATGGGCGAAAACATCTGGGGCCGCGCCAAATCGCCGGTCAACCGCCGCGAATACGGCCCCGGCCAGCACGGCCAGCGCCGCAAGCAGAAGCTGTCGGACTTCGGCACCCAGCTGCGCGCCAAGCAGAAGCTGAAGGGCCATTACGGCGACCTGACCGAAAAGCAGTTCAAGCGCATCTATGCCGAAGCTGCCCGCGTCAAGGGTGACACGGGCGAGAACCTTGTGGGTCTGCTGGAACGCCGCCTGGATGCCGTCGTCTACCGCGCCAAGTTCGTCCCCACCATTTTTGCCGCGCGCCAGTTCGTCAACCACGGCCATGTCACCGTGAACGGCAAGCGCGTGAACATCGCCTCTTACCGTGTCAAGGAAGGCGATGTCGTCGCCGTGCGCGACCGCTCGAAGCAGCTGGCCATCGTTCTGGAATCGGTTGGCCTGACCGAGCGTGACGTGCCCGACTACATGGAAGTCGACCACTCCAAACTGACCGCGACCTTCGTGCGCACGCCCTCGCTGGCCGATGTGCCCTACGCGGTTCAGATGGAGCCCAACCTCGTCGTCGAATATTACGCCAAGAACTGATCCGGCCCTGGCCAGACGGTTTCTTGCACGATTGCGGGCCGCGCCGGGGAAACCGGGGCGGCCCTTTTCTTATGCTCCGCCCCCAGGGTGAGGCGACTTTTCAGGCAAACGGCCCCGGCGCGGGCCAAGGAGGGACCATGAGCGACGCTATCCGCCCCCAGCCGGGCATCATGGAGATCGCGCTTTATGAGGGTGGCAAGGCCAAGCTGGACGGTCATGCCGAGGTGCTGAAACTCAGTTCGAACGAGAACCCGCTGGGCGCAGGCCCCGCCGCGCTGGATGCGCTGCGCGGGCTGGTCAGCGGCAACAACAGCGCCGAGTTGCACCGCTATCCTTCGACAGATCACGCCGGACTGCGCGCCACTATCGCCGAGGTGCATGGCGTTGATGCGGCGCGGGTGATCTGTGGCGTCGGCTCGGACGAGGTCATCGCCTTTCTCTGCCAGGCCTATGCCGGGCCGGGCGATGAGGTGCTCTACAGCGAGTACGGCTTCCTGATGTACAAGATCTCGGCGCTGGCGGCCGGGGCGACTCCTGTTGTCGCCCCGGAAAACGAGCGGCACACAGATGTAGACGCCCTTCTGGCCGCCGCCAATGAGCGCACGCGGCTGGTTTTTGTCGCCAACCCCAACAACCCCACCGGCACCATGATCCCCATGGCCGAGATAGAACGGCTTGCCGCAGAGCTGCCCGAACAGGCGCTTCTGGTGCTGGACGGTGCATATGCCGAGTATATCGAAGGATTCGATGGCGGTCTGGCACTGGTCGAGGCGCGCGAGAATGTGGTGATGACGCGCACCTTGTCGAAGATCTACGGGCTTGGCGGACTGCGCGTTGGCTGGGGCTATGGGCCGCAGGCAGTGATTGATGTGCTCAACCGGGTGCGCGGACCATTCAACCTGTCTGCAATCCAACAGGATATCGCCAGCGCCGCATTGCGCGATCAGGCCCATGTCGCGCGCTCGCGCGCGGTCAATGCCGAAGCCCGGCGCTGGCTGACCGATGCCTTGCGCGCCGCGGGTGTGGGTGTCGATGACAGCCAGGGCAATTTCGTGCTGGCGCGCTTTGACAGCGTTGAGACCGCCGACGCGGTCGATGTCGCGTTGCAGGCCGATGGCATTCTGGTGCGCAAGATGGGCGGCTACGGACTTCCGCACGCGCTGCGCATCACCGTCGGCACCCTGCCCGATTGCCGCCGCCTGGCGGGAGTCATTGCGCGCGCGCTGGGATCGGGGCAATGAGCCGGATCTATGACAAGGTGGCACTGATCGGGCTGGGGCTGATCGCGGGATCGATGGCGCATGCGATGCGTCGCCACGGGCTGGCGGGCACGATTGCAGGCCATGCGCGCAGCGCCGAGACGCGCGCGGCTGCGCGCGAAATAGGGCTGTGCGACACCGTCCACGACACGGCAGCCGAGGCCGTGGCGGATGCAGACCTGGTGGTACTGGCGGTGCCGGTAGGGGCGATGGAATCGGTGGCGCGCGAAATCGCGCCGCATCTGAAACCCGGCTGCACCGTTACGGATGTCGGTTCGGTCAAGCAGGCGGTGATCGAAGCCGTGGCACCGCATCTGCCCGAGGAGGTGCATTTCATCCCCGGCCATCCGCTGGCGGGGACAGAGCATTCGGGCCCCTACTCGGGCTTTGCAACGCTTTTCGAGAACCGCTGGTGGCTGATCACGCCGCTGCCCGAAGCCGATACTGACGCAACGGCGCGGTTGCGCGCCCTGTGCGAGGGGATGGGCGCGAATGTGGATGAGATGGACGCCGCGCATCACGACCTTGTGCTGGCCGTCGTGTCGCACACGCCGCATCTGATCGCCTATACGATGGTTGGCGTGGCCGATCACTTGCGCCGGGTTTCGCAATCCGAGGTGATCAAATATTCGGCTTCGGGTTTTCGGGATTTCACGCGCATCGCGGCCTCGGACCCGACGATGTGGCGAGACGTGTTCCTGACCAACAAGGAGGCCACGCTGGATATTCTGGGTCGCTTCACCGAAGAGCTGTTCATGCTGCAACGCGCAATCCGGATGGGCGATGGCCAGCAGCTTTACGACTATTTCAACCGCACCCGGGCAATCCGTCGCGGAATCATCGAGGCTGGCCAGGACACTGCGGCACCGGATTTCGGGCGTGGCAAGGCAAGCTGACGTGGCGCAATGGTGGCACCGGACGCTCAGGCTGGGGCTGGCACTGATGTTGCTCGCCGGGACAGCCGTGGCGCAACCCCCGGAAGAATCACCCCTGCCGGTCGCGCGACCTGCCGTTACCACTCTGGCACCCACCGCCTTAGAGCCCGAGACGGCATCGGGAACCGTCACCGGGCCGGCCATCGATACAACGGGTGCATTGCTGCGCTCGCCCCTGCCGGTGCCACGGCCAGAACTCGACAGCGCACAGCTGCCGGAAAGCATGGCCCCGGTGCGCCCGGATCTGCCGGGATCAGAGGCAGAGCAGGCCGCAGCCGAAAACCCCACCGAAGCCGAGACTGAAGAGAGCAATCCCCATGCCCTTGCCCTCAGCCCGTATCCGATGCGGCGTAGCGCCGATGCCTTTGCCCGCTATACTCAGGCTGCACGGCGCGCAGAAAGGGCACCGAGCGCCGCTTCGGCAGACAGCCGCAGCGGGCCAGTGTCCGGCGGGTTGTGCGGCATCAGCACTCTGGAGGGGCGTCGCCTGGCGCGCATCACCTCTAACGTGCAAGGCTGCGGTGTGGCCGAGCCGGTCAGCGTGACCGCCGTGGCAGGTATCCGCCTGTCGCAACCCGCGACGCTGGATTGCGACACGGCACGCGCCTTTGACCGCTGGGTGCGGCAGGTGATGCAGCCGGCGATGGGGCGCAACGGGGGCGGAATCACCCAGATCAGAGTCGCTGCACACTATACCTGCCGCAGCCGCAACAATCGCCCCGGCGCGCGAGTCTCAGAACACGGGCGCGGCCGGGCGATCGATATCGCTGGTTTCCGGCTGGCCAACGGGCAGACAGTGACGGTGCTCAGCGACTGGACCCGCGGCCCCCATGCCCAGGCGATGCGGGAGATGCACGCCAACTCCTGCGGGATCTTCCGCACGACGCTTGGCCCTGGTTCGGATGGGCACCACGACGATCATTTCCATTTTGACATGGCTTCGCGGAGCGGGGGCGGCACGTATTGCCGCTAGCTTAACCGTTGAGCATGGCCAGAATCTGGTTACGGTGCTGATCGCGTGCGGGTATGGCCGCCAGCGTTGCTGCCCGACCGTCAAAGCGCGGCGCGGGCGCGGGTTGCAACTGATCGCCCGGAGCCCAGCTTCCGCGTGCGGCCATATGCGGATCGTTCGCGGCCTCAACCGGGCTCAGGACCGGCGCGACACAGGCATCCGACCCGGCGAACAGTCCGGCCCAGTGATCGCGCGGCTGCGTGGCAAAAAGCGCCTCCAGCCTTTCAGACAGCGCGGGCCATGATGCGGAATCATACTGGTGGGCAAAATCAGGATCGCCCTCCAGCCCCAGAAGTCGCAGGAAGGCCGCATAGAACTTCGGCTCAAGGCATTGCACCGAAAGCCAGCCACCATCGGCACAACGGTAGGTGCGGGACCAATGCGCCCCGTCAAGCAGGCTTTGTCCGCGTTCAGGCCGAAACATGCCCGACGGCAGCATCGATGCGATCAGCGCCATCATATGCGCCGAGCCGTCAACGATGGCCGCATCCACCACGGTCCCCTGCCCCGTTCGCTGCGCGCGCAGAAGTCCGGCCAGCATGCCCGCCACCAGATACATCGCCCCGCCACCAATATCACCGACCAGCGTGGGCGGGGTCTGCGGTGGCTGGCCGGGTGGCGAGGCATACCAGAGCGCGCCGGAAAGCGCGATGTAGTTCAAGTCATGGCCGGCCTGATGGGCGCGCGAGCCGGTCTGGCCCCAGCCGGTCATCCGCCCGTAAACCAGTTGAGGGCGCAGAGCATGGCAGACTTCAGGCCCCAGCCCCAACCGCTCCATCACGCCCGGTCGCATCCCTTCGATCAGCCCGTCAGCGGTGGCGATCAGCGCCTTGACAGTCGCCATATCATCGGCTGATTTCAGGTCCAGCGCGATGGTTCGCTTGCCTCGGTCCAGCAGGTTCGGCCCGGACATGCCCGGCAGCGGTGGCCCCTCGGGGCGCTGAATGCAGATGACATCTGCGCCCATATCTGCCAGCCACATCGCCGCAAAGGGCCCCGGCCCGATCCCCTCGATCTCGATGATCCGCAAGCCTTCGAGCATATTCAGTTCCCTCTCCATTCGCCGCGCCCTTCCAGTATCTTCCGCAACAGGGCGGGGCGGTCTGTCATCAGCCCGTCCACCCCCATGTCAAGCAGCCGGACCATGGAACCGGCGTCATTCACCGTCCAGACCTGCACCGCTATCCCGGCGCGATGCGCAGCGCGCAAGAAACGCGGCGTGACCACCGGGATACCCTTGTATCGCTCAGGCACCTGCACCATCGGAAAGCCTGCCAACGGCACCGGCAGCCCCCAGCCGCACAACCAAAGCCCCAGCACCGAAGCATGCGCAGGCGACCAGCAAAGCCCCTCGCCCAGCAGCGCGCGAAGTCCATCTGTGCGCGTGCGCTGGAATGAGCCCGTGCCGATCCGCTCCAGCACATCCATGCGCCTGATCAGTGATGCCAGCGGCGCAACAACCTGGTCCGATTTCGCCTCGATATTGACGAACAGACCCGGATGCTCTTCCAGCAAAGCATCCAGCCGGGGAATTTCGGCACCGCCATGAGTGCGGATGGCGCGCAGTTCAACCCAGTCCAGATCAGCAATGGCGCGCGGATCACCTGTCATGCGCGCAAGCGTCGGGTCATGATGCACCACCACCACCCCGTCGCGGGTGGCATGCACATCAAGTTCGACATGAGTGTAGCCCAATGCGACGGCATGCGCGAAAGCGGGCAAGGTGTTTTCCTCGGCCTCCAGCGATCCGCCGCGATGGGCGATGGCATTGCCACCAGGACAATCAAGATAGGGGAATCGGATAGCCATGCGGCATCATGCGATTTTCTGAGGATCTGTCGAGTGGCAAGTCGGGCGCTTCCCTTCCGGCGCTTACCACGCTACTCAGGTGCAGCAAGGAGGCCCGCGCCATGTCCACCATTCTAGAACGTATCAAGGCCTACAAGCTGGAAGAGGTCGCCGCCGCCAAGGCCGCGATCCCGCTTGGCGATCTGGAAGCCCAGGCGCGTGCGGCGTCAGCCCCACGCGGCTTTCACGAAGCGCTGCATCAGGCCGCGCGCAACGGCTACGGGCTGATTGCCGAAATCAAGAAGGCCAGCCCCTCGAAAGGTCTGATCCGGGCTGATTTCGACCCGCCCGCTCTGGCACAGGCCTATGCCGCCGGAGGTGCTGCCTGCCTGTCGGTGCTGACCGATGCGCCCAGCTTTCAAGGTGCCGACAGCTACCTGACCGAAGCGCGCGCCGCTGTCAGCCTGCCCGCACTGCGCAAGGATTTCCTCTATGATCCTTGGCAGGTGACCCAGTCGCGCGCACTGGGGGCGGATTGCATCCTGATCATCATGGCCTCGGTTTCCGACCCGCAGGCAGCTGAACTGGAAGAGGCCGCGATGGGCTGGGGCATGGATGTGCTGATCGAGGTGCATGACCGTGCCGAGCTTGACCGCGCGGTCATGCTGAAATCACCCATGATCGGCATCAACAACCGCAATCTGAACACCTTCGAAGTGACGCTGGACACCACACGACAACTGGCCCGCCATGTCCCCGACGACCGGATGATCGTCTGCGAAAGCGGCCTGAACACACCCTCGGATCTGGCCGATATGGCGATGTATGGCGCGCGCTGTTTCCTGATCGGCGAAAGCCTGATGCGGCAGGAAGATGTTACCACCGCCACGCGCACGCTGCTAGCCAACCCGCTTACCGCTGACGGGGGCTGATCCATGGCCGGACTGACGCATTTCGACACTGAAGGCCACGCGCATATGGTCGATGTTGGCGAGAAAGCGGTAACGGCACGTTCAGCCGTGGCCTGTGGCCATGTGGTGATGAAGCCTGAAACGCTGGCCCATGTAACCGGGGGAACCGCCAAGAAGGGCGATGTTCTGGGCGTCGCACGTCTGGCCGGGATCATGGCGGCCAAGAAATGCTCTGATCTCATACCATTATGCCACCCGCTGCCGATCACCCATGTCTCGGTCAATCTGGTGGCCGACCCGTCGCTGCCCGGCATCAGGATCACAGCCGAGGTACGCACCACCGGGCAGACCGGCGTCGAGATGGAGGCATTGACCGCCGTCTCTGTAGCGGCACTGACGGTCTATGACATGCTCAAGGCCGTCGAGAAATCCATGACCATCGGCGGGATCGAGGTCTTGCGCAAGGAAGGCGGTAAATCCGGTACCTACACGCGAGAGGGCGATACATGATAACGGTGGACGAGGCACTTGCCCGCGTCTTTGCCCTGTGCCAGCCGCTGGGCGTCGAGCGCGTGGCGCTGGCTCTTGCGGCGGGTCGGGTGCTGGCCGAACCTGCCCGCGCGATGCGCGATCAGCCACCTTTTGCCGCCTCGGCCATGGATGGCTATGCGTTGCATGGCCCTGCGGCACCGGGCCAGCGCTTTCGCGTGATTGGCGAGGCGCCGGCTGGCCATGCCTTTGACGGTCAGGTTGATCCGGGCACGGCTGTGCGTATCTTTACCGGAGCGCCGGTGCCCCAAGGGGTGGACCGGGTGGTTATTCAGGAAGATGTGCTGCGCGAAGGCGACAGCATAACCCTGCGCGCCTGCCCGGATGCCGGTGCGCATATCCGCGCCGCCGGTCAGGACTTCCGCGCGGGCGACATGCTGAGTGCACCGCGCCGGCTGCGCCCGGTCGACCTGGCGCTGCTGGCGTCCATGAATCTTGGCGAGGTGAGCGTTACCCGACGCCCGGTGGTGGCGATCATCGCCACCGGAGACGAGTTGGTGATGCCCGGCGAAGCACCGCGCGCCGACCAGATCGTTGCTTCGAACAGTTTTGCCATCAAGGCCATGGTCGAGGCCGAAGGTGCAACGGCCCGGCTGCTGCCCATCGCCCGCGACGATGACGCGAGGTTGCGCGCTGTACTTGAGATGGCGCGCGGTGCCGATGTGATCGTCACCATCGGCGGGGCCTCGGTCGGCGATCATGATATCGTCGGGGCCACGACTACATCCATGGGCGCTGAACCGGCTTTCTACAAGATCGCCATGCGCCCCGGAAAACCGCTGATGGCGGGGCGGCTTTTCGATGCGCTGATGCTGGGGCTGCCGGGCAACCCGGTCTCGGCCATCGTCTGCGCGCATCTGTTTCTCTTGCCGGCCCTTCGCGCGCTGCAGGGGTTGGGCGCCTGGCCCGCACCGACCCGCGAAGCCCTGCTTGCCGAACCGGTGCCCGGGAACGGCCCGCGCGCCCATTACATGCGCGCGAGCCTTGAGCCCGACGGACTGATCCGGCCCTTCGCCAATCAGGACAGCGCGATGTTGGGCCTTCTGGGGGCGGCAGATGCGCTGCTGATCCGGCCCGCCGACGATACCGCGCGCCCCAAAGGGCACCCGGTGCGCTATATCCCGCTATAGACAGTTGACGCGCCGGGAGAACAGGGGTAGAACCTAAGGTGAACTTTCCGCCCTTTCGGGTCGAGAGCTCATCCTCAGGGAGAACTTTTTCACATGCTGACCCGAAAGCAACTGGAACTGCTGGAACTGATCGACGCCTGCATGAAGCGTGACGGCGTTCCGCCTTCTTTCGACGAGATGAAGGATGCGCTCAACCTGCGCTCCAAATCCGGCATCCACCGGCTTATCACCGCATTGGAAGAGCGTGGCTTCATACGCCGTCTGGCGCATCGCGCCCGCGCGATCGAAGTCTTGCGCATGCCAGAGAATGCGGAACAGCGCGCAACGCCCCGGGTGATTGATGGTGGCGGGCAGGGTGCTGGTGCACCCGCTGGCGGCCAGCCGGTCCATGCGATGGAACTGCCGGTGATGGGCCGCATTGCCGCAGGCACCCCGATCGAGGCTATTTCAGAAGTTTCGCACATGATGGCGGTGCCGGGGGCCATGCTGTCAGGTCAGGGCCAGCACTATGCGCTTGAAGTGCGCGGCGATTCCATGATCGAAGCCGGGATCAACGATGGCGACATTGTCGTGATCCGTGAACAGACCACCGCCGACAATGGCGATATCGTTGTGGCACTGGTCGAAGGGCAAGAGGCAACGCTCAAACGATTCCGCCGCGTGCGCGGCATGATCGCGCTGGAGGCTGCGAATCCGGCCTTTGAAACGCGGATTCTTCGCGACGATCAAGTGCAGGTGCAAGGCCGCCTTGTCGGACTGATCCGCAGCTACTGACAGACGCGGCCATGCCTGATCCCTCATCATGGGGGCGCCATTTCTTCCGGCCTGCCGCTGTCCGTATCCCGGGCGTTTTCCCGACAAGATGAAAGAGCGCGGCCACGGGCTGGTTGTGTTTTTCCTTTTTTCGCAGTGCCGGTTGGCTGGGTCGATGCGTCAGCGCGAACGTGTCCAGGGGCGGTTGCCAGCTTCATCATGCGCATGACGCCAGTGAAGCGCACCATCGCGAAGATACGCAGCGCGCGCGCCGCTGTGGGAAAGGGCGTGCACATCAATCACCCGGCACGCCCCCGGCACCGGAGCATCCAGCCGAAAATCCACAACGGCAATCACACCGGAGATGCAATGCTCCTCCAGTTGCCGTGGCGCCTGTCGACCGACGAAATGCGCCCATCGTTGCCCGGCAATAACGAAACCCGCCGGATCGTCGAATTCTGCAAGACGTGCTGCGGCCTCGGCCTGTGTCGCAGAATCGCCGTCTGATTCCAGCCAGTTGCGCGCAACGAACCCCTCTCCTCGCACACGGGTCAAGGCTCGGCCATGTGGCCCCTGGATGCCGACAAGCGCACCGGTTTCCGCGATCAACAGCACCGGGCGCTCGGCGCTCCCCCATATGCCAATCGCCACCACCGCAATCGCGACGCCTGTGAACCTTGCCTTTCCGGGCCAGAGGATGAACCAAAGACACCCCAGGGCCAGAACCGGCAAGGCCATCCTCGGCGGGGCTGAAACGTAGCGCACCGATCCATCCAGGCCGCCGATGCCATGGGCGATCATCAGGATCCAGCGCGCGCCCCCTTCCATCAGCGCCAGACCGATCCAGTCCAGGCCAACCGGCCAGAGTGCCGCCGCAAGAACCGCCGCCGGCATGACCAACACCCCCATCAACGGCACACTCAGCAGGTTCGCGACCAACCCGTACTCGGCAATCCGGTGAAAATGCGCCGCCGCTACCGGCGCCGTGGCCAGACCTGCAACCAGAGAGCACAACGCTATCCCCATCATTGCGCGTAACCACCGGGGTGCCCGGCGCGCGTGTCGCGGCGCGGCCGCGCGGCGACGGCGCAGCCAGCCGAAAACCGCTACCAGCGCCACGGTTGCCGCGAAAGACATCTGAAATCCAGCCGAAAGCAACGCCTCTGGCCGCCAGATCAGGATTACCACAGCCGCCAGCGCGACGGAGCGCAACGACAGCGCACGCCGGTCGAACAAAACCGCCCCCAGCATCACTGCCGCCATGACAAACGCCCGTTGTGTGGCGACATTCCCGCCTGACAACAGAAGGTAGAATACGGCTGCGGCCAACGCGCCGATTGCCGCCCATTTACGAATCGGCCAGCGCAACGCCAGCGCCGGTATCAGCGCCAGTACCGCGCGTAGCGCGCCATAGACCACCCCTGTCAACAGCCCCATATGCAATCCCGAAATGGCCAGCAGATGCGCCAGATTGGAACGCCGTAACGCCTCGACTGTCGTCAGCCCCACGCCAGATCGATCACCCGTCAGGATGGCGGCGACAAAGCCCCCCGGCTCACCCGGCATTGCCGAGCGGATTCCGGCACTCATCCGCATGCGCAGGCGAGTGATTGCCAGTGCCGCACCGGGCGCTGGCGGCTCAAGCGCCAGCACAGGGCTGCGGGTGTAACCGACGGCGCCCAGCCCGTCGAACCAGGCGAGCCTGCGGAAATCGAACCCCCCTGGCTCGACTGGCCCGCCCGGCGGGCCAAGGTGGCCGGTCAGGATGATCCTCGTGCCGGGAACCGGATCGATCTCCAGCGCGCCGTGGACCGAAATGCGCACCCTTTGCGGTAGCCGCGGCACCGGCACATCGTACAGCACCACCTGATCAAGCGTCAGTCGGAGCGCGTCAGAGGCCGAGCGATCCACCTTCACTATCCGCCCCTCAACCGGCCCATAATACCGCCAGCCGAGCACCGGCGCGGCAGCCGAATGACTGCGCCAGCCAGCCAGCAACAGGCCGGCACAGACCAGCATCAGGCCAAGGGCAGGAATGCGCAATGGCTCGGGCCCGGCCATGGACAGTGCGGCCAGTCCCGCACCGAGCAGCCCCAACCCCAGCCAGGCGCGCAAATGCGGCTCTTCGGGCAGCAGAAAGTAGAGCCCGACACCCAGCGCCAGAAGGATCGGCACAAACGGAAACAGATGCCCGCGCGCACCAACCAGCGCAACAAGCGGCAACATGAAGACGCCGCGCAACGACCACCGCTTATACGACAGCGCCAGAAGGGATGCCGGGCTCTGCACTTGTTCTTGCCTGCGTCATTGCCTAGAGCTTGCGCCAGCCTATTTGCAGAATGGTTTCCGAAAGGTTAACGCCGCATGTCCGACCCTGTCGTCACCCGCTTTGCCCCCTCGCCCACCGGCTTTCTACACATCGGTGGCGCACGGACGGCACTGTTCAACTGGCTTTATGCGCGTGGACGCGGCGGCAAATTTCTGCTTCGTATAGAAGACACCGACCGCGCGCGCTCCACCCCCGAGGCGACAGAGGCCATCCTCAAGGGCCTGACATGGCTGGGACTGGACTGGGACGGCGACGCGATCAGCCAGTTCGAGCGCGCGCCGCGCCATGCCGAGGTCGCCCACGAGATGCTGGCGCGTGGTTACGCCTACAAATGCTTCGCTACACAGGATGAAATCGAGGCCTTCCGCGAAGCCGCCCGCGCCGAGGGCCGTTCGACCTTGTTTCAGAGCCCCTGGCGCGATGTTGACCCGGCCAACCACCCTGACGCACCGCATGTCATCCGCCTGAAAGCCCCGCGCACGGGCGAGACGGTGATCGAGGATGCCGTGCAAGGTCGGGTCGTGTTTCGCAACGACCAGCTGGATGACATGGTTTGTTTACGTTCTGATGGTACGCCGACCTATATGCTGGCCGTAGTGGTGGATGATCATGACATGGGCGTGACACATATCATCCGTGGCGATGATCATCTCAACAACGCGGCGCGACAGGCGCAGGTCTATCAGGCCATGGGCTGGCGCGTGCCGGTCTTTGCTCATATCCCGCTGATTCATGGCGAGGATGGCAAGAAGCTGTCAAAACGCCACGGCGCGCTTGGGGTAGAGGATTATCAGCGCATGGGTTATCCGGCTGCGGCCCTGCGCAACTATCTGACCCGGCTGGGCTGGAGCCATGGAAACGACGAATTCTTCACCGATGAACAGGCGCTGGAATGGTTCGATCTGTCCGGAATCAACCGCGCACCCGCCCGGCTGGACCTGAAGAAACTTGACCATCTGACAGCGCAGCATTTCTCGGTGATGGACGATGCCGCAACGCTGAAAGAACTGGTACTATACCTTGCGGCAATTGGCGCTGCCCCCCTGACAGAGTGTCAGAAAAGCGACCTGCTGCGGGCGATGCCGTTGGTAAAGGAGAAGGCCAAGAGCTATGGGCAGATCATTGAAAAGGCTCACTTTATCCTGTCATCCCGGCCCGTTGATCCGGATGCAAAAGCAGCAGCAATCCTGAATGATGTATCCCGTGGTATACTGGGCGAATTGACGCCGCAGTTGCAAAATGCTAGCTGGACCCGCGAGAGACTCGAAGCGATCGTTAGCGAATGCGCCGCAGCGCATGGACTGGGCCTCGGAAAGTTGGCTCAGCCCTTGCGGGCGGCGCTTTCGGGTCGCATGGTTTCGCCAAGTGTATTCGACATGATGCTGATTCTGGGACGAGAAGAGACCTTGGCGCGCCTGGCCGACGCCGGCAGTGACGACAGTCGCTAAACGGTGGACGAGGCTGGGTCTGCAGACAACAAAGCGAGGGAAGCGATGGCTGAAACGACGAAAACTGCAACGCTGGCGATTGACGGCAAGACGCTGGAACTGCCGATGCTGTCGCCCACCGTCGGCCCGGAGGTGATCGACATCCGCAAGCTCTATGCGCAGGGCGATGTGTTCACCTTCGATCCCGGATTCACCTCGACAGCGTCTTGCTCTTCAACCATCACCTATATCGACGGTGACAAGGGCGAACTGCTGTATCGCGGTTACCCGATCGAACAGTTGGCGGAGAAATCGCACCATCTGGAAGTGTGTTACCTGTTGCTGTACGGCGAATTGCCAAACGCCCAGCAGATGATCGATTTCGAAACCCGCGTCACGCGCCACACCATGGTGCACGAACAGATGCACAATTTCTTCCGCGGGTTCCGGCGCGATGCACACCCGATGGCGACAATGGTCGGCGTGGTCGGCGCGATGTCGGCCTTCTACCACGATTCGACCGATATCAACGACCCCTGGCAACGCGAGGTTGCGGCGATCCGCATGATCGCCAAGATCCCGACGATCGCGGCCATGGCCTACAAGTATTCGATCGGCCAGCCCTTCGTCTATCCGAAGAACTCGCTCGATTATGCTGGCAATTTCCTGCACATGTGCTTTGCGGTTCCGGCTGAGGAATATGTGGTGGATCCGATCCTCGCCAAGGCGATGGACCGGATCATGATGCTGCATGCCGACCACGAGCAGAACGCTTCGACCTCAACCGTACGTCTGGCGGGGTCGTCCGGCGCGAACCCCTTTGCCTGCATCGCGGCCGGGATCGCCTGCCTGTGGGGGCCGGCGCACGGCGGCGCCAATCAGGCATGCCTGGAAATGCTGCGCGAGATCGGCACGGTTGACCGCATTCCGGAATACATCAAGCGCGCCAAGGACAAGGACGATCCGTTCCGGCTGATGGGTTTTGGCCACCGGGTCTACAAGAACTTCGACCCGCGCGCCAAGGTCATGAAGGAATCGGCCGACGAGGTGCTGGGCCTTCTGGGGATCGACAACAACGAAACCCTTGCAGTCGCCAAGGAACTGGAGCGTATCGCCCTGGAGGACGAGTATTTCGTCTCGAAGAAGCTTTACCCCAATGTCGATTTCTATTCGGGCATCATTCTGGAGGCGATGGGCTTCCCTACCTCGATGTTCACCCCGATCTTCGCGCTGTCGCGCACCGTCGGCTGGATCTCGCAGTGGAAGGAAATGATCGGTGACCCGCAACAGAAGATCGGCCGGCCGCGGCAGCTTTACACCGGTGCCCCACGCCGCGACTACAGCGAAGTCGAAACGCGCTGAGACGCCTGATGATTGAAAAAACGCCGCCCTTCGGGCGGCGTTTTGCTTTCCGGTAGGTGTGGGCTTCGCCGGGGGTTGCCCCCCCCGGCGAAGCCCACTGTTTCTGTCCGCTACGCGGCCAAACCCCGCGGCAAACGGCTGTTCTATGACCGGACCACGCGCTACTTGTAACGAGACCTCACTGGTCGGAAAGCTGTCTTACCCCCTCGGCTGGGCTTGTTCGACCAGCCGGGCGAGGAAACTTGCGCCTACCGGCGCAATGGCGTCATTGAAATCATATCGCGGGTGATGCAAGCTGGCGCCCTCACCTTGCCCCAGAAACAGATAGGCTCCCGGGCGGCGTTCAAGCATGAAGGCAAAATCCTCGGCCCCCATTACTGGCGCGCAGATGCCGGTGTTTCCACTGACCTCCTGCGCAACGGAAAGCGCAAACTCGGTCTCGGCCTCGTGGTTGACGGTGGCCGGATAGCCGCGCTCGAAATCGATCTCGGCATGCACCCCCATGGCCTTGGCGATCCCGGTCACAATCTCCCGGCAGCGCTCCTCGACCATGTTCTGCACTGCCTTGTCATAGGTGCGCACCGTGGCGCAGAACCAGCCGGACTCGGGAATGATATTGTCAGCGCTGCCGGTGTGTATCTGCGTGACCGAAAGCACCAACGCATCCGTTCCCTTGCGGTTGCGGCTGACGATGGTCTGTAGCGCACCGACCATTGCAACAATGGCCGCGACAGGATCGGCGGCATCTTCGGGGTGGGCGCCATGGCCACCGCGCCCCGTCACCGTCACTGTCAGGGTATCGACGGCGGCCAGAAGTGGGCCGGGGCAGGTTTCAAACCGGCCGGCGGGCAACCCCGGGACATTGTGGATCCCGTAAACCTGAGCAATGTCAAAGCGTTCCATGACGCCCTCTTGCACCATCACGCCTGCACCACCGCCCCATTCCTCGGCTGGTTGGAAAATAAGCGCAACACGGCCTGAGAAATTGCGTGTCTCGGCCAGGTAGCGCGCGGCGCCCAGCAGCATGGTGGTGTGCCCGTCATGGCCGCAGGCATGCATCTTGCCCGGAACCGATGACGCATAAGGCAATCCGGTTTCCTCGGTGATCGGCAGCCCGTCGATATCAGCGCGCAAACCGATAGTAGGCCCCTCGCCCTGCCCCTCGATGATTGCCACGATCCCGCTTTCGGCTATCCCCGTATGCACAGCATCCACGCCGATATCGAGCAGCCTCTCAGTGATGAAAGCCGCCGTCTGGTGGCAATCGAACCGGGTTTCGGGATGCATGTGCAGATGGCGCCGCCACTCGGTCAGTTCTGGGGCGAATTCGGCAATGCGGTTGAGGACAGGCATGGTGGACTCCGGTTGAGGCATGGGCGATACCGGGGCATCATCACCAAAAGCGGGGCAGGCGCAATGGCTGACAAAACATTGATCGACGACCCTGGCGGCGGCTTGCCCCGACTGGCCGAGATCATGCGCCGCCTTCGCGCGCCCGAGGGTGGCTGCCCCTGGGATATCGAACAGGATTTCAATACGATTGCCCCTTACACGATCGAAGAGTCCTATGAGGTCGCCGATGCCATCGCCCGGCGTGACTGGACCGGGCTGAAGGGCGAGTTGGGCGATCTGCTGTTTCAGGCAGTCTATCACGCCCAGATGGCCGATGAGGCCGGGCATTTCACGCTTGATGACGTGGTGCGGGCGATTTCCGACAAGATGATCGCCCGGCATCCACATGTCTTTGGCAATGCGGAAGTGAAAACCGCCGACGACCAGACCCGCGCCTGGGAAGTGATGAAAGCGCGAGAGCGCGCTGCGCGCGCGCAGACCGGCGTGCTGGACGATGTGCCGTTGGCGCTGCCTGCTCTGATGCGGGCGATCAAGCTTCAAAACCGCGCGGCGCGGGTTGGTTTCGACTGGCCCGAGATCGGTCAGGTTGTGGAAAAGATCACCGAAGAAGCGCGGGAGCTCGCCGAGGCACGTGAGAGCCTTTCACACGATGAGATAGCCGAAGAATACGGCGATCTGCTTTTCGTCATGGCCAATCTGGGGCGGCACCTTCAGATCGACCCTGAAACCGCCCTGCGCGCCGCCAATGACAAGTTTACCCGCCGCTTTCGCGGCATAGAGGCGGCACTGAAGGCGCAGGGCCGCACCCCCGCCGACAGCGACCTTGACGAGATGGATACGCTTTGGAATGCCGTGAAGGCGGCCGAGAAAAGTTCTGCATCCGGCAAGGGCTGAGAACAGAAAGGACACTACCATGCGCAATGTCACCCTCGCTGCGACGCAGTTCGCCTGCTCCTGGGATATCGAAGACAACATCGCCAAAGCCGAGGCGCTGGTGCGCAAAGCCGCCGCTGATGGGGCGCAGATCATTCTGTTGCAGGAGCTTTTCCAGACACCGTATTTCTGCGCCGAACAGCACTCTCGCCACCTTTCTTTGGCTGATTTCCCCCAGAAATCGCGCGCAATACAGCACTTTTCCAACATTGCGAAGAAACTGGGCGTGGTGTTGCCGATATCGTTTTATGAACGCTCGGGAACAACGCTGTTCAACTCGGTCGCGATGATTGATGCCGATGGCGCCATGCTGGGGACCTATCGAAAAACCCACATACCGCAGAATCCGGGTTATGAGGAAAAGTATTACTTCACCCCCGGCGACACCGGCTATGTCACCTTCCGCACCCGGTTTGCCACCATCGGCTGCGGCATCTGCTGGGATCAGTGGTTTCCGGAATGTGCTCGCTCGATGGTTCTGAACGGGGCCGAGGTTCTGCTCTATCCCACGGCCATCGGTTCGGAACCGGCCGAGCCGGGTTATGACAGCGCGGGCCATTGGCAGCGGGTCATGCAAGGCCATGCGGCGGCCAATCTGGTGCCGGTGGTGGCGTCGAACCGGGTGGGAATTGAGAATGAGGGCAAGACGCCGATCAGCTTCTACGGCTCGTCCTTCATCACCGACGCCACCGGCGCCATGCTCGCCGAGGCCGACCGCAGCACTGAGACCCATATCACCGCAACCGTCGATCTGGATGCGCTGCGCGACTTCCGCACCAGTTGGGGCACCTGGCGCGACCGTCGCCCCGAAACCTATGGGGCGCTTGTCGGCCACGGAAAAGGATAAGCCTGCGCGCCGCAACATCTCTGACCGCCGCAATCATCCGAACGCGGTTCGACAGGCAGGCCGGGCAGAGCGGCTCTGCGGGAAGGGCTAGAAAAACTGCTCGCGGATCAGCCGCTCTTCCAGCCCGTGCCCGGGATCGAACAGCAACCGATGGCGGATCCCGGGTTCTGACCGTATCTCCACCGAGACGACATCACGGACCGGCTGAGCATCGGCATCGGCCATCACCGGGCGCTTGACCGGGTCCAGCACATCGAACCGCACGAGCGCCGATTTGGGCAACAGCGCACCACGCCAGCGGCGCGGACGAAAGGCAGCCATGGCGGTCAGGGCCAGAACATCGGCACCTATCGGCAGGATGGGTCCATGGGCGGAATAGTTGTAGGCTGTTGATCCGGCGGGCGTTGCGACGAGCGCTCCGTCGCAGACCAGTTCTTCCATCCGTACACGCCCGTCAACGGATATGCGCAGTCGCGCGGTCTGCGGCCCCGTGCGCAGAAGCGAAACCTCATTGATTGCCAGGGCTTCATGAACCTCGCCGGTGATGGTGGTGGCGCGCATGGCAAGTGGGTTGAGCACCTCTTCCTGCGCTACGGTGAGCCGCTCTTGCAGCTTTTCTTCGCTATAGGCGTTCATCAGAAAACCCACGGTGCCCCGGTTCATCCCGTAGACCGGGGTATCCAGCGACTGGCTGGCATTCAGCGTTTCCAGCATGAAACCGTCGCCGCCCAGCGCCACGATCACGTCAGCATCGTGCAGCGGCACATCGCCGTAACGCGCTGACAGCGCCTCGCGCGCGCTGATTGCAAGTGGAGCGGAACTGGCCAGAAAGGCGATCGCCTTCTTGCGTACTGCTGACATACCCTGCGCTCCTTTTGCCTCTGCCACCTCTGGCTGGCACCTGCGATCAGGTTTCGCAAAAGCGCTACATGCATGCAATCGGAAAGAAACAATTCGCATCCGCATCGCATTGAGGCTTTTCGTCGCTTTCCGCGCGCTCAGCCTTGCGCTAAACAACGCCCAGACAATTCTCGGCGCGGGAGATCCGGATGACCACCACCGACAAGGGCTTTTTCACCGAAACACTGGCCAGCCGCGATTCCGCGCTGTTCGACGCGATACAGCAGGAACTGGGCCGCCAGCGCGATGAGATCGAACTGATCGCTTCAGAAAACATCGTCAGCCGCGCTGTGATGGAGGCGCAAGGCTCGGTGATGACCAACAAATATGCCGAAGGCTATCCCGGCAAGCGGTATTACGGCGGTTGCCAGTTTGTCGATATCGCTGAAAACCTTGCCATTGAGCGCGCCTGCCAGCTTTTCGGCTGCGAGTTTGCCAATGTGCAGCCGAACTCCGGCAGCCAGGCCAATCAGGGTGTGTATCAGGCGCTGTTGCAGCCCGGCGATACCATTCTGGGGATGAACCTGGCCTCGGGTGGGCATCTGACGCATGGCGCGGCGCCCAACCAGTCCGGCAAGTGGTTCAATGCGGTGCAATACGGTGTGCGCCAGCAGGATCAGCGCATTGACTATGATCAAGTCGCCGAACTGGCGGCTGAGCACAAGCCGAAGATGATCATCGCGGGCGGCTCTGCCATCCCGCGGGTGATCGATTTTGCCCGCTTCCGCGAGATTGCCGACAGCGTGGGCGCCTACCTTCTGGTAGACATGGCGCATTTCGCCGGATTGGTGGCGGGCGGTGCGCATCCCTCGCCCTTCCCGCATGCCCATGTCGCCACGACCACTACGCATAAAACCCTGCGCGGCCCGCGTGGCGGCATGATCCTGACCAATGACGCGGCTCTGGCGAAAAAGATCAATTCGGCCATCTTCCCCGGCATTCAGGGCGGCCCGCTCATGCACGTGATCGCCGCAAAGGCCGTGGCCTTTGGCGAGGCGCTGCGCCCCGGCTTCAAGGATTACGCCGCTCAGGTGGTGAAAAATGCGCAGGCACTGGCCGATCAGTTGCAAAAGGGCGGCCTGGATATCGTCACCGGCGGCACCGATACGCATGTCATGCTGGTCGATCTGCGGCCCAAGGGCGTGAAGGGTAACGCCACCGAGAAGGCGCTGGAGCGCGCGCATATCACCTGCAACAAGAACGGCATTCCATTCGACCCTGAAAAGCCCACCGTCACTTCCGGCGTGCGTCTGGGAACGCCTGCGGGCACCACGCGAGGCTTTGGCGAGGACGAGTTCCGCCAGATCGGCGACTGGATTGTAGAAGTGATCGACGGGCTGGCCGCCAATGGAGAAGACGGCAATGGCGCGGTCGAGGCGAGCGTCAAGGCCAAGGTCGCGGCGCTTTGCGCCCGGTTCCCCCTTTACCCGGAGCTCTGAGCCTGTCCGGGGCCGCCGATAGCACCCGCGACCTTGAGCGCAGGCTCGGGGACGCGGTGCGCGCGCGTCTGCCGCAAGCCTGGCGTGAGCCGGTTCTCTTTGTGCTCAAGCACCTCTGGGCCGGTCTTTTCGGCGGTATCCTGATGGTTGCCATGGCCCTTACCCAGCCTCTGTGGGATTCGGGCTGGGCGCTGGCGCGCTATGATTTCCTGTTGCTGGTGGCCCTACTCACCCAGATCGCCTTTCTCTGGAGCCGCATAGAATCACCGACCGAGGCCCGGGCGATTGCCCTCTTTGGTGTCATGGGATTGGCGATGGAGTGGTTCAAGGTCGGCGCGGGCAGCTGGACCTATCCTGAACCCGGGCATCTGGTGCTGTTCGACGTGCCGCTGTTCGTGGGCTTCATGTATGCCGCCGTGGCCAGTTGCATTCTGCGCATGATGCGCCTGTTCGAGATGCGCTTTGCCCCCTATCCGCCCTTCCCCGTGTCGGTGGCGCTGGCGGCGTTGATCTATGCCAACTTCTTTACCTTTCACATCCTGCCTGACATCCGGCTTGGCCTTTTCGTCGCCTCCGCCATGCTCTTCTGGCGCACGCGGATCTGGTTTCGCGTGGCCGGACGTGACTACTGGATGCCGATGTTGCTGTCGCTGATCCTGTCGGCATTCGGTATCTGGCTTGCCGAGAATCTCGGAACGCTGACGGGAACCTGGCTTTATGACGGACAACAACCGGGCGAAAAGGTCAGTTGGGCCACGTTGGGTTCCTGGTATCTGTTCCTTCTGGTGGCCTTCAAGACGGTTTCGCTGGTTTGTCGCCCTGCGTTGGGTTCGCGCGACGTTGAGGGCGCCTATAAATAGCCACGCCAGACCAGCACCGCGATGACCCCGCCGATCGTCACCAGCAACGCGAAGGACATCGAGGCAGCGATACTGAGAAACATTCGCCGCCTGCGTTCTGCAGCCCCAAGGGGCCGCAGATGGTTCACGACCATCCGGCCCGAGCGTTCGACCTGCGCGGTATCCATCAGAAACCGCAGCCGCGGATGGCCTGACAACTCTTCGGCACGCGCCAGTTCCTCGGCCGCGCGGCGTATCTTGCGTGGCAGTTTCCGTCCGCGCTGATGAAGGGTCTGTTCCAGCGTTTCGCCGCGCGCTCCCAGCCGTGTGCGCATCAGCAAGGCTGACTCCCGTGCGAGGCCAGGAATATCGAGAGCAGACATGCGAACCGCTTTAAATGCACCAATAGCGAAAAATGCTAGCCCGCTAAGGCAGGGATTTGCAATCGCCTTTGCGCCGGGGTTGCACCACCGTGCCACCCGGCTTATCGCATCAGACGACGCGACCAGAGTGAAAGGAACGGCCATGCTGCACCGGGTCCGGCACGGGGAACGCACTTCCCTGCCCCCGCTTTTGATTGTGCACGGTCTTTTCGGATCGGCCCGCAACTGGGGCGCGATTGCCAAGCGGATATCGGATTCGCGCGCTGTCGTGGCCGTCGACATGCGCAACCACGCCAACAGCCCCTTTGCCGACAGCCATACCTATGCCGATATGGCGCAGGATCTGGCAGAGGTGATCGAAGCGGAAGGCACGGCGATGGATGTAGCTGGCCATTCGATGGGTGGGAAGGCGGCGATGGTTCTGGCGCTCACCCGGCCTAAGCTTGTCAACCGTCTGGTGGTGGCCGATATCGCGCCTGTCGCCTATGATCACAGCCAGACGAAGTATATTCAGGCAATGCGCGCGCTGTCGCTTGACGGGCTCAGCACCCGCGCTGAGGCTAACGCGCGTTTTACGCCACTTGTGCCGGAAGCACCGGTCCGCGCCTTCCTGCTTCAGTCGCTCGATCTGAAGGTCAGCCCCCCCCGCTGGCGATTGAACCTGGATGTGCTCCAACGCGAAATGGATGCCATCACCGGCTGGCCAGAGGATGACGGTTACACCCCCTTCACCGGCCCGACGCTGTTTCTGAGCGGCGGCGATTCGGATTATGTCCGCGCCGAGCACCGGCCCGCCATCAAGACGTTGTTTCCTAACGCACGCATGGCAAAGATGCCCGGCGCGGGGCATTGGCTACATGCCGAAAAGCCCCGCGATTTTGAGAATACGCTTCGCGTTTTTCTGAACTGAGGGCCTGGTAATACACACTCAGGCGTCTTGCAGCCGGCTAGCCACCAGCCAGCTGATCACCAGCCCGACAACCGCACCGATTCCGGCGGCGATCGAGATCGGACGCACCTCGTAGTAGCCCATGGTCAGAGCAGCCACCACGCCGATACCCGCCAGCGTGGAGCCGACGAACAGAAACAGGATCAGTCGAAGCATCTTTCACCTCGGAATTGACAACACCCTTACGCTAGGGCGCGAAAACGGTCACGTCCTTGACATGGCTCAAGCTCACACGAAGAAATCTTGCTGCTTTCCGGTCCTGCTGGTTTTTCTGAACACGCTCAGTCCGTGCAGCGGATTCGGGCGTTGATAACCCCTGTATCCCCCTCGATGCTTGCCGGCATTACAGCGCAGCCCGTCGCCCGTTCGGCCGCCGCGACCATCGCCGCCCGTATGCCGCCATGCCCCCCTCGCGGCACATAGCCCATACGCACCACCTGCACCTGCCCGCCAGCGCCCGACCGCCGAGCCCAGACCCGGTATTCCCGTCCAGCCACCGGCACCACGTCCGGTTCCAGCCCGAAATATAGCCGACCGGGCGAGGCTCCGCAGCCTGACAGCACCGCCAACACCAACAAAAGGGGCAGCAGCAGGACGGGCATCCGCACACTCCGAGAAACCAGCGCAATCTTTGGCCGGCATCTTGCCCGATCAATGTTAACGAAAGTTTAAGCCAAACCCGCCCAAGCCCCCTTGCCCACGCCACATGCCATTTGCTAAGAGGCTCACGCGGGTGATTAGCTCAGTTGGTAGAGCGCTTCGTTTACACCGAAGATGTCGGGAGTTCGAGTCTCTCATCACCCACCATTTCCCTTTGAAATCCGCCACCCGCCCGGTCACACCGTTGCCCATCACAATCGCTTGCCTCATGACGATGCATCGCGTATCAGGCAGGTGCTTCGGTGCAGGCTGCAAGGCCTGCTGATAGGGAACAACGGTGCGGCCACAGGGCCAATTCCGTGACTGCCCCCGCAACTGTAAGCGGCGAGTTTTGTCGGCACATGCCACTGTGGTGAAAACCATGGGAAGGCCCGACAAGGCGATGACCCGCAAGTCAGGAGACCTGCCGAAGTGTTCACCCTATCCCGGCGCGGGCGGCGTTGCGGGTAACGGTCAGACCGTAGAGGTGACGCAACGCACCGTCTGCGGAGGTCTATCTCCCGGACATCTTGATCAACCGGCACGCCACCGTGCCACAGAGAGGGATGGCTGTCGTCATGACCGACACCACTTGCCGTTTCACCACATCCGCATGGCGCAAGGCGCTGGCGGGGATGACCAGCGCCTTGGCACTTGGCGCGCCGTTTCAGGCCCTGGCGCAGCAGGTTTTTGACCTGGATGAAATAACCGTTCTTGCCAACCGGGTGCCCACCGAGATCCAGCGAACGGGTGCTTCGGTGAGCATCGTCACCCGTGAGGAACTGGAAGCCGATGGCGAAAACCGCCTTTCCGAAGTGCTCAACCGGCTACCGGGTGTCAGCCTCACGCAATCGGGCGGGTTCGGCACCACGGCGCAGTTGACCATTCGGGGCGCTGGGCCGCGCTATGTGGCGGTGTATGTCGATGGCGTGCGCGTCGATGACCCGACCGGCATTACCACGGAAACCGATTTCGGCGCTTTCGCGCTCGACGATATCGAACGGCTGGAAGTGCTGCGCGGCACGCAATCGGCGCTTTATGGCGGCTCTGCCGTGGGTGGCGTGATCAGCATCACCACGCGGCGTCCCCAGCGCGACGGGTTCAGCCAGGAAGTGGCGGTCGAGGGTGGGTCAAACCGCACCTTTGGCGGGCGCTATTCGCTTGCGTTCCACGATCACCGGTTGGAGGCCGCGCTTACGCTCGCGCACCGGCGCAGCGACGGCATCTCTGCCTGGGAAGGACTTTTGCCCGTCCCGGCCGGGCTGGAGCGCGACGGGTTCGAGATGACGCGCCTTTCCGGTAGCCTGCGCTATCAGGCGAGCGAGGCACTGGCTTTTGGTTTCTCGGCCTTCGGGCAGCGCACGCGGGCCGATTATGATGGCTATGGCAACGCGTTTGCCGACAACGAGACCCAACGCCGCGAATGGGGCGGGCGGGTCTTTGCCGAATATGACACCGGCGCGATGCGCCATGAGCTGTCGCTGACCCATTACGACATCTCGCGCCGTTTTTTCGAGGGTGGTGCGCCCGCTGGCTGGTATGAAGGCGACCGCACCGGCCTTGCCTATCAGGGCTCGGCGCCCATCAATGACGGGCTGACGCTGGTCTGGGGCGCTGACGCCACGCAGGATCGGGGTGAATTCGAGGCAAGCCTTGCGGGGCGCGAGCGCATGCGCACCACCGGGGCCTTCGGCCAGGCGCTGTGGTCGCCGTTCAACGGGCTGGATATCTCGGCCAGCGCACGGGTTGATCGGAGTACTGACTACGGCACCTTCACCAGCGGCCGGATCAGCGCCGCCTGGCAGGCCAGCGACGCGCTGATCCTGCGCGGGGCGGTGGCGCGGGGCTTTACTGCACCGTCGATCAACCAGCGTTTCGGGGCGAACTATGGCTTCACCATAGTCGCGCCGAACCCGAACCTGCGCCCGGAGACCAGTCGCAGCGCCGAACTGGGCGCCGATTGGCGCCAGGGCGGGCTGACATTGGGTGCCACGGTGTTCCATATCGATACCGACAACGCCATCGAATGGTGCGGCAACTGGGCCGATCCCTGCAACTTCCCGCTGCCGCCCGGCTTCTCGAACGCCTATCAGAACATCCCCGGCATCACCCGGCGGCAAGGGGTGGAACTGGCCGCCAGCGCCGCGCTGAACGACCGGCTGACGCTGAGCGGGAACTACACCTACACCCACACCCGCACCCCATCGGGCACGCAACTGACCATGATCCCGCGCCATGTGCTGAACCTGTCGCTGGATGCGCTGCTTACCGACCGCCTGACCGGCACGCTGTCGGCCCGCCATGTCGCCGGGCGCGCCGATCAGCAGGACTGGATCGCAGGCGTATCACGCGCGATGCCTGCCTATACGGTGGTCAACACCAGTCTTCGCTATGCGGTGAACGACCATGCCGATGTGCTGGTGCGTGTCGATAACGTGCTGGATCGTCAGTACCAGCAGGTCTGGGGCTATGGCACGCCGGGCCGGTCGTATTATGTCGGCGTTGCCGCGCGCTTCTAGGGCGCTGGCGCTCGCCGTGTCCCTCATATTGGAGGGCGCGGTGGCGCAGGCGGGGCCACCCGAAAGGGTGGTCTCGATCAACCTGTGCACCGATCAGCTGGCGATGATGCTGGCTATGCCTGGCCAACTGATCTCGGTCAGCCATATCGCCGCCGATCCGCTGGCCTCGGTCATGGCGCATGAGGCCGCGCGGTACCGTCTCAATTACGGTCAGGCCGAAGAGGTGCACGCGATGGCGCCCGATCTTGTGCTCGCCGGACCCTACACCTCGCGCTATACGGTGGGGCTGTTACGCAGGCTGGGGGTTGAGGTGCGCGAGTTGCCGGTCGCGGAACGGCTGTCGGATATCCCGCAAACCATCGCGCTGATGGGTGAATGGCTTGCGAACGGCGCAAGGGCCGAGACATTGGCGGCGGAGTTCCGCGCAGGCCTTGCCGCACTCGCGCCCAATAATGACGAGCGCCCCCGCGCCGTACTGCATTATGCCAATAACTACACTTCGGGCAGCCAGACACTGGCACATCAGATCCTGACCTTTGCAGGTTTTGCCAATATCGCCGAAGAAGCCGGGCTTTCGGGCGGCGGCACCCTGCCGATGGAGCAACTGATCATGCTGATGCCCGATGTCGTCATCTCGGGCCAGCGCTACCCCGGCCTGACCCGCGCCGAGGATGTGATCGACCATCCGGCGATGGAAGCGCTGCGCGAGCGCCACGCAGGTGCCGCAGTAACCGATGCCGAATGGGTCTGCGGCACACCCGCCGTTCTGTCCGCCATTGCCCGGCTGACCGCCCTGCACGACGCGGAGGGAAGCTGATGCGTTTTGCCCTCCTTCTGGCTTTGCTTGCCGCACTGGTCATGGCGCTGTTCACTGTCTCGTTGCTGGTCGGCCCCGCCGGGCTGACGCCCGCGCGCGCCCTCGCCGCGCTGATCCGCGGCGAGGGGCTGGCCGAAACGCTGGTGATGCGCGAAATCCGCCTGCCGCGCGCCCTGCTGGCGGTGATGATCGGCGCTTCGCTGGGGCTGGCCGGCGCGGCGATGCAGGGTTATCTGCGCAACCCGCTGGCAGAACCGGGGTTGATCGGCGTCTCGGGCTCCGCCGCGCTGGGTGCGGTGCTGGCGCTGCATACCGGGCTTGCCGCCAGTTTCGCGCTTGGCCTGCCCCTCGCCGCGCTCGGAGGCGCGGCGGTGGCCGTGGGTCTGATCCTGCTGATGGCGGGGTCAGGCGGCAGCTCTATCACGCTCATTCTTGCGGGAATCGCGGTTTCAGCAATGGCGGGTGCGCTGACCTCGCTGGTGCTGAACCTCTCGCCCAACCCCTTCGCGGCATCGGAAATCGTGTTCTGGATGATGGGTTCACTGGCTGACCGCTCAATGCTCCATGTGTGGCTGGCGCTGCCCCTGATGGCGCTGGGATGGGTGCTGCTGGCCAGTCTGGGCCGGGGCCTTGACGCGCTGACCCTGGGTGAAGATGCCGCCGCAACCATGGGTATCTCGCTCAGGCGCCTGCGGCTGGTGCTGGTCGCGGGCGTGGCCTGCGTGGTGGGGGCGGGCACCGCTGTAGCAGGGGCGATCGGGTTTGTCGGGCTGGTGGTGCCGCATATCCTGCGCCCGGTCGTCGGCGCGCAACCGTCAAGGCTGCTGGCGGCCTCGGCGCTCGGTGGCGCCGCAATGGTTCTCGCCGCCGATATCGCGGTGCGACTGATCCTGCCTGAGCGCGATCTGAAACTGGGGGTGCTGACCGCGATTGTCGGCGCGCCGCTGTTCCTGCACCTCATCTACCGCACCAGGAAGGAGGGATTATGACCCAAGCCCCCCTTCTGACTCTGCGCGATTTCTCGGTCACTCGTGGCCCCTGCGATGTACTGCGCGATGTCTCGCTGACCGTTGCAACGGGCGAATGCGTCGGCCTGATCGGCCCGAACGGCGCGGGCAAGACCACGCTGATGCGTGCAGCCCTTGGCCTGATGCCCGCGCGTGGGCATTCATCGCTTGCCACACTTGACCGGCTGGCGCGCGCGCGCACCGTGGCCTGGCTGCCCCAACAGCGCGAGATCGCCTGGCCGGTCAGCGTGGAAACCCTGATTGCGCTGGGCCGAAGCCCGCACCGCGCACCCGGACACGCCCTTTCGCCCGCGGACAGCAAAGCCATCGACAGCGCCATCGACCGCATGGGGCTGGAAAGTTTCCGCATCCGCGCCGCCAACCAGCTTTCCGGGGGTGAGCAGGCGCGGGTGCTGATCGCCCGCGCCCTGGCTCAGGAAACCCCGCTACTGATGGCCGATGAACCCGCCGCCGGTCTGGACCCGGCCAGCCAGATCACGCTGATGGAGCTTTTCGCCCAGCAGGCCGCCGCGGGCCATGCCGTGCTGTGTTCGATGCACGATCTGGGCCTTGCCGCACGCCATTGCACGCGGCTTCTGGTGCTTCATCGCGGGCAGCTGGTGGCCGATGGACCGCCCGATGCCGTGCTTACGGCTGATTTGCTGGCCGATGTCTTTCAGATAACGGCCCATTTCGCACAGACCCCGCAGGGCCCGGTTTTCCAGCCACTGGGGGTGATCCGATGATCGTGCTTTCCGCGCCATGGCTTGAATTTGATCTGGGCGCGCCGCATCAGGTGCTCAGCTGGTCCGTCAACCGCCCCGGCTACCAGCGCGCCCGGCGCATCCTGTGGCGCGAGATCCGCAACGCCGACCTGCCGCCGGGGCTGGATGTAGGCGACTGGCTGGCGCGGGAACTGGCCGCACGCGGCGCCGAGGATGCCATCTGCCTGTTGACCTCACGCAGGATCGACCGCCACGTGCTGCGCGGCGCGCGTGAGGGCCATGTCACCGCACAAGCGCTGGCCACAGTGGGCCTGTCCAACGCCGAGCGTGTGGGCCACCGGATGGACCGCACGGGCCGGGACTGGAACCGTGACCTTGGCGCCATTTTCGGCACCATCAACATTGCCGTCAAACTGAACCACGCACTGTCGCAAACCGGCCTGCTTGAGGCGCTGAGCATCGCCAGCCAGGCCCGCACCGCTGCCATTCTCGACGCGGGTCACCGCCTGCCGGTGGGGCTGGCGACCGGCACCGGCACCGACTGCATCGCCATGGCGGCACCTGAGGGGGCAGATGACTATGCGGGCCTGCACACCGACACCGGCATCGCTCTGGGCCGGGCGGTCTATGCTGCGGTATTGCAGGGCGCGCGAGACTGGATCGACACCATCGGCCGCATAAGCGATGGATGAAAGGACGACACCATGACCCTTGATGCGCTCTTTTCCTTTCTTGATCGCGGTGGCCCGGCGATGCTGGCCATTGCGCTGTTGTCGGTCGCCACGCTGACGCTGATCTTGTGGAAAGTCTGGGATCTGGCGCGGCTTGGCGCCTGGTCGCGTGCGGCGACCGAAACCGCGCTGGCAGACTGGCGGGCAGGCAGTGCCGATGCCGCCCTCGCCCGCCTTGCCCCCCGCAGCGGATTACGTGCGCGCATGGCGCATCGCGCGATGGACAGCCTGCGCGCGATGCCGGAACCCGCCGCGCGCGAGGAAACCGTGCGCGTGGCGCGAGGCGGGCTGATGAAGGCCCGCCGGGGCCTGCGCGCGCTGGACCTGATCGCGACGATCGCGCCGTTGATCGGGCTTCTGGGCACGGTTCTGGGCATGATCGAGGCTTTTCAGGCGTTGCAGGAAGCGGGCAGCCGTGCCGATCCGGCAGCACTGGCGGGCGGCATCTGGCAAGCGCTGCTCACCACCGCGGCGGGCATGGCCGTGGCAATCCCGGCCTCGATGGCGCTGAGCTGGTTTGACAGCGTGACCGACCGCTTGCAGGCCGAGATGGAAGATCTCGCCACGCGTATCTTCATCGCCCGACAGGCCCTGTCATGATCATCCTTGGCCCTCCCCGCCCGCGCCGTCGCATGAGTCTGACGCCGATGATCGACGTTGTTTTCCTGCTGCTGATCTTCTTCATGCTGGCAGCGCGTTTCGGGCAGGAGGGGGTTCTGGCACTTTCGGGCGGCACGGGCGGCGAAGCATGGTCCGGCCCGCCCCGGCTGGTCGATTTTGCACCTGATGGTCTGTGGCTGAATGGCACGCCGCTGCCCCCTGACGCCCTGTCCGGGGCGCTTGCGCCCCTCATGCACGGACCCGACGCCCCCATCATCCTGCGCCCGCGCGACGGGGCCAGCCTGCAACATCTGACCGACCTGTTGGAGCATCTTCAGACCGATGGCTTCACCCGCCTCATCCTGGTGGAGCCATAGGATGGAGTTTCAACGCCCCAGTCCACGCCCGCGCCGCGAGACCATTCTGCCGATGATCAATGTGGTTTTTCTGCTGCTCATCTTCTTTCTGATGACCGCCCAGATCACCCCTTCCCCTCCACTGGACATAACGCCACCCGAAGCGGCCAATGACACCGCAAAGCCTCCGCCGCGCACGCTCTGGCTAAGCGCCGAGGGCCTGATGATGCATGACGACCACACAGGCGAGGCGGCGCTGGCGGCCCTTGCGGCAGGCGAAGGGCCGGTTCTGATCCGCGCCGACGCAATGTTGCCAGCGGCTGAACTGGCACGCCTGATGCGCCAGTTGTCAGCGCTGGGGGTCAGCGATCTGCGGCTGGCCACGCTGTCACGGAGTGCGCCATGAAACCGATTCTCGAAATCGCCCCCTTCATGGCGGTGGCCGTGGTCGCGCATATCGGGGCTTTCGCGCTGGTCGCTGAAGGCGGTGTCAGCGCGGGAGGCGACGGTGGGGCGGGGCAAATCACGCTGGAAGGAGGGGATCCGGGGATCGAGGCCATGATCGCTGCCTGGGAGCGCCCGCCACTGCTGGCCGCGCCTTTGGACCCTGTCGGCCATGCCGCTGCCCACGATACGGGTATGGAAACACTGCCACAGCTGCACCCCTCGGAGGCGCCGGTGCTGCCCGCATTGCAAGCCTTGACGCCTATGGCGACGCTTGCCGACAACCTGCCGCCTCCGGCTCCTCCCGCCCCGCCGCTTGCGATGATGCCCATGCCGGAACCGATACAGGCCCTGCCCGATCGCGCGCCTTCGGTTGACCGGATGCCCCCTGCGCCGATACTTGCAACGCCCGCATTGGCGGGGCTGACCGAGCAGCCTGTATTGATCAGCGAAATGCCCCGCAGCCCGTCTGCTGACCTGCCTGACACCACTCCACCGCCCCCCTCGCTGCTGGCACAGGCGCCCGAAAGCTCGCCCCATCCGCCCGCACGCCCGACCCCGCGGCAGGCACAACAAGCAAACCGTCCGCAATCTTCCGCCAGCGCCGCACCAGCACAGCGGGCAAGCGGCAGCGGCGCACAAGGGCACGAGGGGCAGGCAGGGCAAGCCCGCCAGACCAGCCGTGTCGAGGTCGATACCGGCGGGTTGGTAGCGCAATGGGGCGGTGCGGTGCGCGCGGCCGTGCAGCGCCAGCAACGCCATCCGGCAGGCACTCGCGACGGTGGAACGGTTCTGTTGCGCCTTGATGTGCACAGCGATGGTCGTCTGCTGGGCGTCGCGCTGCGACACAGTTCTGGTCACGCCGCGCTTGATCAGGCCGCTCTCGATGCAGTGCGCCGGGCCCGCATCCCCGCCGCACCGCAGGGCTTGAGCGGTGCGTTTCAGTTCAACCTGCCGGTCCGCTTCCGGGGCTGAACGTCCGCTCCCTGCACCACATGCGGCACAAAGGAAGAATCTGGCTCGAATTGCGGCAAATGGTCCGTTCTTCGCACCAGATTCGACTGCGCCCCCCTTCCCCTCGGATCATCGATCAGAACACTTGTTGCGAGATGAGCGTAGCTTTGTTAGCCTCTGGACATGCTTGGGCGACCGTATTCACTGTTGCTTTATGCGCAATGATTGGTAAGTAAATATTACCACAATTCCACGGGGAGGAATCATATGTCTAAGAAAACAACGACGTTGCTGGGCACTGTCGCAGCAATTGGCGCCTTGTCGCTCATGGCCACCACGGCCCAGGCACAAGAGCGCGTTCGCTGGCAGGTGCCGATGAGCTTTGCCTCGACGCTGACTGCCCTTGGCGACACCATGCCCTGGGTCGCTGATCAGTTGCGCGCCATCTCGGGCGGCAATATCGACCTGCGCGTGGCCGAGCCGGGCGCGGTGATCCCGGCGCTGTCGATTTTCGAGAATGTCTCGGAAGGTAATATCGACGCAGGTTACAGCTGGATGGGTTATGAATGGGGCACGGTCCCGGCTGCTGCCCTGTTCGGCGCCACTCCCTTTGGCCTTGAATCGATCGAATTCCTGGCCTGGATGACCCATCACGGCGGCCAGGAACTGCTGGAAGAGACCTTCCACGCCTATAACGTGCATCCCATCCTGTGCGGCACCATCAGCCCCGAAACCGCTGGCTGGTTCCGCAACGAGATCACTTCGCCCGAAGATTTCCGCGGCATGCGCTTCCGCGCCGCCGGCGTAGGCGGCGAGATCATGGCAGAGTTCGGCATGTCCGTCACCATCATGCCCGGCGGCGAACTGTATCAGGCGCTGGAAACCGGCGTTCTGGATGGCACCGAATTCTCGCTGCCCACCGTCGATGAGCAGTTGGGCTTCTATCAGGTGGCCAACTGGCTTTACCTGCCCGGCTGGCACCAGCCCTCGACCAACCAGTTCCTCTATGTGAACCTGGATGTCTGGAACGGACTGTCAGACCTGTCGCGCGCCCAGATTGGAACAGCCTGCATGGCAGGCAATGCCTATTCGATCGCGCGCGCCGAAGCACTGCAGGGCGCTGTGATCCAAAGCTTCCAGGAACGCGGCACCAATGTCGGTACCTATAGCGACGACATGATCCAGGGCTTCTACGACGCCACACAGACTGTTATGGCGCGCTGGTCTGAGCGTGACGAGATGTTCGGCCGGGTCTATGCCTCGATGATGGAATACCAGGCCGAACTGCGGCCCTGGAAGGAAATGGGCTACCTGCCGCGCGACTGGCAGAGCCGTATCGAGGACTGATCAAGGCGGCTTGCTGACAGTCAGCAACCAGACGGCCCGCGCTTCAGGCGCGGGCCGCGTTCGGCAGGAAAGCGGCAACAAAGGCCAGCGTCCGCCGATCCGATCGGGGCCAGACAAGGCACCCGGTAATGCAACAAGGAGATGATTTCGCGATGTCTCAAGGCACTCCGGAAATCAAGGTTGACCTTGAACAGGTCGAAAAAGCCAGCGGGCAAGGCTCATCGCTGGAGTTCCCGCAAACGCGCCTGTCCAACCTCATTGAGGGCCTGATCGAAGCGATAGGAACGGTGGTGAACTGGCTTTGGGCCGCCCTTGTGGTGATTATCGTCGTCAATGTGACGATGCGCTACGCCCTGGGAGTGAACTACATCTGGGTCGAGGAGATGCAGTGGCATATCTATGCCGTGGGGTTCATGCTGGGCATCGGCTATGCGGTGACCCATGACACTCATGTCCGCGTCGATGTGCTGGCGGCCGGTCTCCGCCGCAAGACGCGCGCGTGGATCGAGCTGATCTTGATCGTGGCGATCTTGTTTCCGATGGTCTGGCTGATCATCTCCTATGCCATTCCCTTCGTCCAGGCTTCATATACCCGGGGCGAAATTTCATCGGCTGTCGGCGGGCTGCACCATCGATGGGCGATCAAGGCCGTAATCATTGTCGCCTTCACTTATATCGGCCTTGCGGCGTTTGCGCGGCTCTTGCGTGTATGCGCCTTGCTTTTCGGCTTGCCACGCCCGCTCAACGGCACGCAGACGCCGTGAAACAAGCCCGAATCAAGACAGCTCATCGGCGGCACCCGCAGGGCTGCGCCTTCAGGGGACAAGGAAACTATGCTGGAAACCAATGAAATTCTGGTGGTGGCGATGCTTATTTCGTTCATCGCGCTCATATTCACCGGCATTCCGGTGGCCTGGGCGCTGGGCGGCATATCGATCGCTTTCAGCTTCATAGCCATATATGGCTTCGAACTGTTCAACTGGGATACCTATTTCCTGACCGACATGCGCATCTTCGGCATCTTCGTGCAGCGCATCTGGGGGCAGATGTCGAACTGGATATTGGTGGCACTGCCAATGTTCATCTTCATGGGTCTGATGCTGGAGCGCTCCGGCGTGACAGAAAAGCTGATGGAGAATTTCATTCAGCTTTTCGGTCGGTTCCGGGGCGGGCTGGCGCTTGGCGTGGTGCTGATCGGCATCCTGCTGGCCGCTTCTACGGGGATCGTCGGCGCCTCGGTGGTGCTTCTGGCGCTCCTGTCGATGCCGATCATGTTGCAACAGGGCTACAACAAGGGCTTCGCCTCGGGCGTGGTGGCATCGGCGGGAACGCTGGGTATCCTGATCCCGCCGTCAATCATGCTGATCATCATGGCCGACCAAATGTCAGTCTCGGTCGGCAACCTGTTCATGGGCGCGCTCATTCCGGGCCTGATGCTTGGCGGGTTCTATATTCTCTACATCATACTGGCCGCGATGCTGGTAAAAAATCTCGCCCCCGCACCCACCGGCCTGCCGCCGGTTTCGATGAAGCTGATCTTCTCCACGCTTCTGGCGGTGATCCCGCCGATCCTGCTTATCTTTGCGGTGCTGGGTTCGATCTTTTTCGGGTTCGCCACCCCAACCGAAGCCTCGGGCGTGGGCGCGTTTGGCGCGACGCTTCTGGCTGCGGCAAATGGCAAACTCAGCTGGGCGGTTCTGAAAGAGGTAGGGATGAAAACCACCCTGACCACGGCCTTCATCTTCGGCATTTTCCTGGGTGCGACGATGTTCGCGGTGGTCATGCGCCAGCTTGGCGGCGACGAGTTCATAAGCCAGTCGCTTCAAGGTCTGCCCTTCGGTCCTTCGGGCGTGGTGCTGACCATCCTGCTCATCGCGTTCCTGGCGGGGTTCTTCCTGGACTGGCTGGAGATCTCGCTGATCATGCTGCCGCTGGTATCGCCGGTTGTGGTGGCTCTGGGGTTCGATCAGATATGGTTCATCGTACTCTTCGCGGTAACGCTGCAAACCTCATTCCTTACCCCTCCTGTCGGTTTCTCGCTGTTCTATCTAAAGGGGGTCGCGCCGCGCGAAGTGACGATTGTCGATATATACAAGGGCGTCATACCTTTCGTGGGGTTGCAGATGTTGGCGGTTATTATCGTCTTCATCTGGCCGCAACTGGTGCTGTGGCTTCCCTCGCGGATGCTGTAAGACGCAGCTATCCCGCGCCATTTCGAGAAAATCAGCGGAGGGGGCTTTGCCCCCTCTGGGCCTGCGGCCCATTCACCCCCAGGATATTTGAAAACAGATGAAGGGGCGCTGCAGTGTAACCGCCCGGTTGCGGCCGCGGTTGATCAGGCGGCCTCGGCCTGAGCAGTGGCCCTCGGCGCCCGGTTCCATGGCAGGAGTTCGTCGAGCCGGTTGGTCTTGTGATCTTGGATCCGGTCGAGCACGTCGGCGAGATAGGCCTGTGGATCGTGGCCGTTCAGCTTTGCCGTCTCGATGATCGTCATGGCGCGGGCCAGCGTTTCGCCGCCGGTGTCGGCACCGGCGAAGAGCCAGTTCTTCCGGCCAATGCCGATCAGGCGCAGGGCGCGCTCTGCCGGAATGTTGTCGATGGCGACGCGGCCGTCGCTGAGGAGGAGGCCGAACGAGGCCCGGCGGGCCAGCCCATAGCGGAATGCGCGGGCCAGATCCTCCTTGCCGGGGATCCGGGTGAGCTGGCTCTCGGACCAGGCGAAGAAGGCGTCGACCTTCGGCGCGCTGTGCTTCTCGCGCGCGGCAAGGCGGATCTCGGCAGGCTGCCCGTTGATCTCCCGCTCGATGTCGTAGAGCGCGCCGATGCGGTCGCCTATATCGGCGGTTATGGCCTCAAGGAAGGTATCCGCCTCGTCGTCGTCCGCCGGGGTGGTGGTGCCTTCGGCGCTGGCGCTGCTTCCATCTGCCTTTGATCTCATCCCAGCTCATTGAAACTTCCTTAAAAAATCCGTTTCGGCTGTGCACTTTCAACGCTCTTCCTGCCAGCTGGTTCCCCACCTCCCCTCGCTTTGTGCCGCGTGCCAGAGGGAACCGAGGGGCCGGCCGAACGTTGGCAAGAGCATTGTTGCGCCGACACGCGCCGACATGCGCTGCTCAGGACCGACCAAAGGACCGACATGCCAGAAACCTCTGAACTTTCGGCCCCCGCCGCGCCCCCCATGCGCAGGCGCTTTCCGATGTATCTTCAGGCACTGATCTGGGGCTCCGTGCTGGCGGTGTTTCTGGTCTTGATGTGGCTGTTGTCCGCGATCCTGCTGCCTTTCGTCATCGGCGCGGGGATTGCCTATTTCCTTGATCCCGTAGTTTGCCGATTGAACCGATGGGGCCTTCCGAGAACGCTGGCGGCAGGGCTGATGACCGCGCTGTTACTGGGCATCATCGTTGCAGGATTGATCTTGCTTCTGCCGATCCTGGTGAAAGAGGCCGCAGCCCTGTGGCGTGAGGTGCCCGATCTTGTAGAACAAGCCAGATGGACCCTTGATCGACACCTTGAAGAGCCCAACGACCCCGAGGCAGACAGCCCACTCCGCCAGGTCATGAACAATGCGGGCGAGGCGCTGCGCGAAAACTTCCAGGGCCTCATGGCTGGGCTGTTGTATGGCGTATCCGGGCTGGTGCGCTTAGCATTATTCTGGGCGATCATGCCTGTTGTTGCCTTTTACCTGCTCGTCGACTGGCCGCGCGTGGTTCGCCATGTCGATGAGTTGCTGCCGCGCGAACATGCACAGACTATCCGCGGGCTTGCGACCGAGATGAATACGGCCATTGCCGGATTCGTGCGCGGCGAGGTGATGGTCTGCACCATTCTGGCCGGATACTATGGAATTGCGCTGACGCTTGCCGGTCTGTCCTATGGACTGTTTGTAGGAGTGGTTGCGGGGTTGGTTTCCTTTGTTCCCTATGTCGGAGCCTTCATCGGCGGCACGTTGGCCATCGGGCTTGCGCTTTACCAGTTCTGGGGCGAGCCTTGGGCGATTGGCATCGTGGTGCTGATATTCTTGTTTGGCCAGTTCCTGGAAAGCCAGATTCTGGTGCCCAATCTGGTAGGTAGTTCGGTCAATCTGCATCCGGTCTGGTTGATCTTCTCCGTGATGGCTTTCGGGGCATTGTTCGGGCTGACAGGGGCAATCGTCGCGGTGCCTGTCGCAGCGGCAATAGGTGTGCTGACGCGCTTCGGCCTTGCCCGCTACCGCGAAAGTGCGCTCTATCGGGGCGAAGTTCGTATCTATACCAAATGAAGACAGGCAGAAGGTGCGCCAGACGGCAAACTGCCCGGCATTTTTTATACCGGGCAGCAGGCTATGTAGTTATTTGGGGAGTGAGAAGCCCGCGCGAGCGGATGGTTCAGCGGTTCTTGGCAGCAGCCCGGCTGACCAGCGCACCCAGGCAAGCAAGGATGAAAAACGACATCGCCAAGGCGATGCCGGTGAGAAGAAACAAGACTGCGGACATGCCAGACTCCTTTTCGGGGCGGAAATGCAGATAAGACCCAGCCGTTGGATTCGAGCCCAAACACCTGAAACCATTGATCGGTTCCAATCCGCCGATGCCGCGGCGGAAAGCGTGCAGGTCTCTTTTCAATCTCGGGGAAGAGTGCCATCATCATTACGGTTATTTCGTTTGGCTTTCTTTTTTCCCCGATTACGGGGCCAGTTTTCCGGAGGGATCCTTGCCTCATCATTGTCTCGTATTTCTTGAATCGCCCGTTGTTGCGCACGATCTGGCATTGACCATGCAGGATATCGCTGGCTGCGGACCGATCATTGCCGCCTCGCTTGACGAGGCAGAGGCCCAACTAGATGCGCTACCGCTCGAGGCACCACTGCCCTATGCTTTCGTCCATCTCAGCCCCTCGGCGTTCCGTTCCAGCCGACTGAACGCGCTGCTTGCTGTGCGCGGGGCGAAGGTGGTGCTTACCGGCCACGCCGCCGAACTCGAAGCAGAGAGGAGTGCTGACTGGCCAGTGCTGATGCAGCCCTTTTCCTCGGCCCAGGTCGAAGAGCTGATCACCCAGCTTGCGGTCTGAGTGCCGAAACCGAGAACAAGACCGGCACCAGCCTTCCCGCCGATGAGATCTTGCAAAAACAGCCTCTTCCCGGTTCCTGACGCGGTTTACGCTGTGAGAATCCAGCCCAGAACGGTTATGGTCAGGGTCAGGACTGACAGTGAAGGAGAAGCGACATGAATGCCCAGCTTTCCGGATTTCTCGGCCTTATTCACCTTGCCCTCGTAGTCTGGGCAGCGGTGTCGATCCTTGGATCGCCCAGCTCGAACGGGGCCAAGGTACTCTGGATCTTGCTGGTGCTGGTGTTCCCGGTAATCGGGTTGATCATCTGGTTGATCGCCGGTCCGCGCAGTTCCAGGTGATTTTTTTTCAGATCGACGGGAACCATCGCGGGCGCAAGGGGTTGGGCCAATGATCATACGATCCCTCCCTCCTTGACTTCTGGCCGCCGGCATCGCCGGCGGCTTTTTTTTATTCAGGTTGGAGGGCAGTGACGGTCCATCAGCGCGATCTGCTCCTCGCGCATCCTGTTCAGCGCGGCGCGGCGTTCGGGCAAGTCGGATTCAGCTATGGCCTGCTCGAAGCCTTCAAGAACATGCTTCTCGCCCTGCACAAGCGCATCCATCATGTTGATGCCGATGTCGTCAAACCATGAACGGATCTCGACAAGGCCGCGGTTAACAGCCCCGAATATGGAACCATCCTGCGCCGGATCGTGCCCGTCTTTCACCAGCATCTCTGCCACCGCCCGCGCGTGGCGGGCGTGCAGCGCCTTGAATTCAATAGCAATGGCACGAAAATCTTCTTCAGCCTTTTCAACAACCTTGTCGAAACCGGCGATTGTGTCCTCAAGGCGCGTATGCAGTTCGGCCAGCGCTTCGGTGCCGGCATCAGGATCGTCGCTCTGCTGGTGGAAACCTCGAAGCGGAAGAGGCAGGGGGTCCATGATTTTTCTCCTTCTGGTCCTATGAGGCGCGCTATAGGGCCACGCCTGAATGCAAACGGCCGCTGCCGATGGGGCAACGGCCGTTCTGGAAATGAATGCCCCATAAATGGCTTATACAGGCGGGTTACCCCGCACAGCGCGCGCGATCATCGCGATAACGAACAGCACGATGAAGACGAAGAACAGAATCTGCGCGATCGACGACGCAGCACCTGCGATGCCGCCAAAACCCAGCGCCGCCGCGATAAGGGCGATGACAAGAAAAGTAACAGCCCAGCCAAGCATGGCTTTCTCCTTTTCGGTTTGCGATTGCCGACCTAACGCCCTGCCACCCGTTCCGTTCCATCATCGGCAGTTCGGGATGCCGCATATCGGGTGGCCTGCACCTTGCGGGCGGAGCTTGGCGGAACCTCGGGCGTTGCCTCGCGTCAACTCACCAACGGCGCACCCGACCGACCCGTGCGCAACGGCGTAAATCGCGGTGTTCGGTCCCACCGTGCAAGAGAAAGGAGCGCAGCACACCCGCAACACCGATGGACGATCCTGAACCGGCACCAAGCGTGGTTGCTCCGGCACCTGCTCCCGTTCCCGATCCCGAACCAACACCTGCATCGGTGGATTGATACCAGACTGAGTACAGCAAACGAGAACGCCCCACATCATCATGCGGGGCGTTTGGCATTTGCCGGGCGGAAAGCGCGCGGCCTAGGATACCAAGGTTTCCGTGGTAGCAAAGAACATGGCCTGCGAGACGGCCGAGCGCACCTGCTCGACGGTGAAAGGCTTGGGAATCAGGAAGGCCGGTTCGGGTTTCTCACCGGTCAGCAGGCGATCAGGGAAGGCCGTGATGAAGATCACCGGAACATCCCCCAGTTCCTTGAGCAGGATATTCACCGCATCGATCCCCGAGGAATTGTCCGCCAACTGGATATCGGCAAGGATAAGGTCAGGGCGCTCTTTCCTGCCCAGCGCCACGGCCTGGTCACGGGTGCGGGCAATGCCGGTGACATGATGGCCCATATCAGTGACAGTGTTGCGGATATCCATGGCGATCAGCAACTCGTCTTCAATCACCATGACCTTGCCGCGCACACTTGTCTCCATCTCGCGCAAGGCGATGACAATCAGTTCCTCTGCTTCCTCCTGACTGATCTGCATGATCCGCGCGATTTCGTCGTGGCGGAATTCCTCGACGGTGCGCAGCAGCAGCGCCTCGCGGGTATTGGGTGTAAGCCTCGCCATCATTGCCTGCGCACGCTGCTCCAGCCCAGGTGCGCTTGATGCATCCATCGGGGTTCCGGTGGAACTCCAGACCATGTGAAAGGCGCGAAACAGTGCAACGCGCGGAGTCTCATCGTTCGCAAGGATGGATCTGTCGGCAAGGATCGCCTCAAGTGTTGCGGCGGCATAACGGTCGCCGGTCTCCTGGCTGCCGGTAAGCGCCCGTGCATAGCGGCGCAGATAGGGCAACTCCGCAGCGATCCGCAGAGCCATGTCCGAGGTTTGCTGACGGTCGGGATTTTCAGAATCTGTCATTGCCACTCACTTTTTTGCGTGTTCGATGGAACCAAACGCCACCGCTCACGTTCGGTTCCGAACCTGGCGAGAAAATTTCGCTGGCACAACAACAGTATGGTCAACTGTCAAAAACAACTGGCCTGATTGAAAGTAATAACAGAAATGTCCCAAATCGACAATTCAGAGCGCCGTCGCCCCTCATCGCGCGAAGTATCACAGGCGATCGAAAAGCAGATCGATGAAAATCTGAAGAGGCTTTATCAGCAGTCCCTGGACGAGGATCTTCCGGAAGCGCTTAAGGCGCTTGTTGCGCGCTTGCGCGACGAAGGGAAAGGGAACCGATGAGCCCCGACCATGACGCCAACACACCTGATCCGCGCGAAGAAATCATCGAACATCTGCCCGCCCTGCGCGCGTTCGCCCTGAACCTGACCCGCAACGGTGCTGCTGCGGATGATCTGGTGCAAGACACGTTGTTGAAGGCGTGGTCCAAATTTGATCTTTATCGCCCCGGCACCAACCTGCGCGCCTGGCTTTTTACCATCCTGCGCAACGACTTCTATTCGAAGCGCCGCAAGCAGGCGCGCGAGGTGGCCGATGTCGATGGCGTTCTGGCGGCCCGACTGGCCACCAAACCCGATCATGACGGCCGCCTTGCGCTGACGGATCTGGCAAAGGCATTCGCCCGCCTGCCTGATGAGCAACGTGAAGTGCTGGTCCTGGTGGGGGCATTGGGCTTTTCCGTCGAGGAAGCAGCGGCCACATGCGGCTGCGCGGTCGGCACCGTCAAGAGCCGCGCCAACCGCGGACGGCGTGCGCTGGCTGAAATGTTGGGCCTTGCAAATGGCGAAGGCATGGATCTGACAGAGAATGCGACCATGGCAGTGCTGTCAGCGCAACAAGGCTCGCATGGCTGAAACCGATGCCAACACGATCCCGCCTGCCATTTCTGCCAAAGCTGACAGATCCTCTGGCCGTGCGTCTGGTGATCTTGCTGACCATCGCGCTCTTGCCACTGGGCCTGGTGGCCGTGATGACCACCGCCCAGACCGTCGCCGATGCTCGCGCCAGCGCCCAGCGCGCCATGGTCGGCGAAACCGCCGAAGCCGTGGCTGGCAAGCGGGCGCTGATCGAAAGCGCATTTGCCTCAGCCAACACGCTGGGCCCCTTGGCCATCGAGCGACTGGACAACCCCGAGGAATGCAACACCATTCTTTCGGAGTTCGTGCGCCGGTCGGGGGTTTTCAGCTTCGTCGGGCTGATCGAGACTGACGGCCAGATTCGTTGCCGCTCGGACGGTGACACTGTCTCGGTTGCCGAAACTGAACTTTTCCAGCGAATGATCGACCGCCCGGCTGCCAATGTGACGCCGCATCCGCAAGGCTTCGTACGCAACGAACCTGTTCTGGTCGTTACCCAACCGATCCGCGTTGGCGTTGCGCTGCGTGGTTTCATCATGATCACCGTACCCCAGCGCAGTGTCGAACTGATGCGCCGGATGACCGGTAATGACGGGCCGGATTCGACTTTGCTTTTCAACCTGGAAGGTGCGCTTCTGACCGGGCTGGACGACCCGGCGAAAACCGAACTGCTGCCCGCTGACAAACCTCTTTCGGACCTCACCGGTGGCAGTGAAGAGCGGTTGTTTCACGGTCAGACCGTTGCCGGCAACTACGCCTCCTTTACCGTGGCCGAACTGATCCCGCGTCGACTGTACGCCATTGGCACCTGGACCGGGCAAGCCGACGCCGCCACCGGCATGCCTGCTGTCGTCATGCCGCTGATTCTGCCAGTGTTGATGTGGATCGCCAGCTTGGGTGTGGCCTATTTCGCTGTCTATCGGTTGGTTCTGCGCCATATCCGCACGCTGAACCGGCAAATGCGGCGTTTTGCGCTGGGCTATCGTGATACTCCGCCCGAGGTTATAGAGGCGGCCCCGTCAGAGTTGCGCGAGGTCAGTGCCACCTTTCAGAAACTGACCCGAATCCTGGCCCGTGACGAAGCCGAGCTGGAAGCATCGCTGGCTGAAAAGACCGTGCTTCTGAAAGAGATCCATCACCGCGTCAAGAACAACCTGCAACTGATCGCGTCGATCCTCAACCTGCAAATGCGCCAGGTCCGCGATCCCGCCGCGCGGCGCGTCTTGCAAAGCGTGCAGGACCGGGTGATCGGGTTGGCGACGATCCATCGAAGCCTCTATCAGTCAGAGCGCTTGTCGGAGTTGCGCGCCGACCGCTTGATAGACGAGATATCGCGTCAGCTTCTGGCCCTTGGGGCTGCGCCGGGCAGCGGCATTTCGGTTCAGACCCGGTTTGAGCCGTTGATGATGTCACCCGACCGCCTTGTGCCCTTGTCCCTTCTGTTGTCCGAAGCGGTGACCAATGCGTTGAAATACATTGGTAGCCCCGCAGACAGCGAGTCGCCCTGGCTGGAGATCGCCCTGACAACGGAGGGCGATGTTGTTGTGTTGAGTGTCACCAACTCGCTGGCAGGTTCTGCTGCAGCATCAGACGCCAGCATTTCCGACAGCACCAGCCTGGGCGCTGATCTGATCGAAGCCTTTGCCATGCAGCTTGAGGGTGATCTGGAACAGGGCGAGGTGCAAACCGACAAGGGCCTGGTCTGGCAGTTAAGTCTGCGTTTTTCGCGCGATCCCGCCGAAGAAACGATCAGTATATCCTCCGCGTCCCGCGAACCCGTCCCAAAAGCTGAAAATGACGCCTGAACTTGACACCATCCATAGACCTCGTGCCGCAATAACGTGCAGGGCGTGATCTTGTTCATGGTGTTTCCCCTGCATGGGAATTGACTGGCGACTGCTTTCGCGTACCATACGTACACAAACAAGATTCGAAAGCCCCGGCAAACTGCCGGATCAATGCCATGAACGATCGAAACACACAGGGGGAATTCCATGATCGGATCTACACACACCAACCTTCTTGGCGGCCTGACGCTGGCAGCAACGTTGGCGCTTTCGACCGTCGCCGCTCCGGCGATTGCTGACAACTTCCCCGACCAGCCCATCACCGTCGTCGTGGCATGGCCCGCGGGCGGCGGCCACGACACCGTGACTCGGCTGGTGGTAGACTACCTGTCGCAGGAACTGCCGGTCTCGGTCGTTGTCAACAATGTGCCCGGCGCAGCGGGTGCCAATGGCGTTCGCCAGGTCGAAGAGGCCGATGCCGATGGCTACACGCTGGGCGTGATGGGCCTGCACGCCACCGCGCAATCCTACATGAACGAAAACGCCACCGATCTGGCCAATATAGAGCCGCTGGCGGTGATCAACATCGAACCCGCAGCGCTGGCGGTGCGTACCGATACCGGGATCGACAGTTTCGAGGCTTTTCTGGAGTACGCCCGCAATGAACCGGGCGGAATCATCAATGGCAATGACTCGCCGGGTGGTTTTTCCTATCTGAACGCGGCCTTCATCGAAAATACCTTCGAAATCGAACTGACCAAAGTGCCCTACCAGGGCTATGCCCCCACCGTGGCCGCGCTGGTCGCCGGTGAAGTAATGTCGGCTACCCTGCCGGTGCCGATGTTGGCCGATCTGCATGAAGCCGGGACCGTTCAGGTCCTGGGCGTCGCGGCAACCGACCGGCATTTCCGGGTGCCAGAAGTGCCGACCTTTGTGGAAATGGGCCATGACTATGTGGTCACTGACTATGTTATGGTCTTCGGCCCTGCCGGTATCGATGCCGAACGCCGCGCCACTCTTGAGGCAGCGCTGCTGGCCGCCATGTCGCAGGAAAGCTTTCAGGAACGTGGGCATGCGATGGGCCTGATGCTAAGCCCCGGCGGGGCTGAGGCAGCCGCTGAACTGCTGAGCGGCATGGATGACCTGATCTATCCGGTCATGCTGGATGCCGGCCTGGTTACCGTGCGCGCGCGCTGATCCATGGAAGACACCAGAACCGCCCCCCATATCGACACCCTGGCGGGCGGTTTCTTTCTGGTCTGGGCCGGGGTTGGCTGGTTCTCCTATGCCGGGAATGCGGCCCTGCGTGCCAGCCTCTGGGCGCGGGCCGATCCGGGGCCCGCGCTGGTGCCGCTGATCGTGCTGGTGCTCATGACGCTGGGCGGCGGGTTTCTGCTGGCCAAGGGGCTGTGGCGCTCTGCGCGCTCAGAAACCGGTGAGGGCCTGCCCCCAGCCACGGCCCATCTTCTGCCGCTTGGTTTTGCCGCCACACTCGGCGCGCTGGCTGTCGCCATGCCTGCCACCGGCTTCCTGATCGCCGCCATCGCCTTTTGCCTGTTCTGGCTCTGGGCGCTTTCCTCGGGTGGGCATGCACTGATCGGCTGGGTATTGCGCCTGCTGGCAGCGGTGGCGATCGGCGGTGGCATCCATCTTGTCTTTGCCGGGCTCCTCCGCGTGCCCCTGCCGGGTTGAACCACCATGATCCTTGACCTCTTTGCCCAGACGTTGCTGGACTACCTGAGCACGCCGCATATGTGGGGATTGGCGCTGGTCGGCGTCGGTATCGGCATCGTGCTTGGCGCGTTGCCGGGTGTCAGTTCCACCATGGCACTGGCGATCCTGTTGCCGGTCAGCTTCGGGCTGGAACCGGCGGCGGCGATGCTGTTCCTGATCGCGGTGTTCGTCTCCAGCGTCTATGGCGGCTCCATTTCGGCGATCCTGATCAACATTCCCGGAACACCCGGCGCCATCGTCACACAGTTCGATGGGTACCCGATGGCCCAGCAGGGCAAAGCGGGCCACGCGCTGGCCTATGCGCTGATCGCATCGACCATCGGCGGGCTGATCGGACTGGCGCTTCTGGTCACACTGGCGCCGGTGGTGGCGCAGGCGGCGATGAGCTTTCGCAGCCCCGAATTTGCCATGGCGACCGTGTTCGGCCTTGTGCTGCTGTCATTCGCCTCGGGCGGTTCGACATTTCGCGGCATTCTGGTGGCGGCGGTAGGCGTGCTTCTGGGAATGGTGGGCTTTGACCGGCTTACCGACCTTGGCCGCTTTGATTTCAACACCCGCGCCCTGCAATCCGGGATCGAACTGGTGCCAGTGACCGTGGGCATCTTCGGCCTGGCCGAGGTGTTGCGCAACCTTGCCGCCGGGCGTCAGGGTTTGCCCCGTGTGCCGCATATCGGGCGGCTTCTGCCACCGTTTGGCGCCGTGGCACGGCTGTGGAAATCCATTCTGCGCGGGGGCGTGATCGGCACCTTCGTCGGCGCCATCCCGGCGGCCGGATCAGCCATCGCCGTAGCGCTGACCTACGCGCAGGAAAAGCGCTTCTCGCGCACGCCTGACGGCTTCGGCAAGGGCGAACCCGCAGGCATCGCCGGGCCAGAGGCCGCGAACAGCGCCTCGGTTGGCGGCTCGCTGGTGCCGATGATGACGCTCGGTATCCCCGGTGACCCGATCACAGCGGTGCTGATGGGCGCGCTGCTGATCCACGGCCTACGTCCGGGGCCGATGCTGTTTGCCAACAATCCGGGCTTCGTGGCCGGGGTTTATGTGGCGGTTTTCATGGCCGTCGTGCTGACGCTGATCATCGGCTTCGGCTTCATGCGGGTGGTGGCGCAGATCATGCGGGTGCCACGCACGCTGTTGTTCTGCACCATCGCGCTGTTGTGCGTGGTCGGCGCGTTTGCCATCCGCAACAGCCTGACCGATGTCTATGTGATGCTGTTCTTCGGCCTGCTGGGCTATGTCATGTTCCTTCTGCGCCTGCCCCCTGCACCGCTGGTTTTCGGGCTTATCCTGGGGCCGATACTGGAGGAAAACCTGCGCCGTACGCTGATCCTGTCGCGGGGCTCATGGACGGTGTTTATTGAACGTCCCATTGCGTTGACGCTGATCCTGATGTCACTGGCGGCTATCCTTGCCCCGCTGGCAATGACACTCTGGCGGCGCTGGCAGCGGGGATAACTTCTTTGTTGCGGTCCTGTGCGCGGGGCTGTTATCGTTTCTATACAAACAAACTGGAGGGGCCCATGGCTGCTGAAGCAAAGGAACTGCCGGCTAAGGGCCGGCTCTTGATCCGCAATATCGGGCTGTTGCTGAGTGGTGATCTGGATCAGCCCATTCTGGACAGCGATTGCCTGCTGATCGAGGACGGTGTGATCGTCGGCTTCACCGCCGAGGATGCCGACAGCGAGATCGACGCCCAGGGCTGCGCGGTCATGCCAGGCCTGATCGACAGCCATAGCCACCCGGTCTTTGGTGACTGGACACCGCGCCAGAACCAGCTTGGCTGGATAGAGATGAATGTGAACGGTGCGGTGACAAGCTTTCTGTCGGCAGGCGAGGTGCATCTGCCGGGCCGCCCCAAGGATGCCGAGGGCGTGCGCGCGCTGGCCATGGTGGCGCAGCGCTGCTTCCAGAATTTCCGGCCGATCGGGGCCAAGGTGATCGCCGGGGCGCCCGTGCCAGAGCTGGATTTCGACCGCGATTTCTACGCCAGCCTCAAGGCCGCAGGCATCCACCGGATTGGTGAAATCGGCTTGGGAACCGTCGCCAAGGGCGCTGATGCTGCGCGCGTCACCGGCTGGTGCCGGGAACTGGGGATCGAGACGATCATGCACACCGGTGGCCCGTCGATTGCCGGGTCGCATCTGGTCACAGCCGAGGACGTGCTGGAAGCGCAGCCCGAGGTGGTCAGCCATATCAACGGCGGCCCCACCTCGATCCCGCATGAAGCGGTGCGCGAATTGTGCCGCCATGCCACCGGCGCGCTGGAAGCCGTGCACAACGGCAACGAGAAATCGGCCATCGTGGCGATGGAAGCGGCAGCCGAGGCCGGGCGTCTGGGTGATTTCCTGCTGGGCACCGACGCGCCTGCCGGTTCCGGCGTGCAGCCCAACGGCATGTTGAGAATGATGACGCTGCTTGCCAGCTTTGGCGGGCTACCCGCCGAACAGGCGATCTGCTGCGCCACAGGCAACATCAGCCGCAAGCGCAAGATCGATCAGGGCCTGTTGGAGGCCGGTCGCCCCGCCGATATCGTGTTCATGGACCGCCCCGATGGTTCGTCAGGCAGGAACGTGCTTGAGGCCATGGCAATGGGCAACATTCCCGGTATCGCTGCGGTGATGATTGACGGCAAGATGCGCACCGGGCGCTCGCGCTCCACCCCGCCATCGGCCCGCGTGCCGCGTATCTGAGGAGGGACATGATGCAAGCCAATATTCGCAAGATCGCCGTTTTCCTTGAGGAAACGCATCGTGAAATGGGAAAGGCCATCAGCCCCGCCACCCGCAAGGCAACCGCAGTCGCGGTCATAGAGAACCCGTTGGCCGGGCGCTATGAGGATGACCTTGAGGTGCTGATGCAGATTGGCGCCGAGATGGGCGATCTTCTGGGCCGCCGCTGTGTCGAGGCGCTTGGTATCGCTCCGGAAGCTGCGGAAAGTTATGGCAAGGCCGCGATGGTGGGCGAGAATGGGGAACTGGAGCATGCCGCCGCCATCCTCCATCCCCGGCTGGGCGCACCGCTGCGTACGGCTGTGGGCAGCGGCGCCGCCTTGGTACCCTCGTCCAAGAAAATGGGCGGGCCGGGCCAGCCATTGGATGTGCCCCTGGGCCACAAGGACGCAGCCTATGTGCGCAGCCATTTCGATGCGTCGGTGGTGCAGCTCAATGACGCGCCGCGGGCCAACGAGATCATGGTTGCCGTCGCTGTCACCGACTCGGGCCGTCCCCTCCCCCGCGTTGGCGGGCTGACAACGGCTGAAATCACCGGTAAGGATGGCCTGCGTTAAACGCAAGGAGCCGCGCTTGGACAGGCCTGACGAAACCGAGACCAATGATGACAACGCGCTGCCCGTACGCCGCGGGCGGCGGCGCTACGTGCTGGATGCGCAGACCGGCTTTTTGCTTCGCAAGGCCCAGCAACGCCATCTGAGCATCTTTTCGGCGCATATGGTCGAGGGGTTGACGGCGCAGCAGTTCGCCACGCTGGCCAAGTTGCTGGAAGTTGGCCCGTCATCGCAGAACTCGCTCGGTCGTCAGACGGCTATGGATAATTCTACCATAAACGGCGTGGTCAAACGGCTACACCAGCGCGGGCTGGTCGACAAAATCCCCTCTCCCAATGACAACCGCATGCATCTGGTCCGCCTCACGGCGGAGGGCGAGCGAGTGACGAACCGCGTTCTACCACTCGCGCAAGAGATTACACGACTGACGCTTGCACCGCTTTCGCGCAGCGAACAGGCGACACTGGTGCGGCTGTTGCGCAAGATCGGCTGAAAAGCGCATCGTGAAGCGCCTTCGAAGGCGCTTCCACCCGGTCGCAAATTGTTAAAACACCAGCCTGTCAGACCGTGCCCGGATCCCCGGTGGCCGCCGCCCGCCCAATTCGCATCCACGCGCATTCAAGGACCGGCCAAAGCGCCTTCGAAGGCGCTTCAACGCGATTACTTAATCGCGTTCAGCCCCTGATCAATGCCAGGCTCAGCCAGGGCACCAGCGCCAGTACCATGAGCGCCACGCAGGCCACCAGGAAGAACGGAATCGCCACATAGAACACCCGCATCGCGCTGACCCCGCTGACCGAGGCTGCCACATAGAGGCCTATCCCGACCGGGGGTGACAACAATCCCAGGATCAGGTTTACCGATACGACCACCCCGAAATGCAGCGGATGGATACCGTAAACTTCGGTTGCAATCGGCAAAAGGATCGGCACCACCATGATCAACCCCGGAATACCGTCGATCACCGTGCCAACGATCAGGAGCAGCACCAGCACCAGCAGCATGAAGGCCACCGGCGTTGTTGCCACCGACTGGATCCAGGCCGCCGCCGTTTGCGGCACCTGCCCGAAGATCAGCACCCATGAGAAAACGCCCGCTGCCGCCACCAGAAACAACACCAGCGCCGAACTCAGCCCGGTGCGCAACAGAATCAACGGGAAATCGCGCAGCTTCAGCGAGCGGGTGTAGAACATACCGATTCCCGTCGCCACCACTGCACCGATCGCCGCCGCCTCGGTGGGTGAACCGAAACCGCCGACGATGGTGCCGATGATTACCAGCGGGATCGTCAGCATCGGCAGCGCGTCGCGCAGCGCCGCGAACCGCGCGGGCCAGCTCAGCTTTTCGCCCTGTGGGTAATTGTAACGCCAACCCAGCGCCGCAACCGTCAGGATAAAGAGCGTGGTCAACAGAATACCGGGCAGAATGCCTGCGATCAGCATGTCGCGTACCGCCACTTGCGCCAGCACCGCATAGACCACGAACACGATCGAGGGCGGAATGATCGGCCCCAGCAGCCCGCCGAACGCCGTCAGCCCCGCGGCGAAACCGCGGTCATAGCCTGCGCGCTGCATCTCGGGCACCATCACCTGGCTCATCATCGCAATCTGCGCCGTGGCCGAACCAAGGATCGAGGCCACCATCATATTGGCCAGGAGGTTGATATAGGCCAACCCGCCTTTGAGCGCCCCCACGAACGCCGCCGCCAGCCGCACCAGCCGCGTGGTGATGCCCGCGCCATTCATCAGTTCACCAATCAGAATGAAGAGCGGGATCGCCAGCAGGCCGAAGTTGTCGAGCGACGAGAACAGTTTCAGCGGGTAGCTGTCCAGCAGCAGCGGGTTGCCGGTTTCGAATATGAAGACCAGCGCCGCGACGCACAGGATCAGGCCGATCGGCAGGCCGATAACCAGAAGCAGAAGGAAAGCAAGCGTCGTCATCCCGTCAGCCCTCGCTTTGGGTGAATTCCTGCGCCACCGGGCGCGGTGCGATCAGGCCCAGGTCCTCGGCAAGATTGGTCAGGGCATGGACGGTAACCGTGAACGCAAACCAGGGCATGATCAGGAAGAACCAGAAATACGGCCAGCCAAGAACCGGTGTCTGCTCGGTGTAGAGAAAGTTGAAGGTCGTCATCTCGAACGCGCCAATATCGAAACCTGTGCTGAACAGCTCCGGCAGATTGAACCAGCGCCAGCACAGCCAGAACAGAACCACGCCAAACCCCGCGGCCAGAAACGAGATGACAATCCGCAACGCCCGCACCACGGGTTTGCCGGCCATCTCATGCAGGATCAGCACTGCCGGGTCTGTTCGTGCGCGCAACATAAGCGACGCACCGATGAAACCTGCAAGTGTCATCGAAAGGATCGCCAGTTCATCCGCCCAGGCCAGCGTGATGTTGAAAAGACGAAAGGTCACATTCATCAACACAAACAACGCCACAAAGGCGATGAACACGATCAGCAGCAGGCGTTCGATCCTGATCAGCGCGTCAGAGAAAAAGCGCAGCAATCTGACAAGGGGCATTCAATCCTCCGCGCAGGCAGCACGAAAACACGAGGCGTGGATCTCTCCACGCCTCGCCTTTGCAGTATCAGAACCCGGCGACCAGTTCACGCAGCCGCGCGACATAGGGGGTCTGTTCGGCCCAGTGGGCATCCCAGCGCTCGACGATATCGCCAAAGAACTCAGGCCCCACGTCATCGGTGATGTTGATGCCCGGAGCCTCGCGCAGGCGCTCCAGCTTGCCGGCCTCTTCATCGACAAAGCGGTCGATGGTGCGGTCACAATGCAGCTGGATGGCATCGCCGATCAGCGTGCGGTCTTCTTCGCTCATCCCGCCCCAGACGCGGGCCGACACCAGCGCCACCATGCCGAACATGTGGTGGTTGGTGACCATCATGTTGGGCGCGTGTTCATAGTAGCGGAAGTTGATGATCGATTCGAAATCCATGTCGATGGCGTCAATCTGGCCATTGGCGAGCGCGTCATAGACCTGGGTCAGCGGCATGGGTGCCGGGGCCGCGCCGAACATCTCGAAGAAGGTGCGGATCGCGGGCGCGGGCGTGATGCGGAAGCGCATCCCGCTCAGATCAGCGGCCGAGGAAACCGGCTGGCGCGTCATCAACTGCCGCATGCCGGTCATAGCGTAGCAGACACCCACGGTGCCGGTCGCGCGCGGCAGATCTTCTAGGATCTCGCGCGCGGGATCCGAGCGCAGAACCGCCGCCGCATCGGCGATATTGTCGACGAGGAAGGGCGCATGCAGGGCAGCCATGTTGGGTACACGGGTGGTCACCTCGGCGGTGGTCAGCCATGCCATGTCCAGCGCGCCGGTCTGCAACTGCTGCAGCATCGTCGCCTCATTGCCCAGTTGCCCCGACGGGAAAGCCACGACCGAGAAACGCCCGTCCGACACTTCCTGAAGCGTCTCGTTCAGCGCCGCAACCTCCTGGTTCCAGACATGGACCGGTGGCGTGATCAGCCCCAGCCTGAATTCCCGCTCCTGCGCAGCTGTGGGCAGCGCAAAGCCGACCCCCGCCACTGCGGCCAACAAAGTCTTCCAGTTCATTCCACGTCTCCTTGTTGAATTCCGCCCGGTTCCCCCGGGCCTGTCCGAATAACCCGCCCGGGTCATCCGACTTATCGCAGACCGTCCTTGCCCGCGATATCCTTTTTGTCCAGCCCGCCGACACGAGCATGGATGCGCGATCCGGTCGTCATGACAAGGATCAGGGCAAGCTCATCGGCGCGTGGGGCATCGCTCAGCCCCACTTCCATCGCGTCAAAATGGCTGCGCACATATGAGGCGTTGATATGAGTGATCGGCACATCCAGCCTTGTGCCGACACCGCCAACCTTTTTCGTCGAGGGCACGATGGCCTTGGCGTCGCCCAGGGTCTCACGCATCGCATAGCCGCCCGGCACATGCCACAGCGCACCGTGTTCCAACTCGCCCGCCGCGCCGACGATGGCGCCCTTGCCATAGCCCTCAACCACCGCCGGATCGCCGCCCAGCACCGCAATCATCCTCTGTGCCATCGCCAGTCCCAGGGGCTCCAGCGTTTTCATGAAGCCCGTGATATCGGCCTCATAGCGCCCGGCAAAGGGGTTTTCGATGACACTGATCATTGCGACACGGCGCAACGGCGTGTTGGAAACCGGTCCGCCTTCGTGAAAAATCTCTTCGGACAGGATCGCCTGCTTGCGGATCTTGATTTCAGACATTGAGCAACTTTCCGTTTGATATTCCATAATTTTTCATCGCCATAGGCACCCGGCCCACCAGCCGGACCCGACCCTGCAACACAAGCACCGCGCCAATGACCAGGCCCGCCGCCAGCATGGCATTGGCCAAGTCCTCGCCTGCGTCAAGCGCCTGTGCGACCTCGGCTTCAGAAAGCGCAGCCACCGCGACTGTCACCAACCGCGCGCCAAGATCACTGTCAGGGGACAGATCCTGCGCCGGTTCGCGGGATATCGCGGGGTGGCCGGGCAGATCGACGGCATTGCCCAGCAAAGTGGCCGCCACATCTGCTGTGGGTGCGTCCGTGGCCAGGACCGTCACGCTGTCGGCAATGCCCAGTGAATGGCTGCGCCCCTTGGCGCCGCTCGTTGCCACCCCCCGGCAGGCATCCCCCGGGCCGATCTCCAGCACGCCGGGCGAGGCCGGGTTCTGTGGGTCAACCACCACGCCCAGCCGCCATTCGGCAGCACCGGGCACCATGAACAGCGCAATATCCCCGCCATTGTTGACCGAGGCGCGTGTCAGGCCCGGCACGTCGACCATGGAATTCAGCACCGCCTCGGCCACCGCTCCGGCCACACCCGCCATCGGCGTGACGAAGGCGGTCCCGAAACGCCCTGCCGCCTGCCACATCCGCCGCGCCACCGGCCCATGCAGGGGGCATGACCCGCCCTGCAACGGCTGGCGCAGCAGCGGCAGCTCCGCCACCAGTTCTTCCAGCAACCCATCGAACCGCGCCACTGCGCGACGATACCCCTCTGCCACCGCGGTATCCGGCCCCTCGGCCTGCACGATCAGATCAATCGGGCCGTGGCCCAGATGCAGGCGACGCCCGTCCGGCAACAACCGATGATGAGGGGGCATGTTCACGGCTTGCGGTTCCAGCTGAAGTGATGCGGCAGCACCGGCCAATGGTCCTCATCGGTGCCGCGATTGAGGCGCCGGTCAATCCCGCCAACCTCATCCAAAGGCCGGACCGAAGCCATATGCCCGCCCAGCGCTTCATAATCCGACAGGCGCATGGTGAACTCGATGGGCGCCACCAGTGCCGGCGTTGGAACGTAGCCAAATGAGTTTTCAGGCATCTGTGTGACATCCACCATGTAGGTGATCCCGCCACCCGGCCAGATATAGACCGCCGCCCCGCCCGATGTGACATAGGTCAGCGTATCACGCACCGAGCGCGTCAGCTTCACGGGGTTCTCGGTCACGCCCGCGCGCAACGATCCGCCGGCGCCGCCGATGAACACAACCGAACACAGCGCCGGTTCGCAGTTTTCCTGCACGCGCAACACAGAATCGCGGACCGCTTCGGGCATCTCGGTTGCAACCGGGTTCAGTTCATCATCAAGCACGAAATAGGCCGAATGATCGCCGGTTGTCGAAACCATCAGCATCTTCATGCCGGGCCGGGCCACCTTGGCATCGAAACGGTCAATGATCGACAGCGGGTCTTCAATATTAGTGCCACCCCAGCCCTGCCCCGGCTCGGCCACGCGGAAATAGCGCCCCGGCGTGCTTTTGTGGCCCTTGATCCTGATGCCGGTGGGCGGCACGTCCAGAAGCTTTCCCGCCTGATGCTCTGACAATACGCCGGTTATGTGGTCATCGACCACCACCACCTCATCGACATGGCGGAACCATTGCTGCGCGAACATGCCGATCGCGGCTGAACCGCAGCCAACCCGCATCCGTTCTTCGCGCGCACCATCGATGATGGGCGCCTTGCCAGCCTCGACAACGATGCTGACACCGTCATCAATCTGCAATTCCACCGGCTGGCGGTTGCAAAGACTCAAAAGCGCCTCGCAGGTGGCACGGCCTTCCTTCTTGGAGCCGCCTGTAAGATGATGCACGCCGCCAAGACTCATCATCTGGCTGCCGTATTCGCCTGTGGTGACATGGCCCACCGCCTCGCCCTGATAGCGCACGATGGCGGTTTCATTGCCAAGGTGACGGTCAGTGTCGATCTTCAGCTTTACGCCGCAGTAGGAAAATATCCCCTCAGTGACCACGGTCACCATATCCACCCCGTCCATCTCGCTGGAGACGATGAAGGGCGCGGGCTTGTAGTCAGGATAGGTCGTTCCCGCCCCGACAGCGGTCACGAAACGCGCGGGCGGCTGGACAATCTCACCTTCCCATTCGCGATCCTTGTCCAGAAAACTGACCAACTCACCACCCGCCTGCACCGTGCGGTCCAGAATGACCAGCGGATCGACACGCGTCAGAACACCCTCGACATTGGCGTAGCGGTCACAGGCACCGGCGCGGCCCTCGGCTATGAAACACAGCACCGGGCAGGCGTCACAGCGGATCTTTTCTGGCTTTTCGCGGCGCGCGCGCGGGGTTGCGGGCGGCAGGGTGGTGGTGTCATCGGTCATGGCGTCAGCCCTTTACGTCGTTCAATGCGCGCAGCACCTTGTCGGGCGTCGCAGGAAGATCTCGCAGCCGCGCGCCCGTGGCATCGCGCACGGCGTTCAGAATCGCGGGTGCGGTGGGGATAAGCACCTGTTCGCCAATACCCTTGGCGCCGAACGGCCCGTGCGCATCGGGGTCTTCAATCAGGATCGAGCGCACGTGCGGCACGTCGCCTGCCGTGGGGATCAGGTAGTCATGCAGGTTTTCCGTGCGGCCGGGAATGAATTCTTCCATCAGCGCAAAGCCCAGCCCCTGCGCCGATCCGCCCTCGATCTGACCTTCCAGCAGCGTCGGATTGATCGCCCGGCCCACGTCATGCGCGCAGACCAGATCGCGCGTGCGGATCAGGCCCAGTTCGGCATCCACCTCCACCTCGGCCAGATGCGCCCCCCAGCCATAGGCGGCATAGGGCTCGCCCTGTCCGTTCTCATCCAGCGGGCTGGTGGGTGGGTCATAGGTTTCCTCGGCCATCAACACATAGCCCAGATCGTTTGCCTCGCCGGCCAGCGCGGCCAGATCCAGCCGCGCGTCACCAGCGCTGATGACGCTGCCTGCAAGGCGCAGTTCGGCATCGTCACCGGCATTGAGGCGCCGCAAAACCATGGCCCGCAATGCAGCCCCTGCACGCAGCGATGCCGCACCCGAAACGAAGGTCTGCCGCGAGGCCGAGGTCTTGCCTGCATCCGGTGTCAGGTCGGTATCGGCGCCGATCAGCGTGAAGGCCGACACCGGCAGACCCAGCGCCTCGGCGCAGATCTGGGTGATCACGGTGTTCGAGCCCTGCCCGATATCCACCGCCCCCTGATGCAGCACCAGCTTGCCCTCTGGCGTCAGCCCCACCCGGATGGTGGAGGGGTTGGGCAAAGAGGTATTGCCGCAGCCATACCACATACCCGCCACGCCGACTCCACGCCGCAGGGCGCCACCCTTGCCTGCCTGCTCGGCGTTGAACGCCGCGCAATCGGCCCGGCGTGCCACCCAATCCTCGCGCAAGGCCTCAAGGCAGGCGCGGATGCCGACGCCCTGAGAGAAGACCTGCCCCGTCACCGTCGGCTGCCCCACGCCCAGCGCGTTCAGGATACGAAACTCCAGCCGGTCCATGCCTACGGCATCGGCCAACTCGTCAAACAGGCTTTCCTGCACGACCGAGCTTTGCGGAACGCCGAACCCCCGGAACGCCCCGGAAGGCGCGCAATGGCTGTGCACCGCGACAGAGCGCGCTTCATAATTCGGCAGGTTGTAGGGGCCCGAGGCATGCACCGGCACACGGTTGGCCACCGTCGGCCCCCATGAGGCATAGGCGCCGGTGTTGAAATGGCCCAGGAATTCCATCCCCACCAGCCTGCCATCCGCATCCGCTCCGATCCGGGCGGTGATCTGCGAGGGGTGGCGCTTGGTGGACGATTGCATGGATTCCGAGCGCGTATAAACCATGCCGCAGGGCGCGCCCGTCACCCAGGCGGCCAGCGCGATATAGGGCTGCACCGACAGATCCAGTTTCGAGCCGAAACCACCCCCTACGGCAGAGGGCAGAATGCGGATCGCATCGACCGGCAGTCCCATGATCAACGCCAGATCGTCGCGGTCCATATGCGGGGCCTGGGTGCAGGCGTAAACCTCAAGCCGGTCGCCGACGCGGCGGGCGAAGCCGGCCTCGGGCTCGATATAGGCGTGTTCCACGAAACCGCTGGAAAACCGCCCTTCGACCACCGCTGCGGCATTGTTCAGCGCGGTTTCGGGGGTGCCGCGGCGGACGAAGCCCTGCACCAGCACATTCCCCGCACGGCTGTCATGCAGTTGTGAAGCCCCTTCGGCAAGCGCGGCATCTATCGTCAGGGCTGCATCAAGCTCTTGCCATTCAACGGGAAATTCGGCCAAATCCAGCGCCTCGACCAATGCGCGGGGGCCGACAACGGCTGCCACGGCCTCGCCCTTGAAACGCGCGACGGCTTCGGCAAAAACCGGCTGATCGGCCAGCGGCGGAATCACGCCATGCAGGTTGCGGCCGGGGATATCTGCCGCCGTCAGGATGGCACGAAGACCGGGATGTGCAGCACGGAAAGCCCCCAGATCGCCGAAGGAAAAGCGCGCATGGTGAAACGGGTTACGAATGAGACGCACAAGAAGCGTCTCTTCGGGCCAATTGTCCGCGCCAAAAGCGTCGGTGCCCAATACCTTGGGCAGGCCATCCAAACGCTCGATCGGCGCACCCACAGCCCCCTCGGGTGCAGGCGGCGCATCGGCATGGCAATCGACAATCGCGCTGATGATCTTGGCATAGCCGGTGCAGCGGCACAGAACGCCCGAAATCGCCTCCTCGGCCTCGGCCTCGGTCGGGCGCGGGTTGCGGCGCAAGAGGGCCTCGGCGGAAACCAGCATGCCCGGCGTGCAAATCCCGCATTGTGCAGCACCATGGCGCAGGAACGCGCGCTGCAGGCGGCCCGGAATGCCCGGCGCTTCGGCCAGCCCCTCAACCGTTTCAACACTCCTCCCCTCGGCACGCGAAGCGGGCAGCATGCAGGCACAGACCGGCGCACCGTCCAGCAACACCGTGCAGGCACCGCAATCGCCGGCATCGCAGCCGACCTTGACACCCTCGCAACCAAAATCCTCACGCAAAACAGCGCTGAGGCGCGCCTGCGGGGCAACCTCGGCCTGCCGGGTGGCGCCATTCAGCTCCAGTGACAGCGTCAGGCCGGTGGGCGTGTTCAGCGCGGCATCGCTCATCTCAATCCTCCAGACAGCGTTCAATGCAGCGGCGCACAAGAACCGGCACCGCAGCCGACCGATAGGCCGCCTCGGCGCGGACATCACCAATCGGGGCGAGCGCCGCAAAATCATCAGGCCGCAGCGCCCCGGCGATATCGCCCTTGCCCAGCCCGACCAGCCGCGCCTCCAGCGAAGACAATCGTCGCGCCACCGGCGAACAGGCCCCCACCGCTACAGCCGCGCGTGAAATCCGGCCATCTGGCCCGCGCGCCATCACGGCGGCAACCATGGCGATCGAAATCACCAGATAGCGCCGCGCGCCCAGCTTCATGAATGCCGACTGCCCGGCCAAGCCGGCAAGGGGCAGCGGAACGTGCACGGCCACGACAAATTCGCCCGGCTCCAGTGCGACCTTGCGCACACCGGTAACAAACTCCGCCAACGGCACCCTCCGCGCACCACGCGGCCCGGCAATCTCCACGACCGCATCGAGCGCCAGCAACGCCACCGTGCCATCCGCCGCAGGCGAGGCGTTACAGATATTGCCCGCCACCGTGCCTGCGTTCTGAATCTGGGGTGAACCCACCTCACGCCCGGCTTGCTGAAGGGCAGCAAAAACCGGCGGCAGTTCAGCGCGCTGCACATCGGCCCAGGTGGCCAGTGCGCCAATCCGCAGACCGCCTTCGCCAAGGGCAATGCCACGCAGGGCCTCGATTCCCGTGATATCAAGCATCGCCGCACGCGACACCGCCGCCCCCAGCCCCGGATAGACATCAGTGCCACCCGCAAGAATGCGAAGGTCGGGCGCCTCGGCCAATGCCGAAAGCGCTTCGGGAATGGTTCTGGGACGAAGGAATGCTGGCATGATCTTGCTTTCCGCTCGGTTCCGCGCGGCCCGAAACTTGGCCGCATACAAGTTACTTTCAATCTGTCAGAGCCAGCAAGCCCGCACAAGATTTTTTTCAGGTCCAGACGAAAGAATGCGCTCAGGCCGAGTTATTTGGCTGATTCCTGAGCTAAAACCCCATAGATCCATGCAGTTCTTGCCAATTACCACCCGCCCCAAGCGCCCAACCGCCGCCCGCAATCAGGGATATTCAACACTCGTTCGGAATTTTTTTGTTTGTATGCGAACAGTTTTTTGTTATGGATCCGCACAACCGTTGTGATCAACCCACTCCGTTTGAAACCCGAAGGTGCGCCATGTCCCTTGATTCTGCCCAGACCGCCCCATTCCCGATCCCGGCCAACACCTTCGCCGAGACCGTTACCGAGGTGGAGCATTACACCGACCAGTTGTTCCGATTCCGCATGACCCGGCCCGCCAGTTTTCGCTTCCGGTCAGGCGAATTCGTAATGATCGGGTTGCCGAATGCAGAAAAGCCGGTGTTCCGCGCCTATTCAATTGCTTCGCCCGCATGGGATGAAGAACTTGAATTCTATTCGATCAAGGTGCCAGACGGCCCGCTGACGGAGCACCTGCAAAAGATCAAACCGGGTGATACCGTACTGATGCGCAAGAAACCCACCGGCACGCTGGTGGTTGATGCCCTGTTGCCGGGCAAGCGGCTTTACATGCTGGCGACGGGCACCGGTGTTGCGCCCTTCGCCTCGCTGATGCGCGACCCCGACACCTATGAGAAGTTCGAGAAGGTCGTGTTGATGCACGGTTGCCGCGAAACGGCTGAACTGGCCTATGGTGCGCAGATTGTGAAACAGACACTGGCCGATCCGCTGGTGGGCGAAAGCGCGCAGGGACGCCTTGAGCATTACACCTGCGTCACCCGCGAAGATCACCACCGGCGTATGCGTATTACCGAGGCCATTACCTCTGGCCGCGTCTTCGCCGATCTGGACCTGCCGCCGCTTGACCCAAAGGTTGACCGCGTGATGATCTGCGGCTCAATGGCCATGCTGCACGATTGTCGTGCCCTGTGCGAGGCAGCGGCCATGGTCGAAGGGGCCAACAATGCGCCCGGCGCCTTTGTGGTCGAACGCGCCTTTGTCGACTGAGCGCGCATGCATGCGCCCGCGAGGGGGGGCGTTGCCCCCCTCTTGGCCATTCGGCCAATTCACCCCCCAGCGTATTTCCGGCAAGATGAAAAGCGCCATCATTCAGATTAGCGCAATCAGACCGGCGCCATGACCATCACCGTTATGGCGTAGATCATGAACACGCCGACGGCAGCCAGCGTCAGCCAGAGATTGAGATGTTTTCGCATTTTCTGTCTTTCGGAAAGGTGAATGCTGTCAGGCAGTTCAAGCTTTCAGAAAGGTGGTGCGCGCGGTTGGGCGACCCTGTGTCGGGCATTGATGAAAAATGACGGCGGCAGTGGCCGGTCCATCGGCCTGCCCAATCCTTGCGGAGGCTGCTGCGCTTGCGCCAGCCCTTCGGCACCGTCGGCCTCTTCCTCTGCAATCGCGAGGCGTGACGCCCCCTCGACCAAGGCGTCAATATCAATCAGGCCAGAACCTGCACCGGGCCCGGGGGCAGCCTGCGCGACCGGCGCCAGCAGCAGAAGCCCGAGAAGAGCGAGAAGGCGCACAAGAAGCATCAAGGCCACCGGGTTGCGACAGGCCTGACAAATGGGCAGCCTTCGCCCAATGTCAATGGCCTGCCGGGTTCAGCCGTGTATTCAACCGCCCGACACCCCGGCCTCATCAAAGGTTGCCATGCCATCATGCACGCTCAGCGCCGCGCGCAACACCCCCAACGCCACCGCCGCGCCCGAGCCTTCGCCAAGCCGCATGTCCAGTGACAGCACCGGGCGCAGGCCCAGCGCGTCAAGAAGTCGCCGGTGCCCCGGTTCGGCGCTGCAATGCCCCGCAAGGCAATGCTCCAGCGCCCCGCCGACGGGATGCAGAACAGCCGCCGCCGCAGTGCAGATGAACCCGTCCAGGATGACCGGTACACGCGCCTGCCGCGCCGCCAGCACAGCGCCGCAAATCGCCGCCTGCTCGCGTCCGCCAAACGCTGTCAGCAGCGCCAGCCCGTCACGCGGATCAGGGCGGTGGCGGGCGATCCCCTCCTCGACCACCCGCGCCTTGAGCGACACGCCCTGCGAATCCGCCCCCGTTCCCGGCCCAGCCCAATCGGTCGCATGGCCGCCAAAGAGCCCGCGCGCCAGTGCCGCAGCGATGGTGGAATTGCCGATCCCCATCTCCCCCAGCAGCAACACATCCGCCGCCGGGTCGACCGCCGACGCGCCCTGCCCCATCGCTGCCAGCACCTCGGCCTCCGTCATTGCGGGTCCGGCGGTGAAGTCGCCGGTCGGCCGATCCAGTTCCAGTGCCACGACAGAGAGACGCGCATCGAAGGCCCGGCACAACTGGTTGATCGCGGCGCCTCCGGCCTCGAAATTGGCGACCATCTGTGCCGTGACAGCCTGCGGATAGGGGTTCACGCCGCGCGCGCATATTCCGTGATTTCCGGCGAAAACAAGCGCCTGCGCATGATTGATCCGGGGCCGGGAGCGGCCCTGCCAACCCGCCATGAACACCGCAAGATCCTCCAGAATACCCAGGCTTCCGGGCGGTTTGGTAAGGCTATGCTGCCGCACACGCGCGGCCTCGGCAGAAGCCGTGTCGAAAGCGGGAAGCGGTTTCGACAGACCAGCCCGGAGGGCGGCAAAATCGGCAGCGGGCAACAGGGCGTGCATGATCATCCTCTCTTGTGGGAGAGCGTTTCTGGCACGATTGCCGCACCCCATCAATCCCTCGGGGCAGTTGCCTGGACAGACGATAACCGAACTCCGGTTTGGCGGCTGCCTCATCGTACCGAGCGGCACCAGCCCACCGCATGCGCCGCGCGTTTGCTCGCCCGTCCTGCGCAGCCGCGCATCACGCTCCTGCACCGATCATGTCGCCTGCGGTGCGGCACCTGCAGACATTTGTCGATGAAAATTCGGCTGATGCGCAATAGCAGCTATCGGCACTTTCCGGGATCAGTTCCGGTGTCTCGCAAACGGACCTGATCCCCCGGTACAATGCCCTGCTAGCCAAAGAGAAAACAACCGACGCGCTGTCACTGAGTGTGAAAGCAGGGGTATTGTTGTCCGAACTGCAGCAGACCAGATCAGCCAGACAAGCGCAGGCCCGATGGGTGGCCAGGTGTTTGCGACCTCAGGGCGCTGACGGGAACTCCTCTGAAGGAATGCCTCAGTCCAGACACCGATGACGTTGGCACCCTGCGAGCTGTTTTCACCTGGCGTCACTCCTTTCGGTGGCACGATACCGATCAGGACAATCTTGCGATCAGCAAGCCGTGGGCGTTCGGATGCGGTCGATGATGTGCCACGGTTGTCTTAACACCTTGGCGGGTTAAGCCTGCCACTATGTATGACAGGCCAGACCATGCGCTGTTCTTCCTGTCCCCTGTTCTCTGCGCCACATTCTTACGCTACCCATTGCAGCCCTCCAGGAAGGCGGTCAGGTTTTGGCCGAGGTCATCGGAG
>CAZCAX010000006.1:0-157362 GCA_964496915.1 uncultured Rhodobacter sp.
CGATTTCCGTGTGAACAATATCAATCACTTACGCGATTAACTGTCGAACCTGGGGTCTATGTGTTGAGGATGTCTTGCGGGTTGATCGCTTTTGCGATCAACCCGTTTCGCCACGTCTGAAACAGTAAAGACCCGCCTTATCGGCGGGTCTTTGGTTTCCTGAGGCTGCGGCACGGCCCCGCGGGCTGTTCAATGCGCGGTCTGCGGGGTTTCTGCCGCTCGACGCGCAATCTGGGCTGCCTGCGCAGCCTCTTCAGCGGCGGCGTCCCAGTCGATGGGTTCGGGCATGCGCACCAGCGCGTGCTTGAGCACTTCGCGGACATTGCTGACCGGCACGATCTCCAGCCCCGCTTTCACATTATCGGGGATCTCGGGCAGATCCTTGGCATTCTCCTGCGGGATAAGCACCTTGGTGATGCCCCCGCGCAAGGCAGCCAGAAGCTTCTCCTTCAACCCGCCGATCGCCAGCACATTGCCGCGCAGGGTTACCTCGCCGGTCATGGCGACGTTTTTGCGCACCGGAATGCCGGTCACGACTGAAACAATGGACGTGACCATGGCGATCCCCGCGCTGGGGCCGTCCTTTGGCGTCGCGCCTTCGGGAACGTGGACATGGATATCCATCAGATCGAACCTCGGCGGCTTCACTCCCAGTTCGGGCGAGATGGAACGCACGAAGCTGTTTGCCGCTTCGATGGATTCCTTCATCACGTCGCCGAGCTTGCCGGTGGTTTTCATCCGGCCCTTGCCCGGCAGCTTCAGGGCTTCGATCTGCAACAGATCGCCACCCACGCTGGTCCAGGCCAGCCCGGTCACCACGCCAACCTGGTCTTCCTTTTCGGCCAGCCCGTAGCGGTGGCGCGGCACGCCCAGAAAATCAGCAAGATTCCCGGCGTTTACCCGAACCTGCTTTTCCTCGCCCTTGATGATCCGAGTCACCGCCTTGCGCGCGATCTTGCTCAACTCACGCTCGAAATTCCGCACCCCGGCCTCGCGCGTGTAATAGCGCAGGATATCGGTAAGCGCGTCATCCGAGACTTCCAGTTCGCCCTTGCGCAGGGCGTGGTTCTTGATCGCCTTTGGCAAAAGGTGGCGGCGCGCGATCTCGGTCTTCTCGTCTTCGGTATAGCCCGAAAGCGGGATGATCTCCATCCGGTCCAGCAGGGGCCCCGGCATGTTGTAGCTGTTTGCGGTGGTGATGAACATCACGTTCGACAGATCGTATTCCACCTCAAGATAGTGGTCAACGAAGGTTGCGTTCTGTTCGGGGTCCAGCACCTCCAGCATCGCGCTGGCAGGATCGCCGCGGAAATCCTGGCCCATCTTGTCGATTTCATCGAGCAGGATCAGCGGGTTGGTGGTTTTTGCCTTCTTCATCGCCTGGATGATCTTGCCGGGCATCGAACCGATATAGGTGCGCCGGTGACCGCGGATTTCCGACTCGTCCCGCACGCCGCCCAGCGAGATGCGGATGAACTCGCGCCCCGTGGCCTTGGCGACCGAGCGGCCCAGGCTGGTCTTGCCCACGCCCGGCGGGCCGACAAGGCACAGGATCGGCCCGCGCAGCTTGCTTGAGCGCGCCTGGACCGCCAGATATTCGACAATGCGTTCCTTGACCTTTTCAAGGCTGTAGTGATCGGCATCAAGGATCTGCTGGGCGCGGCCCAGATCCTTCTTCACGCGGCTGCGCTTTCCCCAGGGCAGCGACAGAAGCCAGTCCAGATAGTTGCGCACAACCGTGGCTTCGGCTGACATCGGCGACATGGACTTGAGCTTCTTCAGCTCGGCATGCGCTTTCTCGCGCGCTTCCTTGGTGAACTTGGTTTGTGCGATCCGTGCTTCCAGTTCGCCCAGCTCGTTCTGGCCCTCGTCGCCATCGCCCAGTTCCTTCTGAATGGCCTTCATCTGCTCATTCAGGTAGTATTCGCGCTGCGTGCGCTCCATCTGGTTCTTGACGCGGCTCTTGATCTTGCGCTCGACCTGCAGGACAGAGATTTCGCTCTCCATCAGCGTATAGACCTTTTCAAGCCGGGTATCGATGCGCAGGGTCTCCAGCAATTCCTGCTTGTTCGCCACCTCGATTCCCAGATGTCCAGCGGCCAGATCGGCCAGCTTGCCCGGATCGGTCGCATCGGCAATAGCGGCCAACGCTTCTTCGGGGACATTGCGGCGGATCTTGGCGTAGCGCTCGAAATCTTCACTGACCGAACGCACCAGCGCCGTCACCGCGTTGGCATCGCCCATTTCCTCTTCCAGCGGCCGGGCCTCGGCCTCGAAATGCTGGTCGTTGTCCACGAACTGCTCCAGCGAAACGCGGGTCTTGCCCTCGACCAGCACCTTCACGGTGCCGTCAGGCAGCTTGAGAAGTTGCAACACATTCGCCAGCACACCGATCCGATACATCCCCTCCGGGCCCGGGTCTTCGGCGGCGTGGTCCACCTGGGTGACAAGAAGTATCTGCTTGTCATCGCGCATCACCGTTTCCAGCGCGCGGACCGATTTGTCACGCCCGACGAACAGCGGCACGATCATGTACGGAAACACCACCATGTCGCGCAACGGCAAGACCGGGTAACTGTTTGTTTCGACTGCCATCAATCTTCCTCAACTCTTCTTGCGGGGCTGCATTCCGTATTACGCTGCCCGGATATGCCCATATCTGGGGTATCCCTCGCCCGTTTTCAACTCACCACGCCCGCCGGTATGTTTCCGCTATATGGCAAATCTTTGGCTCAACCGGGTGATTTTATCGACAGGCGCACCTCTGGTTATCAGTTTGTCAACAGTTCCGAAACCAGATCACTGCGCTGCCAATAGTGCACCAGATCATCACTGCAGCGCCGCGATGCCACGAGACGGAACCGATGCGTTCCGATCTCGGTCACGTCCATGGCGCCCAGACCGGCCGTGCCGTCGGCCCCGAAAACCAGCCCGGCGCTGAACACCACCATCTCGTCAACCAGCCCGGCGCGCATCAGGCTGGCTGCCAGCCCGCCACCACCCTCACAAAACAGGCGGGTGATGCCCCGCGCGCCAAGTCGCTGCAACGCATCGGCAATGTCCAGCCGCCCCAGAGCGTCGTTCTCGCAGGCAATCAGCGTGGCCCCTGCCCGGCTCCAGTCATTACGTGCGGCAATTGAAGCCTGTGGCCCATGCAACATCCAGACCGGAGCCTCCCTGGCGGTGGCGCCAAGGCGCCCGCAGGCACAAACACCCAACCGGCTGTCGGTCACCATCCGCACAGGCTGATGTGCCACACCCAGTTCGCGCACCCGCAGATCGGGGTCATCGGCGCGCGCGGTGCCGGCACCGACGATCACCGCGTCATGGCGTGCGCGCAGCATATGCACCGCGCGGCGCGCCTGCGGTCCGGTGATCCAGCGGCTGAGCCCGGCCGCCGTGGCGATCCTGCCGTCAAGCGTCAGCGCCAGCTTCAGCGTCACCATGGGGCGGCCCTTGTGGATGCGCGTCAGGAATCCTGCATTCGCCAGAGCGGCTGCCTCGGCCTCGACCCCTTCGCGCACCGTGATGCCCGCCGCCCGCAGCATGGCATGGCCCTGACCCGAAACGCGCGGATCAGGGTCTTTCAGGGCCGTGACCACCCGCGCCACACCCGCCGCAATCAGCGCCGAGGCACAGGGCGGCGTCTTGCCGGTATGGGAACAGGGCTCAAGGCTGACATAAGCCGTTGCGCCGTGTGCGGCGGCGCCCGCCTGTGCCAGCGCTCCCACCTCGGCATGGGGCCGCCCGCCAGGCTGCGTCCAGCCGCGACCGACGATCACATCGCCCCGCACGATCACGCATCCGACGGCAGGGTTGGGCCAGACCTGCCCCAGGCCTCGCTTGCCAAGTTCAATCGCCAGCCGCATGAAACGGCTGTCGTCAACGGCATTCATCTTCCTCACCCCTTGATCCATCCGCCCCGGCCCGCTCCAAACCCGGACCTTGAGCGGTTCACTCTTCGGCGAGTCCTTGCGGGCGCAGTTCGGACACGAATTTATCGAAATCGTCCGCCGCCTGGAAGTTCTTGTAAACGCTGGCAAAACGAACATAAGCCACCGTGTCGATCCGGGCCAGCGTTTCCATCACGATCTCGCCGATCGTGCGCGAAGGGACATCCGTCTCACCCATCGACTCCAGCCGCCGCACGATACCCGACAACATCTGGTCGATGCGCTCCGGCTCAATCGGGCGCTTCTGCATGGCGATGCGCACCGAACGCTCCAGCTTGTCGCGGTCAAACGGCTCACGCCGGCCCGAAGTTTTCACAACCACCAGATCGCGCAATTGCACCCGCTCATAGGTGGTGAACCTTCCGCCACAAGCCGGGCAGAAACGACGACGGCGAATGGCGACATGGTCTTCGGCAGGGCGTGAATCCTTGACCTGGGTATCGACATTACCGCAAAACGGACAGCGCATGACCTCTCCCTCGGGGTGGCGACGGGGTTTTCCACAGGGACTATAGGGGTACCGCCATAGATTGGGTAGTGAAAAAAAACCACCCCCAGATCAAGCGCCCCGCCTGTTGCAGCACAGACTCACCCCGGCGGGCGCGATCAATTGACCACCACCACCCGCATATTGGCCGTCCCCTCCTCCTGTACCATGGCAAACAGGATCCGCGCATTATCCGGATGCAGACGCACACAACCGGCACTGGCCGGGCGGCCAAGCCGGCTGATCTGGTCGGTGCCGTGGATGGCGTAATGGCCGTGATAAAAGATCGAATACGGCATCGGCGCGTTGTTGTAGCGGCTGGAGCGGTGGTTGCGCGACAGCCATTGCGCGGTCCAACTGCCGGTGGGGGTAATCCTGCCGGACCGTGCGGTGGATACGGGCCATTCGTAAAGCAGCTGGCCATCGCGATAGACATGCATGGTCTGCATGCTGATCGATACCCGCGCAACAATCCGGTCGGCCAGCGCCATCCCGGGCAGAAGCGCCAGAAGCACCGCAAGAAGAAGGGGCGGAAAAGGCAATTTCATCATGCACCCAGAAATCCGAACAACCGCGCACAAGCTACAGGAAACAGGGCATTTTTGCGTAGTCCCGGGCCGATCTGTCAAGAAAATTGCGAAACAGGCGAACCTCGTGCGCCCGCATGGCGCACCGGTCACCGGTTCAGCCCTGTTCGATCCGTCCGTCACGCAGATGAAGTACCCGGTCCATTCGTGCGGCCAGCGCCAGGTTGTGCGTGGCAATCAGCGCCGAGAGCCCGGTCGTACGCACCAGTTCCATCAGCATCTCAAACACCTGATCCGATGTCGCCGGATCCAGGTTGCCTGTCGGCTCGTCGGCCAGTAACAGTTGCGGCGCGTTGGCCATGGCCCGGCAAAAGGCGACCCTTTGCTGCTCGCCCCCCGACAACTGCGCGGGGCGATGCCCGGCACGATCGGCCAGTCCCACACGCGTCAGCAGATCATGCGCGCGGGCCTCGGCATCGGCGCGTGGCACAGCATTGGCAAGCTGCGGCAACGAGACGTTTTCCATAGCCGTGAACTCGGGCAGCAGATGGTGGAACTGATAGATGAACCCCACCTGCCCACGCCGCGCCGCCGTGCGGGCACGGTCGCCAAAGCGTGTCATGTCCAGCCCGTCGATCACCACGCGCCCGCTGTCGGGCGTATCCAGAAGCCCCGCGATATGCAGAAGCGTCGATTTTCCCGCGCCCGAAGGAGCAACCAACGCTACAACCTCGCCGCGTTGCAACACCAGATCGGCGCCGGACAGCACGCGCACCGGCTCGGCCGCGCCACGCGCATAGGTCTTGGTGATCGCCTCAAGCACCAGCACCGGCTCATTCATAGCGCAGCGCCTCCACCGGGTTCATTCTTGCAGCCCGCCGCGCCGGAAAGATCGTCACACCGAACGACAGCGCCAGCGACAGGCTTACCGCCTTGAGTACGTCTTCCAGTCGCAACTGCGCTGGCAGCGCATAGATGCCCCGTATCGACGGATCCCAGACGCCGCCGCCCGACAGGTAGTTAACAGTGGCAAAGATCGGATCGATATAGATCGTGAACAGGACACCCAGCACCACGCCCAGCACCGTCCCGATCACCCCCACCGAGGCACCGCAGATAAAGAACACCCGCAATACCGACCCCTCGCTCAACCCCATGGTGCGCAGGATGCCGATATCGCGGCCCTTGTTCTTGACCAGCATGATCAGCCCCGAAATGATATTCATCGCCGCGATCAGAACCAGAATGGACAGGATGACAAACATCACGTTGTCCTCGATATCCAGCGCGCGCAGAAACCCGCCTGCGCTGTCGCGCCAGGTCCAGAGCATCGCGCGCTCACCGCCCGCGCGCATCAGCGCCAGCGCCAGTTCATCCACCCGTTCGGGGTTGGCAACCATGACCTCCATCTCATCGGCCACACCATCGCGGTTGAAATAGCTCTGCGCCTCGGCGAAGGGCATGTAGACCCGCGTCCGGTCGATGTCATAGCGCCCGGCGGTAAAGATATAGACCACCTCATAGGCATTGATCCGCGGGCTGGTGCCAAAGGCGGTCTGCGCGCCCTCGGGCGAGATCAGGCGGATGCGGTCACCCACCGTGACATTCAGCTCACGCGCCACGCCCGAGCCGATGGCAATGCCTTCGTCGAAACGCTCGATATCGCCGCGCCGGGCTTCGGGATTGGCGACACGCGGGATGGTCAGAAGGTTCTCATGGCTGATGCCAAACACCTCCACGCCGGCCGAGCGCCCTTCGCGGCTGGCCATTACCTGGCCCTTGACCAGCGGCGCCACCCGGATCACACCGGGAACCGCGGCAAGGCGTGCGGCCATCTCGTCATACTCGTCGATGACCCTTGAGAGCTGACCGTTCGGCGTGACCACGGCCGAGTTATAGACCGTCACATGGGCATTCGCGCCCAGAATGGTATCGACAAATTCCGCCCGAAAACCCGAACGCACGGCCAGCGTGGCAATCAATGCGAAAACCGCCAGGGTGATGCCGATCAGGCTGATCAAGGTCATCACACTCACGCCACCCTCGGCGCGGCGCGCACGCAGGTAACGCCAGGCGATCATCCATTCGAAGGCAGCAAAGGGCGGAGTTCGTCCGGTCATGTCATTCCTGGAAAGCTTCAGGGCAAGAGTGTTTCAGGCTCGGTGCACCGTCACCGCAAAGTGCCGTCCGGTCAAGGGCGAACCGGCCCCTGCATAGGAAGCCGCGCCCCTTCATCTTGCCATAAATACGCCGGGGGGGTGAGGGCCGCAGGTCCGAGGGGGGCAGCGCCCCCCTTCCCCGCCACAGGGCGCATGGGTCGCCACTCTGACAGGCTTACCAGCCCGCGTAAATCTGCACCAGCCGCTCCACCGCCGCTTCGGGCGTCAACTCTTCGCTCTCGCCATTGCGGCGGCAGGTCAGTTCGACCACACCCTTGGCCAGCCCGCGCGGCCCCACCGTGATGCGCCAGGGCAGGCCGATCAGATCCATTGTGGCAAATTTCGCGCCCGCGCGTTCGTCGCGGTCATCGTAAAGCGCGGTCAGCCCCCTGGCTTCGAGCGCCTGGTAGAGCGCATCGCAGGCCCCGTCGGCCGCCGCATCCCCCTGCTTGAGGTTGACGATACCGGCATGGAAGGGCGTTACGCCTTCGGGCCAGATGATCCCCTTCTCGTCATGGCTCGCCTCGATGATCGCGCCCAGCAGGCGGCTGACACCAATCCCGTGCGAGCCCATCTCGACCGGCACGCGGCTGCCGTCAGCGGTCACCACCGTGGCGCCCATCGCCTCGGAATATTTGGTGCCGAAGTAGAAGATCTGCCCGACCTCGATGCCCCGGCCCACCTTGCGGTGCTCTTCGGGGATCTCGTTGAACAAAGCCTCTTCATGCGTTTCATCGGTGCGGGCATAGAGACTTGTGAACTCGGCGCAGATATCGGCGACCTCGGCGCGGTTGTCGAAATCGACCGCCCGGTCACCCATCTTCAGCCCGGTCACCCGGTCATCGTAGAACACTTCCGATTCGCCGGTCTGGGCGAGCACCAGGAATTCATGCGTGTTGTCGCCGCCGATGGGGCCCGAGGCCGCGCGCATCGGAATCGCCGTCAGCCCCATGCGTTCATAGGTGCGCAGGTAAGCGACCATATGGCGGTTGTAGGCGTGCAGGGCGGCCTCCCTGTCGACGTCGAAGTTGTAGCCGTCCTTCATCAGGAACTCGCGCCCGCGCATCACGCCGAAACGCGGGCGGATCTCGTCGCGGAATTTCCACTGGATGTGATAGAGCGTCAGCGGCAGATCCTTGTAGCTGCCGACATGGGCGCGGAAGATATCGGTAATCATCTCCTCATTGGTCGGCCCGTAGAGCAGGTCACGCTTGTGGCGGTCCTGGATCCGCAGCATTTCCTGCCCGTAATCATCATAGCGGCCGGATTCCCGCCACAGATCGGCCGGTTGCAGCGTGGGCATGAGAAGCGGGATATGCCCCGCGCGCTCCTGCTCCTGATGCACGATCGCCTCGATACGCTTCAGCACGCGATACCCCAGCGGAAGCCAGGAATAGATGCCGGCAGCCTGCTGACGGATCATGCCCGCGCGCAGCATCAGGCGGTGGCTGACGATCTGCGCCTCGGCGGGCGTTTCCTTGAGGACGGGCAGGAAGTAGCGGGAAAGGCGCATTGGTGAATCCATGGTCTGGAGCATTTGGCCATGGGTGTAGGTAAATCGCGCGCAACAGGCAAGGCCGCTTGCCTCTGACCGGTTGCGGGACGGGGGGCTGTCTGCCCCCCACGCCGCTGCGCGGCTCCCCCCGAGGATATTTCTGAACAGATGAAGGGGCCGCGCTTGCGTTGACTTCAGGGTTCCGACGCGACAACCTTTTTCAAACCGCCACAGGAGGACGCCTGATGCAGAAACTGCAATCCCAGGGGATACATCATATCACGCTGGTTGGTGCCGACCGCCAGACCTTGATCGATTTCTGGGAAGGCGTGCTGGGCATGCCCTTCGTATTCGAGCAGCCCAACCTCGACCAGGCCAGCGACAGCCATCTTTACTTCGATCCGGGCGACGGGCGGCTGGTCACCGTTTTTACCAACGAGGCGCGCAAGCCCGATCCGAAGCGCGGCCGGACCGAGCCGGGTGCAGTGCATCATATCGCGATCAGTGTATCGAAAGCGACGTTCTCGCAGGCGATCGCGCGGCTCGACGCGCGCGGGATAAAGCATAGTGGCATCAAGGACCGTGGCTTCATGGATTCGATCTATTTCAAGGATCCGCTGGGGCTGACAATCGAACTGGCCGCTTATCGGTTCGAACCGCCCCAAGGATACACCCATGCCGATGTGCTGCTGGAGTCGCACAAGATCCGCGTGGCGCGCGGCGATTATGCGATCGCCGAGGTGCATCTGGCCGATGCGATCGAAGCCCTGATCGCGCGGCGGTGCGAGAGCCTGTCGCAAGACCGCAGCGCCAAGGATCCCTGGCGCCTGCGCTGACCCTTTCTGTGGCGCGGCGAATTGTTCTTGCCGATGGCGCGCGGGCCATGCTTTTGTGCCACTGGACGCCGCGCGCCAGATGGCCCGCCCGTACCCAACCCAGGAGAGGAGAGAGACATGATCAACCTGAAACGCCCCGCCGGGGCGCTGTCACTGGCTGCCGCGATGATGATGAGCGCCGGTGTCGCAGCGGCCGAGACCCGCGTGACGCTGAAATCGGCCTCGGCCACATCCTCTTACTACGTGATGATGGTGCAGTTGGGCGAGATGCTGCGCGCGCAATCGAACGGCGCGATTCTGCCAACGGTGGAAGAAAGCCAGGGATCGGTGCAGAACGTGGCCGAGGCCGGGCGACGCCCGGGGGCGTTCCTGTTCACCTCGCCGCCAAACCTGATCGCCAGTGCCATCGCCGGGAACGAGCCCTTTGAGCGCGGCGGCGATTTCGAGGCGATCCGTACGCTGTTCCCCATGCCCTTCATCACCATTCATCTGGTCGTGCGCGCCGACAGCGACATCCATTCGGTGAGCGATCTGGCCGGGCGCAGCTTCATTTCCGGCGGGACCGGCACCTTCTGCCAGCGCCAGATTGCCGGGATATTCGACACGCTGGGCATCGGCGACAGCGTGACCGCCCCCGAGATGGAGCTTTCGGGTGCACCTGCGGCCTTGCGCAACAATCAGGTCGATGGCTATGCCACCTGCTCGTCGCATCCCACCCCGCAGGTGCAGGAACTGGCGGCCACGCTGCCGGTGCGTATCCTGTCCTTCTCGGAAGACGAGCGCGCGCAGATCATGGAGGCCAATCCCGGCGCAGGGGCGGTGGCGATCAGCGCGGGCACCTATGCAGGCATCAATGAGGACATCGCTACCATGGCCGTGCCGGTCGGCGCCTATGCCACCAATATGGATGATGAAACCGCATTGGCCATCGTCACGGCCTTCTGGGAGCAGCGCGAGGGCCTGGCCGAAACCAACCCCTGGTGGGCTGGCGTGACGCCCGATCTGGTGCCGCAACTGGGCGCGCCACTGCATCCCGGTGTCGACGGATTCTATGCCGAACGCGGCATCGCCATGCCGTGAACTGCTGACCGGCGGCGGCGCAGTCAGTAAACGGGGCCGGGGTTTCTGCACCCCGGCCCTTGTTTGCGAGGCAAGCGTCGCAGGGCGTATTTTTTGCAAGATGAAGGACAGGACAGCGCGATGACAGGACGGGTGCGGCTTTCGACCGAGGTGGATGGCGTTGGTTTCGGGGTGGTGGCGCTGTTGCTTGCGGCGCTGTCGGTGGGTTTTCACATCTACAACGCCTTTGCCGGTCTGATCCCCAACCTGATCACCCGCCCCATGCATCTGGCGCTCGCCCTGCCCTGGATCTTCCTGTTGGGCCAGCCCGCCGGGGGCACGCGGCTGCGGCAAGTGTCGGGCTGGGTTTTCACGGTGCTGGGCGTGTTGCTCTGTGGCTATATCATCGTCAACCGGCGCGATCTGGTGCATCAATACGGCGCGCTGGAGGGTTGGGGGCAGTTGGCGGTGGCCGCGCTTCTGATCGTCGTGGTGCTGGAAATGGCGCGCCGGGCGATCAAGATCGTGCTGCCCGCGGTGGCGGCGCTGGTGCTGGCCTATGCGTTCCTGGGCGACAACATTCCAGGCTATTTCGGCCATGGCGGCATGCCGGTGGATTATCTTCTGGGTACGCTGACGATTACCGAAGGCGGGCTTTGGGGATCATTGACCGGCACCTCTGTCGATACGATCGCGATGTTCGTGATCCTCGGCGGGTTCATCTCGGCCGGTCAGGCAGGCGTGGGGTTCATGGCATTCGCCACCCAGATTGCAGGGAGGGCGCGCGCCGGGGCGGCGAAGGTGGCGATCCTGTCTTCGGCCTTCTACGGTTCGATTTCCGGAGTGGCGGCGGCCAACACCGCAACCACCGGCATGATCACCATTCCGGCAATGAAAAAGCTTGGCTATCCGCGCGCCATGGCGGCCTCGGTGGAAGCCGTGGCATCGACTGGCGGGCAGATCTTGCCGCCGGTGATGGGCGCGGGCGTTTTCGTCATGGCCGAACTGGTGCGCGTGCCCTATACCGAGATCATGATAGCGGCACTTCTGCCCGCGCTTCTGTTCTTCCTCACCGCCTGGTTCGGGGTTCATGTCTACGCCCTGCGCCACAATCTCGCCGCCCTGCCGCGCGAGGCACTGCCCGGCTGGATGGCGGTGGGGCGTTCGGTGCCGTTCTTCCTGCTGCCGTTTTCCATCCTGATCGGCACGCTGGCGTTTACCTCCTACACGCTGGCCTATGCCGCCGTTTTCGCCACCTTCATCACCTGGCTGACGCTGATCTTCGAGCCCGATGGCAGCCTGTCGCTTTCAGGCTGGTGGAACCGCACCCTGATCGCCCTGATCACCGCCGCGCAGCAGGTGGCGATCATCGCCGCCGTGATCATCTGCGCGGGGATCGTGGTGGGCGTGTTCAACATGACCGGGCTCGGGGTGAAGCTGACCTCGGTGATCCTCTCGGCCTCGGGCAACACGCTGTGGATCGCGCTTTTGCTGACCGCGCTGGCCGGGCTGGTGCTGGGGATGGAACTGCCGACGACCGCGGCCTATGTCATCTGCGCCGCCGTTGCCGCGCCCGCGCTGGTAGGGATGGGCGTGCCCGAACTTTACGCGCATCTGTTCGTCTTCTGGTATGCGCTTTTGTGCACCATCACGCCACCGGTCTGCGGCAATGTCTTCATCGCCGCCGCCATCGCGCAAACACCCTGGCTGCCGGTGGCCGGCAATGCGATGCGGCTGGGCGCGGGGCTGTTCATCGTGCCCCTGGCCTTCATCGCCAACCCCGACCTGTTGCAACTGGCGGCCACGCCATGGGCAGCGCTGGGGGCGATGGCCAAGATTGCCGCGGGCCTGTGGCTGATCAGCTTTGCGGTGATCGGTGCGGTGAAGCGCCCGGTACTGGAGTGGTCGCGCCTGATCGCCGGGCCGCTGGGGCTGGCGGTGATCTTCCTCATCTGAGGTTTTCTCTTGCATCAAACCCGGCGCGCGGGCAGATAGCAGGCTCGCCAACGACGCACGAGGAGTCGCGCTGCGTGTCGCACCCCGAAGCCATCGAACTGAGCGGGCTCACCCTGTCGCGCGATGCACGCAGGGTCATCGACGCGCTGAGCCTGACACTGACCGAAAAACGTATCGGCATCGTCGGGCGCAACGGCTCGGGCAAAAGCACGTTGTTGCGGCTGATTGCCGGGTTGCAGGCGCCCGATTCGGGGCAGGTGCGCGTGCATGGCGTGGATGTGATGCGCGAGCGCAAGGCCACCATCGGCGCGTTGGGCATCCTGTTTCAGAACCCCGATCATCAGATCATCTTTCCCACCGTGGAAGAGGAAATCGCCTTTGGCCTGACCCAACTCGGCTCGCCGCGCCCCGAGGCCCGAACCCGTGCCCGCGCTGTGCTGGAAGCGCATGGCCGCGCAGAATGGGCCATGCGCGCCACCCAAACCCTGTCGCAGGGCCAGCGCCACTATCTGTGCCTCATGGCAGTTCTGGCGATGGAGCCAGCGGTGATCTTGCTGGACGAGCCGTTCACCGGCCTCGACATCCCCACAACGATGCAACTGAACCGCACGCTTGACGCATTGGCCCAGCAGGTGGTGCTGGTTACCCATGATCCGGAGCTGCTGGTGCATTTTGACCGCGTCCTGTGGCTTGACGAGGGACGCCTGCGCGCCGATGGTGCCGCCGGTGACGTGCTGCCCCGTTTCACCGAGGCGATGCACCAGATGGGAGAGGCCGATCCATGCTGGCAATGACGCTGGAACAACCGACATGGCTACATCATTGGCCCGCCGGGCTGAAGATGGCGGTGATGGCGGCGGCGATGGTGGCGTTCCTGCCGGTGACAGAGCCGGTGGTGATTGGCGCACTGGTAGCCGCCACCGCAGCGCTTTATGCCAGCCTCGGCACCCCTGCCCTGCGGCGCGGATTGCGCCTGCTCAGGCCGCTCCTGCTGGTTCTGGCGGTGATCATGGCCTGGCATCTGATCATCGGCGCGCCGCGTCAGGGCGCGGTGATCTGCCTGCGCATTCTGGGGCTGGTGGCGCTGGCCAATCTGGTGACGCTGACCACCCGCCTTGACGACATGACCGCCGTGCTGGAGCGCCTGTTGTCGCCCTTCAGGCGGCTGGGCCTGAACACCGCCGCCGTCAGTCTTGCGCTGGCGCTGGTCATCCGTTGCGTCCCCGTGCTGACCCAGAAGGGCAACGCACTCATGGAAGCCTGGCGCGCCCGCTCGCCCCGGCGCACGGGGTTTCAGATAGCCGTGCCGCTGGTGCTGGTTGCGCTTGATGATGCCGATCACCTTGCCGAAGCCCTGCGCGCCCGTGGTGGCGTGGCCCGGCCCGATTGACTTGCGAAAGGAAGAACCGATGGAACGCTCTTTGACAATGGTTGCGCTGTTTGCCGCGCTGATTGCGGTGCTGGGGCTGTTTCCCAGCTTCATGCTGTTTACCGGCGTGCCGATTTCGGCGCAAAGCTTTGGCGTCATGCTCTGTGGTGCGGTGCTGGGCGCGCGCAAGGGGGCGCTGGCGGTGCTGTTGTTCCTGCTTCTGGTGGCGCTGGGGTTGCCGCTTCTGGCTGGCGGGCGCGGCGGGCTGGGGGCCTTTGTCGGCCCGACCTCGGGCTTCCTTTATGGCTTTCCGGTTGCGGCCTTCGTCACCGGCTGGATCGCGCAGAACTGGCGCGGCGTCAGCCTGACGATCTCGGCTGCGGCGGGGGCGCTGATCGGCGGCGTTGGCGTGCTTTACGCCTTTGGCGCTGCGGGCATGATGCTGGTCATTGGCCTGTCGCTCCCCGAGGCCGTGGCCGCGCTGGCCGCCTTCATCCCCGGCGATATCATCAAGGCAGTAATCGCCGGTGTCGTCACCGGCGCGATCTACCGCGCGCGGCCCGGCTTTGTGCTGACGCGCTGACTCTGACCTCTGAAAGGACACGCTCATGCTTGATACCCAGACGGAACTCCGCTCGCTTCTGAAAGACCCTTCGCTGCTGGAAACCCGCGCCTTTGTGGCGGGCGAATGGGTCGATGCAGACAACGGCGCCACCTTCCCGGTGCGCAACCCCGCACGCGGCGACATCATCGCCGAAGTGGCCGACCTGACGCGCACCGAAGTGGCCCGCGCCATCGCCGCAGCCGAGAAGACGCAAAAGGAATGGGCCGCGCGCACCGGCAAGGAACGCGCGGCGGTGCTGCGCAAATGGTATGACCTGATGGTGGAAAACGCCGACGATCTGGCCGCGATCCTGACCGCCGAGATGGGCAAGCCCCTGCCCGAAGCACGCGGCGAGATCCTCTATGGCGCGGCCTTTGTCGAGTGGTTCGGCGAAGAGGCCAAGCGCGTCTATGGCGAGACGATCCCGGGCCATATGCGCGACAAGCGCATCACGGTGCTGAAACAGCCGATCGGGGTTGCGGCCTCGATCACACCCTGGAACTTCCCCAACGCGATGATCGCCCGCAAGGTGGCCCCGGCGCTGGCGGTGGGCTGCGGCTTTGTTGCGCGACCGGCGGCGGAAACCCCGCTTTCGGCGCTGGCCATGGCCGTTCTGGCCGAACGCGCAGGGGTGCCCAAGGGCGTGCTGTCGGTGGTGACGTCATCACGCGCTTCGGATATCGGCAAGGAGTTCTGCGAAAACCCGGTCGTGCGCAAGCTGACCTTCACCGGTTCGACCGAGGTGGGACGCATCCTGCTGAAACAGGCCGCCGATCAGGTCATGAAATGCTCGATGGAGCTGGGCGGGAATGCACCGTTCATCGTCTTTGACGACGCCGATCTGGACGCCGCCGTCGAAGGCGCGATGATGTCGAAGTTCCGCAACAACGGCCAGACATGCGTCTGTGCCAACCGCATCTATGTGCAGGCCGGAGTTTATGACATCTTCGCCGAAAAGCTGCGCGCGGCGGTGGAAAAGCTCAATGTCGGGGATGGTCTGAAAGAGGGCGTCACCACCGGTCCGCTGATCAACAATGAGGCGGTCGACAAGGTTGAAGAGCATATCAAGGATGTGCTTGACCACGGCGGCGCGGTGCTGACCGGTGGCAAACGTCACGGGCTGGGTGGCAGCTTCTTCGAACCCACTGTGGTGACCGGCGTCAACCAGTCGATGAAGGTGGCAAAAGAAGAAACCTTTGGCCCGCTGGCGCCGCTTTTCAAGTTCGACACCGAGGAAGAAGTGATCGGCTACGCCAATGACACGATCTTCGGCCTGGCCTGCTATTTCTACGCGCAGAACGTCGGCCGCATCACCCGCGTCCAGGAAGCGCTGGAATACGGCATCGTCGGTGTCAACACCGGCATCATCTCGACCGAGGTTGCGCCCTTTGGCGGGGTCAAGCAGTCAGGGCTGGGCCGCGAAGGTTCGCACCACGGAATCGACGATTATCTGGAACTGAAATACATCTGCCTGAGCATCTGAGCAGATCGCAATGAAGAACGGCCCGGATATTCTCCGGGCCGTTTTTCCAAAAGCTGTTCTGTTGGCTTCAATCCGTCAGCGCACGATAGCCGCCGTGCCAGTAAATCAGCCCGGCCTGCGGGTCATTGGACCGAATCTCGCGGACCCGACCGATGACGATGGAATGCGTGGCGCGGTCGATCATTTCCTCGACCGTGCAATCGAGCGCTACCGGGGCATCGGCCAGAAGCTGCGCACCGGTCGCCGCCGTGACCCAGTCAGCCCCCTCGTAGCGCGCGGCCCCCTTCACCCCGCCAAAACCCGAGAACCGTTCGGCGACCGGCTGGTGATGGGCCGCAAGGGCGTTCACGCCAAAGAACCCGTAGCGGCCCAGCAACGGCCAGCTTGATGAATTGCGGTTCACGCAAACAAGCACCAACGGCGGGTCGGCCGAAAGCGAGATGGCCGAGGTAACGACCAGCCCTGACAGATCGTCGCCCTGCCCCACGGTAATGACGCTGACCGAGCCGACGAAATGGCGCATCGCACCGAGAAAGGCGGGCTTGTCCGGCCCCGAATCGGGCCGGACATTGTCTTGCTGATTGCTCATTCCGCTGCGGCCCGCGCCATGCGCGGCGTGCGGATACCGGCCTGCTCCAGCAGCGGCAGGACATTGTCGCGGAAATAGGGGAACTCTTCGGCATAGTCGATGAACGACAGCGTGGTGCCGGCAAAGCCCGCTTTGTGCAGCGACAGGATGCCCTCGGCCACCTGTTCCGGCGTGCCGATCAGCGGGAAACCACCGTGACCCGCTGCGAAACGGTCGCGGATCAGCTTCATCAGATCATGCGGGAAGCTGTGGGCATGGGCGAACTGCAAGCGGATCAGGTTGTCGACGGCCTCCCAATCGGCGTTGTCATCGGCGGTGTGCTTGAGATAGTCACGCGCCTCTTTCTCGGTCGGGCGGCAGATGACATGGCTGAAGGTCAACACATCGACCTTGCGGTTCTTGGCATCGGCCTGCGCCTTCAGTTCCTTGATCTCCTCGACCGAACGATCCAGGTCAATCGCCGGGGTGAACAGGAAATTCGCGTTGTCGGTGGCAAATTCACGGCCCTGGGGCGAGCCTGCGGCGTTGATGATCGGCACCGCGCCCCGCAGCGGGCGCGGATCGCCCTTGACGTGCTTGAGATTGAAATGCTTGCCGTTCCAGTCGAAATATTCGGTCGAGGACCAGAGCTTGCGGATCACATCGAACCATTCCTGCGCGTATTCGTAGCGGCTTTCGTGATCGTCGGGCAGGTTCAGACCAAGCGCCTCGTATTCCGGCTTGTTCCAGCCAGCGACGATGTTCAGCCCCGCACGGCCCTTGCCCACCTGATCGATGGTGGCGATCTGCTTGGCGACAACAACCGGATGGTTGGCCGAGGTGTGGATGGTTGCGAACACGGCGATGTTCTGCGTCGAGGCCAGCAGCGCCGAGGCCCAGGTCATGGTTTCCAGCACGCCGCCGTGAAAATCGGTCTCGCCGCCGTAGCCGATCCAGCGGGCGATCGGCAACATGAAGTCGATCCCGGCCTCATCGAGCATCTTCGCCAGGCGGAGGTTGTTATCCCAGGAGTTTTCCCAGCGCTCCGGCACTTTTGTGACCGACATGCCCGAAGAGCAGTTGGAGGAAAAAGTACCAAGTTTGAATGCGTTACCGTCAAGCATGGGGTTATTTGTCATGAGTCACTCCCTTTATGTTAGATTTTACAATAGACTTTCTATCAAATAATAATGTTGTTTTCAATTGCATTTTATCGCAACTATACTACGCCTTCAGGAGGGTCCGATGAGCGAACGGAAAAGCAAGCGCGATCAACCGGATAAGCCCCGGCCCGAATTTGACCAGCGTTGGCACCTGGCGCAGAAATCCGGCGAGATCGAATTCACCGAACTGGAATTCGCCCTGATGCGCACCTATGAGGGATTCGCACGCTGGCAGTCGGAATGCCTGTCCAGTGTGGTTGATCTGGCGGCCTCGGGCGCGGAAAACGCAATGCTGCACATCATCCGCATGAACGACCGGCCCAAGACGATCAAGGATCTGGCGCGACTGACAAACCGCGATGACGTGCCAAACATCCAGTACAGCCTGCGCAAACTGATCGCGGCCGGGCTGGTGGAACGCAAGGGATCGGGGCGCGCGGGGGTGACCTATGAGGTGACCGAGGAAGGACGGCGGGTGACGGATGATTATGGCGCGCTTCGCCAGCGTCTGCTGATAGAAGCCATCGATTCCGTACCCAATATCCACGAGCGGCTGCGCGAAGCCACGCGCACCCTGAACCTGTTGTGTGGAATATATGAAGAGGTATCGCGCGTAGCAGCGACGCATCGGCGCGGCTGAAGCCGGATGCTTGGCAAACCGGGCGGAAGGGGGCGTTGCCCCCTCTTGGCCTGACGGCCAATTCACCCCCAGGATATTTCTGAACAGATGAAGGGCGCCCGATGCGTTCAGGCACCCTGCCGGATCAGAGTGGTTGCAGACGGTGGAAGCGCGATTGCTCGAACATCAGTGCCTCACCGTCGCCGTGGTGGATTTCCGTGATCCGGCCGATGAACACCTGATGGCTGCCAGCCTCCATCGAATCCGTCACCTCGCAGGAGAAGGCAACGCGGGCATTGCCCAGAACCGGCAGGCCGCGCTGATCCTCGACCCAATCGCCCGCGGCGAACTTGTCCTCGCCCGTCACTCCGCCCGCACCGGCGAAACGCATCGCCAGTTCGTGCGAGGGGTCGGGCAGAAGGTTCACGTTGAATCGACCGGTCGCAGCGATGCCCGCACAGGTGCCGGTCTTGCGGTTAACGCAGACCAGGAGGCTGGGCGGCTCGGCGGTGACCGAGCAGACGGCAGTCGCGGTGATCCCGCGCCGCTCTTCCGGCACGCGGGTGGTGATGATCGTCACCGCCCCCGGAAAACGGCCCATGGCGGCGCGGAACTCGGCGGGATCGACAGCCATGCCCATCGCCCTCAAGCCGCCTTCAGCTCGGACAGATAGGCCTGCGCGGCGTCCGGATCGGCGAACCACGGGAAGAAGTCGCGCGGGTCATCGAAGCCGTTGGCCATCCGGTGCGCCAGTTTCGGAATGGCACCGGCGTTGCCCATGATGTCCAGCACATGCGGCGGCGGCGGCGCGAGCATCGCGTTGGTCCAGCCGACGACCCATTGTGCGTAATCCCAGTAGGCATCGAATGTGCCCTGCATCCAGGCGGCATCAAACGGCCGGTCACCATGGTCAAGTATGCGCTTGAGGTAGACGCGCGCAGCCTTGGCCGCGTTGTTCGAGCCCTGCCCGGTGATCGGATCGTTGAGGCAGACCGCATCGCCCAGCCCCAGCACAAGCGCACCCGAGGGCAGTGTGGCGACCGGCTTGCGCACCGTCGGCGGGAAGCGGCCTGCAAGGATGCCGTTGTCATCGGTAAGCTGGATATCGCGGCAGCGCGCGGCTTCCCAAGGCAGGAAAGTATCCAGGATCTCTTTGGATTTCGCCAGATGCTGTTCAGGCGATTTGATATCCCCCCAGCAATCCATCGGCCCGCCCGGAACGCCCTCGAACACCATCATGTGGCAAGGCCCGGTGGTGGTAAGGCCCGGAAAGACGAAATATTCACCCACGCCGGGGATCAGGTTGAAATTCACCGCCGAATGCTCAGGGCGCGGGGTCATGCCGGTGACATAGGTCAGGGCCAGCGCGCGCTGGGGCTTGTCATAGGGTGATTTCTCGGCGTCGCGCTCGAACATGCGGCCGATTTCGCCCTTGCCCGAGGCCACGATCACCAGATCATCCTCGCGCGCATACAGTTCCATATCGCTGATGCCGGCCTCCTTGATGACCAGCCGCCCGCCCAGGCGTTCGAACTCGGCCAGCCAGCCCGGAAACTTCACGCGCTGATCGACCGCAAAGGCGTTACGATCAAGCCGCCCCACCCAGTCGATCGCCTTTTCGCCGGGCACTTCGGGATGCGGCACGGTAAAGGCGATCCCCTCGACCGGCGGGCACAGTTCGGTCCAGAAATCGATGCCCAGATCGCGCTCGGCCTGAATGGAATCGCCGAACATGCACTGGCTGGACATGATCTTGCCCTGCGCGATGTCCTCGGCGGTGCGGTTTTGCACCACGCGCACCTGATAGCCCTTTTTCAGCAACCCCAGCGCCACCATAAGCCCTGACTGGCCGCCACCGATGATGGTGATCTTTCTCATTATCGTATACTCCCCTGAGTTACCGTCTTGTTATTCCATGAGTTTCGGGATGGCCGGAACATTCTGCTCCGGGCCCATGGCGGTATAGCCGCCGTCCACGCGGATATCGGTGCCGGTGATGAAGCTGGCCTCGTCCGAGCACAGGAACAGGACCGCGCTGGCCACCTCTTCGGGGTTGCCGGTGCGGCCAAGCAGATGGAAGGGCGCCGCCACGGCGTCGGTTTTCGCGCGGTTGCCTTCGGTCAGCTGGTCCATGATGTTGGACCATGTCCAGCCGGGGCTGACAGCGTTTACACGGATGCCCTCGGGTGCGAGGTCCATTGCCTGATTGCGCGTAAGCTGAAGGATCGCGGCCTTGGAAACCGGGTAAAGCCAGCGACCGGTCTGCGCCACACGGCTGGAAATGGAGCCGAAATTGACGATCGCGCCCTTGTTGCGGGCCAGTTCGGCGCGCGCTTCCTGCATCAGCATGGCCGAGCCAACCAGATTGACATCAAGGCTTTCCAGCCATTCCGCACGGGTGGAATCGGCGCCGTTGTCGAGATAGGAGCACGCGACATTGACCAGGAAATCGATCCGGCCAAACTTATCCTTGGTGGCCTTGACCAGCGCGGCGATGTCCTCGTCCTTTCGCAGGTCGCAAGCTGTGAAGCCCACGCCATCAGCGACCATCGCTGCGCCCGTATCCGCATTGATATCGGCTACCATGACCTTCACCCCCGCCGCGCGGAACGCGTCGACGATCGCTTGACCGATCTTGGTGGCACCACCCGGAACGATGGCAACCTTGCCGTCAAGTCCTCGCATTTTTCTCTCCCTGATCTGGCATCTTTCGCCGCTCACTCTGCCAGCACGGGAGGGTGCGGCTATCCGCCACGCAACATGACTATCCGGAAAACGAAAAAAACTGACGCTTGCGCGGAAATTCGTGCGTTCGCATGTATCTTTGTGCTAGACTTCTCCATCATCCGGCAGGGAGGCTGGAATGGCAGTGAAGGAACAACCCGGCGCACCGCATGCGGGGCAGGCACCGCTTGCTGCCTATGCGCTGTTTCAAACCTGCGATCTTGACGAGGCGCGCGAGCGCGTTGCCTCCATCTTTTGCCCCCACCGGCTGGACCGGATCGGTCAGGGGCGCTTTCACGCGCGCCATCACCATCTGGCCGGTGACCGGATTTCGCTCAATTTCATCGACTATGGCGCGAAAACGCTGATCAGTCCGGGTTGCCTGCGCGATTTCTACCTGTTTCAGATGCCACTGGCCGGCGCCGCCGCCATCCATAACGGCGCCGACAGCTATTGTTCTGACCCGGCGCGCGCGGCGCTGCTGAACCCGCATCTGCCGACCACGATGATCTGGGGCGAGGGTTGCGCGCAGGTACTGTTGCGCATCGACCGGGTGGCGTTCAACGCGCATCTGGCGCGGATGCTTGGTCGCCGCACCGACCGGCCTCTGGCGTTCGCCGGCGCGTTTGATCTGACCGGGCCGCGCGGTGCGGCGATCCGGGCGCTGGTGCTGCATCTGGTGGCCGAGGCCGATGCCGGGCGTGTGGCGCTTGGCCATGGCAGCCTGATGGGTCGACAGATCGAGGCGGCGCTGATGACCGGCCTGCTTGAAGCGCACCGCCACAATTTCACCGATGCACTGCAACGCAACCATAGCGCCGATCTGGCGCCGCGCCTGGTGCGCCAGGCCGAGGAGCACATGCTCGCCCATATCGACCAGCCGCTTGCGCTTGATGATGTGGCCGAGGCCGTCGGCGTCAGTGCCCGTGCGCTGCAATATGCCTTCCGCCGGTTTCGCGACACCACGCCGATGGCTTTCCTGCGTCAGTCGCGGTTGGAGCGTGCGCACCGCGACCTGCAGAACGCGCGCCCCGGCGATACCGTGACCGAGATCGCCACGCGCTGGGGCTTCACCCATTTCGGGCGCTTCTCCGAGACTTACCGTGCGCGTTTCGGCTGCACGCCGCGCCAGACCCTGCGGGATGCAGCATTGGAACCTTTCACCGGCTAAGCCTTGCCCCTTGCTGATTTGCTTCCTAGGTTTGGCCCCTCAGGAGGCCGCCATGCACCATTTCTCACTTCTTGATCTGTCACCCATCCCCGAAGGCGGCACCCCTGCCGATGCGCTGGCCAATACCGCCGATCTGGCCCGCCATGCCGAAGCGCTGGGCTTTCACCGCTACTGGCTGGCCGAGCATCACAACATGCCCGGCATCGCCAGCGCCGCCACAGCGGTGGTGATCGGCCATGTCGCGGCAGCCACAAGAACCATTCGCGTCGGCGCGGGCGGGATCATGCTGCCCAACCACGCGCCGCTGATGGTGGCTGAGCAGTTCGGCACGCTGGCCACGCTGTTTCCGGGGCGCATTGATCTGGGCCTGGGCCGCGCACCGGGCACCGATGGCGTGACCGCGCGCGCCCTGCGCCGCCACATGGCCCCCGAAGACAGCTTTCCGCAGGATGTGCTGGAACTGATCGACTATCTGGGCAACGCGCCTGACAACGCGCCGGTGCGCGCCATTCCTGGCACCGGCACGCATGTGCCGGTCTGGATCCTCGGCTCCAGCCTCTATGGCGCGCAACTCGCGGCCTGGGCCGGGCTTCCTTATGCCTTTGCCTCGCATTTCGCACCCGGACTGCTGGATCAGGCGCTTGCCACCTACCGCCAGCAGTTCCGCCCCTCGAAGCATCTGGCCAAACCCTATGCGATGATCGCCGCCGGGGTCTTCGCCGCTGATACCGACGAAGAGGCGCATTTTCTGCGCTCCTCGCAACTGCTCGCTTTTGCCCGGTTGCGCACCGGCCGCCCCGGCCCCCTGCCGCGCCCGCGCGCGGATCTCTCCGATGAGATCCCGCGCCCGGTCATGGCCCAGGTCGAGGCCGCGCTTTCGGTCTCGGCAACCGGCGCCCCGGCCACAATCGAGCGCCAGTTGCACAGCCTCCTTGAGCGCTACCAGCCTGACGAACTGATGATCACCGCCGCCATTCATGACCCGGTAGCGCGGAAACGCTCCTTTACCCTCGCCGCCGAGATACTAAAGACCCTCGTCACCCCGGCCAAAGCCGCGTGATGCGCCTTCATCTTGCCTGAAAACACGCTGGGGGTGAATTGCCGCAGGCCAGAGGGGGCAAATCCCCCTTTCCCGCCGCCATCGGGCTATTCCGGCGGCTCGATTCCGTGCTTGCGCACGAAACGCATGAACAGCGGCACCTCCATAGCGACGAATGTCACCAGCGCGAAGACCAGCCAGTTGACCTCGACAACCAGCAGGCTGAACCGCACGCCCTGTCCCATGAACAGCGCAGCCGCTGTTCCCAGTGCCAGCACCGACACCGCCAGATCGCTCAGCGCCAGCGCCTTCAGGGTCTTGTGCCGCAATCCCGGCAGGATGAACAGATACGCCACCCCAAGGCATACCGCGTTGATCACGAGGATCTGAAACTCGGGCGCCATCATAACCCGTATATCGCGCTGAATTTTTCGTCCAGGTAGTCCAGCAGCGGCCCTTCATGCGGGGCAAATCCGCAGGCCAGTTCAATGGTCTGTGCCGGTTCCATCAGCGCGCCATGCACCTGAACCTTCTCGCGCAGCCATGCGGTTGCCCCGGAAAGGTCGCCCGCCGCCAGTTCCCCGTCCAGACCCGGACGGTCGCGCCGCAGCGCCTGCATCAGGCACCCGGCATAGACATTGCCCAGCGTATAGGTCGGAAAATAGCCGAACAGGCCCACCGACCAATGCACATCCTGCAACACCCCCAGCGAGGGCCGGTCCACCGTCACGCCGAAATCAGCCCTGAAGCGGTCATTCCATGCGGTCTCCAGATCGCCGGGCAGCAGATCACCGGCAATCAGCGCGCGCTCCAGATCGAAACGCAGCATGATATGCAGGTTGTATTGCACCTCATCGGCCTCTGTGCGGATGAAACCCGGCGTCACGCGGTTGACGGTCGCGTGAAAACGCTCGGCATCCCCCAGCCCCAGATCACCGAATTCGCTGCGCATCTTCTCGAACAGCCAGCCGGTGAAAGCGGCGCTGCGGCCCAGCTGGTTCTCGTAAATCCGGCTCTGGCTTTCATGCACCCCCATCGACACGCCCTGGCCCAGCGGGGTCAGCGCAAAGGCGGCATCGACGCTCTGTTCATAAGTGGCGTGCCCCACCTCGTGCAGTGTCGAATAGAGACAGTTGAACGGGTCGGTTTCCACAACGCGGGTGGTGATGCGTACATCCGAACCCGAGCCTGAAGAGAAAGGATGCACCGCCAGATCCAGCCGCCCGCGCGTGAAATCATAGCCATAGGTTTCCGCCAGCAGGCGTGCCAGCCGCAACTGCCCCTCACGGTGAAACTCGCCCTTGAGGGGCGCAGGCTGGTTCGGCGCGCCCAGCACCGCCTCGCGCAGCGCGACCAGACGAGGGCGCATCCGGTCGAATATGGCGCCGATCCCGGCAGCCGTGGCACCGGGCTCGTAATCATCCAGCAGCGCATCATAGAGATCACCCCCCGCCGCCAGCGCCGAGGCTTCCTCGCGCCTGAGCGCCAGAACGCGCTCCAGCCAGGGAAGGAAGGCGGGCAGATCGTCGCGCGCGCGGGCCTCGGCCCAGTGGCCCTGAGCCGCCGATGTAACGCGCGCGATCTCTTCGGCCAGCCGCGCGGGCACCTTGGTGTGGCGCTGATAATCGCGCCGGACATGACGCAGGATTGCCCGCGCAGGCTCGTCACCCGGCTCGGCCTTTTCCAGCCATTCGGCAATGCGCGGATCGGTGCGCCGGGCGTGCAGGACGCCCTCCAGCGCAGCCATCTCTTCAGCCCGCTGTTCGGCAGCGCCGCGCGGCATCATGGCTTCCTGATCCCAGCCCAGCCGGCCCATGACCTGCGCCAGTGCCTGTGTCTGGCGCTCATGCGCCAGCAGTTCGTCGTAAGCGCTCACGTGCGGCCCTTTCCGATGGTTGCCCCGTGCGGGTATTGCGCCAGAAACCGGGCGCGGATGATGAGGACGAACAGCACGACCGCCAGCAGTTGATGCGCAATCGCCAACGGCCAGGGCGCGCCATGCATGACAGTGACAATACCCAGCACGATCTGTGCGGCCATTGCCCCCAGCATCAGGTTGAACCCGGCCCGCGTGGCGCTGTAGGAACTGCGCCGCCCACGCGCCCAGACCACCAGGGCAAAGATCGCCAGCAGATAGCCCGATGTGCGGTGAATGAACTGCACCAGACCATCGTTTTCAAAGAAATTGCGCCACAAGGGCTGCAACTCGAACGCGGCGGGCGGAAAGATCTGCCCCGCCATCAACGGCCAGTCGGTATAGCCCCGCCCGGCGTCGATCCCGGCCACCAGCGCACCAAGAATGATTTGCAGAAAGGCGAAATGCATCAGGCCGGTGGACATCGAAAACAGCTTCGCCTCGCGCCCCCGCCGCGCCTGCAACAGCGCGGCTTCCGACCGGCCCAGCAGCAGCGCATACCACGCAATCAGGCCCAGAATGATGAACGCCAGCCCGAGATGCACGGCCAGCCGGTATGACGCGACGGCCACCATCCCCTCACCCAGCCCCGAGGACACCATCCACCAGCCGATCGCCCCCTGCGCGCCCCCCAGCGCGCCCAGACCCAAAAGCCGCCCGGTCCAGCCCGGCGGGATCCGGCCACGCAGCCAGAACCACAGAAAACCCAGCCCCCAGACCAGCCCGATGAACCGGCCCAGCTGCCGGTGGCCCCATTCCCACCAGTAGATGAACTGGAACTCGCCCAGCGTCATGCCCCGATTGACCAGCTGATATTGGTCGATCTGGCGATAAGCGTCGAATTCGCGCGCCCAGTCCTCGGCACTCAGGGGCGGAATCGCCCCGGTGACCGGCCGCCAGTCGGTGATCGACAGGCCAGAACCCGTCAATCGCGTCAGACCACCCACCGCAATCATCGTCACCACCAGAGCGAACAGCAGGTATAGCCACGCCCGGATCGCCCGCCGAGCGCCTGAAGGGCGCTCGATCGACACCGGCGCCGGGGCCGTCGGGCGCGCGCCTTCGCTGACCTCTTCAAAGATCGGACGTTTGGCCATGGTGCATGTCTCCTTTGTCCGCGCCAAGCTAGAACGCGCTGTTGGGGCCTTCAAGGGCGCATCACCGCCCACGCACAAGCTGTCGCAGGATACCGTGCAGCGTCTGCACCTCGGCCCGCGTCAGCCCCCAGCGGGTCAGCATGTTGCGCAGGTTCAGCTTCATCATCGGGGCTTTCTGCACCGGGAAGAAAAAGCCCGAGTCTGCAAGCTTTTCCTCAAAGTGGTCGCCCAGCTTCTCGACCTCGAGCGCGCTGGCGAAATCGGTCCCGGCAAGGTTCTCGACGCGCGCCGGGGTCTCGGTGGCCTGGCGCATCCATTCATAGGCCAGAAGCAAGACACCCTGCGCCAGATTGAGCGAATAGAAGGCCGGGTTGACCGGAATGGTGACAATGGCGTTGGCCCGCGCCACCTCCTCGTTCTCCAGCCCCGCGCGCTCGGGGCCGAACAACACCGCCACCCGCTTGCCCGCGGCGATCAGCGCGCGCGCCTCGGTCATCGCAGCTTCAGGCGTATAGACCGGCTTGACCAGCCCCCGGACCCGCGCGGTGGTGGCAAAGACGTAATCGCAGTCGGCCAGCGCGCCGGGCAGATCGGAAAACAGCCCCGCATGCTCCAGCACCGGCCCCGCGCCCGAGGCCATGGCCACCGCCGCCGGATTCGGCCAGCCATCGCGCGGTGAGACAAGGCGCATGTGCTCCAGCCCGAAATTGAGCATCGCGCGCGCGGCCGCACCGATGTTCTCGCCCATCTGGGGCCGCACCAGCACAACGACCGGCGCCGATCCCAACTCGCTCGTCAATGGCCGCATCCCTTACCCTTCGCCCGCCAGATCTGTTGCCGCCTGCAATGCCCAGCCACAGGACAAAGATCAATCCCCTGCCCCCTTGCCCTGCACAGAAGGAACGCGGAAAAGACAAAAGCGCCCCAATTCATCTGTTCAATAAGTATCCCGGGGGAGTCGCCCGGCACGGGCGACGGGGGCAGCGCCCCCTGCCGACGCGCCGCAGGCGCGTCGGCCCGGCCCAACGCGAGGAGAGCGCGGGCGCCGCCCGCGCTCGACGAGGGGCGGGAGCGACGCCCCCCGGTTTATCGCGTCACCATCAACCGGGCGAGGCCGTGGAAATGGTAGGTATCGGCGTAGCAGGGTTTTTCACTCAGACGCAGGTTCGGGCAGCGCGCAAAAAGGATCGGCAGCGCCACGGCCATTTCCAGCCGTGCCAGTGGCGCGCCAAGGCAAAAATGCAACCCGGCGCCGAAGGCCTGGTGGGGCTTGACCGGCCGCGCCGGGTTGAACCGGTGGGGGTCATCGCAGGCGCGCGGGTCGCGCCCGGCGGCGCCGAGCAGGAGGGCGACCTGATCGCCCGGCTCAAACATGTGACCCAGCACCTCGACGGGTTCATAGGCGAAGCGGGTAAACAGATGCAACGGCGGATCGAAACGCAGGATTTCCTCGACCGTGCCCTCGATCCAGTCGGGCGTCAGCCAGTCTTTTGGCCCGCCCGCCTCCAGCAGCGCCTTCGCCCCGTTGCCGAGCGCATGCACCGTGGCTTCGTGCCCGGCGTTGAGAAGCAGGATACAGGTAGCGATCAACGCATCCGTGCCCAGCACTTCTCCATCGGCTTCGGCAGCGATCAGATGGGTGATCAGGTCATCGGCTGGAAGCACGCGGCGTTTCTCGACATAATCGCGCAGGAATGCCGCGAAATCGGCTGCGGCCTGAGCCGCGGCATCCTCGATCGTACGATCGCGCGTGGACTGATACATCGCCACCATCGCATGCGACCAGTTCAGAAGCTGGTCTTTCATCGTCTCGGGCACGCCCAGCAGGCGGCAGATCACCACCACCGGGATGGTCCGGGCGAAGTGTTCAAGCAGGTCGAAGGGCCCCTTGGGGAAGTGGTCGATCAGATCGTGCGACAGGGAAGCGATCTCGGGCGCCAGCGCGGCGATCCGGCGGGAAGTGAAGGCACGCAGCACGTGTTTGCGCAGCATCGTATGGCGAGGCGGCTCCAGTTCCAGCATCGAGTGCCGTTCCACCGCATGGAAGGGTTCGAGATGCGCGGGGATCGGTTTTTGCAGGTGCGGCGGGATCGCGCGCCCGAAGCGGCGGTCGCGCAGGATGGTGCTGACAGCGGCTTGGCTGAGCGCACAGGGCATGCCCATTTCATCCCAGTGGACGATCGCGCCCAGCGCGCGGGCGCGGTCGTAGAACGCATAGGGGTTCTGGACAAAGGCAGGTTCGGTGGGGGATTGCGTGATATGTTGCATGTCTCTCGGATTGGCTAACAAGGGGGGCGTTGCCCCCCTCTTGGCCTCTGGCCAATTCACCCCCCAGCGTATTTTGGGCAAGATGAAATCGCCTTTTGGTGAAATCTCTCAGTTCTTCGCCAATGCCGCGAGTATCCGCACCCAGGAGCGGATGCCCTTGTGGAAGCTTTCAAGGTCGTATTTCTCGTTGGGCGAATGGATCTGGTCATCGTCACGGCCAAAACCGATCAGGAGCGAATCCATCCCGAGGATCGACTGGAAGTAACCGGCGATGGGAATTGATCCGCCGCTGCCGATGAACGCCGCCGGGCGGGGCCATTCGTCGCTGAGCGCCTGGCGCGCGGCCTCGAAGGCGGGGTTTTCATGCGCCATCATCGAGGCCGGCGCGCCATTGGCATCCAGGATTTCAGCCTTGCAATCGGCGGGAAGGCGGGCGTCGACATGAGCGCGGAAGGCATCGAGTACCTTCTGCGGGTCTTGCGTGCCCACCAGCCGGAAACTGACCTTCGCCGAAGCCCTGGACGGCAGCACCGTCTTGAACCCGGCGCCGGTGTAGCCCGAAGTCATGCCGTTGATCTCGCAGGTCGGTCGCGACCAGATCATCTCCAGTGCGGTGCGACCTTTCTCACCGGCAGGCACTTCAAGCCCGACCGCGCCAAGAAATGCCTCGGCGTCGAAACCCAGGCCATCCCATTGCGCGCGCTGGGCATTGGTCAGTTCCGGCACGCCGTCATAGAAGCCGTCGAGCGTGATGCGTCCGTCCTCATCATGCAGATCGGCGAGGATACGCGCGAGAACCCGGGCCGGGTTCATCGCCGCGCCGCCGAACATGCCCGAGTGCAGATCCTTGTCCGGCCCGGTGATCACCAGTTCCAGTTTGGCCAGCCCGCGCAGCATGGTGGTGATCGCCGGGGTTTGCGGGTCGAACATGCCGGTATCGCAGATCAGCGCCAGATCGGCCTTCAGCGCCTCGGCCTGCGCCTTCATATAGGGCACCAGCGAGGGCGAGCCTGATTCCTCCTCGCCCTCGAAGAACATCGACACGCGGGTTGGCAGCGATCCATGCACTGCAATCCAGGCGCGGCATGCCTCGACAAAGGTCATCAGCTGGCCCTTGTCATCCGAGGCCCCGCGCCCGCGGATGACACGGCCGTGCGGCGTTTCTTCCAGCGCCGGGTCGAACGGGTCACGGTGCCACAGCTCCAGCGGGTCAACCGGCTGGACATCGTAATGGCCGTAGAACAGCACATGCGGCCCGTCCTGCACCGGCCCATGCGCCACGACCATCGGGTGACCCGGCGTGGCATCCTTGCGCGCCTCCATCCCCAGCGCGCTCAGTTCAGTGGTCAGCCAGTCGGCGGCGCGGTCGCAATCGGCCTTGTAGGCCGGATCGGTTGAGATTGACGGCACACGCAGAAACGCCAGAAGCCGCTCAAGCGATTCGTCGATATGGTTGTCGACATGATCGAGGACAGCGTGAAGGGCGGATTGGGCGGACATGAAACCTCCTGAAACGGGCGGAATTTGCGATACGTGCGAGCCTAGACCTGGCCCAGGGGCAAGTCCAGAGCCGGGCTGAGCCGTGCTTTCTGTACAAGCCATGGCGCTAAGTGGTTCACAGCACCCACGGCGCTTGGTAAGGAGCGCGCAAACCTTCAAAGGAGCTTGCCTTGCTCATGAAACACCCGCTTCTTGCGGCGCTGACCGCCATCCTTCTTGCGCCTGGTGCGCTGCCCGCACTGGCTGATCCGCTAACCGGAGCCGAGGCGCGCGCGCAACTCTTTCACCCCGAGCGCGTGGAGGTGGTGCGTTATGATGCGCAGGGGCTGAGCGATCAGGAAGTGCAGATCCTCACCTCCATCGCACAGGGGCAGAAATACTATGCCGCCGTTGCCTTTGCCCCGGCCGATGGCCTGATGTCCGCGGCAACCGTGATGGCCGCAAATCACCACAGCGTCGAGGCCGCACGCGCCGCCGCACTGGCCGAATGCGACGATCGGCGCAGCAATGAGGGCCGTTGCGTGATCGCGCTGGAGGTGCGTCCGGCAGGCTGGCAGGCTCGTGATCTGCAACTGAGTGCCGATGCAACTGCTGCCTTCGCGGAGAGTTATCCGAACGGGCGTGGCGAAGCGGCGTTGGCCGTCTCGCCCACGACCGGGCTTTGGGGCCTTGGTCAGGGCGGGACCGCCGCGAATGACGCGCTTGCCGCCTGTGCCACGGCTGGCGAGAATGACGTCGCGGATTGCGCGGTGGTCATCGTCGATTGAGGTTGCTATATTCTGATGCGCAAAGGGTGCGACATAATCTGGAATTGATCCAAGTCATGTTTCCCGCGAAAAGCCATGGGTAAACACGATTCCAGGATGGAAGAAACCGCTGCGCCGGACCATATGCGACACGTCGCGCGCCCTGCCACGACCGACCCAGCGTTACGCGAGGGAGACTGCCTTGAACTTTGATGCCGCACTCGACACCGCCTTGCAGCGCCTGCATGACGAAGGGCGCTACCGGACCTTCATCGACATCGAACGCCGCAAGGGCCATTATCCGCACGCTCTGTGGCGTCGCCCCGACGGCACAGAGAAGGAAATCACGGTCTGGTGTGGCAACGATTATCTGGGGATGGGCCAGCACCCCGCCGTTCTTGCCGCGATGCATGAGGCGTTGGAGGCAACCGGCGCCGGTTCGGGTGGCACGCGTAACATTTCGGGAACCACCGTCTATCACAAGCGGCTGGAAGCCGAGATCGCCGATCTGCACCAGAAAGAAGCGGCGCTGGTCTTCACCTCGGCCTATATCGCCAATGATGCCACGCTATCGACGCTGCCAAAGCTGTTCCCCGGCCTGATCATCTATTCCGACGCGCTGAACCATGCCTCGATGATCGAGGGCGTGCGCCGCAACGGCGGTGCCAAGCGCATTTTCCGCCATAATGATGTCGCCCATCTGCGTGAGTTGATGGCAGCCGACGATCCCGCCGCGCCCAAGCTGATCGCGTTTGAGTCGATCTATTCGATGGATGGCGATTTCGGCCCGATCGAGGCGATCTGCGATCTGGCCGATGAATTCGGCGCCCTGACCTATATCGACGAGGTTCACGCGGTGGGGATGTATGGCCCGCGCGGGGCCGGTGTGGCCGAACGTGACGGGCTGATGGATCGGATCGACATCTTCAATGGCACCATGGCCAAGGCTTTCGGCGTGATGGGTGGCTATATTGCTGCCAGCGCAAAGATGGTCGACGCCATCCGTTCCTATGCACCGGGCTTCATCTTCACCACCTCGCTGCCACCCGCGGTCGCCGCTGGTTGTGCGGCCTCGATTGCCTTTCTGAAAACCGCAGCCGGGCAAGAGTTGCGTGATCGCCAGCAACTGCATGCGCGCATCCTGAAGATGCGGCTGAAGGGGATGGGCTTGCCGATCATCGACCATGGCAGCCATATCGTGCCGGTTCATGTCGGCGACCCGGTGCATTGCAAGCTGATCTCGGACATGCTCCTTGAGAACCATGGCGTTTATGTCCAGCCGATCAACTATCCGACGGTGCCGCGCGGCACCGAGCGGCTGCGCTTCACCCCCTCACCGGTGCATGACCCAAAAGAGATCGACAAGGTTGTGAAGGCGATGGATACGCTCTGGTCGCATTGTGCGCTGAATCGTGCCGAACTGAGTGCTTGAGCCAACACGGCAGCTTCAAATAATTGTTGTCATCTGCTATGAAACCTACAAGAGGTAGATGCAGTGCGACTCAGTTTTCACCACAGGTGGCATAGATTCGCACCAAGCATACCCGACGGCAGGCGGTAACAGGGACAGGGCGGATGATCTGGCGGAAGGAACAACCTCCGGCGCAAGAAGAGAACAAGCAACGCGGATTCGACGATTACGAACTGCGGCTGGGCGATCTCTTGCGCGGCGAACGTGCTACGCTTGGCAAGTCGCTTCTGGATGTTCAGCGTGAGCTTCATATCCGCGCAGCCTTCATCGCCGCGATCGAGAACGGCGACCTGGAGGCATTTGACACGCCCAGTTTCGTCGCTGGTTTCGTGCGCTCCTACGCCCGCTATCTGGGGATGGATCCGGAATGGGTTTATGAGCGGTTCTGCATTGAGCACAATTTCGCCGTTGCACATGGCATGGCCACCGCTGTCCCGCCCGCTCGCCCCGCGCGTGAAAACCGGGCGACCGAACAGCAGCGCGGCGGTGCGCTGAAAGGTGTCGGCATTCTTCCTGACCCGGAACCCTTCTGGCGGCGGATCGAGCCCGGTGCACTTGGGTCGGTTTCCGTACTGGCAGCGCTTATTCTGGGTCTGGGATTTGCCGGCTGGAAGGTGCTTCAGGAAGTGCAGCGCGTTCAGGTCGCGCCCGCCGATATCGTCCCCAATGTGATCAGCGATTTCAACCCGCTGGGCGATGGCCCCGCCCCTTCAATCGCCGCTCTTGATGGCGATCCGCAAAGTGCGCCTGTTTCGGGCGCCGAGGGTCGTGTGCGGATTTCGCGGCCTCAGGCGCTGGACGTGCCGGTAATGGTGCCGCGCGACGGCCCGATCGCCGCGATCAATACCCGTGAGGGGCGCAGCCCCGACAGAATCGCCACCGATTCGGCAGTTACCGAGGCATTGGCCGGAGCATTGAACGGGTCGCAGGACATAACCGACGCCAACAGCGCACCGCGCGTTCACGACGAAGGCCCGCCGGTTGTCGAGATCCTGGCGGTGCGCCCGGCATGGATGCGGGTGCGCGGCACCGATGGCAGCATTGTGTTCGAGCGTATCCTGGATGCGGGCGAGCGTTACACGCTGCCCCAGACCGAAGTGCCGCCGACGCTGCATGCGGGCAACTCCGGCTCGGTCTATTTCCTCGTCAATGGCGAGGCCTATGGCCCCGCCGCGCCCGGTGCCAATGTGGTCCGCGATATCGCGCTGTCCGCCGATGCCTTGCGCGACCGCTTCGCTCTGGCCGATCTGAGCCGCGATCAGGATCTGGCCGTGCATGTGGCCCGCCTGCGCGAAGATTAACGCGCGCTCCTTCCCGTTTTCGCGGCCCGCAGTTATTCGCGGGCCGTTTCGTTTTAGGCCAAGAAAACCGCCCATCCGCCACTGCCCGCATTGCCTCGGAGCGACCTTGGGCCTATGTCTGGGGCCAAAGCCCTTCAGAACCGGAAAGCACCATGTCGCATAATCCGATCCGTCCCTGGCGCAACATCGACCGGCGCAAGTCGCGCCAGATCATGGTTGGTTCCGTGCCGGTGGGGGGCGACGCGCCAATCAGCGTTCAGACCATGACCAATACCGACAGTTCGGACGTGCGCGCCACCATTGCCCAGGTGCAGGCCGCCGCCGATGCCGGTGCCGATATCGTGCGCATCTCGACGCCCGACGAAAGCTCTACCCGTGCCCTGCGCGAGATCGTGCGCGAAAGCCCGGTTCCGATCGTGGCCGATATCCATTTCCACTATAAACGTGCGATCGAGGCTGCCGAAGCGGGCGCGGCCTGTCTGCGCATCAACCCCGGCAACATCGGATCGTCCGAGCGGGTGCGCGAGGTGGTCAAGGCTGCCAAGGATCATGGCTGTTCCATCCGCATCGGCGTCAATGCCGGATCACTGGAGCGCCATTTGCTGGACAAATACGGCGAGCCCTGCCCCGACGCCATGGTCGAAAGCGGGCTCGATCATATCAAGCTCCTGCAGGACAACGATTTTCACGAGTTCAAGATCAGCTGCAAAGCTTCGGATGTCTTCCTTGCCGCCACCGCCTATCAGATGCTTGCCGAGGCCACCGATGCCCCCATCCACCTGGGCATAACCGAAGCCGGGGGCCTGGTTTCCGGCACCGTGAAATCTGCCGTCGGTCTGGGAAACCTGCTCTGGATGGGTATTGGCGACACGATCCGCGTGTCGCTCTCGGCCGATCCGGTGCAGGAGGTCAAGGTCGGCTTCGAGATCCTGAAATCGCTGGGTCTGCGCACAAGGGGCGTGCAGATCATCTCCTGCCCATCCTGCGCGCGGCAGGGATTCGACGTGATCAAGACGGTCGAAGCGCTGGAAGAACGCCTGGAGCACATCAAGACCCCCATGAGCCTGTCGATCATCGGCTGTGTGGTCAATGGTCCCGGCGAGGCGTTGATGACCGATATCGGTTTCACCGGCGGCGGCGCCGGATCCGGCATGGTTTATGTTGCAGGCAAGCAAAGCCACAAGATGTCGAATGCCGCAATGATCGACCATATCGTCGAACTGGTTGAAAAGCGCGCTGCGGAGATCGAGAAAGCGCAGGCCGACCAACCCGCCGCGCTGGTGCGTGGTTGAATGGCGCTGAACAGAAAAAATCGCCGCGAGAAAGGATTCTCGCGGCGTAAAGGCAACCGGACACAGGGAAGTGCGCCCGGAAACGGGAGATGAAGACTAGGAAAACGGATCATCCTTTGCCCTCATCTTCCAGTATCGCACGGTTTGCCCCGATCCGCCTTGACCTGGATCAACCCTGACACCATCAGCCCAGCGTTATCCATGCCTTAACGCCTGAAAGCCATGATGCCCCAGAATCGCTTGGGACCGCTCATGTCACATAATCAGCTGATGTCCGCCCTGCCGCTGGGCGATGTTCTTCCAGACACAGGTTCCGCGCCCAGCCTGCCTCTGGCGTCGGGGCGTTACGATGACACTGGTTTGTCTGACAATCTTGCACCCGCGCATGCCACCAGCCCCACGGGCCGCTCTATCCGCCATCTATCGGGTCGTCAGAAGGCGGCAATTCTGGTGCAGCTTTTACTTGCCGAAGGAGTTGACCTGAAACTCTCCAAGCTGCCCGAGTCGATGCAGAATGCGATAAGCGAAGAAATGTGCGAGGTGCGGCTGGTTGATCGCGATACACTGATCGCCGTGGTAAGCGAGTTTGTCGAAACGCTGGAACAGATCGGGCTCAGCTTTTCAGGCGGCGTCGCTGGTGCGCTCAAGGCGCTTGACGGCAAACTCAGCCCGGCCGCAGCCACCCGTCTGCGCCAGATGGCGCGCGCGCGCGGTGTCGCCGACCCATGGGAACGGATCATCTCGGCCGAAAATGATACCCTCCTCGGCCTTCTGGAACCTGAAAGCCCCGAAGTGGCCGCTGTGGTCCTGTCCAAACTCTCGGTCCGGCAGGCCGCTGAGCTTCTGGGAAAGATGCCCGGCGAACGTGCCCGACGCGTGGCCTATTCCATCTCATTGACCGAGCGGATAAACCCACGGCTGGTTGCGCGGATCGGCAACGCTCTGGCCACGCAGCTTGATAACCGCCCGCCCCCTGCTTTTGAAGCGCCTCCCGCCAAGCGCGTCGGTGCCATTCTGACCAACGCCACCACCCGCATCCGCGAAGACCTGCTGACCGGCCTTGACCAGCAGGACACTGATTTCGCCGATGGGGTCCGCAAGGCCATCTTCACTTTTGCCAATATCCATGAGCGGCTCAAGCCCCGCGATGTCGGGAAGGTGTTGCGCGATGTCGCGCAGTCCGAGTTGATCACTGCTTTCGCCTATGCCAGTCGCCAAAGCGCCAGTGACGAGGCGAAATCCGTCGATTTCCTGCTTTGCAACATGTCGCAGCGCATGGCTGCCACGCTGCGCGACGAGGTCGAGATTCGCGGCAAGGTGCGCGCCCGCGATGGTGAAGAGGCGATGAGCATGGTGGTCGCAAGTATCCGTAATCTGATCGAACTGGGAGATGTCGAATTGCGCAGCGATGAGGAGGAGTAGCATTTCCTCAACTGTACCGGCTTCGTCCTTGAGGTTTCCGTCATGAGCCAGCCTGTGCAATCACAGGTCGGACGCCGGATGACGCCAGCGAAGCCGGTGTTTCGCCAGATACATGCGACTGATCGGACGAGCGCGACGAAAACGGGCATGAAGATCAGCGCCACACGCTTCTTCGGTCATCGTTGACACACCCGTTGGCGACGCGTTCGCCCGATGCGCCGCGTCGGAAGGTTACGCGGGGCGAAAAGGAGGAAATCTCCGCCTCACGGGCGCCAGCGCGCCCTTCACTCCACCTCGTCCTGTCCCTCAGCGATCAATGTTTCAAATCGACGGCGCTGGCGGGCTGTCCAGAGGACCGTCAGTTGCGATCCCGTATCGCCCGGCACCTCATTCTCCACCAGCCCTTCGGCGAACAGCCAAGCCCGCGCCCGGCCCTGATCATAGGCCAGTTCCAGCACAGCACTGTGGCGTTCATCGTCCAGTGCAGCGGTGATTGCGGTGAACACATCGTTCAACCCCGCCCCGGTCAGCGCCGAAACAGCAAAGACACCTTCGCGGCGCGCGGCAACGGTCAAAAGCGCATCGTCAGGCGCCAGCAGGTCAACCTTGTTCCAGACCTCGATTTTCGGCACGTCCTGCGCCACACCCAGTTCTGCCAGAATGGTTTCGACATCCTGCGCCTGGGCCTCGGTTTCCGGGTGAGAAATGTCGCGCACATGCACGATCAGATCGGCCTCCAGCACCTCTTCCAACGTCGCCCGGAACGCAGCAACCAGCTGGGTTGGAAGATCCGAAATGAAGCCCACTGTGTCGGACAGGATCACCTCCAATCCTCCGGGCAGTTCAACCGCGCGCATCGTCGGGTCGAGGGTGGCGAAAAGCATGTCCTTCGCCATCACCTCGGCACCTGTCATCCGGTTGAAAAGCGTTGATTTTCCAGCGTTGGTATAACCCACCAGCGCAACCACCGGAAACGGCACCTTGCGCCGCGCGGCGCGATGCAGTTCGCGGGTTTTGGCAACTTTCTCAAGCTGGCGCTTCAAGCGCACCATCTGAGTGTCGATCGCGCGGCGGTCGGCCTCGATCTGGGTTTCGCCAGGGCCACCAACAAAGCCCAGCCCCCCGCGCTGACGCTCCAGATGGGTCCAGGCGCGCACCAGCCGCGTGCGCTGATAGCTCAGCGCCGCCAGTTCGACCTGCAACACCCCCTCGCGGGTGCGCGCGCGATCGGCAAAGATTTCCAGGATCAGCCCCGTCCGGTCCAGCAACTTGACCGACCATTCGCGTTCCAGATTGCGCTGCTGAACCGGCGTTACCGGACCATCGACCAGCACCAGGTCAATCTCGTCCGTCTCGATGCGCGCCTTGAGTTCGGCAACCTTTCCCGAGCCGAACAGATGGCCCGGATGCGCGCGGGGCAGCCGGACTACCTGGCCGTCGATCAGCTCGATCCCCGGCAAGGCACGGGCAAGCGCCATCGCCTCGGCCAGCGCGCCCTCGGGGCCACGGGCGGAACCGACACCGCGTATTTCAGGATGCAGAACAAGGGCGCGCGTAAGGCGTTTGCCCCCGTCACCCCCCGATTCATCAATCTTGACCGTCACATAACCTCGCCCAGGCGAAGATCAGTCTTCGCCATTATACAGACTGATGGGCTGGCCCGGCATGATCGTCGAAATCGCATGCTTGTAGACCAGTTGGCTCTGCCCTTCACGCCGAAGCAGAACGCAGAAATTGTCAAACCAGGTGATCACGCCCAGCAGCTTGACCCCGTTGATCAGAAAAATCGTTACGGGAACCTTGTTCTTGCGGACGTGGTTGAGAAAGGCATCCTGCAAATTTTGCTTTTCTACGGCCATGTTTTTTTTACCTTTATTGCGGCCTGCGCCGAAACCCGGTGGCACAGCACCCCCCCTGTGAGGGCAGTATGAAGCGCGATAACGCTGATTTCCAGTCCAATTCAGCGATCTAGTCCGGTTTTACTCTGACAGCAAGGGCCGAATCCGGCCTGCAAGAGCCTAGTCGCGCGCAAACTGCGCCATCAGCAGGGCCAGCAGCGCTAGAATCTCCAGCCGTCCGAGAATCATCCCGAGCGCCAACACCGCCTTGGCGGGGTCGGACAAGAGGCTCCAGTGCAGGGGCAGATCACCGGCAACCTGAACCAACGGGCCGGTGGTGGTGATGGCTGCGAAGGTAAAGATCAGCCCGGTTTCAAAGCTCATCCCCAGAAGCATCAGCACCGCCACCAGCACCGCCGCCGACAGCGCAAAAACCATCGCAAACAGCCAGGCCGCGCGTGCCCCGCCCGTGACCAGAAAACGCGCCGTTTCACCGCCGCCCACTACCATCGAGGGATAGATCATGCGCTCCAGTTCCAGCCGCCCCATCCGCGCCAGCGCATAGACCCGCAGAAGTTTCACACCGCCCGCCGTTGTCGCCACCCCACCGCCGATGATCGCCAGGCCCATCAGCACCAGCCCCGGCGGTGCCAGCCCGGACCACAGACGGATTGCGATCCAGTCCTGGCTGACAAAGCCTGTGGTTGTAAGAAACGAAAGCCCGGTAAAGGCCATGCCCCAGATCGCGCGGCCAAGGGCGGGCAGGTTCTCGCCCTCGGCAGCCTCGAATGCGCCCAGCCAATGGCGCGCGGCGACCGTCGCTGTTACCAGAGCCACGATGAAGGCGGCGACCATCAATTCAGGGCCCGGCCTGAAACTGCGGCGTCGGGTGCGCAGGGCCGGGTTGGGAAGCAGGCTTCGGCTGAGACCCAGGATCAGGAACAGAAAGATTACTGCCTCGGCCAGAATGCCGACCCCGCCCAGCGTTTCACGCGGCAGGATGCCCGAGGTTGACAGCGTCGACATCGCGTGAACAAGCGCACGAAACCCCGGCACACCCAGCACCACCTGCCCGAGCCAGAGGGCAACCGTCAGACCGGCATACCACGGCAGGATCACCCGGCTATGCGCCAACAGCCGCTGGCCATGACCCTGTCCAGGCTCAACCTGCGCCAGCCCGGTCCCCGCGCGCGGCGGACGGATCATTTCAAACCCGCCCAGCCCAAGCGGTGCCAGAAGTGCCGTTGCCGACACCAGCACGAACAGCCCTCCGGCCCAGCCCGCCATCGCCCGCCACAGATGCACAGGTTCGGCCACCCGTCGCGGCGTGTCGATCAGCGTGGCGCCGGTGGTGGTAAAGCTTGAGATCATCTCGAACCAGGCATCGGTAAAGGGAATGCCCAGAACCTCGACCAGCGGCACCGCCATGATCGCGGGCAGCGCCAGATAGATCGCCCCCAGCAACGGGAACAGCCCGCGGACGGGATTGCGCCGCATTGGTCGGCTGGTGGCGATGGCCAGAAGCGCCGACAGCAGAATGATGACCAGTGCCGAATAAAGAAACGCCCGGCCCACTGGCGCCTGTTGCAAAACGAACCCCTGGACCGCAGGCACCAGCATTGACACGCCGGTCATGCCGATCATCACCACCAGCACCGGAACCTGCGCCAGCCGGGAGGCCATCAGAAATACTCCACCGCCACCTGCAACAGGCGCTCCACCTCGGGGACATCATTTTTCAGTGCGAAGATCACCAGAAGATCGCCGGTTTCCAGAACCGTCGAGCCAACCGGCTTGACCAGCTTGCCGCCCTTGAGCACCGCACCGACCAGCGCGCCCTCCGGGAAATCCACTTCACCGATTGCCTTGCCCGCCATTGGCGAGGTCGACAGCACCTGCGCCTCGATCACTTCGGCCTCACCGTCGCCGATCGTATAGATCGAGCGCACGCGACCATGGCGCACATGACGCAGAATCGAAGAAACGGTGGTCGCGCGCGGGTTGATATGCGCGTCGATCCCCAGATGCTCCATCAAGGGTGCCAGGCTGGGGTCGTTGATCAGCGCAATGGCGATCTTGCAGCCCATCGCCTTGGCACGGACGGACACGAGGAGATTGACCTTGTCGTCATCCGTCACTGCCAGCACCGCATCGGCCTTTTCGATCCCGGCTTCGGCAAGGATCTCGCTTTCCATCCCGTCGCCATGCAGAACGATGGTACGCTCCAGCGCGTCGGCGGCGGCTTCGGCGCGGGCACGGTCGCGCTCGATCACCTTCACGCGCACCCGCTCGCGCTGGCCTTCCAGCGAACGCGCCACCGACAGGCCGACATTGCCCGCGCCGATCACCACCACACGCTCCTGCCGGGCCAGCGGCTTGCCGAAAATCTCCAGCGTGCGGGGCAGATCGCCGCTTTCGGCCACCACATAGATCTGATCGCCGGCGAAAAGCTGGTCCTCGGGCTCGGGCGCAAACAGCCGGGTGCCGCGCCGCACCCCGACGACGATTGCGCGCAGGGTCGAGAACAACTCGGTCAACTGCCGCAGCGCCGTGTTCAGAACCGGGCATTCGTCATCCAGCGCGATTCCGGCCAGACGCACACGACCGTCCAGAAAATCCTGCACATCAAAGGTGGTGGGCGCGGCGATGCGGCGCAGGGCGGCCTGGCTGACCTCATGCTCGGGGTTGATGACCACGTCGATGGGCATATGGTCGCGCTGGAAAAGGTCGGAATACTGCGGCTCCAGATAGGTCTGGGCCCGAAGCCGGGCGATCTTGCGGGTGACATTGAACACCGAATGCGCCACCTGACAGGTGACCATATTCACCTCGTCGGAATAGGTGGCGGCGATGATCATGTCTGCGTCCTTGGCACCGGCTGCCTCCAGCACATGCGGATGCGAGGCAAAGCCGATGACGCCCTGCACCTCCAGCGTGTCGGTGGCGCGGCGCACCAGAGCGGGGTTGTTGTCTACCACCGAGACATCATTGGCCTCGCCCGAAAGCTGGCGGGCAATCTGCCACCCTACCTGCCCGGCGCCGCAGATGATGATCTTCATGGTCCCGATCCTTCCCGGTCAGTCGTCGTCGCGTCCGTTGCGTGTTTGCGACAGCGTAGCCGTGTTTACGCCCAGTGACTTGAGTTTGCGATGCAGCGCCGAACGTTCCATGCCGACGAATGTTGCCGTGCGCGAGATGTTGCCGCCGAACCGGTTGATCTGGGTCAGCAGATACTCACGCTCGAACAACTCGCGCGCCTCGCGCAATGGCAGCGTGGCCAACCCGCCCAGAAGCACCACCCGCCCCTCGCCCTCTTCGCCATTGTTGTCGCCTTGCAATTCACGCGCCTCGATCGGGCCAGACCCCTCACCGAGGATCAGCGCGCGTTCGATGACATTGCGTAGCTGCCGAATATTGCCGGGCCAACCCATGGCCTGAAGCTGGGCTTCGGCCTCGTCTGAAAGGGGGCGTTTGGGCAGGCCCTGCGACTGGTGGAACATTTCGATGAAATGGGTGGCAAGGGCGGGGATGTCTTCGCGCCGTTCCTCCAGCGACGGCACCGCGATGGGCACCACGTTCAGCCGGTCATACAGTTCCTGGCGGAACTGACCCGCCGCGATCTCGGCGCGCAGGTCGCGCGTGGTTGAAGAAATCACCCGCAGATCGACCTTCATCTTCTCGCTGCCACCTACCCGCATGAAGGTCTGGTCAACCAGCACCCGCAGGATCTTCGATTGCGTACCGGGCGGCATGTCGGCCACCTCATCCAGATAAAGGATGCCGCCATGCGCCTGTTCCAGCAGGCCAGGAATGACGCCATGCGCCGCGCTTTCCTGGCCAAACAGCACCGCCTCCATCTTGTCAGGCTCGATGGCGGCACAGGAAACGGTGACGAAGGGCGCGCTGGCCCGGTTCGAACTGACATGGATATGACGCGCCGCCACCTCCTTGCCGCATCCGGAAGGGCCGGTCAGCATCACCCGCCCGTTCGAGCGCAGCACCTTGGCAAGCTGGGTTTTCAGCACCTTCATTGCCTGGCTGGTGCCGATCATCTCGGTCTGGCCGCCATCACGCTTGCGGAGCGTGACATTCTCGCGCCGCAGACGCGCGGCCTCCATCGCACGACCGATCACCACCAGAAGCTGGTCGATGTTGAACGGCTTTTCGATGAAGTCATAGGCACCCTTCTTGATCGCGGCGACCGCGATCTCGATATTGCCGTGGCCTGAAATGATCACCACCGGGATCTCGGGCCGTTCGCGCTTGACGGCCATAAGGATGCCAATGCCGTCCATCTGACTGTCCTTGAGCCACAGGTCGAGTACCATCAACGCAGGTGGATTGGCATTGACGGCATCCATAGCCTCGTCTGAATTGGCGGCGAGGCGGGTTTCATACCCCTCGTCGCGCAGGATCTCCGACACCAGTTCGCGGATGTCGCGCTCGTCGTCAACGATCAGGATATCGCTCATTTCACTACCTCCCTCTCAGTCTGACCGGCATGCGCATTTCCCAGAAGTGGCAACCGGATCTCGGCCAGGGCGCCGATATGGCTGCCCCCATCAAAGCTTGGCGCGTCACGCAGAGTCAGCGTGCCGCCGTGTTCCTCGATAATCTTCTTGACGATCGGCAGGCCCAGCCCGGTGCCTTTCTCGCGCGTCGTCACATAGGGTTCGAAAAGCCGTGCACGATCTTCGGGCAGGCCGATGCCATTGTCGGCAATCGTTACCAGAACCGCCTGCTCGCAGGGTTGCATCACCACCTCGATCCGGGGCACGTAACCGTCAGGAGCATTCCCCATTTCAACATAAGTTTCAATGGCTTCTCCGGCGTTCTTGATAAGATTTGTCAACGCCTGCGTGATCATTGTCGAATCGATTTCCAGCTCAAGCGGCGTATCGGGCAACTCGGCCACAAGCTGGACATGCTCCATCCCGGCCTCTTGCAAGGTCACCGCATCGCGCACGAGTTGCACCAGATCATGCGGGCGCCTGTCAGGTTCGGGCATTCGGGCGAATCGCGAAAACTCATCAACAATGCGGCGTAAGTCATTGGTTTGCCGCACAATAACATCCGCCAACTGCTCCAGCGCTGCGCCATCCTCTTCGCCCAGAAGGCGGCGGAACTTGCGCTTGATGCGGTCGGCGGAAAGCTGGATTGGCGTGAGCGGGTTCTTGATCTCATGCGCGATACGCCGCGCCACATCGCCCCAGGCTGCCATCCGCTGCGCCGACACCAGTTCGGTGACATCGTCGAAGGCCACCACATATCCCTCCAGCGCACCATCGGCATTGCGCCGTTCGGAAAGCCGCACCAGCAGGCTTTCCAGCCGACCGCCCCGGCTGACGCGCACCTCATCCTGGACCCGCCCGCTGTTACGGGTGTCACCGGCCGTCAACCGGGCCAGCAATGGCCCGAACTCGGGCACGACATCGGTCAGCAACTGGCGGTGGCTTTGCACGCCGTCGATTCCGGTCAATGCCTCGGCAGCGCGGTTGACGAAGGCCACGCGCCCCTCTGCATCCAACCCGATTACCCCGGCCGTGACCGACGAAAGAACCGAGTCAAACAGTCGGCGGCGCTCTTCGATCTGGCGGGTATTCGCCAGCAGCGTTTCACGCTGGATCTTCAACTGCCGCGTCATCTGGTTGAAAACCCGGCCCATGGTGGCGATCTCGTCATCGCCCTTTTCCTCGGGCACCTGCACCTCCAGATCGCCTTCGCCCACGGCACCCGCCGCTGCTGCCAGGCGTCCCACCGGCCGCGAAAGTCGCTCGGCAAAGGACATGCCCAGCCAGATCGCCGACAGGATCAGAATGATGGCGAATGCCAGATAGAGCAGCGCGAAATTGAACAGCACGCGCCCACGCTCGCGCTCTAGCTGGTTGTAAAGCTGGATCGTCGCCTGTGTTTCATCCAACAGCGACAGGATCTCGCCATCCACTGCACGGGCGATATACAGCAGCCGGTCGAACTGCCCCTCCAAAGGCACCAGCGCGCGGAACTCGGAGTTGGGCCAGTCGCGGATCAGGACAAGTTCACCGGCCTGGGCGCGGGCCAGATCATCAGGATCTGGACGAATGAAATCGAAGAGATATGAGCGTTCGCCGCGCAACAGAAGCGTGCCATCGGAGTCGATGATGAAGGCCACCCTCAGCCCGCGCTGGATTGCTGCCTGCCCACGCGTCAGGATCTGACGCAATTCACCGTCTGACAGGAAGGGATTGTTCTGCGCCCAGAGGTCCAGAAAGCGTCCCACGGCCTGTCCGTCCTCGATCAGGTTGCGCTCCTGCTCGTCTTGATAGGCTTCGGCGGCGGCCAGCGAATTGCCAACCACATTGCGCACCCGGTCCGAAAACCAGCCCTCCAGCCCGATATTGATGGTGATGACCGAGAACACTGCCACGCTGATCGCGGGAACCAGCGCAATAACGGCAAACAGCGCCGACAGCCGCAAATGCAGCCGCGATCCCGCCGAGCGGGAACGTCGCGCCGCGATCATCCGCGCAATGCGCGCCATGACCAAGGCAGCCACGACCAGAATATAAATCAGATCGGCAAGCAGAACGAGGCGCAGCGAAGGCAGATTGGGCGTGACCGTGAACGGCCCCAGAACCAGCACCGAGGCCAGCACCAGAAGCGGCGCCATGGCCACCAGAACCAGCGTGCCGGCTGCCTGCAACCGCCGCCGCAGCGGGCTGCGCCTTGTCAGAAAACTGTCCGGCCGACGGGCATCCCCCGACCGCGTAGCCCCCACATCGGAAATCATGGGCATGCCAGATGAAAAGACACGATGAAACAGACCTCTAATGCCGTGACGCCCCGCTAATGTGCGGCATATGCGCCACGCTTCTGTGGCCTGTTTACATCAACTTGCGCCGCCGTGTCACGCGAATATCAAGTTCGTTAATCTTCTTGCGCAGGGTATTGCGATTGATCCCCAGAAGATCGGCGCAGCGGGCCTGATTGCCGCCGGTGTATTCCAGCGAAATCTCGATCAGGGGGGCCTCCATTTCGTGCAGGATACGGCCATAGACGCCCGGTGGCGGCAATTCCTCGCCATGCAATTCAAAATAGCGGCGCACATGACGGCCCACGGCCTCGCCCAGGGTTTCGCCGTGCCGCCCCTCGCCCTGCGGGTTGATGGCGGTATGATTGTTGAGCGCTGATTCGATCTCGGCACGGCCGATCTCGGCCTCCTGCCCGGTGATCACCAGGCGCCTTATGGTATTTTCAAGCTGGCGGACGTTGCCTGGCCAGCTGTATTGACGCACGACTTCCAGTGCCTGCGTTGAGAGGCGCCGGCTGTTACCGGTCTCACGCGCGGCACGGGCAAGGAAATTCTCGGCCAGAAGGGGAATATCCTCGATCCTTTCGCGCAGTGGCGGCACATGCAGCGTGACACCACCGAGCCGGTAATACAGATCCTGGCGAAAGCCCCCGCCCTCCAGCGCGCGCGACAAGCCGCCATCGGCGATGGCGATGATGCGCGGCCCGTCATCGGGCAGAGTATCGAGCATGCGCACCAGCCGGGCCTGAGCCTGCGCACCCAGATCGGCCAGGCCGTCGATCACCAATGTGCCCGAACGCGCCCGTGCCACCAGTGCGGAAGGGTCGCCTGCCTCCAGATCCTGCGCCGAGGCCAGGACGAAGGGTTGGTTGCGGCGGTCGGAAAAGTCATGCAACGCACGTGCGATCAGCGATTTTCCCGTGCCTGATTCACCGGTGATCAGCGCCGGAAGCTCGGCATTCATCACCCGCGCCACCAGCCGGTAAAGCGCCTGCATGGTCGGCGTACGCCCCACCAGCGGCAAGTCGCCATCACTCGCCACTTCAACGACTTCGCGCACCGGGGCACCGGGCGCGGCAGCGCCGCGCCCCGCCCGCCGGCCGCTTTCCAACGCGCGACCAGAGCGTTGCAGCAGGTCCGGCAGATCGAAGGGTTTGGGCAGATAATCCCAGGCATCGGCTTCGGTTGCCTGAATGGCGGTCATGATGGTGTTCTGCGCCGAGATGATGATCACTGGCAGTCCCGGCCGCAAGGCCGAGATCCGCGGCAACATCTCGATCCCGTTGCCATCGGGCATGATCACGTCGGAAATGACCAGATCGCCCTTCCCCTCTTCCACCCAGCGCAGAAGCGTTGTCAGGCTGGATGTGGCATGCACCCGGCATCCCGCGCGGGTCAGCGCCTGTGTCAGAACCGTCCGGATCGTGCGGTCATCATCGGCGACAAGGACTGTGCCATCCATCAGCGGGTCTCCTTGGGTGCTTGGATTTCTGTGCGGGCGGAGCTGGATTTCGGCGCAAGTGGCAGCGAGACGCGGAAAATGGTCTGGCCGGGCCGCTGATCCGCTTCGATCCAGCCATCATGGGCAGCAATGATCTTTGATACCAGCGCCAGCCCCAGCCCGGTGCCGTTCTCACGGCCCGAAACGAAGGGTTCAAAGATATTCTCGGCAATCTCGGGCGGCAGGCCGGGGCCATCGTCAATGATCTCGACATGCAGTGGCAGCGACAGGCGCTGCCCCTCTCGGCCCCGCAACTGCAATCCGCGCTCGTAATAGGTGCGGATGCGGATGGTGCCGCCATCAGGCTGCGCCTCGGCTGCGTTCTTGATCAGGTTCAGAAACACCTGCAACAACTGGTCGGCATCGGCCCAGGTTGCGGGCAGCGACGGGTCATAGCTGTCATGGATGCGCATATGTGCCCCGAAACCGACAATCGCCGAACGGCGCGCGCGTTCCAGAACATCGTGGATATTCACCTCGGCGCATTCGGGGGGGCGCTGATCGCCGAATTGTTCGACCTGATCCAGAAGTTTCACGATGCGCCGCGATTCCTCGACAATCAGGTTGGTCATTTCCCGATCCTGCGGGGGCAGGTTCATCGACAGAAGCTGCGCCGCGCCGGTGATGCCGGCCAGCGGGTTCTTGATTTCATGCGCCAGCATCGAGGCCATGCCGATGGCCGATTTCGCCGCCGCCTTCACAGCCTGCGTGCGCCCCAGCCGCCCGGCAATTTCGCGCGGGGCGATCAGCAAAAGCAGCGTCTGACTTTCGTCATTCATCGGCGCCAGTTGCAGGTTGCACAGAACCGGCGGGCGCTCGCCGGTGCAGACATCGGCATCATTGATGAAGATCGGTGCGCGGTTGGCGCGGGCGCGGGCGGCGGCCTCCTCGATGGGCGCATCGATTGACAGGCGGTCATAGGCAGGTTCGCCTGCCAGTTGCGCCGTTGACGCCGCCATGAACAGTTCCGCCGCCGGATTGCATTCAAGAATGGTTTCCTGCCCGTTCCTCTGGGCGATCAGGAAGGCAGGCACCGGAAGGGCTGACCAGATCGCGCCGGTGACGGGTGTGCCGCTCATGCCGCAGCCTCGCGCGGGGCAAGGGCATCGGGCAGCAGGGCCAGCACCTGCGCCGGGTCACCAAGCCGCATCAGCCGCGCGCGCAAATCGGCAGGGCCGCGGGCGGCGTCAACATACCAACCCAGATGTTTGCGCGCGATCCTGAGGCCCAGATCGCGCCCGTAAAAGCCAAGAATGGCCTCGTAGTGCCGCGCAACCAGATCGACCAGCGCCGCGCCCTTGGGCACCTTGGGCGCGGGGGTGCCGTATAGCGTGGCGGCGATCTCGGCCAGCAGCCACGGCCGCCCCTGCGCACCACGCCCGACCATCACGCCATCGGCGCCGGAAAGGAGTAGCGCACGACGAGCAGCGGCGGCATCCAGAATGTCACCATTGGCGATGACCGGTACGCTAACCGCCTCACGTACCGCGCGGATCGCTGACCAGTCTGCGCGGCCGGTATAGAATTGTGCGCGGGTGCGGCCGTGAATGGTGATCATGCTCACGCCCGCAGTTTCGGCGCGTGCCGCCAGCTCCGCCGCGTTGAGGCAATCGTTGTCCCAGCCCAGCCGGGTTTTCAGCGACACCGGCACCTTCACCGCCCCCACCACAGCATCGATCAGCCGCAAGGCCAGATCGAGATCGCGCATGAGCGCAGAGCCGGAAAGCCCGCCCACCACCTTCTTCGCCGGGCAGCCCATGTTGATGTCGATCATCGGCGCGCCCTCGGCTTCGGCGATACGCGCGGCCTCGGCCATCGCACCGGCATCGCGCCCGGCCAGCTGCACCGCCGTCGCCACGACGCCCCCGATGCGTGCCCGCGCCCTTGTGCCCGCCGCCCGCGTTCCCGCTCTGGGCGAGCGTTTCCGCGTCACCATTTCGCCCGAGGCGATCATCTCGGACACCAGCATTCCTGCGCCAAAGCTTTCCACCATCTGCCGGAATGGCAGATCGGTGATGCCCGACATCGGGGCCAGAAGCACCGGCGGGGCAAGCGGGACAGGAAATCGGGGGGCGTTCATTGGCCGTCTCTTTGGTTCGGTTGACGCTCATTTAGCGCGGGTGAGGCCGCTTGGCAAAGGGCACCGGGCGAGCATCTGCGCGGAAATTCATCATATGCCCCACATTTTGCCGCATTAGCAGGCTTATTGCATAATTTTTATGCACTCCATGGCCCACAGCTGCCCGTGAGCGACAGCAAAAACACTTCACATGCCCGGATTTGCAGACTAATCCGTTGGCCATGAACATGAACGCTCAAACCGCCGTCATCCTTGTTGCCGCCGGGCGCGGCACGCGCATGGGGGGCGATCTGCCCAAACAATGGCGCGCGCTTGGCGGGTTGACGGTGCTTGCCCGGACGGTGGCCGCGTTCCGCGCCGCTGGTCTGGAACGGCTGATTCTGGTCATCCACCCTGCTGACGAGGGCCGCGCCAAGGCATTGGGCCTGCCTTTCGTTCATGGCGGGCGCACACGCGCGGCCTCGGTCCGGGCCGCGCTTGAGGCGCTGGCGGTTGATCCTCCTGAACGCGTGCTGATCCATGACGGCGCGCGCCCGCTGGTTTCCAAGGCGCTGATTGGCCGGGTAATGACCGCGCTTGACGACGGCCCTGCTGCCGCCCCCGCGCTCGCTGTCAGTGATGCGCTTTGGCGTGGAGAAGAGGGCAAGGTCACCGGCACCCAGCCGCGCGACGGGCTGTTTCGCGCCCAGACCCCGCAGGGCTTTCACTTCGATGCGATCCTTGCCGCCCACCGCGCCCATGCCACGGATGCCGCCGATGATGTGGAAATCGCCCGCGCCGCCGGGCTTGACGTGAGCATCGTCGAGGGCGAAGAGGAGAACCTGAAACTTACCTTTCCCGCCGATTTTGCCCGCGCCGAGGCGATTCTGGCGTTCACGCAGGAGGCCGCCATGGATATCCGCACCGGCAACGGTTTTGACGTGCACCGCTTCGGCCCCGAAGTGTCAGGCGGCACCGAATGCTGCCTGTGCGGCGTGAAAGTGCCGCATGCCCGCGGGCTTTCTGGCCATTCGGACGCCGATGTGGGCATGCATGCGCTGACCGATGCGATTTACGGCGCTTTGGCCGAGGGCGATATCGGCCAGCATTTCCCGCCCTCAGACCCGCAATGGAAAGGCGCCGACAGCGCCATCTTCCTGCGCCATGCCATGGGGCTGGTGCGCAGGCGTGGCTTTCGGCTGACGCATGCCGATGTGACGCTGATCTGCGAGTATCCCAAAATCGGCCCGCATACGGTTTCCATGCGTACCACCCTTGCCGGGATCATGGGGATCGAGGCCGCGCGCGTGTCGGTCAAGGCCACCACGTCGGAACGTCTGGGCTTTACCGGCCGCGAGGAGGGGATCGCCGCGCTGGCCACCGCCACGCTGGTGAAAGCATGACGCCTTCGCGCTTTGTCGCCACATGGTTCTTCATCGGCCTGATCCGGCCCGCGCCGGGCACCTGGGGCAGCCTTGCCGCCCTGCCCTTCGCCTGGGCATTGCACCAGATTGCCGGGTTTACATTACTGGCACTGGCGACGCTGGCGGTCTTCGCGCTGGGTTGGTGGGTGTCGGTGATCGAGACCCGCAACAGTTCCGATCCGGACCCTTCCGAGATCGTTATCGATGAGGTTGCGGGCATGTGGCTGGCGCTCTGGCCGGTGTCGTTCGGCGCGCAGATGATGGGGGTCGATATCCTCCGGCTCTGGCCGGGTTGGGTGGTGGCGTTTCTGGCCTTCCGTCTGTTCGATATCTGGAAACCCGGCCCCGCCGGCTGGGCCGACCGCCTGCACACGCCGCTGGGCTTGATGCTGGACGATATCTTCGCCGGGCTCTTTGCCGCCATTGTGGTTATTGTGGCAGCGGCGGTTTCGCATGGGGTATTGATGTGAAGCGCCTGGCCCGCCAGATCCTCACAGAAGGCCGCAAATCCGGGGCGATAGTGGCCACTGCCGAAAGCTGTACGGGCGGCATGGTGGCGGCGGCGCTCACCGATCTGCCGGGGTCGTCCGACATCTTTGCCGGCGGGTTCGTAACCTATTCCAACGCCATGAAGACAGATGCCCTGGGCGTTCCTGCAGACATGATCGCCGCGCATGGCGCGGTGTCCGAGCCTGTGGCCCGGGCCATGGCTGAAGGCGCGCGCCGTCTCGCGGACGCAACGGTGGCCGTGTCGATCACCGGCATCGCCGGGCCCGGCGGGTCAGAGTTCAAACCCGAGGGGCGTGTCTGTTTCGGCCTGGCCCAAACCGCAGGCTGCCTGACCGAGACCGTCGATTTCGGCGCCCTTGGTCGCGACCGGGTGCGTCGCGCGGCCCGCGATCATGCGCTGCGGCTGTTGCTGGCGGCATTACGCTGATCCTTCGTGTGTAGGATCATGCGAGCCTTGTGACGCTCACACCCCCAGCATCGGCGGCGGCCGGCGACCGGGCCAGTTCGTGGCGCGGTGCCAGGCCTCGGCCAGTTGCAGCAAGCCCAGATCGTCGCCATGCCGCCCGATCAGTTGCATCCCCATCGGCAACCCCATCGCCCGGCCCTCTGCGCCGAAGCCGGCAGGCACCGCCAGCGCCGGCAGGCCGATGAGGCTGGCGGGAATGACCACCTCCATCCAGCGGTGATAGGTATCCATCGCGCGGTCGCCGATCACCTCGGGATGCACGAGATTGATATCAAACGGCCAGACCTGCGCCGTCGGCAACACCAGCGCGTCAAAGCGATCGAACAACTCGGCTGCGCGCGCATACCAGTGCGACCGGATCAGGCTGGCCGCTTGAACCGCCTCGATCGTCAGCCGCCGCCCGGTCTCGATCTCCCAGATCGCGGCGGGTTTCAGGCGGGCGCGGCTTGCAGGGTCATCGTAAAGCGGGGCCAGCCGGTTGGCATTGGCAAAGGCGCGCAGGTCAAGCCAGGCGCGCCACAGATCCGCGGCGGGAAAGGGCGGTGGCAATGCCTCCACCTCAACACCCAGCGCGGCAAATTCGTCAAGCGCCGTCTCGCATAGCGGCAGAATGCCGGCTTCCATCGCATAGGCGCCGCCCCAGTCGCCCAGCCAGCCAATCCGCCGCCCGGCGACATCGGCTTCAAGCCGCTCCACGAAGGTTTCGCGCGGCAGGCAGAAGGGTCGGCGCGGCTCGGGGCCGGCCTGCACCTCAAGCAATGCGGCCAGATCGCGCGGGCTGCGCGCCATTGGCCCGCTGGTTGACAACGGATGCAGAAAGGTCTCGCCCTCCGCGGCATCGGGCACCCGGCCCCAACTGGGGCGAAAGCCATAGACGTTGTTCCAGCCCGCCGGATTGCGCAGGCTGCCCATCATGTCCGAGCCATCGGCCACCGCCAGCATCCGGCAAGCCAGCGCCACCGCCGCCCCGCCAGATGATCCCCCGGCGCTGCAGGCAGGGTCATAGGCATTGCCGGTCGCACCATGCACCGGGTTGAACGTATGGCTGCCAAGGCCAAATTCGGGCGTGTTGGTCTTGCCGATGATGATCGCGCCCGCCGCGCGCATCCGCGCAACCATCAGATCATCCGCTTGCGCCACCTGCCCGGCGAACAGCGGCGAGCCCATCGAGGTTGGCAGACCTGCCGCATGCGCCAGATCCTTGATCGCCACCGGCAACCCTTGCATCCAGCCGCGCCGGGGTGTGGCATCCGCGGCATGCGCCTCGGCCATCAGTGCGGCATCATCGCGCAGGCTGACGATGGCATTCACGCGCCCGTTAACCCGCGCGATCCGCTCCAGCGTGGCGCGCATCAGCCCCGCACAGGAAATCTCGCCACGTCCCAGTAACGCAGCCTGTTCCAGCGCATCAAGGCTCAGAACATCATCCATCGGTGTACCTTCATCTTGCCGGAAATACGCTGGGGGGTGAATTGGCGAAGCCAAGAGGGGGGCAACGCCCCCCTCCCCGTTCGCCAGAGGTGGAACGCCTTATTGCAGCAGTTCGGTCCAGATCTGGGTCTGGATATCGTTGATCTCCTGCGAGCAGGCCTGACCGAAGCGTCCCGCGGCCACCAGATGCTCGGGAACCACGATTTCGGGCGCCTCGCGCATCACTTCGTCCATGAATTCCTCCGAACCGGTTATGCCATTTGCATAGCGCGCAAAGTTGGAAATCAGCGCGGCATTCTCCGGCTGCAGGATGAAGTTGATGAAACGCATAGCGTTTTCGGGGTTCTGCGCATCGGAGAGAACGCCGGCATTGTCCATCCAGATCGGATAGCCGGTTTCCGGGTAGCCATAGACCAGATCGTCGTTCTGCAACCGGGCCCGCATGCTGGCGCCGTTCCAGTAGATCCCGGCTGAAAGATCGCCGGCGGCGTAGCTGTCCACCGTGCCGTAATCGAGCGCCAGCCATTGCGGCTTGGCGGCCATCAGCATGTCACGGACCTGGCGCAGAACGCCCATGTCATCGGTGCAGGTGCTGTCGCCGCCCGCGTAATAGATCGCCAGGGCCATCACGTCCGACATTTCCGGGATAACGTTGATCCGTCCGCGCAGTTCCTCGGGCGGGTTGAAAACCACACCCGCGTCATGCGGATTGCCGTCATAGACCGCGCTGTTGACGATGATCCCGGTTGTTCCCCAGGCCCAGGGCACGGTGTATTCGCGGCCCGGGTCGAAATCGACATCGACCCATTGCGGGGCGATGTTGCCGCGGTCGGTGACGATCGCCGGGTCCAGCGGCTGCATCAGCCCCTCGCTTACCCAGGTTTCGATATAGGTGTTTGACGGCACGACGATATCGAACCCGTGCCCGCCCTGACGAATACGCGCCAGCGCGGTGTCGTTGCTGTCGAAATCCGTGACCGTCACCTGAATGCCGGTTTCCGCGGTGAAGCGCTCCAGCAGTTCGGGGCTGGTGTAGTTGCCCCAGTTATACAGGTTCACGACGCCTTGCGCCGAGGCCAGCGCGGTCGAGGCCATCAGGGCGGCGGTACTCAAGATTAGTGTTTTTTTCATGGTATTGCTCCCGGTTGGTTGGTCGTTCAGGCACCGCGTTTGCGGGTGATCAGGAAAAAGGCTGTCACAATGCACAGTGACAGTGCAAGGAAAAGCGTGGCGATCGCGTTCATCTCGGGGGTGACGGTGCGGCGCAGCTGGCCCAGCATATAGGTCGGCAAAGTGTCCTGCCCGGCCGATTTGACGAATTCGGTGATCACCACGGTATCCAGCGAGATCACGAAGCCTAGCATGAATCCCGCCAGAATGCCCGGCACCAGAAGCGGCAGCGTGATATAGCGAAACGCCTGCCAGTGATTGGCGTAGAGATCCGCTGCCGCGCTTTCCAGGGTGCTGTCCATCGTCTCCAGCCGCGCGCGGATCGGCAGGTAGGCGAAGGGAATGCAGAAGGCGGTATGCGCGGCGACCAGATAGCCCATGCCCGTATAGCCGGTCTGCACCTTGATCGCCGCAACGAAGATCAGGAGCGCCACGCCGGTGACGATCTCGGGCACCATCAGCGGCTGGTTGATCAGCGCATAGATCATCGTCTGGCCGGGAAATCGGCTGACCCGCGTTGTCCCCAGTGCCGCCAGCGTCGCCAGCACCGTCGCAAACCCCGAAGCCACCAGCGCCAGCCAGAGCGAACGGATCGACACATCGCGCACCTGGCGGTTCTGGAATGCCGCTTCATACCATTGCAGCGAAAAACCGTCCCAGCTTGATTGCGACACACCTTCGTTGAACGAGAATGCCACCAGAATGACGATCGGCAGATACAGCATCACGAAGGTAAACACCGCGATTGCGCCGAAGCCGGGCAGGCGCCTGACAGAGAAGTTGCGATCAAGCATTGCGGCCCTCCTCCCGGTTCACCCACCGCAGATAGAACACCAGCGCGCCAACCACGATGATCAGCATCAGCATCGCCAGCGCCGCCCCCAGCGGCCAGTTTCTACCCTGGCCGAACTGCAACGCGATCAGGTTGCCCAGCATCATCGTGCGCCCGCCGCCCAACACGCGCGGCGTGACATAGGCGCCGATCGAGGGGATGAACACCAGGATTGATCCGGCGATGAAACCCGGCTTCACCAGTGGAAGGATGACATGCCACAGTACCTGAAACCGGCTGGCGTAAAGATCATAGCCTGCCTCGACCAGCCGGAAATCCAGCTTGTCCATCGCGGCGTAAAGCGGCAGCACCATGAGCGGCATGAACACATAGGCCATGCCCAGAAGGATTGCGAAATCAGTATACATCATCTGGATCGGCGTATCGATGACGCCCATCCATTGCAGAACCGTGTTGATCGTGCCGTTGTTTCGGATCACTTCCTGAATGGCGAAGGTGCGGATCAGCAGGTTGGTCCAGAACGGAATGGTGATGAGAAACAGCCACAGCGTGCGGCTCGATGGCGGACGCGTGGCGATGAACCAGGCGGTCGGAAAGCCCAGCACCGCACAGAGGAACGTGGTTTGCAGCGACAGCCAGATCGAGCGCCAGAACACCGCCAGATGTGCATCGTTCAGGGTGACGACATCAGGATCGAAGATATCGCGCCGGAAGAACACGCGAAACCAGCCTTCAAGCGAAAAATCCCAGACCACGCCGCCCATGTTGCCGGGCGTCAGGAAGGAATAGGCAACGACGATAAGAAGCGGCCCGGATGCCGCCAGCACCAGCACCACAAGCGCCGGGGCGCAAAGCAGCCATTTCCATCCGTGGCTTTCCTGTGCCTCTGCCATCGCCCTATCCTTTCAGCACGCGCAGCGCGCCGGGGCTAAGCAACAGCCCCATGCGCGTGCCGGCTTCTGGCTCGATGGTCTCGGCGCTGTTCTGGCGACGCAGGATGAACGGCTGGCCATCGTCAAGGCGCAGATGGACATGAGTGTCAGTGCCGAAGAACACCGCGCTCTGCACCTCGCCGTCCAGATCGCCCTCACCCGGCGCCACCATATTCGCCTGTTCCGGCCGGATGACGGTGGTTACCGTTTCGCCCAGCACCGGGCGCATACCCTGGGGCAGGCGGGCGGTTGCGGTCTTGCCGCCGGGCAGCGTGATCTCGGCGCTGTCATCAGTAACCGCGCTCACCGCCACGTCGAGGAAATTGGTATCGCCGATGAAATCGGCCACAAAACGCTCGGACGGGGCGTGATAAATGTCATGCGGCGTGCCCAGTTGCAGGATATTGCCCGCAGACATCACCGCGATGCGGTCAGACATCGTCAGCGCCTCTTCCTGATCATGGGTCACGAAGATGAAGGTGATCCCGGTTTCGGTCTGCAGGCGTTTCAACTCGCTCTGCATCTCCTTGCGCAGCTTCAGATCCAGCGCCGACAGCGGCTCATCGAGCAACAGAACCCGTGGCCGGGGCGCCAGAGCGCGCGCCAGCGCCACGCGCTGCTGCTGCCCGCCCGAGATTTCCGAGGGCTTGCGCTCTGCCATGGCCTCCATCTTTACGAGCCGCAGCATCTCGGTGGTGGTGGCGTCCACTTCCGCCTTCGGGCGCCCCTGCATCTTCAGGCCGAAACCGATGTTCTGCGCCACTGTCATATGCGGGAACAGCGCGTAGTTCTGGAATACGGTGTTCACCGGGCGGGCATTTGGCCCCAGACCGGCAACCTCCTTGCCATTGATGCGCAGCGATCCGGCAGAGGGCTGCTCGAACCCGGCAATGACCCGTAACAGCGTGGTCTTGCCGCAGCCCGAGGGCCCCAGAAGGGTGAAGAACTCGCCCGCACGGATATCAAGGGTGATGTCGCTGAGCGCCCTGAACGCCGCCGTGCCCTGCCCGAACACCTTGCTCAGATCACGGATTTCGATCTCGTTGGCACCTGAACTTTCCTGTTCCGTCACGCTTGCCCCCGTGTTGTCGCGTATTGTCGCTGCGGCTTTTGTTGATATCACGCCCATACGTTCTCGTTAATCAAGTGTAGGCGTCCCTCATCCGGCTGATTGCGCAGCATCCCAGACGACGGTGCCCCCGCAGATCGTTGTGACAACCGACATCGCGCCGATCCCGGCGACCGGCGTGGCCTCGATATCGCCGCTCAGAACCACCACATCGGCAAGATAGCCCGCGCGCAACATGCCCTTGCGGTCTTCGGTATGCTCGGCCCAGGCGCCCCCGGTGGTATAGGCTGCCAGAACTTCATGCAGGCCCAGCCGCTCATCCTGAGCGCCGTCATAGACCGGACGCTCCAGCGCGGCCTGGATGCCGCGCAACGGGTTCACATCGGCGACCGGCCAGTCGGATGCGAAGACCAGCTTCACCCCGGCCTCTTTCAGGCTGCGGCACAGATAGGCATCATTCCAGCGCGCGCGGCCAATCTTGTCCATCGTCGGCTGTAACGGGAAATCGCTGGCACCAGGCGCGTGCATCGGCTGGATCGAGGCGACGATGCCCATCTCGGCCATGCGCGGGATATCGGCGCGATCGATCAGTTCGATATGCTCGATCCGGTGGCGCGCATCGCGCGCGCCATTGGCCTTGCGCGCGGCTTCAACACCATCGATCACCCGGCGCACCGCCCCGTCACCAATGGCATGCACGGCAATCTGAAGGCCACGCCGGTCGGCCTCGGTTACGGCAGCGGCGAAGGCCTCGGTGCTGTGCAGCGGGTCACCCTTCCAGCCCGGCGTGTCGGGGTAGTCACTGAGCATTACCGCCGTACCGCTGTCGACCACCCCATCCATGAAGAACTTGACAAATCCCGAGGACAGCCAGTCATCATTGTAATCGCCCGCCATGGCGCTGGCGATTTCCATATCGGCGGGCTTGCGCCAGTTGCGGTAGTGAAACGGCACCCGGACCCGCGCGCTCAACTGGCCCTGCTGGCGCAAAGCGTCCAGAATTTCCAGCGTGTAGCGATTGCCATCCATATTCACCAGCGAAGTGAAACCATGGCGCGCGCAATGCTCCAGCCCGCGTTTCATCGCCACGCAATCGGCCTGCCTGTCGGCCTCGGTGGGTGCGGGTTTTGGCTCATCGCCTGTTGCGATGCCCGCGTTGATGCGCTGCGCGCCCGACAGCGCCATGACCGGGGCCTTGGCCTCGAATTCGCGCAACTCGCCCGTCGCCAGACCATCCGCACCCATCACGATCTCGTTGCCCGCGCCCAGGCCGCGCCCGCCCAGGATACCCGCTGCCTCAAGGGCTGCGGTATTGGCCCAGCCGGTATGATGGTCGGCGGCGACCAGCAGGATGGGGCGGTCGGGCAGAATGGCGTCAAGGTCATGGCGGGTCAACGCGCGGTCCAGAATCGCGTAATCGCAGCCCTGCCCCATGATCAGCGGCAGATCGGGATTGGCGCGCGCATAGGCGGTGATCGCTTCGGCCAGCGCTTCTGTGCCCTTGACGCCGAGCAGTTGCAGATGCGCCAGTTCGGCCCCGCCCATGAACAGATGCAGATGGCTTTCAATCAGGCCGGGCAGCACGGTGGCCCCGCCCGCGTCGATCATCCGGCAGCCCGGTCCGGCCAACGCCTCGACCGCAGCACGTGCCCCGACCGCCAGAATACGTTCGCCCGCCATGGCCACGGCCTCGGCCCGCGGGTTGGCGGGGTCCATGGTCAGAACCCGGGCATTGGTGATCACCACCTCGGCCTGTTGTGGCATGCTGTCCCCCGTTGTCTTTTTATCGCGCAGCGCCGCACCGAATCGCTGCACTTTTGCTATTTGATCAAAAAGGCTAGCGGCTTGTTGACAGGAGGTCCAATTCTTTTTTTGATCAAATTACAGGCAGTGATAACCGCCACGCGGTTTTGCCTGCTTGCGACGCTGATGGCGCGCGATAAGTCAGAAAGTATCTGACAGGCGGTCTTTCTGTGTCATTTTGTTGCGAATGTTTTGCGCAAACATGTATGAATATTGCAGAGTGACAGAAACGGATTGAATTGCCTGTCCACCACAGGTTATTGATTCGTCAGTCAACAAACGTAAGCGCCTTCTATGGTGCGATAATTCCCCCAACCGGGGGCGACACTTGGGGAGACGATCATGAACAATGAATTCCGCTACCTCCTGGCCCAGGCAACACGCGGTCGGCTGGACCGGCGCGCCTTCCTTGGTCGCGCGGCGGCTTTGGGTGTGACGGGCGCGATGGCCAACACCCTTCTGGCGACGGCCGTGCGCGCCGAAGGGCCGCGCAAGGGCGGCCATCTTGCCATCGGGCTTCAAGGCGGCGAAAGCACCAACAACCTGGACCCGGCGCTGGCGCTGACGCAGGTGATCGCCAAGCTTCTGGGGACCGCAGGCGAAACATTGGTTACCGTAAACGCCGACGGCACGCTGAATCATGTCCTCGCGGAGTCAATCGAGGCATCGGATGATGCGCAGACCTGGCGCTTCAAGATCCGTTCGGGCGTGGAGTTCCACAACGGCCAGACCCTGACCCCTGAAGACTGTGCCCAGACCCTGCGTCGCCATTCCAACGAAGACTCGCAGTCGGGCGCCCTTGGCGTGATGCGCGGCATTGCCGATATCAGCGTGGACGGCGACTATCTGGTCCTGCAGACCTCGACGCCGAATGCCGACCTGCCCTATCTGATGGCGGACTGGCATCTGGTGATTCAGCCTAACGGCGGCATGGACGATCCGCGCAGCGGCATCTTCACGGGCCCCTACAAGCTGGTGGACAACGACTATGGCGTTCGTCACACCATGGAGAAATTCGAAAACCACTGGAATGACGCGGTTGGTCATTTCAACTCGGTCGAATTGCTGGTGATCAACGATCCGACGGCGCGCAACTCGGCGCTGCAATCGGGTCAGGTCCAGATGATCAACCGGGTCGAGCCGCGGGTTGCAGGCCTTCTGGGACGTGCACCGAACATCACCATCCAGTCAACGCCGGGGCGCGGGCATTATGTCTTCATCATGCACTGCAACACAGCGCCGTTTGACAACCGCGACCTGCGCATGGCGCTGAAATACGCTATCGACCGCGAAGACATGCTCGAACGCATCCTGCGCGGCTTTGGAAGCCTTGGCAATGACATGCCGATCAATCAGGCCTATCCGCTGTTCGACGACACGATCGAACAACGCAGCTATGACCCCGACCTTGCGCGCCACCACTACGAGCGTTCCGGGCATGACGGGCCGATCGTGCTGCGCACGTCGGAAGTGGCGTTTCCCGGCGCCGTTGATGCCGCGCAACTCTTTCAGGAAAGCGCGGCACGCGCGGGCATTCCCATCGAGATCATTCGCGAGCCGGGCGATGGCTACTGGTCGGAAACCTGGAATGTCCAACCCTTCTCGGCATCCTATTGGTCAGGGCGGCCGGTGCAGGACCAGATGTATTCAACGGCCTACACCTCGGATGCGGACTGGAACGACACGCGCTTCTTTAACGACCGCTTCGACAGCCTGATCGCCGAGGCGCGTGGCGAACTGGATCTGGACCGCCGCAAGACGCTTTATAGTGAAGCCGGCTTGCTCGTGCGCGACGAAGGCGGGCTTATCTGCCCGATGTTCAATGACTTCATCGATGCGCATAATGATACCATCGCCGGCTGGGATCCGAACCCCAATGCCGAACTGATGAATACCCAGGCCGCAATCCGTTGCTGGTCAGTTGGGTAAGGGACGATGCACCCAGTCCTGAAACTGGTGATCCAGCGCCTCGCGCTGGGTTGCCTCCTGCTGTTTGCCGCGACCGTGCTGATCTTCGCGGGCACCGAGATCCTGCCCGGCGACGTCGCGCAGACGATCCTCGGTCAAGGTGCCACCGAACAGGCACTGGCCAACCTGCGCGCCACGCTTGGCATGGATCAGCCCGCCGTGGTTCGGTATTTCCAGTGGCTCGGCAACGCGTTGCAGGGCGATTTCGGCACCGCCCTGACCAGTCGGCAGGACATCGCCACATCCATTGGGCGGCGTTTGGGAAATACGCTCTTTCTTGCGTCGGTTGCTGCAATCATCGCGGTTCCCCTGGCGATCTTTCTGGGACTGCTGGCGGTGCGTTATCGCGACCGCTGGCCGGACAAGCTGATCTCCGGCATCACGCTCGCCTCGATCTCGCTGCCCGAGTTTCTGCTCGGCTATGTGCTCATGTATGTCTTTGCCGTGCAGCTTGGCTGGTTTCCCTCGGTTTCGAACATCAATGACAGCATGAGCTTCTGGCAGAAGCTGAACGCGGTGGCCCTGCCGGCCATGGTGCTGACGCTGGTTGTGTTGGCGCATATGATGCGCATGACCCGTGCCGCCATCCTCAACGTCATGCAATCCGCCTATATCGAAACGGCCGAGCTGAAGGGCCTGCGCCGCTTCACCATCATCGCCCGCCACGCCATGCCCAATTCCATCGCCCCCATCGTCAATGTGGTGATGCTGAACCTTGCCTATCTGGTGGTCGGTGTGGTGGTGATCGAGGTGGTGTTCGTCTATCCCGGCATGGGTCAGTATCTGGTTGATCATGTCTCCAAACGCGATGTGCCGGTGGTGCAGGCCTGCGGGCTGATCTTTGCATCGGTCTATATCGGGCTGAACCTGCTGGCCGATATCATCTCCATTCTGGCCAACCCGCGCCTGAGGCATCCGAGATGAAGGGCATACCGATTTCCGCCCTTCTGGGCATGACCATCACCGCGCTGTTCTTTCTGGCCGCGATCTTCGCACCGCTGATCGCCCCATACGGCATGTCCGAGATCATCGGCGATGTCTGGGAGCCGGCCTCTGAAGCGCATTGGCTGGGCACCGACAATCTGGGCCGCGACCTTCTCACCCGGATGATCTATGGCGGCCGGACCACGATTTTCGTGGCCTCCGCCGCGACGCTTCTGGCCTTTACGCTGGGCTCGGTGCTGGGCTTCATGGCGGCGGTCTATGGTGGCTGGGTCGATCAGATCATGGCGCGGCTGAACGATCTGGTCATGTCGATCCCCACGCTGATCTTCGCGCTGGTGGTGCTGTCGGTCATGCCGGTGACGCTGCCCATCCTGATCCTTGTCATGGGTTTACTTGACTCCACCCGCGTGTTCCGCCTGTCGCGGGCCGTGGCAGTGGATATCAACGTGATGGATTTCGTCGAGGCGGCGCGCCTGCGCGGCGAGGGCCAGCGTTGGATCATCTTCCGCGAGATCCTGCCAAACGCGCTGTCGCCGCTGGTGGCCGAACTGGGCCTGCGTTTCATCTTTGCCATTCTCTTCATCTCGACGCTGTCATTCCTTGGCCTTGGCGTGCAACCGCCGATGGCGGACTGGGGCGGCATCGTGAAGGAAAACCGTGAAGGCATCGTCTATGGCATTCCCGCCGCGCTGATGCCCGCAGTGGCAATCGTCACGCTGTCGATCTCGGTCAATCTGGTGGCGGACTGGGCGCTGAACCGAACGACCAGCCTGAAAGGAGGCCGTGGTGGCTGATCCCGATACCCTTCTGGACATCCGCAACCTGCGGATCGAGGCTACGGTCTATGCGCCCGGCGAAAAGCCGCGTGATGTGGTGATCGTCGATGATGTCTCGCTTACACTGGCGCGGGGCAAGGTGATGGGGCTGATCGGTGAATCCGGGGCGGGGAAATCCACTATCGGGTTGGCCGCGCTGGCCTATGGCCGTGGCGGCATCCGGCTGTCGGGCGGCACGATCATGCTCAATGGCCGCGAGATCCGCACCGCCGGGCCGGGCGAACTGCGCAGGCTGCGCGGGCGCGAGGTGACTTATGTCGCACAATCGGCGGCGGCGGCCTTCAACCCGGCCAAACGGCTGATGGAGCAGGTCATCGAGGCGACGCTGCATCACAACCTGTGCAGCCAGGCCGAGGCCGAGGCGCGCGCCGTTGATCTGTTCCGCACCCTGAACCTGCCCGACCCCGAGAATTTCGGCAAACGCTATCCGCATCAGGTTTCCGGCGGGCAGTTGCAGCGGGCGATGACGGCAATGGCGCTCTGCCCGAAACCCGATCTGGTGATCTTCGACGAACCCACCACCGCGCTTGATGTCACCACCCAGATCGACGTGCTGGCCGCCATCAAGACCGCGATTCGTGAAACCGGCGTGTCAGCGCTTTACATCACCCATGATCTTGCGGTGGTGGCGCAGGTTTCCGATGAGATCATGGTGCTGCGCCACGGCAAGATGGTTGAACACGGCACCGTGAAACAGATCATCGAAGCCCCGCGCGAGGAATACACCCGTGCCCTGATCTCGGTGCGCGCCATCAAGCATGAGGAAAAGAAACCCGCCCCCGAACCGCTTCTGCAAGCGCGTGGCGTCAGCGCGGGCTACGGGACAATGGCGAAAGATGTGCTCAGCGATGTCTCGATAGACCTTTACGCCGGCCAGACACTGGCGTTGGTGGGCGAGTCAGGCTCGGGCAAATCCACCATGGCGCGGGTCATCACAGGGCTTTTGCCGCCGCGTGCCGGTGATATAACCTTCGGCGGCCAACCGCTTCCCGCAGCCCTCAAGAACCGCTCGCGCGAGGAATTGCGCCAGTTGCAGATGATCTATCAGATGGCCGATGTGGCGATGAACCCGCGCCAGACGGTGCGCACCATCATTGGAAGGCCGCTGGAGTTCTACTTCAACCTGCGCGGGCGCAAACGCGACGAGCGCATACAGGAACTGCTGGATGCGATTGAGCTGGGCGCGGGCTTTGCCGACCGCTACCCGGCGGAACTGTCCGGGGGGCAGAAGCAACGCGTCTGCATCGCCCGCGCGCTGGCCGCTGATCCCAAGGTGATCATCTGCGACGAGGTGACCTCGGCGCTCGATCCGCTGGTCGCGGACGGCATCCTGAAACTGCTTCTGGACCTGCAAAAGCGCGAGGGCGTGGCATATCTCTTCATCACCCACGACATCGCCACCGTCCGCGCCATCGCCGATTCCATCGCCGTGATGTATCAGGGCCGCGTTCAACGCTACGGCACCAAGACCGAGGTGCTGACCCCGCCCTTCGACGATTACACCGATCTGCTGCTTTCCTCGGTCCCCGAGATGAAGCTGGGCTGGCTGGAACAGGTGCTGGCCACGCGCAAGATGGAAAGCTCCGGGAACTGAACGGGCGATCGGATCGGCGGGCATGCCATTGCGCGCCCGCCACCACCCGGCTAAATGGAAGCGCGCCTGCAAGGAGCCCGCCATGACCACCCAGCCAGACCGCCCGCAGCTTTACCTGATCACCCCCCCGGCCTTTGATCCCGCGCCTTTTGCCGATGATCTCGCACGCGTACTCGATTCCCTGCCGGTCGCCTGCCTTCGGCTGGCCATGGCCGGCAATGACGAGGACATGATCAGCCGCGCAGCCGACGCCCTGCGCGAGGTCGCCCATGCCCGCGATGTCGCGATGGTAATCGAACGCCATGTGCTGTTGGCCGAGCGGCTGGGCCTGGACGGTGTGCACCTTCCGCGTGGCACCCATGGGATACGCAAATTGCGCGAACAACTGGGTGCGGATGCGATCATCGGCGCCGCCTGCGGCGATTCGCGCCATGACGGGCTCAACGCCGCCGAAGCCGGAGCCGATTACGTCGCCTTCGGCCCGGTCGGTGAAACGCCGCTGGACGATGGCCTGCGCGCCGGGCGTGATCTGTTCGAATGGTGGTCGGAAGTCATTGAGGTGCCGGTGGTGGCCGAGGGCGCGCTGACCCGCGATCTGGTCGAAGATCTTGCGCCCGTCACCGATTTCTTTGCCATCGGCGAGGAAATATGGAAGTCCGACGACCCGCTCGCCACCCTGAAGGAAATTGTTTCTCCGCTGGATCTGTAACCAGCTCGCCGCCCCCCTGATGACCGCGTGGCCGGGGGGCAAGCCCCTCCCCGGCTTCACCGGTTTCCCTCACCCGCGCAAGGTTTCCTCAGGCAACACATCGCGCAGTGCCGCGCGCACGACCGTTTCGCAATGTCGCGCAAGTTCCTTGCGGCCCGGAAAATCGGCCACGCGCACCGGGGGGTGAAACACCACCACAACCCGCCCGCGCCCGGCTGTCGCCAGAATACGCAGCAAATGCTGCGCAAAGCCCTGATCGCCCCACCAGGCATAGAACCGGGAATCGCGCGAGGCTGGTGCCAGATAGGCCAGCGTCACCGGCTGGATTTGCAGGATATCGGCCAGACCATGGCTGAAGAAGGCCGCGAACAGGGTCGGTTTGAAGGGGATTACCCGCGCGCCATCGGTGCTGGTGCCCTCAGGGAAGAAGCACAGATGGTGCCCGGCCCTGAGCCTTGCTTCGAAGATCTCTTTTTGCAACCGGGCGTCGCGCGCGTTGCGGTTGATGAACACGGTGCCCGTCGCACGCGCCAACCAACCGATCCCGGCCCATCCCGCCACTTCGGATTTCGACACGAAATAGACCCTCTGCAATGCGTTTACCGCAAAGATGTCCAGCCAGGAGGCGTGGTTTGACACCACCGCTCCACGGCCGCGCATCGGGGAACCGCGCTGTTCCAGCCGCAGCCCCAGGATCTTCAGGGCAACCCGGCACACCGCCTGCGTGACGAAAGGTGTCAAGGGTCTGCGAAGGCCGAACAAAGGCCGCTCGATCAGCCGCAGGCTCAGATGCACAGTCAGACCTCCAAAGAGAACCAGCACCAACGGCGGCAGCCGCAGTACGATCAGCAGCCAGCTCAAGGGGCTGAAGACGATCTCGGGCGCCTCGCCATCCGGCGAGAACCATGAGGGCTCACGCCGGATGGTTGAGGGCGCTCGCGGGTCTGGTTGCTTTTCGGGCGTAGTAGTCAAGATACCTGTCCGACATGGCCGATGTGTCCATGATCAGGCAGACATCGGTGGTGTTGAATTCCTGGTCGATATAGGCTCCCTCGCCGACGAAACCGCCAAGCCTCAGATAAGCCCGGATCAGGGGCGGAACCTCTGCCAGCGCCGCGCGCACGTCGATGGCGTCGGAAGGGATCTGGTCCATCGGGTGAAAATGGTCCGGCAGTGCGCGCACCCGCATCGCCTCTGGCGCGAGGTGGAAATGGTGGAGGTAGCTCAGCGCATGGGCATGCCGCGTCGCATCGGCCCCGTGAAACGAGGCCACGCCGAACAGGATCTCGATATCGCGCGACAGCACATACTCGGCCAGACCCTTCCAAAGAAGCATCATCGCCGGTCCGCGCCGGTATTCGCGCTCCACGCAGGATCGCCCGAGTTCCACCAGCTTGCGCCCCAGCCTTCTGAGGGGGGCAAGGTCGTACTCGCTGTCGCAGTAGAACCGCCCCAGAGCCTGCGCACGCTCGCAGGGGAAAAGCCGGTAGACACCGATCACATGGTCCAGTGTTTCGGGATCACGGCGGCGGTCGACCAGCACCAGATGGTCGAAATGAGGGTCGAGCGCATCGCGCTCCAGCCTCAAAACAGGGTCGACATGAGGGCCGCCTGTCGCACCCAGTTCCTCGATGAACACCCTGTAGCGCAGGCGTTGCGCACCCTGAAGATCAAGCGCACAACGCGCCAGACGCACTTCCAGCGCGGATTCTTCGGGAACCGGATTGGGCTCGGTGTTGACCATTGACCTGCTTCATTTGTTGTTATCCGCTTAGGTGAAGCACCAAAATATTGCAACAAAAAGACGAAACCGGCACCCGGCCTGCTCCCGGCACGCTTTCCCCAGGATATGCAACCCTGTGCAAAGATACACTGAATGATTGACTCGCCTTTTTGCAGAGTCTTAACCTTTTCCGGCAAAGATCAGCGCGTCGGCGACACAACCCATTCCAACGCAACTACACGGGAATCCAGAACAATCTTTCCTACCTCTTCAAAGTTTACGGTCACGCGTGCATCAATCACCGATTGCACCTGGCCCAATCCCCAATCCGGTCGCTCCGGGTGACGCACCAGCATTCCAGGCTCCAGTCGTTCAGACATATTCGTCTCCCGTAACAATCAACCGAATCTCCGGAACCCCATGACAAAGCCCGCCCCCGATCTTTCGGCCCTTATCGGCTCGCGTATCTGCCACGATCTCGTCAGCCCACTCGGTGCCATTGGCAATGGCGTGGAGCTCCTTGGCATGAGCCAGTCCCCCTCGCCCGAACTGGACCTGATCAGCGAAAGCGTGACCCATGCGCTGGCCCGTATCCGCATGTTCCGCCTCGCCTTTGGCGCGGTGCGCGGCGAACAGCGCATCAGCGGGCGCGAAATTGCCTCCATTCTGGACGGGCTGGGCAAGGGAGGCAAGATCAGCTTTGAATGGTCGATGCCGACCGAACTGCCACGGCGCGAGGCAAAACTGCTTCTGCTTCTGATGCAATGCTGCGAAAGCGCCATGGCCTGGGGAGGCGTGATGACACTGGATCACGCCGCGCAAGACTGGCAGATTACCGCGCGCGCACCCCGCCTGCGCCTGGAAGCGGCTCTGTGGGAGCCGCTCACCTCGGGCACCTCGCCGGACAACCCGCGCCCCTCCGAGGTGCATTTCGCCCTTGTCCCTTCCATGCTGACGGCCACCGGCCGCAGGCTGGATGTGGCCACCACCGAGGAGGAAATCCGCCTCACCCTGTAGCTCAGGGCCGGATCGTGCCATCCCCGGTAACCAGATACTTGAAACTGGTCAGCTGCTCGGCGCCGACCGGCCCGCGTGCATGCAGCTTGCCTGTGGCTATGCCGATCTCGGCGCCCATCCCGAACTCGCCACCATCAGCAAACTGCGTCGAGGCATTGCGCATCAGGATGGCGCTGTCCAGTCGCTCGAAAAAGCGCGCGGCGGTGGCGTCATTCTCGGTCAGGATGCTTTCGGTATGGTTGCTGCCATACTGCCGGATATGCGCGATCGCCCCATCGACACCATCAACCAGCCTTGCCGAGATGATCTTGTCCAGAAATTCACGCCCGAAATCCTCAGGCGCGGCAGCCACCGTTCCGGGGATCTCCAGAAGCGCGCCCTCGGTGCGCACCTCGACCCCGGCACTCAGCAGATCCTCGATCAGAACGCCGCCATGCAGTTCATGAAAACGCCGGTCGATCAGCAGGCATTCAGCGGCACCACAAACACCCGTGCGCCGGGTCTTGGCGTTAAGCACCACGCGCCGCGCCTTCTCCAGATCGGCATCACCATCGGCATAGACATGGCAGATGCCCTCCAGATGCGCAAAGACCGGCACCCGCGCCTCGGCCTGCACAAGCCCGACCAGGCCCTTGCCGCCGCGCGGCACGATAACATCGATATGCGCCACCATGCGCAGCATTTCGGTTACGGCGGCGCGGTCGCGCACAGGCACCAGCTGGATCGCGGCCTCGGGCAGGCCCGCAGCCCTCAGGCCCTGCACCAGACAGGCGTGGATCGCGCGCGAGGAATGGAAACTCTCCGACCCGCCGCGCAGGATCACCGCGTTACCGGCCTTCAGACACAGCGCCCCGGCATCGGCGGTCACATTGGGGCGGCTTTCATAGATCACCCCCACCACGCCCAGCGGCGTCGCCACCCGGCGGATGTTCAGCCCGCTCGGCATATCCCATTCCGCCAGCACCCGGCCCACCGGATCGCGCTGTTCGGCCACCGCGCGCAGCCCGTCGACAATCGCCTGGACCCGCCCCGTATCCAGCATCAGCCGGTCCATCATCGCCGCACTCAGGCCCTTCTCGGTGCCATGCGCCAGATCGAGGCTGTTGGCCTCCAGAATCGCCTGCCGCGCGTTCCAGACCGCCTCGGCCGCACCGGTCAGGGCCATTTGCTTGCGCTCGGCGCTGGCAAAGGCCAGCTCGGCCGCTGCCGCGCGCGCCTGCATCCCGATCCCGGCCATCAGTGCTGCGATATCCTCCGTGCCCATCGGCCCCTCCTTCATCTGTTCATAAATATCCTGGGGGTGAATGGGCCGCTGGCCCAGAGGGGGCAACGCCCCCTTACCCGTCAGATCACCATATCATCCCGATGGACCAGCGCGGCGCGGCCCGGATAGCCCAGAACCGCCTCGATCTCGCCCGAACGGCGTCCAAGGATCGCACGTGCCTCATCGGCGGTATAGCGCACCAGTCCCAGACCAAGCACCGCGCCGCCCGGCCCTTTCAGCGCCACCGCCTCGCCGCGCCCAAAGGTGCCATCAACCGCCACCACACCGGCGGGCAGCAGGGACTTGCCCGCGCGCAACGCAGCCTCGGCCCCTGCATCCACCCGCAGGCTGCCGCGCGGCTTCATTGCCGCGATCCAGCGCTTGCGCGCGGCTTGCGGGTCGCCTTGCGGGGCGAACCAGGTGCAGGGCGCACCGCTCTCGATGGCTGAAAGCGGACGCAGGGTACTGCCCAGGGCAATAACCATGGCGCAGCCGCCTGCTGTTGCAGTCCGCGCGGCCATGATCTTGGTCTTCATGCCCCCCTTCGAGTGGCCCGACACCGGATCGCCCGCCATCGCCTCGATCTCGGGCGTGATCTGCGACACCAAACCAAGCCGACGGGCCTCGGGGTCGGAAAAGGGGTTTGCGGTATAAAGTCCGTCGACATCCGACAGAAGCGCCAGCCGGTCGGCACCGATCGTGATGGCGATCTGCGCACCCAGCCGGTCGTTGTCGCCATAGCGGATCTCGTCAGTGGCAACCGTGTCGTTCTCGTTGACAATCGGCACCACACCCAGCCCCAGCAGGGTCTCCAAGGTGGCGCGGGTGTTCAGGTAGCGGCGGCGGTCGGCGGTGTCTTCCAGCGTCACCAGCACCTGCGCGGTGGTGATGCCATGCGGTGCCAGCACCTCTTCATAGGCGCGCGCCAGCCGGATCTGGCCGACGGCCGCGGCGGCCTGGCTTTGTTCAAGCGCCAGCGCACCCGCAGGCAGGCGCAGCACCCGCCGCCCCAGCGCAATCGCGCCTGACGAGACCAGCACCACATCCGCCCCGCGCGCCTTGGCGGCGGCGATATCTTCGGCCAGCGCGCGAAGCCAATCGGCGCGCAACTGCCCGCTGTCGGTGTCGACCAGCAGCGCCGAGCCGATCTTGACGACCAGCCGCCGCGCTGTCGTCAGCGAATAATGGTTTGTATCGGCTTCGGTTATGGCTGCCACGGTGCGGGCTCCTCCTGATTGGCCTCCCGCCGCTGGGCATCGATCTCGGACATCAGCGCGCGCAGCACTTCGGGCACGCCGGCACCCGTCACCCCGGACAAAGGATAGACCCGCCCGCCCGAGGCCACTTCCAGCGCCGCGCGCCGCTCTGCCAGTTCTTCGGGCGAAAGGGCATCGATCTTGTTCAGACCAACGATCCTCGGCTTGCCGTGAACCGTCCCGGAATAGAGTTCCAGTTCACGGTCGATCACCGCAAAATCGCCGGCCACATCCTCGGAAGTGCCATCGACCAGATGCAGCAGCACCGCGCAGCGCTCGATATGGCCGAGAAACTGATCACCCAGCCCCCGCCCCTCGCTGGCGCCCTCGATCAGGCCGGGAATATCGGCCAGCACGAACTCGCGCCCGTCAATGCCCACAACGCCCAGATTGGGGTGCAATGTAGTAAAGGGATAATCGGCAATCTTGGGCCGAGCGTTCGACGTCGCGGCAAGGAAGGTCGATTTTCCGGCATTCGGCATCCCGGCCAGCCCCGCATCGGCGATCAGCTTGAGGCGCAGCCAAAGCGTGCGTTCCACGCCTTCCTGCCCGGGATTGGCACGGCGCGGAGCCTGGTTGGTCGAGCTTTTGAACCGTGCGTTACCCCAGCCGCCGTTCCCCCCCTTGGCCAGCAGGACGCGTTGGCCAACCTCGGTCAGGTCGGCGATGACGGTTTCCTGATCCTCCTCCAGAATCTCGGTGCCCGCCGGCACCTTGAGGACGATATCCGCACCATCCTTGCCGGTGCGCTGGCGGCCCATGCCGGGCTGGCCGTTCTGGGCGAAGAAATGCTGCTGGTAGCGAAAATCGATCAGCGTGTTCAGCGCGGGCACGCATTCGGCCCAGACGTCGCCGCCGGTGCCACCATCGCCACCGTCCGGCCCGCCAAACTCGATGAACTTCTCGCGCCGGAAGCTGACACAGCCACCACCGCCGCCGCCCGAGCGGATATGAATTTTCGTGAGGTCAAGGAATTTCATCGCACGGGCTTTCGTTGGTCATGACAGGCGATAGTCGCCCGCGACGCGCAGATCAAGGGGTGACGGCATGGAACAGGCCACCCAACGGCCGCCACCGGGCGGGGGAAGCGCCTTGGAAGGCGCTTCAACGCGATTGCTTAATCGCGTTCGCCCGGGACAAGGGCGCGCCGGTCAATCCATCCGGCGCAGATAGGTCCAGGTTGGCACCGAACAGCCCCGCGCCTGGCTGAATGCCTCGGCATCGCCGATGTATTCGAACCCGGCGTTGGTCAGGATACGGGCCGAAACCGGATTATCCTGAAACACCTCGGCAAACAGCGTCCGGCTGCCATGCGGATTGGCCTGGATCAGGGCGCGCACCGCTTCCGAGGCCAGGCCGGTGTTCCAGAAGGCAGGCGCAACCCAGTAGCCGATCTGGCTCTGACCACGGTCCAGCGGCTTGAGCGAGATCACCCCCATCAGGCTGGCGGAGCCCTGCAACGCACCATCCATGGCCCAGACGTCTTCTTCGTGGCCGGGCGTCAGCGCGGCCTCGATGAACCCTTCGGCGCTGCCACCGGGCAGTGGATGCGGGATCGAGCGCGTGCCCTCGGCCACACGACGATCGCTGGTATAGCGTTCAAGCTGGTCGCGATCCTGACGCCGGATCGGGCGCAGGATCAGGCGCTGCGCCTCGATCACAGGCTGGGCACGGCGGTTGCTGGCATCATCGACAGAGGGAACGGTATCGTGCGCGGCGGAAACGGAAATATTCATCGCAATCGGATCTTCCTGAACGGTCGTTCTTGCTGCCCACACGGGGCGGGAATGTTTTGTGGCCGGTGCAGTGACGACACCCCGGGATGTATCACCTACCGCGCAAAAGGGATAACCCGTCTGGAACGGTATGTAGCATCCTGAAGCCTGAAACGAACCGGGGCCGGTCTGATGACCGGCCCCTCCGAACTAGCGCAAGAATGTAAATCTTTTGCTTTATTCGGCGGCCTCGATTTCGGGGGTAATCGATACGAAGCTGCGGCCCTTGAGACCCTTGGTGAAGGTTACTCGGCCATCGGTAAGTGCGAACAGCGTGTGGTCGCGGCCCATGCCGACGCCTTCGCCCGGGAAATGACGGGTGCCGCGCTGACGCACGATGATGTTACCCGCGATTGCCGCCTGGCCGCCATAGATCTTCACGCCAAGGCGACGCCCGGCCGAATCGCGACCGTTACGGGATGAACCGCCTGCTTTTTTATGTGCCATGGGGTGTTACTCCTGCGCTTCGGCCGCGGGCTTCTTGCGCGCGGCGCGTTTCGGTTTCTCGGCCGCGGCCTCGCCAGCTTCGGCCTTGGGCTTCGCAGCGGCTTTCGGCTTCGCGGCTTTTGCGGCCTTTGGGGTTTCGGTCGCGGCGGGCGCAGCTTCCGGTGCGGGCGCCTTGCCCGAACCGATCGCGGCCTTAACGCCGGTCGCATCGGCGCCCGAGGCCAGAATGTCGGTCACGCGCAGCAGCGTCAGCTTCTGGCGGTGGCCCTTGGTGCGCTGCGAGCTGTGCTTGCGGCGACGCTTGACGAAGTGGATGACCTTGTCACCCTTGATCTGGTCGATCACTTCGGCCTGCACAGCCGCGCCGTCTACCAGCGGCAGACCGACGACCGGGGTATCGCCGCCAACCATCAGAATCTCGTTGAACTGGACTTTTTCGCCAGCTTCGGCAGCAAGACGCTCCACGCGCAGGACATCGCCTGCCTGCACGCGGTATTGCTTACCACCAGTTTTCAGGACCGCAAACATCGGTCTGTTTCCTTCTCTGCGTTGCCGCGCCCTGCGGCCCCCTTCCGGGTGTTGGTGGATTGCTCCGCCTTCGGGCAGCGCACCCCGATAGATGGGGTGATGGATGAAATAACCAAGCCCCGCGCCAGAACGGACGGGGCCTGAGGACCGCTCTATGGAAAATGATCGCGCCAAAGTCAAGCACAACCGCAGGGAAAACACCCGTTAACCGCGTGGAAATACCCCTCAGGATAAGGATGGACCACCCCGGCGCGTTGGTTTAACCCTTACGGCGGGCTGCGCCGCAGACCGGTTGTATCAGGAACAGTCGCAGGGAGGAGTCGATGGGCGCAGGGCCGACAGCCAGCGGGGAATCAGCACCCGCATATGCAGCGTCCTGCAAAGCCACGCCGAGCGTCGGCATCGTCATCCGCACCCGTGACCGCCCAGTCTTTGTCCGCCGCGCATTGGCCAGCGTCCTTGCGCAGACCTATCCGCACTGGCGCATCGCGCTTGTCAATGACGGTGGCACCCGCCCGACACTGGAAGCCGCGATCGCCGATGCCATGGCTGCCTGCCCGATCCCCGATGAGGCGCTGATCGTCGAACATCTGCCACATTCGGTCGGCCGTTCGGCGGCGTTCAATCTGGGTTTGGCGCGGCTGGACACCGAGTTTGTCACCTGCCTCGATGATGACGACACCTGGAGCCCTGATTTCCTGCGCGCGCTGATCGATTTCCACTCCGAGACAGCAGAACTGGTGCCCGATCTGGGCGGCGTGATGTGCCGGCTGACGGCGGTCCGCGAGGAGGTGGTTGAACAGGAAAGCGGCACGAAAATCGTTACGCTGGGCGAAGACGATCTTCCCAATGCCTTCAAACGCAACGATTTCTTCATTAACCCCATTGCCTATGCCTGTTACCGGCAGGATGTCTATCCGGTGCAATGGATGCTCAACCGCGAAGCGGCGATAGCGGCGGGCGGCTTTCCGACCGAGTTCAACGTGATGGAAGACCGCGCTTTCATGACGCGGTTCCTGCAGCACTGGCGGCTGGCGGTGCTGGACAAGCCGCTTGCCTTTCATCATCGTCGTGTCAGCCGCCGCGACGACCGCGCGCGCCGGATCGATCTCAATACAATCGACAACCCTTCCTATGACTGGCGCCTGTTTGCGGATCTGTCGCGCATTCCCATCCATTCGCCTGTCGGCGGCAATGCCGATACGACCGCGCAAGCCACGCTTTTGCGCGCCGTCGCCGCCTCGGTCCTGCGTGAGGTGAATGACGAAACCAGCGCGCTCTGGCACAAGATCGATGGCGAAGCCGCGCGTCTGCGCGAACAGTTCGAACAATTGGAAAACCGCCTGTCCGGCACGGCCCCCGCCGCTGAACTGTCGGTCGATCCCTCGCGCATCACCTGGTCCTTGTGGGAGAAACAGGCAGACCAGGAATACGGCCATGCCATCGCCCCCGGCCACGCCTTTGCCGGGCGCTTCCACCTGTCGCAGAATTTCGACATTCCCGGGCGGCTGGTTCATGCATCGAAACCGCGGCGACAGCTGGTGGTGCAACTGCCTGAAACCCGTGACTGGAGTGCGGTGGAGATCGCGTTTGACGGGCTGGTGGAACCCGGTGGCGGACTAAGCTGCAGCTTCGAGATCACCTCGGATCACGGTTATCTGTTCGAAACCGCGCTGTCCGTTCATCCGCGCGACCGTCTGGGGCGAAGCCGGCACCGCTTTGTCGAAACCCATGTTCATTCCTGCCCGGCCAATGGCCATGTCACCGTCACGCGCGATTTTTCGCCAGCCTTGCTGAGCGGCGATGAAAGCCCCAAACTGTCGATTATCCTGCCCCGGCATGCCCGGAACTTTCGCTTCTGCTGCCGCGATCTGATCATCAGCCGCCTCTGAAAGATGCTCGAATGATGCTTGAAGCCGATCTGCCCGAATTGGCCCTTGCCGGTGACCGCGGCATTGACCTGTTTCGCCGTGTCGAGGATCCGGACCAGCGACGGGTGCATTATGAATGCATCGCCACCGCCCATCCGGCCCCGCCCGAGAATGCGCCACGACTGGAAGTGTTCTTTCCGCAGGCCTGTCGCCAGCCAGACCGGCTGTGGCAGGCCGTCGCGCGCTATCAGAACGCACCGGGGCTGCATCAGGCTTTCGCATTCGGTCACCCGGCCGGTTATCCGTCGATGCGCGACCCGGCAACCCGGCTGGCGCTGTTCCAATGCCTGGAGTTCTTCCGCACCCGGCTGGTCGCGGACCTGACAATCGCCAGCTATGAGGAAAAACTGACCACTGAACCCGAGCGCGCCGCACGCTACTTTGCCGAAACTGCCGGGGCGCTGAAGCTGCTTGTGGACTACAACATGCTCATCCGCGCCCGACCGATCTGCAAGGTTCTCGCACCACTGGTGATTGCGCGCGTGCAGGCACCGGGCTTTATCGAAGATGGTGATCAGGCGACAGGTTTCTCGCTGCGGCTTCTGGGGGATCTGTACCTGCGCGACGACGCCCCCGCCGACGCACTGGCCTGTTTCGAAGCCGCGATCGCCGCTGCCGACAATCCGTTCCGGCGGCGCAAGGCCATCGCGGCGGCCCGGGCTTTGGGCGACACGGCCCGCTGCCTTGCCCATATCGACAGCTTCGAGCAGGCAGGCCGCGTCCCGCCCGATCTGGCCGCCCTGCGCCAGACACTGACCGCGCCAGACGCATGATGCGCCGCGCCAACCACGCCGATATCCTGTGCATCGGTGCGCAACGCTCGATGACAAGCTGGCTCCACACCATCCTCAGCCTGCACCCGGACACCTGGGCATTTCCCGATTTCTCGCCCGTCACCTCGACGCGCAAAGAGGCGCATTTCTGGGACTGGAACCACCATCGCGGCAGCGAATGGTATCGCTTTCTGATGACCCCGCTCGATGACCGCAGCCTGAAATCGCTCGATTTCACGCCCGATTACGCGCTGATGAGCGATGCCCAGATCGCGGAATGCAAGGCACTCAACCCCTTTGCGCATGTGATCTATATCCTGCGCGAACCGTTGGCGCGCGCCGTCTCGGCGATCCGCATGCATACGATGTGGGCCACGGACAACGCCCCCGTCGATCGCGTTCAGGTCTCGTTCGATCAGAGCTTTCTTGACCGGGTGAACGCCGCGCGCATTCAGGGCCATGGCGATTACGCGGGCAATCTTCGGCGCTGGCGGCAGCATTTTACTGATATCCTTGTGCTCGACTACGCCACCCTCGCCGCCGATCCAGCCGCGGGCATGGCGCGGGTGCTTGCTCATTGCGACCTGCCCGCCGAGGGGTTGACCAGCCATGCTGGTTATGGCGATCTGCTGGCAAAACGTATCTGGCACGCGCCCGACTATCCGCTGAGCGCGGATTGCCTGAACTTTCTTGACGGCATGCTTTGGCGAGAGCGCGAGGCAGCCGAGGCCGAGACCGGAATCCGCTTCATGCCTGAATTCCCGGAGGCGACTTGATGAACGCACGCGCCAATGCCACCGATATTCTGTGTATCGGCTGTCAGAAGGGCTCCACCAGCTGGCTGCATTCGGTGCTGAACTGCCATCCTGACACCCACGCCTTTCCCAATTCCGAACCGGTGACCTCCACCAACAAGGAAGCGCATTATTGGGACTGGAACCACAAACGCGGCGCTGACTGGTATCGCACCCTGATGACGCCGCCAGAGCCGCATCTGATGTCGATGGATTTCACCCCGGAATATGCCTTCCTCCCCGACGCCAAAATCGCCGAATGCAAGGCCATGAACCCCACTGCGAAGATCATTTATATCCTGCGCGACCCGCTGGCGCGGGCGGTTTCGGCGCTGCGTATGCACATGCTCTGGCGTTTCGGACCAGAGCATGACCAGCCGTTGCAACTGGGCGAGACCTTTCATCAACTTATCACCAAGGCACGGCTGGATGCCCATGGCAGTTTCGTGCGCAACTGGTCGAACTGGAAACGGCACTATGACGACATTCTGGTGCTCAATTATGAAGATTTCCACAATGCGCGCGCGCAAAGCGTGGCGCGGGTGATGGCGTATGTCGGGCTTGATGACACACGCATGACCGACGCCGGGCGCGAAAGGCTGGACGGGCTGTTGCAGCGCCGCGTCTGGGAAAGCACACCCTTCGCCATCGACCGGGCGGTGCTGTTGTTCCTGCATGGCTATACCTGGCGCACGCGCGACGCTGTGTCGGGCGCCTTCGGCATGCACTTTTCCGAGGCAGACCAGATGCTTGCGGGCTGAACATGCAGGCCCTGAACAGCCTGCGGGACACATTATGGGCGGCCCCCCTGACTGACCCGCATGCGCCCGCGCGGGCACTGGCCGCACGCCTGCCGGATCTCGGGTATGGCCCGGCCCTGGCGGATTTACGGCTTCTGTCGGCCTGCGCGCTGCCGGTCGAACCGGCGTTGACGACGGCGCTGGCGCGTTGGCCATGGTCGATAGACCTGGCGTTGGTGGCGGTTGAAAGCCAGCCTGACGACAGCACGCTGGCCGAATTATGCGCCCGCAGCAAGGCGCAGAACCGCCGCCGCGCCGCCGGCGCCTGGGCACTGTGGCGCGCGGGCGGGGCCAAAGCCGCCCGCGCCTTTCTGGACGCGATCGACCCGGCCTCGGAAACCGCAAGCGCCGATCTGGCCTGCCGCGTGGAACTGGCGCTTCTGGATGCCGACTGGGCCGCCGCCAAGGCCGATCTTGCCCGGCTTGAACCCTGGCCCCAGCACTGGCAGCGCCTGCATCTGCAACGCCTGTATCTGCAGGACGGGGCGGCGGCGCTGGCCCGCGCAATCGACGAAACACCCGCAGGCGCCAGCGCGCACTGGCAACAGATCCTTGCGCATTTCGTCAGCGCACGCGACTTTTCCCGCGCGCGCGCGCTGCTTGCGCAAGCGCAGACCCACCACGGCGCGCAAGCCACGCGCGGCGCCGCAATCCGGCTGGCGCTGGAAACAGAGAACCCTTGTACCGCGTTGGCCCTCCTTGAGCCTCATCTGCCAAAGGCACCGAGCCGATGGAGTGCGCGTCAACATGAGTACTGGCTGCGCGCCATGCTGGGACGCGGCCGTCAGGCTGAAACACAATCCCGCCCGTTGCGCCCCCATGCCGAAGCCGCCTTGCGCCTGTTTCCGCGTGACGCGGCGTTAAACACGCTTTGGTTGACCTGCCGCGCGCTGGAGGATGACTGGCGCGCACTGGAAGCCGATCTTCTGGCCCTGCCCGGCCCGCAGGCGGTACCCGTGCTGAACCGGCTGGGCCTTTTTGAACCCGCACAGGCGCGTATCGAGGCCGATCTGGCCGCCGCCAGTGGCGCCAACCCGCGCGCGCGCAGGCTGCTGGCGCTGGCGCAAAGCCATCTGTTGCAAGGCGCGCCCGATCTGGCCCTTGCCGCGCTGGACACCGCCGCCAGCCCCGAACCGCCGTCCCCCACGCGCGCCGATCTGGCCTGGCTGCGCGCCGAGATTGCGCTCTGGCGTTTTCAGCCTGACGGTGCCGAGGCCGCACTTGCCCCCCTGCGCACCGAATGCCCCACGCATCCTGGCCTCTGGCTGTCGCTGGGCCGCGTCGCATTCCTGCGCGGCGATTTCTCCGATGCCGAGGCAGCACTGGCGCGGTTTCAAACGCTCAAGACTGAACAGACGGGCACGCCCCCCGCGCCGGACCTGCGCGACCGGATAACCGCCGATGCGCTGATGGCCAGTGCCACGTTGCCGCCGGGACTGATGCGCGCGCCACTGGAAACGGTTCTGGAAACCGCAGGGCTTGAAACCATCGTGGCTTCGCCCGGGCTTTCGGCCTGCCTTCTGGCGCGCGCGCGCCCGGCCTTCGCCCCTGTCGACGGCCCGCCGATCCCGCGGAAACTGGCCTTTTACTGGGAAGGGCCGGAAAACGGCGCCGTGGCACGCAGCTTCAAAGCTTGGCAGGACCTGCATCCGGGCTTTGACATCACGCTTTATGGCCCCGATCAGGCCGCAGAATGGCTTGCCCTCCACCACCCGGCACTGCTGCCCCTGTTCAACCGCCAGACCCTGCCCGCCACCCGCGCCGATCTGTTTCGCATCGCGCTGATGTTTTCCGAGGGCGGGATCTATGCCGATGTCGATGAATATCCACGCGCCGCTGTGGACGATTGGCTGGCGGGCGCGCAGGCCGTGTTCTGTCAGGAAATCGGCTATGGCACGGTTGCCAACAACTTCCTCGCGGCCCGACCGGGGCTGGAGCTGTTCGAACGGATGCTGTCGCGGGTCACGGAACGGCTGACGAGAAGCGAAAACGCCTATCCGTGGTGGGACAGCGGCCCTGCGCCGCTGACCGCATCGGTGTTCGAGGCGCTTTTCGGCCCCGCGCCAATACCCGGTCTGCGCCTTCTGGATCAGGCCAGCTATTGCCAGCGCATCAGCACCAATCTGGCCTTCCCGCACAAACGCGGCCCGCTGCACTGGCGTTGACTCAGGCACAGATACCGCGCCGGGGTGCCTCGGGCCATGGCAGGCGGATATCGGCGGGCAGCGAGAGCATGGGCGCGGGCATCACCTCGGCCAGGAGGGCATGGAGCCGCGCGGTGCGCGCGCCTTCGGGGTCAAGCGCCTGACAGCAGATGAATTCCTCGACCAGACTGGCTTGTTGCTCGTAGCCGAAATCCAGAAAACGCGCCTCGGTGGCGGGATTGAACAGATAGGGATCAGCGCCCGCAAAATGCTCCATACCGCCGCGCAAAGGGCTGTAGCCGGTCAGGGCACGGTTCTGCCATTGCCAGACATGGGTCAGTTCATGCGCGATGAACATGGCCGCGCCAAGATCCACCGCGCCATCGCGGCGGCGCGCGAAATCATCGCGCATCAGGTCGGGGCGGATGTGGATATGATGCCAGAGGACCATTCCGGCAGCGCGGGCGGTGAAGCGGGGGGCGTCATCGGGCGGAAGTATGCTCTCGCGGCAGGTGGTGCGGGGACGTGCGGGATAGTCAAAGCTGCGCAGGCCGATCAGCGGGTTCTCGACCAGCCGCACCTTGGCCGTATCCAGACTGCCACCAAACAGCCCCTCGGCAACCGCCAATTCGGCTTCGGCCAGCGGACGACCACAGGCAGCAAGGATCAGGAATGCGAAAACAAGCAGACGCATCGCGACAGCTTAGGACATGCGCCGCGAAAAGGAAGAGGATGCGCGATCACGCTTGCGCTTGCAGATCGGCTGCCGCCAGTTCCGGCATCCGGGCCAGAAGCGTATCGAACAGGGGCAGATTGTTCCAATGCGCCTTCTTGGCCGGCATCATCCAGAGAAAGAAGAAGGCGAAGGCGAAGCGATCGCGCGCCGCACTTCCCGGGCGCGCATAATGTTTGTCGCAAAACGCCAGAAGCGCATCGGCATCCTCGAACCGCCTGCGCCGGCAGGTATAAGCCGCGTCAAAACCGTAATGGCGAAATCCCGCATTGTCCCAGTCCAGCACCATCCCTTCGGACGAGATATTGTCGAAATTCAGATCGCCATGGCTGAAAACCAGTGGATGGCGCTCAACCTGCGCCAGCCATCGCGCATGATCATCCGCATGGGCGGCGGCCCGCGCCGGATCGCGCGCGCTCAGCCGCCGTTCGATCTGCCGCAACCAGCCACTGAAACTGTAGGGCCGCCGGAACCGCTTGTGCATGGCCTTGAAGGGCATGATGTCGATCTCCGCCAGGCGGTGTACCACCGGGGCCACCTGCTCGGGCGTCTCGCGCGCCATCGGCTGGAAGGGTACGAATTCGAACTCCAGCACCGTCAGCCGCGCGCCGTCGCGCCGCACACGAAGCGAGGGCGTGTCGATTACCGGAAAACGCGCCAACACGGTTTCCAGCGCAAAGGCGTTTCGCGCAAGTTCGGGGCGGGACTGAGCATAGATCTTCTCGAACCGCGCTGCGTCGCCCGTTCCCAGCTTGCGAAAGACATTCAAGGCACCCAACCCGCCGCCCTGCCCGAAGAACGCCTTTTGCGGCGCATCCGACAGAACCAGTGCGGGATCATAGGCGCGCAGCAAGGCTTCATACCGCACCATGTCGCCGGTCTGCGCCACAAGCTGGGCAATCAGGCGCAGATCACCGAAGTCAGTCAGCGCGCCCTGGGAATGCGCGGCCAAGGCCACCTCGGCACGCGGATCGCCAAAAGCCAGAAACCGCTGACAAAGCCGCCGCCACCGCCGAGCCTTGCCGCCGGGCAAGCCATCGCTCCAGTGATGCGCCGCTCGTTCGAGCCACCAGCGCAGCCGCAGCGCGTTGACGGAGGGGAACAGATCCGGATCATACCGCTGGCCTCCCTTGCCGGGAAAGCCGCGTGGTTCAGACATCGACATCTTCCACGAAGCGCGCATTCTCCTGGATATACTGGAAGCGCAATTCGGGCTTCTTGCCCATCAGCCGCTCCACCAGATCGCCGGTTTCGCCGGGAATGTCATCGTCAATGGATACCCGGATCAGCTTGCGCGTGGCCGGGTTCATGGTGGTGTCCTTCAGATCCTTCGCGTCCATCTCGCCCAGACCCTTGAAACGTGACACGTCGATCTTGCCGCGACCGCCCAGACCCTTTTGCAGCCATTCCTCTTTCTCGGCCTCGGTCAGCGTGTAGACGCGACGCGCGCCCTGCGTCAGCCGGAACAGTGGCGGACAGGCCAGATAAAGGTGCCCCGCGTCGATCATCGGGCGCATCTGCGAATAGAAAAACGTCATCAGCAGCGCCGCGATATGCGCGCCGTCGACATCGGCATCGGTCATGATGATGATCTTGTCATAGCGCAGATCATCGAGGCGGAACTTCGAGCCCATCCCCACACCCAGCGCCTGGCACAGGTCGTTGATTTCGGCATTCTGGCCCAGCTTGCCCGAGGCCGCGCCAAGCACGTTCAGGATCTTGCCACGCAGGGGCAGCAGCGCCTGCGTCTTGCGGTCGCGCGCCATCTTGGCCGACCCGCCCGCCGAGTCGCCCTCGACGATGAACAGTTCCGTGCCCTCGCGCGAAGTCGCGGAACAATCAACCAGCTTGCCCGGCAAGCGCAGCTTCTTGGTGGCGGTCTTGCGGCTGGTTTCTTTCTCGGCGCGGCGTTTCAGGCGTTCCTCGGCGCGCAGCACCAGATAGTCCAGGATCGCTCCCGCCGATTTCGTATCCGCCGCCAGCCAGTTGTCGAAATGGTCGCGCACCGCGCCTTCCACCAGCCTTGCGGCCTCGGCGGTGGCAAGGCGGTCCTTGGTCTGGCCCACGAATTCCGGGTCGCGGATGAAGCACGAGACCAGCGCGCAGCCCCCCGCCACCATGTCCTCGCGGGTGATCTGTGCGGCCTTCTTGTTGCTGGCCAGTTCGCCATAGGCGCGGATACCCTTGAGGATCGCGGCCCAAAAGCCCGCCTCATGCGTGCCGCCCTCGGGCGTGGGCACGGTGTTGCAGTAGCTTTGAACGAAACCGTCGCGCGCCGGTGTCCAGTTGATCGCCCATTCGACCGAGCCGGGAACGCCGAATTTCTCCTGAAAGCCGACCTTGCCGGCGAAGGGCCGCTCGGCATAGGTGGCGTCGTTGTTGAGCTGTTCACCCAGATAGTCGGCCAGCCCGCCCGGGAAATGGAACACCGCCTCCATCGGCGTGTCACCATCGGCGACGGCGCTTTTCCAGCGGATTTCCACGCCCGAGAACAGATAGGCCTTGGAGCGCACCATTTTCAACAGCCGCGCGGGCCGGAAGCGATGGCTGCCGAAGATCTGCTCATCAGCATGAAAGGTGAAGCTGGTGCCGCGCCGGTTGGGGGCGGGGCCGACCTTGTGCACCGGGCCTTGCGGGATCCCGCGCGAGAATTCCTGCGCGTAAAGCTCGCGGTTGCGCGCGACTTCGACGCGCAGATGATCGGACAGCGCATTCACCACCGAGGCGCCCACCCCATGCAAACCGCCCGATGTCTGATAGGCCTTGCCGCTGAACTTGCCGCCAGCGTGCAGCGTGCACAAGATCACCTCCAGCGCCGATTTTTCGGGGAACTTGGGATGCGGATCGATCGGGATGCCGCGGCCGTTGTCACGGATGGTGACGGAATAATCGGCGTGCAGCTCCACCTCGATGCGGTTGGCATGGCCCGCCACGGCCTCGTCCATCGAGTTGTCCAGCACTTCGGCGACCAGGTGGTGCAGCGCGCGCTCGTCGGTGCCGCCGATATACATGCCCGGGCGCTTGCGCACCGGCTCCAGCCCCTCAAGCACCTCGATGGAAGAGGCATCATAGGTCTCTGTTGCGCCGGAAAGTAGGTCGTTCGCCATGCGTTGCTCGATTCTCGGAAGGGGCTGGTCTGACCCAGCAATAGACCATCCGCGGCGCCGGGACGCAAGACTTGGGGGCTATTCGCCCTCATATCGAGCCAGCCGCGCGCGCAGGAAAAGCCCGGCAACCAGCGCCAGCGCCACCAGGCCGTAGGCCAGCCGCAGCCCGGCCAGTTCCGCCGTCAGGCCCAGCACCGGCGGGCCAAGGAAAAAGCCCAGATATCCCAGCACCGTGGCACGGGCGATGGCATGGCTCCGCATCCCGGGTAGCGACAACCGCCCGGTGACCGAAAGCGCCGTGGGCACCACGACCGACACGCCAAAGCCCAGCACCATGAAACCCGCATAGGCCATCATCACGCCGTTGGCGGCTATCACCACCAGCGCCCCCAGCGCTGCCACTGTCAACCCGCCGCGCAGCAGCACCTGATCGGCCACCCGGCTTGCAACCACCTGTCCGGCAAGCCGCCCCAGCCCCATCGTCAGCCCCAGAAGTGCCGGCCCCGCCGAGCCTGCCCCCACGCCGCCGCCGAGATCGCGCTCGATGTATAGCGCTGACCAGGCTTCGGCGGCGTTCTCGGCCAGAAAGCCCACCAGAATAACGAAACCCGCCAGCCAGGGCACCATCCCCAGCCGCGCCCCTGGACGCCCCGCAGCCCCCCGGCCGAAACCGTCTATCCAGCCATCGCGCTCGACTGACAACGCGGCCAGCACCAGCACCAGCAACCCGGCAGCCCCGAGAATCGCCACCGGTGTGAATCCGGCGGCGCGCGCCAGCCCCGTCAGCCCCGCCGCTGCCGCATAGGCAAAGGAATAAACCGCATGGTTGAGGTTCATCAGCGCCATGCCCCGCCCCGCCTCGATCGTGCTCAGCCGCGCGTTCATCCAGACATCGAGCGCCCCGGTCGCACCGCCCATCATCATCAGCGCACCTATGAACAACAACGGCGCCGAGGCCTGCGCGGGCAACATCACACCCAGCCCCATCATCGCCGTGCCCAACGGCACTGCCGCACGCCCCAGCCGCCCCCCCAGCCGCGGCGCCAGCATCATCATCGCAATCGCCATGACCGAACCAGACAGAAGCACCCGCCCCAGATGCCCGTCGCTGATCCCCAGCCCGGCCTTCAGATCGGGCATCGAGGCCATGAATGCCCCCCATACGACCCCCATTGCGACAAAGGCGGCCATCGGCCCGCGCGAGGCCGCGATTTGCGACAGGATCAGGGGCATGCAACCATCCGAAGCTTTCCGGGCCCGACAAACCACGCCCGCCATGGCCCCGCAAGGCCTCTTCATCTTGCCGAAAATACGCTGGGGGTGAATTCGGCGAAGCCGAAGAGGGGGCAACGCCCCCTGCCCACCCGCCACGCGCGCGCGCCGCTCTTCCGAAACCCTACGGCTTTTAGCGCCCTTTCCCCTTTTCAAACCCGGCAATCTGCTCTATTGGCCCCGGATGCGTGCATCCACCCTTGGAGGGGCGCGCTTTACATTTGGAAAAACTGGAGTATCCGAAATGGCTGGTGAGATCCCTGATCTGATCGCCGAGGTACGGACGGGGACAGGCAAGGGGGCCGCCCGTCAAGCCCGTCGTAACGGCAAGGTACCTGGCGTGGTTTATGGTGGCGGCGTTGACCCGATCGCCCTGAACTTCGACTACAACTACCTCATCAAGAACCTCAAGGCAGGCCGCTTCCTGTCGACGCTGTTCAACCTCAAGGTCGACGGCCAGGATGACGTGCGCGTGATCTGCCGTGGCGTTCAGCGCGATGTGGTCCGCGACCTGCCGACGCATGTCGACCTGATGCGCCTGCGCCGCACCTCGCGCATCAACCTTTTCATCAACGTCGAGTTCGTCAACCACGCGGCCGCCCCCGGTCTCAAGCGTGGCGGCACGTTGACGGTGGTGCGTTCAGAGGTGGAACTGAACGTTCTGGCCAGCGACATTCCGGAAAAGATCACCGTTGATCTGACCGGTCGCCAGATCGGTGATGTGATCCATATCAATGACATCACGCTGCCGGCGGGCACCAAGCCCACCGTGACGCGCAACTTCGTGATCGCCAATGTCGCGGCACCTTCGGGCCTGCGCTCGGCCGATGCCGAAGAAGGCGAAGCAGAACAAGCCGCAGAGGATTGAGTGCCTTCCCCATCCGGGGCAAGCGACAGATCAGTCGGCGCACAGGGTCAGAAGGCGCGCGGGATTCCGCGCGCCTTTTTCGCGATCTGCCATCACGCCTTGATGTTCTGGAAGGACTCGAAGACTTCCAGCGCGTTGCGCTCGATCATCAGATCACCCGCGCCCGGGCGCGGCCGCGCCTTCGGCTCGCCCTCCCCCTCCTTGCTGCGGCCCGCCCCCGCATGGGCGCTGCGAAAGGCATCTGAACGGGTCCAGGCCTCGAACGCCTCTTTCGATTCCCACATCGTATGGGAAGCATACAGCCGGTAGTCATCTCCCTGCGGCCCGCGCAGCATGTGAAACTCTATGAATCCCGGCACCTGTGTCAGCTTGCTTTCGCGTCTCAGCCAGATCTCCTCGAAGGCGGCCTGCGACTCGGGGTCGGGCTTTACTTTGAAACGGTTCATGGTCAGATACATGGGTGTGCTCCATCTTGGGGAATAAGGGCTGGACCACGGGCCGCACCCGTCAATCTGGCAACGTTGCGCATTTCGTTGCATTCACGGGGAAAGGTCAAGAAGGGTGTGACGAGATGATGCTTTGGACAGGGCTTGGCAATCCCGGCGCGAAATACGCCATGAACCGCCACAATATCGGCTTCATGGCGCTTGACCGGATCGCCGAGGATCATGGTTTCAGCCCTTGGAAGGCGCGGTTTCAGGGTCTGGTGGCCGAGGGGCGGCTGGGCGGCGAGAAGCTGATACTGCTCAAGCCGCAGACCTTCATGAACCTGTCCGGCCAGGCGGTCGGCGAGGCGATGCGCTATCACAAGCTGACGCCCGCCGATGTCACCGTCTTTCACGACGAGCTGGATCTGGCACCGGGCAAATGCCGTCTGAAGCAGGGCGGCGGACATGCGGGGCATAACGGCCTGCGCTCGATCATAGGGCATATCGGCGAAGATTTTGCCCGCGTGCGGCTGGGCATCGGGCATCCGGGGCGCAAGGAACTGGTTTCGGGCTATGTGTTGCATGACTTTGCGAAGGCCGATGGCGACTGGCTCGATGACCTGCTGCGCGGCATCAGTGACGGCGCGGCAGCGCTGGCACAGGGCGAAGGCGCGAAGTTTCTCAATGCCATAGCAAACCGCACGGCGCCTGCGCGCAATTCCGGCACACGCGGAACAGGAACGGAAAATCCGGCAGGCGCAAAGTCCGGGGCAACCGGGCCACGACCTGCCGAAATAAAGCACATCGAACATCGGAAGGCCGATACAACCTCGGACACACCGGATGGCCGAAGCGCCCTGCAAAAACTTGTGGATCGCTTCCGATGAGCAGCCCCCTGCGCGCCGCGTTCCTGCGTCAGGCTGATGCCTGCGCCGATCTGGGCTCGCCCTTCATGGCGCGGCTTTGCACGCTTCTCGCCCACCGACTGCAACCCGACAGCCCCCTGACCCGCCGCCTGTTCGACTGGCCCGGCGATGTCAGCGCCGGTGGTGATTCGGTGCCCCTGCGCCTGACCGGCGCGCTCCATGCGCTGAAGCTGACGGGCGACGATGCGCTGGCGGCTGTCTACCCGCCGACCGACAGCGATGACGAAACGCTCTGGAAAGCCGTGCAAGGCGCGCTTCAGGCCGAGGCCGGTTTCATCGACCGCTTCCTCGACAGTGCTCCCCAGACCAACGAGGTGCGCCGTTCCGCCGTGCTGATCGCTGCCGGACACTGGCTGACCGAACGCATCGGCCTGCCGATGGAACTGTCGGAACTGGGCGCCAGCGCCGGGCTGAACCTGCTCTGGGACCGCTTCGCGCTGGCCCTGCCCGGTCGCACCCTCGGCCCCGCCGATCCGGTTCTGACCCTGACGCCAGACTGGTCCGGCCCACTGCCACCTGAAACCCATCCTGTGATCGCCAATCGCGCCGGGGTCGACCTCAACCCGATTGAACTTGACGATCCGGGCCAGCGCTTGCGGTTGCTGTCCTATCTCTGGCCCGACCAGCCCGACCGGCTGGAACGCACGCGTGCCGCCATTGCCGCCACCCCGCCCCGCCCGGAGAAGGCAGACGCCATCGACTGGCTGGAGGCACATTTGCAGCCGCGCCCCGGACACTTGCACCTGATCACCCACACCATTGCCTGGCAGTATTTTCCCAAAAGCACCCGCGCGCGTGGTGCCGCGTTGATTGCCGCCGCCGGGTCAGATGCGAAGGCCGATGCGCCGCTGGCCTGGCTGGCGTTCGAGGCCGATGGCAAAAGCCCCGGTGCCGCGCTGTCACTGCGGCTCTGGCCGGGCAATGAGGGCTTTTCGCTGGGCCGGGCGGATTTCCATGGCCGCTGGGTGCAATGGAACCCCACAACGGCACCGGGACAGGCCGGGGCTGATGGCCCGCTCTCGACCCGCTGAAACGCTTGGACAAAAGGATACAGAACCGCCCATGATCGATGACACCTCCTTCGACACCCGCAAAAAGCGTGCCGCCGACTGGTTTCGCAGCCTGCGCGACAAGATCACAGCCGCCTTCGAGGCGCTCGAAGACAGTCATGAGGCAGGCCCGCTGGCCGACCGTGCCCCAGGCCGGTTCGAGGTGACCCCGACCCTGCGCGACGAAGGACGCGGCGGCGGCGGGCTGATGAGCGTGATGCGCGGCGGGCGGGTGTTCGAAAAGGTGGGGGTCAATGTCTCTACCGTTTACGGAACGCTGGGCGAACGCGCACAATCGGCCATGGCTGCGCGCGGCGTCCCCGGCATGAAGGACGACCCGCGCTTCTGGGCATCCGGGATCAGCCTTGTGGCACATATGCAAAACCCGCATTGCCCGGCCGTGCATATGAACACCCGCCTGTTCTGGACCCCTCAGGCCTGGTGGTTCGGCGGCGGGGCTGACCTCAACCCCTGCCTCGAATATGCCGAGGATACGGCGCATTTTCATGCCACCTTGCAGGCCGCCTGTGATGCCCACCAGCCCGACTACTACACCCGCTTCAAGGAATGGGCCGATACGTATTTCTTCATCCCCCACCGCGGCCGGGCGCGTGGCGTTGGGGGGATTTTCTACGACGATCTGAACACCGGCGACTGGGAAGCGGATTTCGCCTTTACCCGTGCGGTGGGCGAAGCCTTCCTGCCGGCCTTCCTGCCGCTGGTCGAGCACCGGCGCACAGGCACGTGGACCGAGGCGGACAAGGATGCGCAGCTTATCCATCGCGGCCTGTATGCGGAATATAACCTTGTTTATGACCGCGGCACCAGGTTCGGCCTGGAAACCGGGCATGACGCCAATGCCGTCCTGATGAGCCTTCCCCCCCTCGCCAAATGGGTGTGAAGCCCCGATCGCCTGCGTCGCGGAAGCCTGTTTGTTCAGAAATTTTTTCAGAATAGGGGGCGCTGTCTGCTCAAGGGCACTACCCGCCCTTCCCTGCGTCCCGGATTGGACGATTTGCGCCAAGCGAGCGTGGAATGTGGCCATGCATCCCGTCCATGCTGCTTGTGCAACATTCTTTCGCGGGTTATGGACTTCGCGCACGAACAGCAAAGCCCGGATCATCTCCGGGCCCGAAGAATGGGGGACCTAGCGTGAAAATCGGCGCTCCAAGAGAGATTTTCCCGGGCGAGAACCGGGTGGCGATGACGCCAGACTCGGCGGTCCAGCTCAAGAAGCTGGGACATGAATGCCTGATCGAGGCCGGGGCCGGTGCGGCAGCCGGGTTCGAGGACGCGGCCTATGCTGCGGTCGGTGTCACGGTCGTTCCCACGGCCGAGGCGTTGTTTCAGGAAGCCGCGATCATCATCAAGGTGCGCGAGCCTGACGCAACCGAGATCGCGCGTCTGTCACCCGGCAAGACGCTGATCTCCTTCTTCTGGCCCGCTCAGAACGCCGAAGCGCTGGAAAAAGCGAAGGAAACCGGCGCCAGTGTCATTGCCATGGACATGGTGCCGCGGATCAGCCGCGCACAGAAGATGGATGCGCTGTCTTCCATGGCGAATATTGCAGGCTATCGTGCGGTGATCGAGGCCGGGAACAACTTTGGCCGGTTCTTCACCGGGCAGGTGACGGCCGCAGGCAAGGTGCCGCCCGCAAAGGTTCTGGTTGTTGGCGCTGGTGTGGCCGGTCTCGCCGCGATCGGCACCGCAACCAGCCTGGGCGCGATCACCTATGCCTTCGATGTCCGCCCCGAAGTGGCCGAACAGATCGAATCGATGGGTGCCGAGTTCGTCTATCTGGAGTTCGAGGAAACGCAGGACGGTGCTGCGACGGGCGGCTATGCCGCGCCCTCCTCGCCCGAGTTCCGCGAGAAGCAGCTGGCCAAGTTTCGCGAACTGGCGCCCGAGGTCGATATCGTCATCACCACCGCCCTGATCCCCGGTCGCCCCGCGCCCAAGCTCTGGACCGAGGATATGGTGGCGATGATGAAGCGCGGCTCGGTCGTGGTGGACCTTGCCGCCGAAAGGGGCGGCAACTGTGATCTGACCAGACCGGACGAGAAGGTTGTGTCGGACAACGGTGTCACGATCATCGGCTACACAGATTTCCCAAGCCGCATGGCGACCCAGTCCTCGACGCTCTATGCCAACAACATCCGTCACATGTTGACCGATCTGACGCCGGGCAAGGATGGCGTCATCAATCACAACATGGAAGATGACGTGATCCGCGGCGCAACGGTCGCGCATGCTGGCGAAGTGACTTTCCCGCCACCGCCGCCAAAGGTGCGTGCCATTGCCGCAGCCAAGCCCAAGGAAAAGCCCAAGGAGTTGACGGCAGAGGAAAGGCGGGCAACCGAAGTCGCCGCCTTCCATGCCCAGACCAAACGCCAGGCCACGCTTCTGGCCATCGGCGGCGCGCTGGTGCTGGGCGTCGGGCTGATTGCGCCCGCGGCCTTCATGCAGCATTTCATCGTCTTCGTTCTGTCGGTCTTCATCGGCTTCCAGGTGATCTGGAACGTGGCGCATTCGCTTCATACGCCGCTAATGGCGGTGACCAACGCGATCTCGTCGATCATCATTCTCGGGGCGCTGATGCAGATTGGCTCAACCTCGTTCCTGATCACGATTCTCGCAGCACTCGGCATTTTCATGGCCGCGGTGAACATCTTCGGCGGATTCCTGGTGACACGGCGCATGCTCGCCATGTTCCAGAAATCCTGAGCGGGCAGAGGTAGGAAACATGGATTTCGGTTTTACCATTGCGGCTTATGCGGTCGCGGGCGTGCTCTTCATCCTGTCGTTGGGTGGGCTCTCTGGGCAGGAAAGCGCCAAGCGCGCGGTCTGGTACGGCATTGTCGGCATGGCCATCGCGGTCGCTGCAACGATGATCGGCCCCGGCGTTGGCCTCTGGTGGCTGTCGCTGGTCCTCATTGCCGCGGGCGGTGTGGTGGGTTTCCAGCTGGCCACTAAGGTTCAGATGACCCAGATGCCCGAGCTGGTTGCGATCATGCACAGCCTCGTGGGCCTTGCCGCTGTTTTCGTCGGCTTCAACGCTCATCTTGAGCTTGGCCGTGTGGCCCAGACCCTGGCCGAGGCGGGGCTCGCCTTCCCGCAGCCTGCCGGACCGCTGAGCATGCAGGCCTATGAGCTGCTGGGCACGCTGTCGAACTTTGGCGCGCTTCTGGGCAAGAAGACAGCGGTCGAGGTTGGTATCCTGCGGGTTGAGCTGATGCTGGGCATCTGGATCGGCGCAGTGACCTTCACCGGCTCGGTCATCGCCTATGGCAAGCTTGCAGGCCGCGTCGACACATCAGCGAAAAAGCTGCCCGGTGGGCATATGCTGAACGCTGGCGCGGCCTTGCTGTCGCTTCTGCTGGCGATCCTCTATCTTCAGGGCTGGGGGATCTGGACCCTGATCTTGCTGACGGTTCTGGCGCTGTTCATCGGCTATCACCTGATCATGGGGATCGGCGGCGCCGACATGCCGGTGGTGGTGTCGATGCTGAACAGCTATTCAGGCTGGGCTGCGGCGGCGATCGGCTTCAGCCTCGGCAACGACCTGTTGATCGTGGTCGGTGCGCTGGTCGGCTCCTCCGGGGCGATCCTCAGTTACATCATGTGCAAGGCGATGAACCGCTCGTTCATCTCGGTGATCCTGGGTGGCTTTGGCGGTGCAAGTGGCCCGGCGATGGAGATCGACGGCGAGCAGATCGCCATTGATGCCGAAGGCGTGGCCACAGCCCTCAATGATGCCGATTCCATCATCATCATCCCCGGCTATGGCATGGCCGTGGCGCAGGCGCAGCAATCGGTGTCCGAACTGGTGCGCAAGCTGCGCGCGCGTGGCAAGAACGTCCGCTTTGCCATCCATCCGGTGGCGGGTCGCCTGCCCGGGCATATGAACGTGCTGCTGGCCGAGGCCAAGGTGCCCTATGACATCGTGCTGGAGATGGACGAGATCAACGACGATTTCCCTGAAACCGACGTGGCCATCGTCATCGGCTCGAACGACATCGTCAACCCGGCGGCGCAGGACGACCCCAACTCGCCCATCGCCGGGATGCCGGTGCTGGAATGCTGGAAGGCCAAGCAGGTGTTCGTATCCAAGCGCGGTCAGGGCACCGGCTATTCCGGCATCGAGAACCCGCTGTTCTTCAAGGAGAACACACGCATGTTCTACGGCGATGCCAAGAAATCGATCGATGCACTGTTGCCGATGATCGACTAACGCACAGGCTTCGACACCAAAAGGCCCCCGCGCGGGGGCCTTTTTCATGCCCCGGGGAAACGTGACACCACAGCCGGCCGCAAGCACCGATGCGCTGACATAAGCATACACCGGCCGCCTACGCCCCCCGCTTCCCCTTGCCCCGCCCCCCGCATCCTCGCTATCCATGGCCGCGACAGGGCCGAGCGAAAGGAACACCCCCCATGAAACTGTTGCGCCACGGGAAAGCCGGACAGGAAAAGCCGGGCATTCTGGCCCCGGATGGCACTATCCGCGACCTTTCGGCCCATGTCGCCGATATCGCGGGTACGGTGCTGTCACCGCGCGGGCTGGCCGCACTGGCCGGGATCGACCCGATCTCCCTGCCGCTAGTCGCGCCCGGCACAAGGCTGGGCGCACCGGTCGCGGGAATACTCAATTTCGTCTGCATCGGCCTCAACTACGCCGACCACGCCGCCGAGACCGGGGCCGCACCGCCGAGCGAGCCAATCATCTTCCTGAAATCGCTCAGCGCGATCTCGGGGCCCAATGACGATATCCTGATCCCGCCGGGGTCCGTTAAAACCGATTGGGAATGCGAACTGGCAGTGGTGATCGGCACCACGGCACGGCGCGTCTCGAAAGAACAGGCGCTTGCGCATGTCGCGGGATACACGATCTGCAACGATGTCTCGGAACGCGAATGGCAGATCGAGCGCGGCGGCACCTGGGACAAGGGCAAGGGTTTTGACAGTTTCGGTCCGCTTGGCCCCTGGCTGGTTACAGCAGATGAAATCCCCGATCCGCAGAACCTTGCCATGTTCACCGATGTGGACGGCAAACGCATGCAGAATGGCTCAAGCAGCACCATGATCTTCGGTGTGGCTGAGCTGATCAGCTATGTCAGCCACTGCATCACGCTCCATCCCGGCGATATCATCGCTACCGGCACTCCGCCCGGCGTGGGATTGGGTCAGAAACCGCAGCCGGTCTTCCTGCGCGCGGGCCAGACGGTGCGGCTGGGCATCGTCGGCCTGGGCGAACAGGTCCACAAGACGGTTGATGCCTGAGCGCGCCACCGCCCTTTCATCTTGCCGGAAATACGCTGGGGGGTGAGGCCGCAGGCCGAGGGGGGCAACGCCCCCCTGTCCGGCCCCCAAAGGAAAAAGGCTCCGGGGAATGATGCCCGGAGCCTTTCCAGAAGCGATACCGTTCAGCGCAACCCGGCGCAGAAGGCCTGAATGCGCGTGCAAGCCTCGCGAAGCGCCGCGTCCGAGGTCGCGTAACTCACACGGAAGTTGGGGCTCAACCCAAAGGCCGCACCGAACACCACCGCGACGCCGTTTTCTTCCAGAAGGGCCGTGGCGAAGGATTCGTCGTCACTGATCAGCGTGCCTTTGGCCGAGGTCTTGCCGATACAGCCCGAGATGTCGGGATAGACATAGAAAGCGCCCTCGGGCGTCGGGCAGTTGATCCCTTCCGCCGCATTGAGCATCGACACCACCATGTCGCGGCGGCGCTGGAAGGTCTTGCGGTTCTCGGGCAGGAAATCCTGTGTGCCGGTCAGCGCCTCCAGCGCGGCATATTGCGAGATCGAGCAGGGGTTCGAGGTTGATTGCGACTGGATCGTGCCCATTGCCTTGATCAGCTCCACGGGCCCGCCCGCATAGCCGATCCGCCAGCCGGTCATCGCATAGGCTTTCGACACACCGTTGCAGGTCAGCGTGCGGTCGTAAAGGCCCGGCTCCACCTGCGCAGGCGTGCAGAATTCGAAATCGTCGAACACGAGATGCTCATACATGTCATCCGACATCACCCAGACATGCGGGTGCCGCATCAGCACATCGGTCAGCGCCTTCAACTCATCGCGCGTATAGCCCGCGCCGGTCGGGTTCGAGGGCGAGTTGAAGATGAACCATTTGGTCTTTGGCGTGATCGCCGCTTCCAACGCCTCGGGCGTAAGTTTGAACGCGGTCTCGATACCGGCGGGCACGGCAACGGGCGTACCGCCCGCCAGCAGAACCATGTCTGGGTAGCTGACCCAGTAGGGCGCCGGGATGATCACTTCGTCGCCCGGATTCAGCGTGGCCATCAGCGCGTTATAGAGGATCTGTTTGCCCCCAGTACCGACGCTGATCTGGTTCGGCGCATAGGTCAGGCCGTTCTCGCGCGCGAATTTGTCGCAGATGGCTTTCTTCAGCTCCGGCAGGCCATCGACGGCGGTGTATTTGGTGCGGCCCTCGTCGATGGCGCGTTTGGCAGCGTCCTTGATGTTTTGCGGCGTGTCGAAATCGGGCTCGCCCGCACCCAGGCCGATCACGTCGCGGCCAGCGGCCTGAAGCTCGCGCGCCTTGTTGGTGACGGCGATGGTGGCCGAAGGTTTGACGCGGGCAAGTGTGTCGGACAGGAAGGGCATGGCGGCACTCCGGTTTGTGTTTTTACGGCCCATCTTCTATGGTGAGGCCCAATCCCGTTCAAGGGCAATCGCGGCTGCGCCCGTTGCCCGCGCACGGACCCCTTGCATGGAGGAGCGACAGGTGAGCGAAGAAACCGATGCAGCATGGTTCTCGGACAGTCAGGCAACACTGGGCGACCGGCTTTCGGCTGCGCGCGAAGCTGTGGGCCTCACCCAGTCGGCACTGGCCGCAAGGCTTGGCGTCCGTTTGAAGACCCTGCGCGGCTGGGAGAACGACCTGGCCGAGCCACGGGCCAACCGCCTGCAGATGCTGGCGGCGATGCTGGGTGTCTCGTTGCGCTGGCTTCTGACCGGCGAGGGTGAGGGTGTGTCACCGCCCCCCACCGAAGAGCAGGCACGCGACGAATCGCTGCAACGCACCCTGGTCGATCTGCGCCGGATGCGCGCCGAAATGCTGTCCATGAGCGAGCGCATCGGGCAGATGGAGAAACGTCTTCGCCTACAGATCGGGGCCACAAATGGTTGATGACACAGTGGTAAAGCGGCTGCGGATGCGCGCCTGGCGGCGCGGCACCAAGGAGATGGACCTGATCCTGGGGCCGTTTGCCGATACCGTTCTGCCTGAGTTGGATGACCAGACACGCGCGCAGTTCGAAGCGCTGCTGGAGGAAAACGACCACGACCTGTATCAATGGCTGACCGCACGGATCGGCACGCAAGCGGGCGCTGGGGCGCTGGGTCCGTCCGGCTATGCGGCGCTCCTTGACCGTATCGCCCGGCACGCCGCCAGCCGGATCGTGCCGGGCTGACGGCTGCGGCAAGCAACCGGGGGCAGGTTTGCGCCCCCGGGTTGTGTTATTTTGACTGCGGCGCCGGCTGTGTCAGAACCGATGCCACATTCATCGTGGCCTCACAAAGCGCATCGCCATAGGTGCCCACCCAGATATCGTAACGCCCGTCACGCGCGCCCTGTAAGGTGATCTGGGGGTCCAGGCTTATATGGTCGTCATTGAATGACCAGCCGGTTCCCGGATCATTGACCAGCAGGACCGTATCGCATTGCGCCTGAACACTGATCTGAAGCGCTCCGCCAGAGTTCTGGCCATCATAGTAAAGGGTGAAATCAGGCGCTTCGGCAACATGGCCATGCCCACCGGTGCCGCAATCATTCGAGAAAAGGTTGACAGACCCGCCCGCGATCACGGAACGCTCGATGAATTGTCCGCTTGTCAGCCGCAATTCGGCCCCGCCCAACGACCAGTCCGGGCACGCGCCCGAGGGAGAGGAAGCCGGAAAGCTTTCCATAACAAGCGTCGCTGCGCAGGTCTGCTGGCCGAACGTGCCGACCCAGACATCGTAGATGCCCGAGGGCGCAGCGGCCAGTCGCAGGCGTGGGTTCAGCGTTCCGTCTTCATCGTCATTGTAATGCCAACCGGCCCCTGCATCATTGATCAGCATTACCGTATCGCACTGCGATTCAACACGAAAATCCAGATCATATCCGGTGTTCCGGCTGTCATAGCTGATGGTGAAGCTCGGCGCGACCGTGACATGGCCAAAACCGGGCACCTCACCACAGCGCGACAGATCAAGCCCGCCGCCGACCGTCAGCGGATAGCGCTGCGGCGACCATAGGGTTTCGGCATCCGTGGAAATCGTGACACCGTTCTGGTGCCAGTCAGGACATTGCTGCGCAAAAGCAGGGCCGGAAAAAAGGGCGATAGCGCAAGCAGCCATCAGGATGCTGCGATCAGGATGCGGGAAGGGCAACACTCGATACTCCCGTTGAGCAAGCTACGTAATTCAGGAAGGGCCGGACACGCGACAACACAGCGGCCGCTTCGTCCGCAGACACAAGGGCGCGACGGGCACGCAATACCTGCCGCGCCCCGCTGTCAGAAGGTTTCGACAATCAGTTGCGCCGAGCAGAGGCTCGGATCGAAGGTGCCGATCCAGATGTCATAGATCCCCTCAGCCGCGGCATTGATGCGGATACGCGGGTCAATGGTGACGTCGTCATCGCTGAAATACCAGTTGGCCTCGGCGTCGTTGATCAGCAAAACCGTGTCGCAGCTGCCTTCAACGCGGAATTCAAGCGCACGGGCCATCCCGTTGCCGGAAAACTGCATGGTGAAATCCGGTGCCGTGGCCACATGGCCGTAACCGGGCTGGGGGCAATTTGCCAGATCGACCGAACCACCCGCTGTGACCGAATGCGCACGCGGCGTATAAGCCTCGTCGGAAGTATAGCTCAGCGCGGCACCGTTCTGACCATAGTCAGGGCAGGCCTGCGCGGCGAGCGGCAGACCGGTCGCCAGCACTGTGGCCAGCGCGGTGCGGGTAACAAAAGACATGAGAATCTCCAAACTTTGAACGCGCGGATATTGCGCAAGGCTAACCGTCTGGTCAATTCAGTAGATACCCGGACTGGATGAATTTTTTTCGACAGATTTAACCGGATGTTTCCCTTTCTCCCTCACGCTGGCCAGAACACCCCCCTGCCCGGAGAGACAGATGAGCTTTCAGGCCCGTATCAAACCCGCCGCGCCGAATGGCCCCGCACCTCTGGATGCCGGGAATGACGCTGCCGGTGAAACGACAGCGGATGCCCGGTCACCGGGCGCCTTGCTTCTGCCGTTCTATCTCGAAGGTCTGACACTGGTGGAACGGATGCACCGCCTGTTGCTGGATGTGATCAAGGATGAATTCGAACGCCTCGGCGTGCTGGATGTCAACGCGGTCCAGGCGCTGATGCTGTTCAATATCGGCGATCAGGAAATAACGGCCGGCGAACTGAAATCGCGCGGTTATTATCAGGGCTCGAATGTGTCCTATAATCTGAAAAAACTGGTCGAGACCGGCTATATGCACCACGAACGATGCGTCATCGACCGCCGCTCCGTGCGTGTGCGGCTTACCCCTGAAGGGCAGCGTATTCGAAACGTCGTCGCCGAACTCTTCTCCCGCCATGCCGACGGGCTGCAAGAACGCAGAATTGCCGATATCGGCGAACTCTCGGCCGTCAACGCCACCCTGCGACGGCTGGAACGCTACTGGAGCGACCAGATCCGCTATATCTACTGAAACCGCCGTTCCGCTTCAGCGCGTCAGCCGCGCTTGTCGTGCTGCGCGCAGGCGCTCGAAATCGTCGCCCGCGTGATAGCTTGAGCGCGTCAGGGGCGTTGCCGAAACCATCAGGAATCCCTTGCCGTAAGCCGCCTTTTCGTAGGCAGCAAATTCCTCGGGCGTGACAAAACGGTCAACGCGATGATGCTTGGGTGTGGGTTGCAGATACTGACCGATGGTCAGAAAATCGACATGCGCCGCGCGCAGGTCATCCATTACCTGCAAGACCGCCTGCCGGTCCTCGCCCAGCCCCACCATGATCCCCGATTTGGTGAACATCGCCGGGTCCATTTCCTTGACGCGCTGCAAGAGGCGCAGGCTGTGAAAATAGCGCGCGCCCGGGCGCACCTCGGGGTACAGGCCGGGCACGGTTTCCAGGTTGTGATTGAACACATCGGGCCGCGCCGCCACCACCGTTTCCAGCGCCGAAGCGGGGCATTTCAGAAAATCGGGTGTCAGGATCTCGATTGTCGTATCGGGCGCGCGGTGGCGCACAGCGCGGATCGTCTGGGCAAAATGCTCGGCGCCCCCGTCCTCCAGGTCATCGCGGTCAACAGAGGTGATTACCACATGCTTCAGCCCCAGCGTTGCCACCGCATGCGCCACGCGTCCTGGCTCGAATGCGTTCAGCGCCTGCGGCTTGCCGGTGGCGACATTGCAAAACGTGCAGCCGCGCGTGCAGATCTCGCCCATGATCATCATGGTCGCGTGCCCCTGGCTCCAGCATTCGCCGACATTCGGGCAACCGGCCTCTTCGCAGACCGTGGTCAGCTTGTTGTCGCGCATGATCCGCCGGGTCTCGTTATACCCCGCGCCGCCGGGCGCCTTGACGCGAATCCAGCTCGGCTTCTTTGGCTGTGCCTGATCGGGGCGTCTGGCTTTTTCCGGGTGGCGCTGGTCTGGCAGCTTGAGGTCGCGCATCGCGGTTCCCTTCTTCATGGCTGAGCCGTTAGATAACGCTCCCGGCGTCGGCTGTCCATGTCCGGCGTGCCGCTTCATCTTGCCGCAAATACGCTGGGGGGTGAATTGGCCAAGGGCCAAGAGGGGGGCAAAGCCCCCCTGCCCGGCCAGCGCCGGGCTCAGCGCCCGAGCAGGCGCATTCCCCCGCTCAGCCCTTCCAGCGTCATCGAGACCATCCGATCCTCGAATATCTCGCGGATCATGCGGATCGAATGCGAGTGCTCCCAGTAATGCTGCGGCGTCGGATTGATCCACAGATTGTCGGGCCATTGCTGGCGCGCGCGTGTCAGCCATGTGGCGCCGGTTTCCTCGTTCCAGTGTTCATTCGCACCGCCGACATAGGCGATCTCGTAGGGCGACATATTGGCGTCACCGACGAAAATACACTTATAATCAGAGCCATAGGTGCGCAGCACTTCCCATGTCGGCGTGCGTTCGGACCAGCGCCGCGCATTGTCGCGCCAGACGAATTCGTAAAGGCAGTTATGGAAATAGTAATATTCCATATGCTTGAATTCGGCCTTCGCCGCGCTGAACAACTCCTCCACCACCTTCACATAGGGGTCCATCGAACCGCCCGCATCCAGAAACAGCAGAACCTTCACCGCATTGCGCCGTTCGGGCCGGGTCTTCACATCCAGCCAGCCCTGTTCGGCCGTCGCGCGGATTGTTCCGTCAAGGTCCAGTTCCTCATGCGCGCCGTCACGTGCCCAATGCCGCAAGCGTTTGAGCGCGACCTTGATATTGCGCGTACCCAATTCCACGGAATCGTCGAAATTGCGAAACTCGCGTTTATCCCAGACCTTGACAGCGCGGCCGTGGCGCCCCTCCTTCTGGCCGATACGCACGCCTTCGGGGTTGTAGCCATAAGCGCCGAAGGGCGACGTTCCTGCGGTGCCGATCCATTTGTTGCCGCCCTGGTGGCGGTCCTTCTGCTCTTCCAGCCGCTGACGCAGGGTTTCCATCAGCTTCTCGAACCCGCCAAGCGCCTCGATCTTCGCCCGCTCTTCCTCGGAGAGGTGCTTCTCGGCCATCTTTTCCAGCCATTCGGGCGGGACATCGACAGCTTCCATGACCTGATCTGCGGTAATGGCATCTAGGCCCTGAAAACTATGGGCAAACGCCCGGTCGAACCGGTCGATATGGCGCTCGTCCTTCACCAGCGTCGTGCGGGCGAGATAATAGAACCCCTCGGCATCGAACTGCGCCAGCCCCGCCTTCAGCGCTTCAAGAAAGCTGAGGTACTCGCGCAGGCTTACCGGCACGGCATGCTGGCGCAGGCTGTCAAGGAACGGGCGGAACATCAGAGCATCCGTTCAATACCGATGGTGGCGAATGTGCCCAGGATCGCACCGATCAGTGCCCCTACCGCCGCATATTGCGCGATATCCAGGCCCGAGCCCCCGTGTTTGCGGGCATTGAATGCGCCGATCAATGCGCCGATGATGATGCCTGCGATGATGATCATGCCTTGCCTCCGGGCCCTTTGGCCACTTCATGCCTTTTTCGCCGTTCAGCGCGCTGCCACCCTGATCGCCGCGCCGGTCAGGCGTGCGATCTCATCGAGCCGGGCGCGCGCGGCGGCATCCGAGCCGAAGCCATAACGCGCAGCGGCCATGCTGTCGAGCCTCACCCGCTCGGCCTGATCGCCCTGACCCAACTGTTCCAGCGCTTCGGCGCGAATGAATGCCAGCGAGGCCAGGAAGGCCGCGTTTTCAGTGTGTTCGGCCATCGGGCGGGCGCGCGAGGTCAGCTCCAGCACCGTTTCATACTGCGCGGTCGCCAGCGCCTGCACCGCCAGATGCATGTCCAGATGCGCCACATGCACCTCACCGCCAGGTAACTGGCGATAGATCTCTGCCGCTGTCAGCAGCGCCATCAGCCCGGCATCGCCCCGGTCGCGCGGAGCCAGACGCGCGGTCAGCATCAGGCTGAGTGCGAGCCGCGAGCCGCCCCAGCCCTGCGCGCGCGCCAGATCCAGCGCACGCATTGCGCCCGCGCGCCGTTCTGCCAGGTTGTTTTCACTGGAAAGCGCCTGTTCGATCGCCAGCACCCATTCACGCGGGGTCGGTCCGGCGGAAGGTCCGGGGGAACGGCGACCGGCAGGGTTGAGGCGATTGAAGATTGTCGGCAGCCGCGCCGCCACCTCCTCCCGTGTCATGCCGGGGCGCAACTCTGGCGCGTTCCAGACGCGCAGCACCAGCATGTCAAAGCCGGTCAGCGTGGTCTGAAAGTTGTCGTCGTTGAACACGCTGTCGGTGAGCCGGTAAAGATCGTTGAGCGGGCCCAGCGCCTGCGCGATCTCTTCATGCAGGCAATCGCGGATCTCTTGCGGGGTGGTGTCGGCGGGCACAAAGACCGCCGCCGCCCGCCGTTGGCTGACGCGCGTCCAGTCGATCGTCGGGCTGCGGCGGTTGGCGCTGAACTCCTCCCAACTCTCGACATTGGGCACCACGAAACAGGCCGCCGAAGGCACCACCATGCGCATCTGTCGGCGCGGCACGAATTCGACAGTTACGACATTGTCGCCCGGTGCGACAGCATTGCCCGGTGCGCGCGCGATGTCGATCTGGGCCTCGGTGCGCAGCCGAACCAGCAGGCGGTCAAGATCGACCTGTGCCAGCGGTGATATCTCGCCGCGCGTGACCACGTTCACCGGGCCTTCGAAACGCGAGAACTGCGGAATGGCCCGCCCGCTTTCCATGAAGAAACCCAGCTCCAGCAGGTCTTCGACCATTTCGGCATTGGCGCGGGCCGGGGGCATCGGGCGGGGCGTGCCGGGGTCATAGACACGCAGCACCGGTGCCATGGGTGCGGTTTGCAACCGCTGCGCCTCGGTTCCGGCAACGCAGCCGCCAAGCGCCATGGCAAGGGTGAGAACCAGATACTTCATGCCGCCACCCTTTGATCGAGCAGTTCAAGCGCGCGGTCATAATCGGCCAGTGTGCCGCCCGGCGCGGTCTCGGACAACAGCCGGCGCCAGGCCCGTGCGCCCGGTTGGCCTGCGAAAAGCCCCAGCATATGCCGCACCACACCACTGAGCCGCCCGCCCTGTGCCAGATGCGCGGCAATCTGCGGGCGCATGGCATGGGCGACGGCGACCGGGTCGGCATCCGGGCCGGGCATGCCGAATATACGCCGGTCAGCGCTGGCCAGCACCGCCACCGGATGGTGATAGGCCGCGCGCCCGATCATCACGCCGTCCAGCCCCTGCGCCAGCAGCGCCTCGGCCTGATCGAGCGTGGCGATGCCGCCATTGATGCAGATCGTCAGGTCAGGGAAAGCGCGTTTCATCGCCACCACCAACGGGTAATCCAGCGGCGGCACATCGCGGTTTTCCTTGGGTGACAGCCCCTTGAGCCAGGCTTTGCGGGCATGCACGATCACCCGCTTCACCCCGGCATCGCGCATCACCTCAAGAAAGGCGGGCAGCACCTGTGCAGGCTCCTGATCATCGACTCCGATGCGGCATTTTACCGTGATTTCGGCCCCACATGCCGCCGCCATGGCGCTGACGCAATCGCCCACAAGTGCCGGTTCGCGCATCAAGACCGCGCCGAAACAGCCCGACTGCACACGGTCCGAGGGGCAACCGACGTTCAGGTTGATCTCGTCATAGCCCTCATCCGCGCCCAGCCGCGCCGCCTGTGCCAGTTCGCGCGGGTCCGAACCGCCCAGTTGCAGCGCCACGGGCTGCTCGACCGGATCGAAGCCCAGCAGATGCCGCGCGCCCCCGCGCACCAGCGCCGCTGATGTCACCATCTCGGTATAAAGCAGCGCCTGCCGCGACAGATGGCGGTGGAACTGGCGGCACTGGCTGTCCGTCCAGTCCATCATCGGCGCGACGGACAGGCGATAGGCGGGAAAGGGGGTGGTGGTTTGTGACACGGGGGTGAGGGCTTTTTTCTGGCGTTCAATGTTAAGATATAAACGAGCAGCAAGGCGGCGTCCACAAAGGCACTGCGACAAAAGCTGCCGCGGCGAAGGTATGCGTGCGCCTTGACATCCGCGCCCCGGCGCACCACTGACCAACAGTTGTCTAAAAGGAGCGCTGACCGTGACCAACCCTGCCGCCACCGACCGCCCCACCAAGACCATTCTGCGCGCCCTTGCCGGCGAGAAGCAGGCCGTGCCGCCGGTCTGGATGATGCGCCAGGCGGGCCGCTACCTGCCCGAGTACCGCGCCACGCGCGCCAAGGCGGGCGATTTCCTCAGCCTGTGCTACAACCCCGAGCTGGCCGCCGAGGTGACGTTGCAGCCGATCCGCCGCTATGGTTTCGATGCGGCGATCCTGTTTGCCGATATCCTGTTGCTGCCGCAGGCTCTGGGCGCCGATCTGTGGTTTGTCACCGGCGAGGGGCCGCGGCTGTCGACCATCACCGGGCCGGGTGATCTGGCCGCGCTCAAACCCGTGGATGAGATCCATGACACGCTCAACCCGGTTTACCAGACGCTGCGCATCGTCTCGCGCGAACTGCCGCGCGAGACCACGCTGATCGGTTTTGCCGGTGCCCCCTGGACGGTGGCGACCTATATGGTGGCCGGGCGTGGCACGAAGGATCAGGGCCCGGCGCACAAGCTGAAGGATGAGCAGCCCGGCGTGTTCGATGCCTTGATTGAGCGGATTACGCTGGGCACGATCGAGTATCTGTCCGCCCAGATTCAGGCCGGCGCCGAGGTAATCAAGCTGTTTGACAGCTGGGCAGGGTCGCTCAAGGGTGAGGATTTCGACCGCTTCGCGCTGGAACCTGCGCGCCGCATCATAAAGGAGCTGAAAGCGCGCCACCCCGGCCTGCCGATCATCGCTTTCCCGCGCGAGGCCGGTGAGCGCTATATCGGTTTCGCCCGCGCCACTGGCGCCGATTGCGTGGCAATCGACAATTCGGTAGACGCCGATTGGGCCGCCAGGCATGTGCAGGTCGACGGATGCGTGCAGGGAAATCTGGCGCCCGGCCATATGGTCACGGGCGGTCCCGCGCTGGTGTCCGAGACGAAGCGCATTGTGCGCGCCTTCGCCGGGGGGCCACATATCTTCAACCTTGGCCATGGCATCACGCCGGATGCCGACCCCGACAATGTCAGCCGCATGATCGAGGCCATCCGCGGCTGACAGATCACAGGCTGGCGGCGTTGGTTTTCGCCGCCAGTGCGCCCTTGGCCCAGGCCTGCATCACCTTGATGGCCACTGGCACCGTCAGCGCCGTAGCCGCCAACAGCAATGCCGACCCCAGCGCCAGCCCCGCGGTTGAACTGCCAAAGGCCATCAGCACGGCTGTTGCTGCGGCCGCCAGCGGAAAGGTCAATGCGCCCCAGAGTGGCGAGAAGCCGGCCGCCAGAAGCCACCGCCCCGACGCCACGAGAACGAGCAGGATCGCCAGCGCCAGCGCGCCAAAGCCCGTCGCCCAGCCGCCCCAGCCCAGGAGCGCGCTGACCGTCGTGAACAGGCTCGCCGGGGCCAGATGGATCGCCAGAAGCGGCCGCAGCGGCGCAGGCGGCACGCGCCGCCAGAGTTGCACCACGCTGACCGCCCAGATCACCACCGCGAAGGCTGTCGTCACCGCCAGCAAACCTGCCGCCAGCCGCGTGTAGCCCATAGGCACCAACGAAAGCGGCGCAAGGACATGACCCACGAACAGCAGGTGGAAAACCGGGGTCACGGTTCGCCCTTCTTCGGGACCGCGCGCCAGAACCCAAAGAACAAGCGCGCCGAGGCCCGCCAGCAGCACCGTGGCAACCGCCACCATCACCAGCGCCAGGCCCGGTGCATAGGGCACCATGACGGCGGCCAGCAGGCTCAGGCACAAGACCCCCGCCGCAACCCCCGCGCGCCCTGGCAAGATCTGCAACTCCTCGATCAGCACCCCCGGACGGCGCAGAGGTTTGGCCAGCCAGGCAACCGCGCAGAAAACATAGAGCAACGCCACCGCACCCAGCACCGCTTCGGCGACCGAGGCGATGGCGATATTGGCCATTACCTCGCCCAGCAGCCGCCAGCCCAATCCCATCCCCAACAAGCCCATTACCGGGGGGAATATCGCCGGTGGAGTTCGACGCCACAGGCCCGGCGGATTGGCGACCAGTGGCGGTGGTGGCGGAAAATGGCGCTTGGGATCGGTCATGGTCTGGCTCATCCTTGCCCTGGGCATAAGCCCGTCGCGCAAACTGTCCCGTGAATAATGATCAGGCGCAAGGGCCAAGCGCATTGCCCGCTGTCCCGTTCCGGCGATAGGTTGCCACCATCGCGCGCGCCGCCGGAGATCGCCATGCCTCAGCCTTGCCCCCCCACGCCGCATCCCCCGCCCCAGCTTCTGGCCGATATCGGCGGCACCAACACGCGGCTGGCGCTGGCCGATGGCGGAAGGTTGCGCCCCGGCAGCATCCGGCGGTTTCGCAATGCGGGATACGATACATTCTCGGCGCTGCTGACCGAATACCTGCGCGACGGTGCGATCAGCAGTTGCGCCGGGGTTTGCATCTCTGTGGCAGGGCCGGTGCGCAACGATGCAGTGCAGATGACCAATCTGGGGTGGGAACTGACACGCGCGGCGCTTTCCCGGCAGACCGGCAGCACAACTGTCCATTTCCTCAATGACCTTCAGGCCCAGGGCCTGGCGCTTGATGCCGTGAGCACCCGAAATCAACGCACCCTGCTGGCGGGACCGGATGCACCCGAGGCGATAACACGGCTGGTGGTCGGAATCGGCACCGGGTTCAACGCCGCGCCTGTGCATCGCATGGCGCAGGGGCTTTTCGTGCCGCCGTCGGAATGTGGCCATATCCATCTGCCCCGACACGAAGCCGACGAGGCAGCGCTGGCCGACTGGCTGGCCGCCCGACACGGTATTGCAACAGTGGAAGAGGCTCTATCCGGTCGCGGGCTGTCTGCGATCCACCTGTTTCTGGGTCACGGCGCCAGCCCGCCCGATGCCCTGGTTGCAGGTATTGCTGCGGGCGATCCGTCCACGCAGGCCACCGGCGCGCTTTACGCCAGACTGCTGGGCCGGGTGCTGGCGGATCTGGCGCTGATCCACCTGCCCTATGGTGGTATCTGGCTGATTGGCGGCACCGCGCGCGCCATCGGCCCGCATCTGGCCGGCTTCGGACTGGCGCGGCATTTCCGGGCGATGGGTCGCTATGCCCCGCTGATGGAGGCGTTTTCGATTCATCTGATCGAGGATGATTACACCGCCCTTGCAGGTTGCGCCGCCTGGTTGGCCGCTCAGCCCGCTTGAAACGACCCGATGGCGCGCCTGTGTCTTGTCGCGGCGGCTGTGCTGCGCCATATCTGACGCATGATCAAGTTTCTGCCCATTCTTCTGGTAATCGGCTACGGGTTGCTGATGTATCAGTTCTCGGCCTTGCGTACCCGGCGTGAGCTGGATGAGCGCTCGACCGTGCTGGTCGATCCCCGGCTCAAGGCATTGACCGAAAAGATGGCGCGCGCGCTGGATCTCAAGCGCATCCGCGTTCATGTCTATGAGATCGAGCCGGTGAACGGGCTGGCTGCGCCCGATGGCCGGATCTTCCTGACGCGGGGATTCTTGCGCAAGTATCAGGCGGGAGAGGTCAGCGCCGAAGAGCTTGCCTCGGTCATCGCGCATGAACTGGGCCATGTTGCGCTGGGGCATTCGCGCCGCCGGATGATCGATTTCTCGGGCCAGAACGCGATACGACTGGCGCTCGCAGCGGTGCTGAACCGTTTTCTGCCGGGCATCGGTGCGCTGATTGCAGGCGCGCTGGTAACGGTTCTGGCGGCGGGGCTGAGCCGCTCGGACGAATACGAGGCAGACGCCTATGCCGCCGCGCTCCTGACCAAGGCGGGCATCGGCACCGGGGCGCAGAAATCACTGTTCGCCAAACTCGGGACCATCACCGGCTATGCCGGTGCCCCGCCCGTCTGGCTGGCCAGCCACCCCAAGAGCGAAGACCGGATCCGCGCGATTGAAGAACTTGAGGCGCGGTGGTTGAATGAAGACTGAAATCCCTTATAAGAAGCCTATTCGAACAACCGATTCTTTTAACAAACTGCTTTGATAAAACTCTGCGCCTGCATCTAGAGGAGTTCGCCCTATATCAAATAGAGGAGTTACCACTCTTATCTCCCTCTCCACAGAAAACCTTATGTCTTTTGAGAATGCCGCTCGAACATAATGGGCATAACTATCACTCTTGTAGTTGTAATTCTTTGGAAGAAATCCATGATATGTTACAGCCTTAAATGCTGAATCATAGTGGACGCGGCCAGCAAGAGCTGCGGGCAGCCTCCGGTCAATCATTCTCCTATTTCTTTTCAACTTCGCTTGGCGCATAGTTCCTCTTAAGAACTTCTTAAAATCTATTTCACAAAATGCGGTGTAGCTAGAGTTCCCGCGATATTCGAAGTTCTCTTCGCGGACACCCGAAACCATGGCGATGTGATGATGCAGATCATATTCCCCATAGGTTGCACAAAATGTATGGTCGTTAATATACCATACGAACTTAACATTTATTGAGGGTGTTATAGATTTTTTTGCCTTGAAAATGGGTGTGCTAAAGTCTTCCACATATGATGGCAAGCAATTAAAATCAAATATTAGATCGCCTTCCATTTCATCATCAAGTACGCCACTGGCAGAAACACACTCCAGTCCTCTCCTGTACACCCGGTTGGTTCCAAATCTAAATCTTCCATTCTTTATGTCATCCAAATACATTGGATCAAAGTACTTTGTGATCACTCGGTCACTCTTAGCTCGATCATCAATAAAATGAATTTTTGGGGGTAATGTAATCCCTCTTACACGAGATCGTTTCTGAATCACTGAACCTCTCCCTCAAATCAAAGAACGCGTTTGCATCGCTCATTCGGATCCGGTGCATCCTAGCAGTAGTCCCTCTACTTGTCGCTTTCCTTCCAAAAAAGGGGCAAGGCCTGTGGCCCTGCCCCCCAATAATGCACTGGTACTCAAATCCTTTTCGTTATGCCCCTTCAGCACGACAGGGGCATGACAGGCCGGCTCAGCGCGGCTCGAACTTGCCGATCGGCAGTTTCAGATAGCTGTGGCCGTCGCTTTCCGGCTCAGGCAACCGCCCGCCGCGGATATTCACCTGCAATGCCGCCAGCATCCGTGCCGGCAGTTTCAGCGTTTCATCGCGGGCATCGCGTGTGGCGATGAACTCGTCCTTGCTGATCCCGTCCTTCACATGCTTGTTGCGCGCGCGGTGCTCGGCCACGGTGGCCTCATACTTCGGCGCTTCGCCTTCGGCCGGGTAATCATGGCCCACGAACAGCCGGGTCTCGGGCGGCAGATCCAGGATCGCGCGGATCGAGTTCCAGAGATCCTCGGATGATCCGCCGGGAAAATCGGCGCGCGAGGTGCCACTTTCAGGATACATCAGCGTGTCATGCACAAAGGCCGCATCCCCCGCCACATAGGTGATCGAGCCCAGCGTGTGGCCGGGCGAGAACATCACCTTGACCGGCACATTGCCCACCATGAATTCATCGCCATGGTAGAAAAGCTTGTCCCATTGCGAGCCGTCGGTGGGAAAGTCACCGGGCAGGTTATACTTGTCCTTCCACAGTTTCTGAATATCGCGCACCTTCTCGCCGATCGCACGCGGCGCGCCCAGCTTTTCGGCCAGATAAGGCGCGGCGCTGAAATGGTCGGCATGGGGGTGAGTGTCCAGAATCCATTCAACCTTGATCCCCCGATCCTTGACGTAAGCCAGGATCTCATCAGCAGATTCGGTGGTGACGGCACCGGCTTCGGGATAGAAATTCCAAACCGGATCGACAATCGCGCCCTTCATGGTTTCAGGGTCATGAAAGACATATTGCAGGCTGCCCGTGGGGCGGTCGAAAAAGGCTTTTACGACAGGCGAAGCGGTCATTGCGCTGCTCCTCAAACTGGTTGCGTTGAAAAACATATATAATATTCTGAATATATTTCAACCCCAACCTGCCCCAGCGATAACCAGGGCAGGAAAGGCGCTTTTTTACAGGGCCTTGCCCAGTTCCTTCGCGTGCAACCAATCGGCATGCCTTGGCGCGCGCTTGGTGCGATTCCACTCTTCCAGCATGTCCCATTTGACCGAATCGAGTCGCGCCAGCAGGGCCTCTTCCTCTGGATCCGGGCAAGCCAGTTCGATCCGGTGGCCATTGGGATCGAAGAAATAGATCGAATGGAAGATCGAATGATCGGTCACACCCAGAACCTCGACGCCATTCGCTTCAAGATGGTCCTTGAACGCCAGAAGCGTATCGCGATCCTTCACCTTGAAGGCGATATGCTGAACCCAGACGGGGGTGTTGGGGTCACGCCCCATCTCGGGTTTGGTGGGCAGCTCAAAGAAGGCCAGAATGTTTCCCATCCCCGCATCGAGGAAGATGTGCATGTAGGGGTCGGGCTCGTGGGTCGAGGGAACGCGATCTTCAGCGATGGCCAGAACGAAATCCATGTTCAGCATGGTCGTATACCATTCGACCGTCTGTTTGGCATCGCGGCAGCGATAGGCGACGTGGTGCATCTGGTCGACCTTCAGCACCGGGCCTGAGCGGGCATCCATCGTCTGGGCGGGGGCGTTCATCTTTCTCCTCCTTCATTGCATATGCAACGAATTTGAAGCACATCGGGCGCCGCAAGTCAATGTCGTTGCATTTGCAATGACCTTACCAGCCATACAGGATCGTCACCCCCGTCTGGCCGCGCCCGCTCTGCACCACATGGCCCGAGGTGTTGCGGCCGAACTGGAACAGGCCATGGGCTTGGTTGCCGCCCTCCTGGGTGATCGAGCCGTCATGGCCGCGCCCCTCCTGATGGATGATCGCGGTCGTCCCCCGGCCACGCTGCACAATGGCAGCAGCATTGTTCACACCGTTCTGAGTGACATGGCCGTTGCCGCGCAGATCGCGGTGAACGGCATACAGCGCCAGCCCCAGCCTCAGGGCGCGCGCCTCATCGGCGTTGCGCGGGTTGAGCTGGATCGACAGCGCACCGCTGGCCTCGGCAGGAAGCGGGGCAAGCGCGGCTCCGGTGATCGTGGCAAGCGTCAGGGCAAGGGCGAGGGTTTTCATGGCGGTCTCCTTTTCAAAGCGGAAGGAAAGCTTGGCGCGGGGCGCTTGTAAAACGCCCAACGCCGGGGCACTAAAGCGTGCTGTCACTGCACCGCAGATGCTCGCCGTTGACCCTTACTTCCAGATCGGCGGCATATTGGGCCCGGCTACCGCCCAGCATTGTCTGACCAAGCATGGCGGGCACAGCAGGCGTCGCGGTAAAATCGCCCGATTGGTTGATCATAGCCTGACCGCCCGACGAACGGCTGGAAATGGCCAGCCGATAGGTTCCGCTGACCGGGCGGTCGGCATTGACGCGGCCTTCGATCGTGGTTGTGCCGCGATCATCGGTGATGCTGATCTCGCAGCGCACCGGCCCGCTGCTGGCGCTGCCGGTACCCGCCTGGCTGGCGGGAATGCCGAAGGCCGCTGCGGCCAGGCCAACAACAGCGCCACCCAGAATCAGGGCTGGCAGGCGGGCGGTGTGGTGAATGCGTTTCATCTCGTTCCTCCGAGTTCGGGAAAAGGCAAGGCTGCCGGGCCGCAGCCCGGCAACCGGCTGGCCGGGGTCATTCCTGAACGATCGCAACCACATTGTTCGAACCGTTCTGCTGGACCGATGCCGAACTGCCGCGCCCGACCTGCACAACCGCCACGACATTGCGCCGCCCATGCTGGGTAACTTCCGCGGTATGGCGGCTGCCGATCTGGGCCACACCCACGGTGTTCGCACGGCCGCCCTGATGGGTATCAACGCTGTTGGCATGCCCGCTCTGGCCAATCACCGCGCGGTTGCGGCGGCCGTCCTGGGTGTTGATCGTCACGTTCGAGCTGCCCTGCTGCACAACGGTCAGCCGCTGACCATAGCCGTGCTGCCCGCCGCCTATGGTGTTGTTGGCACCCCATTGCTCGATCTGAACGCGATGACCATTGGCAAGGGCGGGTGCTGCGAAAACGGTCGAGGCGACCAGCAGAAGTGCGGCAGCGGTTTTGGCAGTCTTGGCAATAAACATGGGATTGCTCCTGTTGTAAGGTCCGGGTGCCGGTGGCACGGATGGGTCTTTCTCTCGCCGGTCAGTGCAGGTCTGCCTGATCTGCGCCGCCGATGAACCAAACCTGCCGCCAACGGCCCAGTCAGGCAAAAACACGCCGACGAAAACCAATAGCCATGGCCGCGCTATCTGATAACCATCGCCCAAAAACCCGCCATGCCATTGCTTTATATTGTTTTTTATTAAATTCATGGTTGCTGTGCGCCCGCCCTGCAACTGACAGCACGCCACGGCGCAGGATTGACACAGCCCCCCCAAACAGCACAGAACTGCGCATCACGGGGTCAGGTTATCCGATAACGCCTGCATCGCGGGCCGAATGGCGGCCCAAGACGGCGAAGTCACCCCGGCGCGGCCCAGGCCACGAATCGATCAGCGCGGAAAGGCGGCCATGAACGGACGGCCAGAGAAACACTCGCTCACCCTGCGCGGGCACCGCACGTCGGTTTCGCTGGAAACCGAATTCTGGGAAGCCTTCCGCGCCCTTGCCCGCGCCCGCCATCAAGGCATCAACGAACTCGCCGCCGAGATCGACGAAACCCGCGGCGACCGTGGGCTTGCCTCGGCCATCCGGGTTACGGTGCTTCGTGCGCTCCAGAACTCCGATTGCCCCAAACACGATCAGAGCTGAACCAGCCGCCCTCATGTTGTGTCTGAAACGATCCTGGCGGCGAATGGGCCGCAGGCCCAGAGGGGGCGAAGCCCCCTACCCCTTCCGCCGCGCCACACCGAGATCAGAGCGCGCGCAACCCCTTGGCATAACGACGCGCATTGGCCTGATACCCCTGGGCCGACCGCTTCAGACTGGCGATAGCCTGTTCGTCCAGTTCACGTACCACGCGACCGGGGCTGCCCATCACCAGTGATCCGTCAGGAATCTCCTTGCCTTCAGTGATCAGCGCCCCCGCACCGATCAGGCAGTTCCTGCCGATCTTCGCGCCATTCAGCACCGTCGCCCCCATGCCGATCAGGCTTTCATCGCCGATCGTGCAGCCATGAAGGATTACATTATGGCCAATGGTGCAGTCGCGGCCGATGGTCAGCGGATACCCCATATCGGTATGCAGCACGCTCGATTCCTGGATATTCGAGCCGTCACCAACCGTGATCCATTCATTGTCACCGCGCAGCGTCGCGCCGAACCAGACAGAGGCCGCCACGCCCAGCCGCACCCGGCCGATGACATTGGCATCCGGTGCCACCCAGGCACCCTCGCCCAGTTCGGGGATCAGGTCATCAAGGGCGTAGATCATGCTTGCTCTCCGTTCTGCCGGGTGGTGAATTCGCTGTTGAGGCCGCGCACGAAATCGTTCAGCCAGGGCTGACGCTCGCGGCGCAGGCGCTCGGCGCGAATGATGGTGATAAGGGCTTCGGCAGCGCGGTCGATATCGTCGTTTACCAGTACGTAATCATATTCGGCCCAATGGCTGATCTCGTCACGCGACCGGGCCATGCGCCCGGCGATCACCGCATCGCTGTCCTGCGCGCGCCCCCTGAGCCGCTGCTCCAGCGCCGCAATCGAAGGCGGCAGTACGAAGATCGATACCACATCCTTGCCCAGGCTTGAGTTGCGCACCTGCTGGCCGCCCTGCCAGTCGATATCAAAGAGCGTATCGCGCCCCTCGGCCATTGCCGCTTCGACCGGCGCCTTGGGCGAGCCGTAGTAATTGCCGAAGACCTCGGCATGTTCCAGCATCCCGCCCGCATCCACCAGCGCCTCGAATTCCGACCGCGCCGTGAAATGGTAGTGCTCGCCATCCACCTCGCCCGGACGCGGCGCACGCGTCGTCGCCGAGACCGAGAAAGCCAGCGTCGGGTCCCAGTCCATCAGCCGCCGCGCCAGCGTCGATTTTCCCGCACCCGAGGGCGAGGACAGGATGATCAGTAGCCCGCGCCGCTGCATGTCTTACTCCAGATTCTGAACCTGCTCGCGCATCTGGTCGATCACCGTCTTGAGGTCAAGGCCGATCCGCGTAAGTTCCGCATGTTGCGCCTTGGAACAGAGTGTGTTGGCCTCGCGGTTGAATTCCTGCATCAGGAAATCCAGCTTGCGCCCCACCGGCGCCTTGCTTTCCAGAAGGGCATTTGCAGCCTCGCAATGCGCGGCCAGCCTGTCCAGCTCTTCGGTGATGTCCGATTTGACGGCAATCATGGCCAGTTCCTGTTCCAGCCGTCCGGGTTCGACCGTGGGTGCCACCTCGGTCAACCGGGCAAGCGCCGCGCGCAGGGCTTCGATCTGGTCAGCGCGCCGGGTCTCGGCGGCCCTGCGGGCAGCGGCTTCCAGAGTGGCGATCTGCGCCACCTGCCCTTTCAGCACCGGCAGCAATGCCGCGCCTTCACGTTGGCGCGTGGCATCGAACGCATCGATCAGCGGATCGATCTGTTCGACCAGCGCGGCCACCAGCGGCGCAGGGTCAACGACCTCGGCACCATTGTCGATGACACCCCGAAGCGACAGCAGATCGGCCGCGCTCATCGGCGCCAGCGCAAAACCGCGCGCCTCGGCGCGGGCCTCGGTCTGTGCGAGCATGCTGAGCGCGGCTTCCAGCGCCGTTGCGTTCAGGCGCAGCGCCGCCGCAGCATCGGCACGCACCAGTTTCAGCGAAACCGTCACATTGCCGCGCCCGATGCGCAGGCTGATACGCTTGCGCAGCTCGGCCTCCAGCCCGTCGAGCCCCTCGGGCAGGCGAAAGCGCAAATCCAGCCCTCGCCCGTTGACTGCGCGCATGTCCCACTGGCAGCCATACTGCCCCGCGCGCCCTGATATCTCGCCGCTCCAGGCGGCGAAGCCGGTCATGGATTTAACCATTTGTTAAGATACAACTCCAATTTGAAGCAAAACGGTGGCATAACGGATGCCACAAGGACTCACCGCCCAGACGTTAACACCGGACCCGCCCGAACTGCCAGTCTGCTTGGCAATCGGGCCGATCAACCACAACCGCCCGGAGGCACGAACCATGTCAGACACCACCGACACCCTGACCGTCCGGCCGCAAACCGGCACCTTGCTGCGCCTGCCCTTCGCGCTGCGCGGGCCAGCACTGGAATACCCGCTCGCGTCCCAGGTTCTGCACTATTGGGAAACGGTGCGCGAAGGGAGAACCGCGCCCGCCCGTTCCGAGATCGATCCGCGCAATATCTCGCAAGCGCTTGAATATACCTTCATCGCCGAATTCGTGACCCCCGATATCGCCCGGCTGCGGATCGCTGGCCGCCAGTTCGAGGATCTCCTGGGCATGGACCCGCGCGGCATGCCGCTGGGCGTGTATTTCAGCCTCGATGCCCGCGACGAGCTGGCCCTTGCGCTGGGGCAGGTGTCACAAGGCGCGCGCGCGCAACTGCCGCTGCGCGGCGAAAGCGGGCTTGGCAAGCCCGGCCTCGACGGATTGTTGCTGCTTCTGCCGCTGACCGATGCCGCCGGCAGGATCAGCCGCGTGCTGGGTGTGCTGGAAACCCATGGCCAGATCGGCCGGACGCCACGCCGGTTCAAGCTGGCCGCGCAACAGATCAGGATCACCACGCCGCCCGCATCGCTGCCCCCGGTCGTTGCAACCGGGTTCCGGCCTGCAGAGTCCGGGCTGGCCGCCTCACCGCCCCCCATCCGGCCTGCAGCCGTTGGCCGCCCTCGTTTGCGCGTTATCAAGGGTGGCCGCGCCGGCTAGATTTCAAACCTGGCCATAAAGCGCCTCGGCGCGCCGCTCGAACGCGCCGACCACACGGCGCATCGCCTCATCGAAGACCACACCGATGACCTTTTGCAACAGCGCGTTGCGAAACTCGAATTCAACGAAGAACCGAACCTCGCAGCCACCCTCGGGTCGGTCCTCGACCTCCCAATGGGAATGCAGGAAACGAAACGGGCCATCCAGATATTCGGTTTCGATCCGCCCCTCGGCAGGCAGAAGTGTCACGCGTGAACCAAACTTCTCGCGGAACACCTTGAACGAGATGACCAGATCGGCCTCCATCACCTCGGCGCCTTCCGATCGTCCGGCCAAGGGCTTGCGCGAGCGGATGCGCGCGGCGGCGGTCCACGGCAGAAAGTCAGGATAACGCCCCACATCAGCCACCAGATCGTAGATCTGTTGCGCGCTGTAGGGCAGTCTGCGGTTTTCGGCGTGACGGGGCATCCGGCACCTCTGGTCAGTATATCCGCCTTTTCGTAAACTGCACGCCGCTTGACAAGACCTGCAACGCGCATCCAGCCCCGAAGGGACATAATGACCCAGCCTAGTTACGTGATCGATCAGATGATCTCGGCCAAATCCATCGCCGCACGGGTCGAATCCCTTGCAACCGAAATCACCGCCGCCTTCGCGGATACTGAAAAGCTGGTGGTGGTGGGCCTGCTGCGCGGCTCGTTCGTATTCATCGCCGATCTGGTTCGCGAGATCGACCTGCCGCTGGAGGTCGATTTTCTTGAAGCCTCAAGTTATGGCGATTCCATGCATTCCTCGCGCGAAGTGCGCATCCTGAAAGACCTGCGCGGCGAGATTGCCGGGCGCGATGTGCTGGTGGTCGAAGATATTGTCGATACCGGCTTCACGCTGCACCATGTCAAGAACATGCTCCTCTCCCGCGAGCCAAAGCGGCTGGAAGTCTGCGCACTTCTGGACAAACCCACCCGCCGCGAGGTCGAGATCAAGGCCACCTGGACGGGCTTTGAAATTCCTGATGAATTCGTGGTTGGCTACGGCATCGACTACGCACAGCGCAACCGCAACCTCCCCTATATCGGCACGGTGCGCTTCACCTGAATCCGCCCCCTTCACCTGTTCACAAATATCCCGGGGGGTGAGGCCGCAGGCCGAGGGGGGCAGCGCCCCCCTGCCCGCTCAGCCCGGTTTGCGTAACAGATGGATCATCGGCATGAAACGCGCGAAAGTTGCGCTCAACGTCCGTCCGGGTCAGCGTCGGGCCACGAAAAAACCGCTTTTCAGCATCGTGCGCGGCCTCCGGGGTGTTATGTGATCGAAAGATCGCAGACCGCGAACGCTCGCCCGCCCGCCCTGCGGCTGGGCCAATGACGGTCGCGCTTTTGCCTTGAAAGCACCCAATTCCAGCTGATCGCCTGCGGGTTCGGTGCGGTTCTGGGTCTGTAGTTACCCTGAGAATACAGCCTGATCGATGGGCACGAGCCATCCGGGCACACCTTTGTAATGCATAAGAAAACTCTCTGAAACGGATGTGCCCGCCGGTGGATTGTCGCGCAACCGGCAACATCCGCGCAATACCGTTTCGCACATGCCAAACAATTCCTTGCCTTTGCCACTTCCTGCGCCGTTTTCTGCCACGCTGGCTTGGTGTATCCTCCCTCAAGGTTGCGAGAAGCCACAGACGTTCAGTGAACCACACGAGGAAAGCATGTCCGACGAAACGATCGAGATCTTTGACGCCGGTGAAGCTGCGTCCGATTCGGACTGGTTGGCGATCATGGACGAGATCGGCGAGGAGACCGGCTATTTCGAGATGCTGGGACAGCACCATTCGGCGTTCTTCAACGATCAGGGGCCGGTGCTTCTGGTCACCTTCGAAACGATGGCGGGCGTGCGCGCGGCAGGCGGGGCACAGATGCCGCTGGGCTATCAGATCGCCGCACCGCGCGGCTGGTCCAGCCTGACGATCTTCGCCCATGAGGAAACCTGGTATCGGGACCACTCTGTCTGGGGCTATTTCGACCGGCTGATCGATGACGCCTTCTTCGAAGATTTCGACCGCGTGGTGTTTTATGGTGCCGGGATAGGTGGTTACGGGGCAGCGGCCTTCTCGGTGGCGGCCCCAGGTGCCACGGTGCTGGCGCTGGCTCCGCAAGCGACACTGACCACCGACACCGCCGAATGGGATCGCCGGTTCCTGAAGGCGCGCCGGCTCGATTTCACCTCGCGCTTCGGCTATGCGCCCGACATGATCGAGGGCAGCGAAAAAGTCTTCATCCTCTACGATCCGGCGCAACAGGTCGATGCGGTCCACGCCGCCCTGTTTCGCGGCCCGCAAGTAACCAAGCTGCGCGCGCGAAACATCGGCCGAGATCCGCAGGCCGAACTGGCGCGCATGTCGGTGCTGCGACCGCTGATGGATGCGGCCTGTTCGGGCACGCTGAGCGCGCAACGCTTTTACGAATTGTGGCGTGCGCGGCGGACCCACCCGCAGTATCTGGGCCGTCTGGCCGCACGCGTGCAGGCGATGAAACGCCCTGCCCGGCTGGTGCGTACACTGCGTGCGGCTCTGGCGAAGGTAGAGCACCCGCGCCTGCGTCAAGCTCTGGACGAGGCCGAGGCTGCCCTGACCCGCGACAAGACCGCGCAGGCAACGGGCCGGCCCAGCCGCTGACGCGGCGCGCAAACCCTCTTCACAGGCACGCGGCGGCGGGGTAAACCGCCGCCATGACCCGCATCCTGACCCTCACCCGCCCCGACGATTTTCATCTGCATCTGCGCGACGGCGCCATGCTGCAAGGGATCGCGCCCGAAACCGCGCGCGATTTCGCGCGGGCGATCATCATGCCCAATCTGGTGCCGCCAGTGGTGACCGGCGCGCAGGCGAGCGCCTACCGAGAGCGGATCATGGCAGCCTTGCCCGGCGCCGATTTCACACCGCTGATGACCCTTTACCTGACCGAGGCCAGCGACCCGGCCGATATCATCGCCGCCCACCGCACCGGGTTGATCACAGCGGTTAAGCTGTATCCCGCCGGGGCAACCACGAATTCCGCTCAGGGCGTCAGCAGCTTCGAGAAGGTTCGCGCAACGCTTGACGCGATGGCCGAGGCCGGGGTGCCGCTTTGCGTCCACGGCGAGGTGACCGACCCGTCAGTCGACATTTTTGACCGTGAAGCGGTCTTCATCGACCGCGTGCTCGATCCGATCCGCCGCGCCACGCCGGGGCTGCGCGTGATCATGGAGCATGTCACCACCGCCGATGCCGTGGCCTATGTGCAAAGCGCCGAATCCGGTCTGGCGGCAACCATCACCACGCACCACCTGGTCATCAACCGCAACCATATCCTGGTTGGCGGAATCAAGCCGCATTACTATTGCCTGCCCGTCGCCAAGCGTGAAAGCCACCGACTGGCGCTTCTGGAGGCGGCACTTTCAGGCGATCCACGGTTTTTTCTGGGCACCGACAGCGCCCCGCATGCCGACGACGCCAAGGAAAATGCCTGCGGCTGTGCAGGTTGCTTTACCGCAACCAACACCATGCCAATCCTGGCCGAGATCTTTGATCGGGAGAATGCGCTTGACCGTCTGGAAGCTTTTGCCGCCCATCATGGCGCCGATTTCTACGGGCTTGCACGCAACCGGGGCACTCTGACACTGACACGTCAAGACCAGCCTGTTGAGTTCCCAAAGAAAATAGAGACAGGCGCCGGGCCGGTCACGGTTTTCGATCCGGGCTTCGCGGTGCATTGGCGGGTAACGGAAGGCAGCGACGGCTAACGAGGCGAGCGAACGCGCGCGCCATCACGCGTCGAGGCTCTCCGTTCCACCACGGCTGCCGCGGCCACCGGGCCGGACGAACGCGCCCTCGGAAGGCCTTACATTTCGTATCGGCGCTTGCGACACGCCTTGAATCCGACGTATTGCGGCGGCGTGACAGAGCATGGCCGGTTCGGGCAATTGCACTCACTCGAAACAGAGGTCATGATTGTGCAATGTATCGAGTGGCTGCCAAGGGAGTAAGACATGATCCTGATCGCAGGTGGTGGAATCGTCGGATTGACAATGGCGCTGACCGCCCATTCGCTGGGGCTGCAGGTGCGTTTGTTCGAACAGGTAGACCGGCCGGCACCCTTGGGCGTGGGCATCAACCTGCAACCGCAGGCGGTGCGTGAACTGATCGAGATGGGATTGGGCGACGCACTGGATTCAATCGGGCTGCGTATCAAGGAAGTCGCCTATTTCTCGAAACGCGGGCACAAGATATGGGACGAGCCGCGCGGCACATGGGCAGGATACAACTGGCCGCAATACTCGGTTCATCGCGGCGAATTTCAGATGATGCTGCTGCGTGCAGCCCAATCGCGCCTGCCCGCCGGATCGATCGAAACCGGCTGGGCGGCGACCGGCTACAGCCAGCAAGGCGACGAAGTCACCCTGCATCTGCAAGACCGCGCAGGCAACACCCGCACGGAGACCGGCAGCGTGCTGATTGGTTGTGATGGCATCCATTCGGCGATCCGCGCCCAGATGCACCCCAAAGATGGCCCGCCGGTCTGGGGCGGTGCGGTGCTCTGGCGTGGAACCAGCCGCGCGGTGCCGTTCCTGTCAGGCGCAAGCATGGCGATGGCCGGGCATGAATGGCAGAAATTCGTCACCTATCCGATCACCAGGCCAGACCCCGTTACCGGCGAGGCCGAGATCAACTGGATCGCCGAGCTGAAATATGAACCCAACCGCCAGTGGAACAAGGAAGATTACAACCGCCCCGGCGAGTTGGTCGATTTTCTGCCTGCCTTCGAGGACTGGCAATTCAACTGGCTGGATATCCCCACGCTGATCCGCAAGGCCCGCAAGATTTATGAATTCCCGATGGTTGACCGAAACCCTCTGCCGTTCTGGAACGAAGGCCGGGTGACGCTGGCCGGCGATGCGGCGCATGCGATGTATCCCATCGGCTCCAACGGGTCATCGCAGGGGATCATCGATGCGCGGGTTCTGGGCCGAGCGCTGCGCGATCATGGCGTAAACGAGGCCGCGCTGGCCGAATACGAGGCCGAGCGCCTTCCGGTTACCACCAGGATCGTGCTGGCAAACCGCTCGAACGGGCCGGATCAGGTGATGGAACTGGTCGAACAGCGTTGCAACGGCGCTTTCGACGATGTGCGTCAGGTGTTGTCCGAAGAGGAACTTCACGATACCGCACGCAGCTACAAGGCGCTTGTCGGCACCGATGTGGACGCGCTGAACGCCCGTGCCTCTATCCTGTAGCACCTTCTTACCGGCCGATCAGCCTGCCTCGTGCCGTGCGGCAACGCCGCGCATCGCCTCGGCCAGTTCATGAACGGCTGTTCCGACCATCGACCGGAATACATGGATATCAAAGGCTTCTGACCCGATGCGCAGAATCAGCGCCTGCATGTGGTTCACCGGCGCGCGCGCTGAACATCCCGGCGCGAAGCTGGCGTTCCGCAGGTCCAGCGGCACCAGCCGCGCGAGCACGGCCGCGCTGCCGGCACCTTCCAGCCGCAACCCTGCCCAACCATCGGATTGATCACTGAGCGCAGCATGGCGGCGCAACGTTTCGGGTGCCGCGCCGCCGAACAGAAACGCCGTTGCACGGCCAGCCCAATGCAGCCGCAACCCGCCCTGTGCGACGCTTTCGCCCGGTTGTGGAAAACGCAAGCCAAGGGGCCGGAGCGCGGAATCCACCGCAGCTTCCTGCCCCGGAAAAGGCTGGATAGCGGTAATCAGTTCAACCGGAAGCGCCGCCAACCGGCAGCGCCCTACCTCCAGCGGCAGGCCCAAACCCGTGCAGGGCGCCTGTGCTTTCAATTCAGTCACGCAGTTTCTCCCCTTGCGGATCATGAAACACCGGATGCACCACCCGGCAGGCCACCCTGCGCCCGCGCAGCCCGTCATCCAGCCGGACGATCTCGCCGTGCCGCGCGCGCCCGTCTTTCAAGAACCCCAGCGCCAGCCAGCTTTTCAGCGTTGGCGAATAGCCGACCGAGGTGACATAGCCCTGATTGTTAACGCGCGTGGCCGGGTCGTTCTCATTGTATAGATGCGCGCCTGCGCTCAGTTCCGCTTGCGGATCAACCGGCATAAGCCCCACCAGTTGCTCGCGCTCTGGCCCCGCCAAACCGGCCCGCTGGCTGGCCGCCTTGCCGATGCAATCCTTTTTGGCGCTGACCATCCCCTGCATGCCGATATCGAAGGCTGTCACCCTGCCGTGAATCTCGGCATGCGTGATAAAGCCCTTTTCAAGCCGGAGCACATTGAGCGCCTCCATCCCGTAAGCGCCGCCGCCCATCGCCTCGGCTTCACGCACCAACCGCTCGAACAGTGCTGCACCAAAACGCGCGGGCACGGCGATTTCATAGCCAAGCTCACCTGAAAACGAGATACGGAAAATCCGCCCGTCAACACCCAGAACACGGGCCGGACCGCAAGACATGAAAGGAAATTCATTAGCATTTACGGGGGCTTCCAGCGTCTTGTTGAGAAGATCACGCGCTTTTGGCCCGGCCAGCGCAAACTGTGCCCATTGCTCGGTGACAGACGTAAAACGCAGCGCCCAATCACTGCAAAACGCCTGTTGCACAAAATCCAGATGCCGCATGACCGGCCCGGCAGCGGCGGTGGTGGTGGTGATGACGAAATGATCCTCCGCCAGCCGCGCGCAGGTACCATCGTCCATTACATGCCCATCCTCGCGCAGCATCAGCCCATAGCGAACGCGCCCCGGCTTCAGGCTGGACATCCTGTTGGTATAGACAAAATCCAGAAAGCGTGCCGCATCAAGCCCTTGCACGTCGATCTTGCCTAGCGTCGAGACGTCGCACACCCCCACAGCCCCACGCACCATGCTGACCTCCCGGTCGCAAGCCTGCCGCCAGGTCGTTTCACCCGCGCGGGGGAAATAGCTGGGCCGATACCACAACCCGGCCTCGATCATCGGCGCACCCATCGCGCGTGTCTGGCTGTCCGACGTCATCAACCGGCGCGGTGCGAAACCCATGCCGCGCCCGCCGGCACCCATCGCGCCGATAGAAACCGGCGAATAGGGAGGCCGGAAGGTCGTGGTGCCAGTTGCCGCAATGCCCTGTCCCGTCGCATCGGCCAGCACCGCCAGCGCAGCCACATTCGACGATTTACCCTGATCCGGCGCCATTCCCTGCGTGGTGTAGCGCTTCATATGTTCGACCGAAGAAAACCCTTCCCTTGCCGCCTGTTGCACGTCTTTCAACGTTACATCATTGGCGAAATCCAGCCAGGCCCGCCCACCCGCATCGACCGCCCAGAACGGCGCGATGGCATAGGGCCGGTCCTCTGCTCCGGGCAATGCCACATCGGGCACGGCAAGGCCCAGATCAGTCAGAACCGCACCTGCCACCGCCCGCCCGTCAGCCAGACAGGCCGCCGTCGAGAACCGCCCACGCGCCGCCCCTGCAACCGACATACCGGGCACCATGCCTGCGCGCGGAACGAAGGCCGCGATCCGTTCATCCCATTCAGGGCGCCCGCCAAGATGGCAGGCCAGATGCAGCGACGGATTCCAACCTCCTGAAAGTGCTAGCGTTTCTGCCGTCAGTATTGACACACCGCCGGCATGGCGCACGGCCACATCCCGCAATCCCAATCGTCCGCGCGTATCCACGACCTGTCCGCCGGGATAGACCGGAAACTCCTCCAGAACTGAGACGTCGTCACGCGGATCAACGTAGCCGACCACCCGAACCCCTTGCGCCGTCAGATCACGCGCGGCCTGCAAGGCTCTGTCATTATTGCCAAAAACCACCACGCGCCCCGGGTCCACACCATAGCGCGCCACATAGCTCTGCACAGCCGAGGCCATCATCACGCCGGGCCGGTCATTGGCCGGATGGGCAATCGGCCGCTCCAGCGCACCGGCAGCCAGAATCGTGCGCTTCGCAACGATCCGCCAGAAACACTCGCGCGGCAATTCCCCCGGATCGGCCAGATGGAGCCCCGACCGCTCCAGCGCGCCGAAAGTGCCGCCATCATAGGCCCCGGTGACCGTGGTGCGCGCCATCAGGTGGACGTTTGGCAGGGCGCCCAGTTCCGCCAGCACATCAGCCACCCAATGTGGACCCGGCGCACCACCGACCTCTGGCTGGTCCGCCAGCAACCGTCCCCCCATTCGCGCGTCTTCGTCGGCCAGGATCACATCCGCCCCGGCCCGCCCGGCCACCAGCGCCGCCATCAACCCCGCTGGCCCCGCGCCGATCACCAGCAGATCGCAAAAGGCATGGGCCTTCTCATAGCCCCCATCATCATTCAGCCCGGACAACGCCCCGAGCCCCGCCGCGCGCCGGATCGCAGGTTCATAAACCCGTTCCCAGAAACCGCGCGGCCACATGAAGGTCTTGTAATAGAACCCCGCTGAAAGAAACGGCGCAAAACGATCGTTGACCGCCATCACATCGAACCGCAGGTTCGGCCAACGGTTCTGGCTTTGCGCCTCAAGACCGTTGTACAACTCCTGCACCGTGGCGCGGACGTTCGGCGTTTTCTGTTTCCCCTCAAGGACTTCAACAAGAGCATTCGGCTCCTCGGGTCCCGCCGTCAGCACCCCGCGCGGACGGTGATACTTGAACGACCGCCCCACCAACCGCACGCCATTGGCCAGCAGTGCAGAGGCCAGCGTATCCCCTTGAAATCCCTCATATCTGCGGCCGTCAAAGCTGAAACGCAGCGGGCGCGAACGGTCGATCAGGCCCTTGCCCGGAATGCGATGGCTCATGTCAGCCCCTCCGCTCCCAGAACCGCATGGCTGACCGTATCCCGCGTGACCACCAGCCAACTGCCACAGGGGTCATGATACCACAGGTCGCGCGTCTCGCCGGCCGGATTGTCGCGCAGATGCAGGTAGTCATCCCATGCACTTGCGGCGGCATCAGGTGCGGGTCGGCTCAGATAATCTGCAGCGCCATAATATGTGAATTCGCGCCGGTCGCGCGTACCACAACAGGGACAGGAAATGCGCATGGGGGAGCCTCAGTGCAGGTTGTGCTGGCTGCCGGTGCCTTCTTCATCCAGAAGATGGCCCGTGGCAAATCGATCCAGCCGGAAACGGGTGGCGGTCTCATGCGGCTGTTCGGTGGCGATCAGATGCGCCAGCGCCCAACCCGACGCCGGAACGGCCTTGAACCCCCCGTAATTCCAGCCACAATTCAGAAAGAGACCCTCGATATGCGTGCGGTCGATAATGGGTGATCCGTCGGGCGACATGTCCATAATCCCGCCCCATGAGCGCAAAACCTTCGCACGGCCGATCATCGGCATCAGCGTCATGCCCGCTTCCATCACATGCTCCACCATCGGAAGATTCCCCCGCGCCGCATAGGAGGCATAGAAATCCAGATCGCCACCAAAAACCAGCCCGCCCTTGTCGGACTGGCTGATATAGAAATGCCCCATGCCAAAGCTGATCACATGGTCGATCACGGGTTTCAGACCCTCGGTGACGAAGGCTTGCAACACGTGGCTTTCGATCGGCAGCCGCATCCCCGCCATGGCCGCGACCTGACCAGACCGGCCCGCCGCAACCATCGCCACCTTGCTCGCCCGGATCGCGCCGCGCGTGGTCTGAACACCGGTCACACGGCCGTTTTCCACATCGATCCCGGTCACTTCGCAGTTTTCAATCAGATCGACCCCGCGCTGATCGGCGCCCCGCGCATAGCCCCAGGCCACGGCATCATGACGTGCCGTGCCGCCGCGCGGGTGGTAAAGACCGCCAAAAATCGGAAAACGCGGTTGCTCGAAATCCAGATAGGGCAGCATCCGCCGCACATCCTCACGGTCCAGCAGCACCGCGTCATCGCCCTGTGCCAGCATCGCATTGCCGCGCCGGGCAAAGGCATCGCGCTGGCCATCGGAATGAAACAGGTTGATCAACCCGCGCTGGCTGTGCATGACATTATAGTTCAGCTCCCGCTCCAGCCCTTCCCAGAGCTTCAGGGAATGACTGTAAAACTCTGAATTTCCGTTCAGAAAGTAGTTCGCGCGGACAATCGTTGTGTTCCGACCGATGTTGCCGGACCCCAGATAGCCCTTTTCGAGAACGGCAACATTGGTGATCCCGTGGTTCTTCGCCAGATACCAGGCGGTCGCCAGCCCGTGGCCGCCGCCGATGATTACCACGTCATACGCAGCTTTGGGCGCCGGTTTGCGCCAAGCCGGGCGCCAGCCCCGGTTGCCCCTCAACCCCTGCGCGAAAACCCGAAAACCCGAATACCGCATCTGTCCTTCCATCCTGCCCGAACGCCTGCTCTAACAAAGCCCGGCATGCCTTTTCATCTGTTCAAAAATATCCTGGGGGGTGAATGGGCCAAAGGCCCAGAGGGGGGCAACGCCCCCCTTTTCGCCCAGGCATGCAAAGCCAGGGTCAACCTCATTCGGCAGCAACCTTGAAAACCGGCTCCATTGCTGACAGTTCTTCATCCGCCAGATGACATTTGATCTGATGTCCCCCTTCCAGCATCCGCATCGGCGGCACCTCGCGCGCGCACAGACCACCCGGCACCCGTGCCTTCCAGTGGCAGCGGGTCTGGAACGGGCAACCCGGCGGCGGGTCCATCGCCGAGGGAATATCGCCTTCCAGAACGATACGCTTTTTCTCGATCCGCGTGTCGGCGATGGGAACCGATGACAGCAGCGCCTCGGTATAGGGGTGATAGGGCGGCGCGAAGACCTGATCGGTCGTGCCCAGTTCCACCACATGCCCCAGGTACATAACCATAACCCGGTCGCTCAGATAACGCACGATCGACAGATCATGGCTGATGAACAGAAGCGTCGTTCCATGTTCGCGCTGGATATCCATCAACAGCTCGGTCACCGCTGCCTGCACCGACACGTCGAGCGCCGAGACCGGCTCATCGGCCACCACCACCCGTGCATTCCCGGCGAAGGCGCGGGCAATGCCGACGCGTTGTTTCTGCCCACCCGAAAGCTGGCGCGGCATGCGGTCGGCAAATTCGCGCGGCAGTTTCACCAGATCCAGCAGTGCCAGCATTTTCTGGCGCCGCTCGGCATCGGACGAACCCACGCCAAAGATCTCCAGCGCACGGATGATCTGCCGCCCCACCGTCATCGACGGGTTGAGCGTGTCGAACGGGTTCTGAAACACCATTTGCAGCGACGAGACAGTATCGGTGTTTCGGTGCTGGATCGGCGTGGATTGCACATTCTCATCGAACAGCATGATCTTTCCCGAGGTGGCGGTTTCCAGGCCCATCAGCACCTTGGCGAAGGTCGATTTGCCGCAACCGGATTCGCCGACAATGGCCAGCGTCTCGCCTTCGTGGGCTTCGAAGCTCAGTGTCTCGTTGGCCTTGACCACCTTCGTATCGCCCCCCGAGAACAGGCTTGATGCCGCGACCTCATAGTATTTGCGCACATCTTCCATGCGCAGCACAACCTCGCCGATGCGGCTTTTCTCGGTTTTCCCTGCTACCGGCACCGGCGCGTCCCAGTCGATCTCGGTAAAGCGCAGGCAGCGCGAGGCATGGCGGCTGTCCGTTGCCACCGGCAGCATGGCAATATCGGCCGCATCGCAGCGCCCGGCCTCGAAATAATCGCAGCGGGGGCCGAAATTGCAGCCCGGCGGGCGCTCATGCGGCAGGGGAAAATTGCCCGGAATGGCGCGGAGCGGCCGGGTTGTCTTGTCGGCGCCCGGCAGCGGGATCGAGCGGAACAGCGCCTGCGTATAGGGGTGGCGCATCCGGTCGAAGACATCCTTGATATCGCCCGTCTCCACCGCCTCGCCCGAATACATGACGGTGATGCGGTTGCAGACCTCCATCACCAGCCCAAGGTTGTGACTGATGAACAGCATCGACGTGCCGTATTTCTCGGCCAGATCGTTGACCAGATCGACGATCCCGGCCTCTACCGTGACATCGAGCGCGGTGGTGGGTTCATCGAGGATCAGAAGCGCGGGTTCCGACATCAGCGCCATGGCGATGACGATGCGCTGCTGTTGCCCGCCCGAAAGCTGGTGCGGGTAGGCTTCCAGAATGCGGTCGGGGTCCGGCAGGCGGACATCGGCGACAAGCTGCCGGGCCAGCGCGCGGGCCTCGGCCTTGTTCACGCCGCGATGGATCATCGGCACTTCCATCAACTGACGGCCGATCTTCATGGCCGGGTTCAGGCTGGCCATCGGCTCCTGATAGATCATGGCGATTTCCGAGCCACGCAGCTTGCGCAATTCCTCCTGCCCCATATTGGTCAGATCACGGCCCTTGAAGGTAATCGAGCCACCGACGATGCGCCCGTTCACCCCCAGATCGCGCATCACCGCCAGCGCCACGGTGGATTTGCCGCAACCGGATTCGCCTACCAGCCCCATTGCCTCGCCGGCCATGACAGTGCAGGAGAAATCCATCACCGCCGGGATTTCGCGCAGGCGGGTGAAGAACGAGATCGACAGATTCCTGATCTCGAGGATCGGTTGCGACGGGTCCCAGTCAGCCATGGCGGTCTCCCTGTGGCGGAGCGGCGGAACGGGGGCGCTGCCCCCGGACCGCCGGGATATTTACGGACAGAAAATGCAACGGCAGGTTCTCAATCCTTGAGGCTTTCTTCGCGCAGGCCATCGGCCAGCAGGTTAAGGCCCAGAACCAGCGACATCAATGAAAGCGCCGGAACCAGTGCGGGATGCGGATAGACCGTCAGCAGGCGCCGGCCGGCGTTGATGGTCGAGCCCCAATCAGGGCTTTCGGGCGTCACACCCAGGCCGAAGAAGCCCAGCGTTCCCAAGAGGATCGTGGTGTAGCCGATGCGCAGGCAGAAATCGACGATCAGCGGGCCGCGTGCATTGGGCAGGATCTCCCACAGCATGATATACCACGGGCCTTCGCCCCGCGTCTGGGCGGCGGCGACGTAATCGCGGGTCTTGATATCCAGCGTGATGCCGCGCACGATCCGGAACACGGTGGGCGCGTTGACGAAAACCACTGCCACAAAGACGTTGAGCAGATTGGGCGTCATACCCCAGAAACCCAGCGGATCGGCGTTGAACGCAAGACCGGAATAAGCCCAGAGGCCAACCACCAGCACCAGTCCGACATAAAGGTTGCGCTTGGCGGGTTGGGTGAAAAGGCGCGCATTCAGCAGCACCGTCACAAACACCACCGGCACCAGAAACAGCACCCCCGCCATCACCCGCGGGATCAGAGTGTTCTGGATTTCCGGCGCGACCAGCAGAAAGAACAACAAGATCACCGGGAAGGCGAGCACCAGATTGGCAAGGAAAGTCAACGCCGTATCCAGCTTGCCCGCGAAATAGCCTGCGGGCAGGCCCAGCGTGATGCCGATCATGAATGAAATCATTGCCGCCAGCGGCGCGATCCGCAACACCTCACGCGCGCCCGCAACTGCGCGTGAGAACACATCCCGCGCCAGCGCGTCACCGCCCAGCAGAAAGTATTCATAGCGTCCGGCGGCATCGGGAAGCGGCGTGCCGGGCACGGCGTTGCGCATCCGGCTGACCTGCGCCAACGGGTCATGGGTGATGATCCAGTCCGCAAAGAGCGCGGTAAAGACCCAGAACATGACGATGCCAAAGCCGATCATCCCGATATTGGAATCGAACAGCTTTCCATACAGCCCCAGCCGCCGCTTAAGGCGCAGGGACAATGCGAAGGTTAGCACCAGCGCGGCCCAGACGGGCAGCAGTTGCCATGCGACGCGCCCGATGATCTCAAACCAGCCGATCGGTTCCATGCCGTGCCCCCTCAGGAAATGCGAATACGCGGGTTGAGCCAGACATAGCCGATATCGGAAATCAGCTGCGTCACAAGAACCACCACCACCGCCACCACCGAGGCCGCAAGCAGCAGTTCGATGTCGTTGTTCACCGCCGCCTCATAGAGGGTCCAGCCGAAACCGGGGTAGCTGAACAGCACCTCGACAATCACCACCCCGTTCAGAAGCCACGGAATTTGCAGCATGATCACGGTAAAGGGCGCGATCAGCGCGTTTCTGAGCGCGTGTTTCAGCACGATATTGGCGAAGCTGACACCCTTCAGCCGCGCGGTGCGCACGTATTGCTGGGTCATCACCTCGGTCATCGAGGCACGGGTGATGCGCGCGACATAGCCCATGCCATAAAGCGCGATGGTCATCACCGGCAGGGTGAAGTTCCAGAAGGTGATCTGCTCCAGCGCCGAGCGCGCATTGCCCTGAAACAGCACCGGCCCGTCGATCACGCCCCAGTTGACCAATAGCGGCGACAGCCCCACCGTGCTTGACGCCAGAAGCGCGATGAAAAGCACGCCCGAGACATATTCGGGCGTGGCCGTGGTTGCGATGGCGAATGTCGACAGCGTGCGGTCGGTGCGTGATCCCTCGCGCATCCCGGCCAGCACCCCCACGATCAATGCCATCGGCACCATGACGATCAGCACCCAGAGCATCAGCCAGCCCGTTGCACCCAATCGTGCCGAGATCACATCCGCGACCGGTGCGCGAAACCGCGTCGAGGTGCCCCAATAGCCCTGCAGAAGCCCGCACCGGTTGCCCGCCGCCGCCTCGCTGCCCTCGCGTGCAATGCAGCGACCGCCAAGCGTGCCATCGGGGTCCTGGACCACCCAACCCGGCAGCACCCCCAGCCATTCGCCATAGCGCACAAGCAGCGGACCGCCATAACCGTTACGCGCCAGCCAGCTTTCAACCTCGGCATCGGTCATGCGCGATCCGGCCTGCGTCTTGGCCAGGGTTTCCAGTTTGGCCGGAAAGTTGGTCAGGTAGAAGACGACAAAGGTCAGGCACAGGGCCGTCACCAGCATCACGCCGATACGGCGCAGAAGGAAGAGCAGCATGGCGTCTCCTGTGGCAGGGTCGGAAGACGGCGGAGCGGGCGCCCGACACCTTGTCAGAGGCTGGGAAACCGCTCAGAGGGCGGGGGGCGCCAAGCCCCCCGGCCCGCCGGTTCACGACATCCAGTAATACTGGTAATGCACCTCGAAGGTCGGATGCATCTCGGCGCCGTGGATGTTCGGACGGGTATGGCGATAGAGCGAGCGCCAGTAGGGCTGGATCAGAACGCCCTCATCCTGCATCAACTGTTGCAGCTTCGCCATGACCTCGCGCCGGGCATCGGCATCGGCGATCCCGTTGGCCTCGTCCAGCAGGGCGTCGAACTCGGCATTGGCGAAAGCGGTTTCGTTCCAGGCCACACCGGAACGATAGGCCAGGTTGAGCACCTGCACCCCAAGCGGACGCATCGCCCATTCGGTGGCCGAGAACGGGTATTTCGTCCAGTCGTTCCAGAAGGTTGCACCGGGAAGGATGGTGCGCTGGATGTTGATACCGGCATCGCGGATTTGTGCCGCGACCGTATCGCAGGTTGCCGCTTGCCAGTCATCGTCGACGGAGATCAATTCGAACTCGTAATCGCCAAGCCCGGCTTCCTCGATCGCCGCGCGGGCCGCTGCGGGGTCGGTGGTCAGCGGCGGCAGTTCCGCATATTCGGGGTGGATCGGGCAGACATGGTGGTTCTCCGCCACTTCGCCCAGATCGTTGTATCCCAGCTCCAGTACGATCGCATTGTCAACCGCCAGTTGCAGCGCCTTGCGGACCGCGAGGTTGTTGTAAGGCTCCTGGTCCTGGTTGAAGCGCACCGCCAGCGTGGCCGAGGTCACGGCATCCGATTTCACCAGCCCGATCGCATCATAGATATCGACGAAATCGCCCTGGCTTTGATACACCATGTCGATCTCGCCCCCTTCGATGGCGGCAACATGGGCCGAGGGGTCGGTGCCCAGATCGACAAACTCGATCCGGTCCAGCCAGGCACCGTTACCCTCGTTCCACCAGGTATGGTCAGGGTTACGCTCGATCACGACGCCGATCCCGGTTTCGTGGCGAACGGGCCGGTAAGGGCCGGTGCCGATCGGGTTGGCCACCGGGTCATCACCGGTGAACGAAGGGTGCACCACGGCGGCAGGGTAATCCGCCATGTTGACCATCACCGCGATGTCGGGCATCGAAAGATGCAACTTCAGCGTGTGATCGTCGATGATCTCGATCGCATCCTCGCGCAGCTTGCCTTCCTCTGACAAGGCGCCCATCCGACCGGCCATCGAATTGCCCTCGACCGAGGCATCGGCCCAGCGTTCGATATTGTGGGCCACATCGGCCGAGGTGAAGGGATCGCCGTTGTTCCAGGTCACTCCCTGGCGAACATGCAAGGTGAACTCGGTCGCATCCTCATTGGCTTCCCAACTTTCCAGCAAAACCCCTTCCAGCGAGCCGTCACGGTTGTATTGCACCATGTATTCCAGCCAGCCCCGGCAGACATTGGCCAGTTCCGACCAGTCCCAGGTGCGCGGGTCACGCTGGGCGCGGATATCCATCTGCATTCGCAAGCTGCCGCCCGCTTGCGGTGTATCAGCGCGTGCGGCGGGCGCCGCCAGACCGAGAAGACCATAGGCGGCAGGCGTGGTCAGGCCCAGCGCGGTGGCGCGCGTCAGAAACTCGCGACGGCTCAACTTCCCCGCCTCGCATTCGCCGGCATACATGCGTGCTGCGGGGTGAATGCCTTGAGTCTGGATCGTGTCTTTCATCGTCCGTCTCCCTGACTGGTTCTGAAGTGTTTTTTTGCTTTGCAGCGTGCGCGCCATGCGCGCATCGCCGATCTCTTGCTTCATTGCGCCGTGATTTGGCGCAAGATATGGCTCTGCAAGCGACATGTCCCTATCCAAACGCGACATCTGCTGGATTGCAACCAGTTTCATGCTCCTTTGCGTCGCCGATTCTGACTTTACCCGGTGTCATTCACGCGATGCACCCCCTTCGAATGCGTTTCCACTGGTGTAGTTGCAGGGCGCTTCCTGCATCTGCAGATGCAGCGCCTCGCCTGTGTAAGGATGCGCGCGTGCCAGATCCTCGTCAAAATCGATGCCCAGCCCCGGTGTTTCAGGCGGACGAACATAGCCGCCCTCCACCGAGAGAGAATGGCGGATCAGCGGGAGATGAAAATCGCCCCCGGTCTGGATGCATTCGACCATCAGCAGGTTCGGGATCATCGTTGCCAACTGGATATTTGCCGCCCATTCTACCGGTCCGGCATAGAGATGCGGCGCGATCTGGGCACCGAAAGCCTCCGCCATGGCCGCGATTTTCTTCGTCTCCAGAATGCCGCCTGACCGGCCCAGCGCCGGTTGCAGGATCGCCGCGCCGCCGGTGCGCAACAGGGTGGCGAATTCGGCCTTGGTGGTCAGCCGTTCGCCGGTGGCGATGGGGATGCGCACAGCCTGCGCCACTTGTGCGAAATCCAGCAGGTTGTCCGGCGGGATCGGCTCTTCGAACCAGAGCGGCAGATAGGGCTCCAGCGCCTGCCCCAGCCGGATGGCGCCCGAGGGCGTGAACTGGCCATGCGTGCCGAACAGGATATCGGCGCGGTTGCCCACCGCCTGACGGATTGCACGCAGCATACGCACCGACAGGTCGATATCCCACATCGCCGGCTGATGGCCGCCGCGCATCGTGTATGGTCCCGCCGGGTCAAGCTTGATGGCGGTAAACCCCTGCTCCACCGCCGCCAGCGCCGCTTCCGCGTTCATCTCGGGCGAGGTCCAGAAATCGGCCTTGTTGTGATGCGGCAGCGGGTAGAGGTAGGTATAGGCGCGGATCGCCGCGTTCATCTGCCCGCCCATCAGCGCATAAACCGGGCGGCCATGCGCCTTGCCCAGAATATCCCAACACGCAATCTCAAGCCCCGAAAACGCGCCCATCACCGTCAGGTCAGGCCGCTGCGTGAAGCCCGAGGAATAGGCACGCCGGAACATCCGTTCGATGTTTTCCGGGTTCTCGCCCTGCATGTGGCGTTCAAACACATCTTCGATCACCGCACGCATCGCCTTTGGGCCGACCGAGGCGGCATAGACCTCGCCATAGCCGGTGATCCCGTTGTCGGTGGTCAGCTTCACGAATATCCAGTAGCGCCCCCCCCAACCCGGAGGCGGCGTGCCGACCACGAAGATGTCCAGTTCCTGAAGCTTCATGGCCCTTCTCCGATCACGATCACATTGCGCCGTGCATGACCTGCCCTGGTATCCGCAATCGCCTCGTTGATCTGCTCCAGCCTGTAGCGGCGGGTGATCAGCTCATCCAGCTTCAGCCGACCCTGCCGGTATAGCTCCACCAGATACGGGATATCGCGCTTCAGCACCGTTGCCCCCATATTCGACCCGGTCAGCGTCTGCGATGCGGCGGCAACATTCGCCGGCTCGACGTGCATCGCCTTGCCCGAGGCCGGCATGCCGACCATCACCAGCGTGCCGCCCTTTGCCAACAGGTCAGGTGCCCCTTGATAGGCCGAGATCACCCCGACCGTGACATAGACGTAATCCGCACCCCGCCCACCCGTCAGCGCCAGAACGGCGTCGCCCAAGCCCGGCGCATCGGCGCGCAACCCGTCGGTCGCGCCGAAATCGCGCGCGGCGTCCAGCTTGTCATCCGACAGATCGATCGCAATGATCCGGCTGGCACCTGCCAGCGCACAGCCCTGGATGGTGTTCAGCCCTACCCCGCCTGCGCCGATCACTACGGCGGTGGCTCCGGCGGGCATCCGCGCGGTGTTGATCACCGCGCCGATGCCGGTAATGACGCCACAGGCCAGGAGGCTCGCGGCGTCCATGGGAATGTCATCCGGCAGGGGGACGATCTGGCTTTCATGCACAACCACCGCCTCGGCAAAGGCACCGGTGTTGATGCCATGTTCCACCACCGTACCATCCGGCAAACTCAACACACCATTCGCGCGGTCATAGGAAGCCTCGCACATGAAAGGGCGACCCAGCGCGCAGTTGCGGCATTGGCCACAGGCACGCATCAACGTCACCAGAACCTTGTCACCCGGCGCCACATCGCGCACGCCTTCGCCCAGCGCCACCACACGCCCGGCAGCCTCGTGGCCATAGACGGCAGGCAGATGCCCGCCCCAGCCGCCCTCGGCATACAGGATATCCGAATGGCAGATCGCGCAGGCTTCGATGCGCACCTGCACCTCCCGCGGCCCGGGCGGGCGCAACACCACCTCCTCGATCACCAGTGGCGCGCCGAATTCATGGCAGACTGCCGCTTTCATCGTTTCCCTTTCCTCACTGACGGCGGGTTGAAAAAACCGCCCCCCTTCATCTGTTCAAAAAGTATCCCGGGGGAGTCGTCCGCAGGACGACGGGGGCAGCGCCCCCGCGCCGGTCATCACGCTTACGAACGCATCCTTGTACCCTCGGGGTCAAAAGGCGCCTCCAGCGCGACACGGGCCGAGCAACGAATGCCCATGATCTCCACCTCGAACACGCCTTCCTCACCGTGTTCAGCCAGCGCTGCGGGCAGATACCCTTGCGCCATCGAGGCCCCGACCCCATGGGCATAGCCGCCAGACGTCACCCAGCCCACGACCCGCCAGTCGCCATCGCGCACCGGATCGGGGCGCGGCACTTCCTGTCCCTGCGCGTCAAAACGCACCGCACCGTAGCCGTGGGCCGGCTCCGGCGTGGCGAAGTCCGTATCGCCCACGCGCGCCCAGATCGGCTCATCACCCATCACATCGGCGGTGGCGGCATCGATCATCAGGGACACACGGCGCAGGCGCGGCCCCGCCTCACGCTCGGCCAGCGCAGCGGCACGGCCGATGAATTCGGGCTTCTGGAATTTCACGAACCGCTCCATCCCGCCCTCAAACGGCCCGTAGATCGGGCGCAATTCGGCGAACCATGTGGGAAAGTTCTTTTCCAGCCGCATCGACAACAGCGCGCGCATGCCAAAATCGACGATGCCATGCTCTGCCCCCGCCTCCTTGATCGCCAAGTAGACGCGGCGCTGAACGCTCGGCTTCATCCATATCTCATAGCCCAGATCGCCGGTATAGCTGATGCGGTTGACCATGCAGGGCGCGCCCGCCACATCCATCTCGCGGTAGTCCATGAAGCGAAACGCGGCGTTCGAGACATCGGCATCCACCAGCTGCGCCAGCACATCGCGCGCGCGCGGCCCGGCGATGGACAGCCCCACCAGATCGGTATGGAAGCGATGCACCATGACCGAGCCATCGTCCGGCAGATGGCGTTCGAACCAGCGCATGTGATACTTGGACGCCCCCAGCGAGCCCCAGATCATGAACCGCCCTTCGGCTGCCCTTGCGATGGTGAAATCGCCGATCAGCTTGCCGCGCTCGTTCAGCATCGGTGTCAGCACCAGACGTCCCAGCGCGGGCATGGTGTTGGTCATCAGCCAATCCAGCCACGCCTCTGCCCCCGGCCCGCTGACCTGATACTTGGCGAAATTGGCGATCTCGGTCACGCCAACCCGTTCACGCACGCCACGCACCTCGGCACCCACAGGCTCGAAATCGTTGGAGCGGTGGAAGCTGGGGATATCATAGGCCTCATCGGCCGAGGGCGCGAACCACAAGGGTGTCTCCAGCCCCCAGGTGTCGCCCATCACCGCGAAATTGTCGCGCAGCATCAGGTCATAAAGCGGCGTGGTTTCCGCCGGGCGCGCGGCGGGCAGTTCCTCGTTCGGGAAGCGGATCGAGAAGCGGCGGGAGTAGTTCTCGCGCACCTTGGCATTGGTGTAGCGCAGGGTCGCCCATTCACCGAAGCGCGCCACATCCATGGCGAAGATGTCATGGCCCGGGTCGCCCTCGACCATCCAGTTTGCCAGCGCCAGCCCCACACCGCCGCCTTGGCTGAAGCCCGCCATGACCGCGCAGGCGCACCAGAAATTCGTCAACCCCTGCACCGGCCCCACCAGCGGGTTGCCATCGGGGGCGAAGGTGAAGGGGCCGTTGATCACCTGTTTGATGCCTGCGTGCTCCAGCGCCGGGAAATGGCGGAAGCCCACCTCCAGCGAGGGGGCAATGCGATCAAGGTCAGGGGCCAGCAGTTCGTGCCCGAAATCCCAGGGTGTGCTGACCGGCGACCACGGCTTGCACGCTTTCTCATAGGTGCCCAGCAGGATGCCTTCACGCTCCTGCCGCGTATAGATCTCGCCCTTGAAGTCGATCACCCCGATCAGTTCGCGCCCGGTCTCGCGGTTGAAGGCCGCCACCTCTTCCATCGGCTCGGTCAGCAGATACATGTGTTCCATCGCCAGAACCGGCAGTTCCAGCCCCGCCATGCGCCCCACCTCGCGCGCCCAGAGGCCGCCTGCATTGACCACATGTTCGCAGCGGATGGTGCCATTGACGGTGTGCAGCGTCCACATGCCGTCTGCGTCCTGCGTGATGTCCTGCACCGGGTTGCGCAGTTCGATCTCGGCGCCCAGCACCTTGGCAGCCCTGGCATAAGCGTGGGTGGTGCCCGAAGGGTCCAGATGCCCCTCCACCGGATCCCAGAGCGCGCCGACGAAATGCTGCGTGTCCATCAGCGGGAACATCGCCTTGGCTTCCGAGGGGGTGATCAGTTCCGTTTCCATCCCCAGCGCGCGGCCACGGGCATGGGTCAGGCGCAGGAAATCCATCCGCTCGGGGCTGTCGGCCAGCATCACGCCGCCCGTCAGGTGCAACCCGCAGGACTGGCCCGAAATCTCCTCCAGTTCCTTATACAGCGACACCGTATAGGCCTGAAGTTTCGCCACATTCGGGTCACCGTTGAGGGTATGGAAGCCCCCCGCCGCGTGCCAGCTTGACCCCGAGGTCAGCTCCGAGCGCTCGATCAGCAGTACATCCTTCCAGCCCGCGCGCGCCAGATGGTAAAGCACCGAACAGCCGACCACGCCTCCGCCAATCACGACGGCCCTGTAGGTTCTGGTCATGCGACCTCCTTTATCGGGGGATGGCACCCCATCCCGATCAGTGTTTCCCGCAGCCGCGCGACCGTTCCGGGCGCCGTCAACCGGCCGGTGACATAGGGCAGGCCGGGCCGGGCCGCGGTCCAGCCCAACACGACCAGCCCTGCGGCGCAAGGCTCATGGCGCTGCGCCAATGCCCATGAACGGCAATCGATGGCGGCCAGATCCGCGCGCCCCTCCGCCACCGCCCGGATCGAGGCGCGGTGACCGCCGGTCATCACCACCGCCGCCGCCCGCTGCGCCGGATCAACGCCCAGATCGCCCGCCAGCGCCAGCCAGCCTGACAACGAATGGCGCGCATTCGCGGCCAGAACGCGGCCAGACAGCAGGTCATCAGGCAGATCGGCTTCCCGCCCCTCGGGCGCGGCGCGGGCGATACCCGCGCGGCCAATCAACACCGAGCGGTAGAGCGGCCCCTGCCCGCCTGCCACATCCGAATAATCCGGCTGCGCCAACACCCGCAGCCCCGGCAGCAACCCCAACGAAAGCGGCCCCCAGCAGGTCTGCGACAGCACCAGCGCCGGGTCACGCCAGAGAGCAAACAGCGCGGACTCGTCGGCGGGTCTGGCGAGCTCGGCCGACAGATCGCCGCCCGTCCGCGCCCGGATCGTTGCCCAAAGCGCATCAACCGCCGCGCATTCTTCGGGCCAGTCATACATCGGCAGGCAGACCACCCCGCTCATGCTGCGCGCCTTCCGCGCGGACGCGGGGTCCTGGGCGGTGTCCGGGGGGGCTGGACGGGCGGGTGCGGCGCCTCGGGGAAGATCCGCAGCGCCGGATGGGCGACCGGCTCCTTGGCGCGCAGGGCATGGGCACGGAAAAGCTGCCAGTAGTTGCGATAGACATAGCCATTGTTGAGCGCCTGCCAGTAATCGCGCCGTTCGCGGTAAAGGCGCGGCAGGGCATACCAGGGCGCGGCGGGTAACTGGTGGTGCACGATGTGAAGGTTGTTGTGCAGGAACAGCCAGGAAAGCGGCGAGCGCTCCACGATGATGGTGCGACCCTCGGGCGCATCGTGCCACTGATGCTCGGCATAGGTGCGGATCGAAATGAGAGACAGCGCGGGCCAGACGACCGCCAGCAGATACAGCCACAGCGGAATGCCGAAGGCATGGATCGCCGCCAGCACCGGCACCACCGCTGCCAGATGCAACGCCCATGCCAGCCGCGCACCGCGCCCCCCCGCCACCAGAAGCCGCACCTCGGAGGACAGAAAACCCGCGGCGCCCAGCACCGGACCCAGCACGATCCGGCCAAGCATGGTGTTATTGAGCCGCAGCACCGCACGCAGCCAGTCGGGCATGGCAGCGAACTGCCAGCGCGCCTTGTAATAACTTTCGGGATCCTCAAGCGGGTCAGTCAGGCGGGCATCGTGGTGATGCGCCAGATGCGTGGCCCGGTAACGCCGATAGGGATGGATCAGCGACAAAGGCAGCGCCACCAGCGCCTCGTTCAGGCGGCGGTCGCGGGTGGGATGGCCATGCAGGCATTCATGCACCAGCGAGGAATGCAGTGCCGCCATCAGCGCCATCACCGCCAATGACAGCGCGGGAACCACCGGCCAGAGCCACCAGCCCGCTATCGCCCAAACCGCATAACAGCCCCCGATCAGCGCCAGGGTCGGCCACTCGATACGCATCACCCCTCCTGTTCATGTTCCGATACTCTGTCGTGAGCCGGCCCTTGCGGGCAAGACGGGTGTGAACGTCATTCCGGTTATGGATTGACGACTTTTGTAAATTATCGTTACCAAAGACAACAGCCCCGACGGTAAACAGCCCCATGAACAAACGACACGCCGCCGCCCAGTTCCGCGACCGCCTTGCCCAGCTACAGGCCCAGTCCGGCCTGACGCAATCAGCCTTTGCCCAGGCGATCGGCATCGATCGCTCGGCGCTGTCACAGCTGATGAGCGGCGCCAACCCCCGCCTGCCACGGGCCGAGACGCTGCTGGCGCTGGCCACGCATTTTCAGGTCTCGACCGACTGGTTGCTGGCGCTGACCGAGGATCGCGGCATTGCCACCCAGGCACTGAATGCCGTGGAAACTGAACAGGCGCTGGATGCGCAAAGCCGCACCGCGATGGAGCGCTGGCACCACGAGGCGGCAGGCCAGAAGGTGCGGTACGTGCCTGCGCAACTGCCCGACCTGATGCGCACCGAGGCGGTGATCGCCTTTCAGGCGGCCTCCAGCGAACAGGAACGCCGCCGCCTGCAATCGCAGACCGCGCGGCGGCTGCATTTCTCGCGCATGCCGGAATCGGATATCGAAATGTGCATGCCGTTCCAGACACTTGAGGTCTTTGCCGACGGGCGCGGCGTGTGGAAAGGTCTGCCGGCGTGCGACCGGCAGGAGCAACTGGACCATATCGCCGCCACGGTTGAAGAGCTTTACCCGGCATTCCGCATGTATCTATTCGATGGTCGCTCGCGCTTCGCACCACCGATGACGATGTTCGGCTATGGCCGTGCGGCGGTTTACGCCGGTGAGGTCTATCTGCATATCCGCTCGAAACAACTGATCCGCGAACTGGCACAGGGGTTCGACGGGCATATCCGTCATGCCGATATTCACGCCCATGAGGCGGCGGCGTTTGTACGCGGGCTGGTTGTTGCGCCGGATTGAGCGCGGGCAAAGGGGGCTTTGCGCCCCCTCGGCGCTGCGCGCCTCACCCCCGCAGGATATTTCTGAACAGATGAAGCCGCGCGCGATTTCTCTTAACACCGCGTTGCGCGCTGTGCGCTTGCGGCACGGGGGCCCGGGCCCTTAGCCTGAGGGCGCACGACGAAGGAGGGCAGCATGGAAGCGACCGGGACCGCGCCCCGCCGCCGCGCGGGCGGCAGAGGCGGCAATACGCGCCGCGTATCGGGGTTTCAGCTGGATCAGATGCCCTGGCGTATCCCGAAGAACCCTGATCGACCGACCGAGCCGATTGATGGCGAGGGTGTGCAGGCGATTCATCAGGGCGCTATGCATATCCTGTCGGAGATCGGCATCGAGTTTCTCAACGACGAGGCGCTGGCGCTGTTTCGTCAGGCGGGCTGCCGGGTCGATGGGCAGCGGGTGCGGATGGATGCGGATTTTGTGACGGAAATGGTGGCGCGCGCGCCTGCGTCCTTCACCATCACCCCGCGCAACCCGGCGCGTCAGGTGGTGATCGGTGACGGACATATGGTGTTCGTCAATGTTTCCAGCCCCCCCAACAGCTGGGATCTGGCGCGCGGCAAGCGGCCCGGCGATTTCGCAACATTCCGCGAGTTCCTGATGCTGACGCAGTTTTTCAACTGCATTCATATCGCCGGCGGTTATCCGGTGGAGCCGGTGGATATTCACCCGGCGGTGCGCCATCTGGATTGTCTTTATGAAAAGCTGGTGCTGACGGACAAGGTCTGCCATGCCTACAGTCTTGGCCGCGAGCGGGTCGAGGATGTGATGGAGATGGTGCGCATCGCGGGCGGGCTGACGCATGCCGAATTCGACGCCACGCCGCGGATGTATACCAACATCAACTCGGTCAGCCCGCTCAGGCATGATTTCCCGATGATCGACGGCGCGCTGAGGCTGGCGCGGCGCGGCCAGCCGGTGGTGGTGACGCCCTTCACGCTGGCGGGCGCCATGGCGCCGGTGTCCATGGCGGGCGCCGTCACCCTGTCGATTGCCGAGGCTTTGTCGGCCATTGCGTTGTTGCAGTACGCGGCTCCCGGCTGCCCGGTGGCGATCGGCACCTTCACCTCGAATGTAGACATGCGCACCGGCGCGCCCGCCTTTGGCACGCCCGAATACATGCGCGCCACGCAGATGACCGGTCAGATGGCGCGGTTTTACGGCCTGCCGCTGCGCTCAAGCGGTGTCTGCACCGCCAATGCGCCCGATGCTCAGGCAATGTGGGAGACCACCAACAGCCTCTGGGCCGCTGTTCAGTCCGGCTCGAACATGGTGTATCACGCGGCGGGTTGGCTGGAAGGCGGGCTGATCGCCAGCCCCGAGAAGTTCGTGATGGATTGCGAAATGTTGCAAATGATCCAGCGCTACTTCGAGCCCGCCACCTTTGGCACAACGCCCGAGGATATCGCACTTGATGCCGTCGCCGAGGTTGGGCCGGGCGGGCATTATTTCGGCTGCGCGCATACCCAGGCGCGTTACACAACGGCTTTCTACACGCCGATGGTCTCTGATTGGCGCAACTTCGAGGCCTGGGAGGCCGATGGCGCCGAACAGACGCCCGAACGGGCGCACCGTATCTATCGACAGGTTGTCGGCAGTTTTGAGCCGCCGGTGATGGACGCGGCGATCCGCGAGGAACTGGCAACCTTCGTCGAGAAGCGCAAACGCGATGGCGGCGCGCCCACCGATTTCTGACAGCCCTTCCCCCCGCCTGTCGCCGCCGCTAGTGTCACGCCAAAATGGAGGACAGGATGCGCGATTTTCAACGTCCCGGCCGCTCGGCGGTTCATGCAACGAACGGTATCTGTGCCACCTCGCACCCGCTGGCCGCGCATGTGGCGCTCACCATCCTGCAACAGGGCGGCAATGCGGTGGATGCCGCCATCGGCGCAGGCGTGCTGCTGGGCTTTTGCGAGCCGCAGATGACAGGGCTGGCGGGCGATTGTTTCGTGCTGGTGAAACCGGCAGGCGAAGAACGGGTCGTGGCACTCAATGGCTCGGGCCGGGCGCCGGCCGGGCTGGATGCGGCCGGGATGCGCGCGCGTGGGCTGAAGGCGGTGCCGACCTATGGGATCGAATCGGTCACGATGCCCGGTGCGGTGGATGCGTTCTGCCGCCTCTCTGCCGACTGGGGCCGCATGGAACTGGCGCAGGTGCTGGCACCCGCGATCCGCTACGCCGAGGAAGGGGTGCCGGTCGGGCCGCGCACCGCATTCGACTGGGCGCTGGCAGACCATCTGCAAGGCGATGCGCGCCGACACTTCCTGATTGACGGACGCGCACCAAGGGTTGGCGAGATCTTTCGCGCACCGGGTCAGGCCGAGGTGCTCAGACGCATCGCGCGCGAAGGGCGCGCGGGATTCTACGAGGGCGAAGTGGCCGAGGATATGATCACCTCGCTGCGGGCGCTGGGGGGAAGCCATACGCTGGATGACCTTGTCGCCACGGCATGCGACTATACCGAGCCGGTATCGAGCGACTATCGCGGCGTCACGCTGATCGAACATGCGCCCAACGGACAGGGCGCAACGGCAAACCTGCTTCTGAACATCCTCAAGGCATTCGACCTTTCCGCGCTTGATCCACTGGGTGCGGAGCGCGCGCATCTGGAGGCCGAGGCGGCGCGGCTGGCCTATGACGCGCGCAACCGCTTCATCGCCGATCCTGACCACACCACACGGCTGGGGCATATGCTGGCACCGGAAACCGCCCGTTCTCTTGCGGCCCTTATCGACCCGGAACGCGCGATGGCCAGGGTGGAACCGCTTACCGAGTCGGTACATAAGGACACGGTGTATCTGACCGTGGTCGACCGTGACCGCATGGCAGTGTCACTGATCTATTCCGTGTTCCACAGCTTTGGCGCGGGCTTGGCGTCAAACCGGTTTGGCCTGGCGTTCCAGAACCGCGGCGCAGGCTTCACCCTGACAGAGGGGCACCCGAACGAGGCCGCTGGCGGCAAACGCCCGATGCACACGATCATCCCCGCCATGCTGCAGGAGAATGGGCGTATCACCCTGCCCTTCGGCGTGATGGGCGGCGCCTATCAACCGGTGGGCCATGCGCGCGTGGTTTCGAACCTTGTTGATTACGGCATGGAGTTGCAGACAGCTTTGGACGCCCCGCGCGCCTTCGCGGGCCATGACGACGAGGGGAACGGGTTGATGCTGGAAACCGGCTATACTCGAGAAGTCCATGACGCGCTGGCGGCAAAGGGGCACCGGGTGCAATGGCGCAAGGAACCGCTGGGCGGGGCACAGGCCATCCGGATTGAAGCGAACGGCACACTGACCGGCGCTTCGGACCCACGCAAGGACGGTTGTGCGCTGGGATACTGAGCGCGACATGCCTTAAGCACCTGGATGCCGGGGCCCCTCCCGCCCCTCGTCGAGCACGGGCTTTCGCCCGCACTCTGCACGCAGGGGCAATGAGGTCAAGGCTTCCGGTGCACAATGTCAGGCTACACCAAACCCTCCGGCAGTCGGAGTGATGACCGTCACGGCCTCACCCGCCTCAAGCACTGTCTGGTCGCAGGCGCGCAGCGTCTCCTGCCGACCGTCAAGCCGCCGCACCAATGTCAGGCCCTTCTCCCCGGCACCGCCCCCGGCCACGCCCTGCGGCGCGCGGTTGCGGTGGCTGGAGAGGATGGCGCAATCCATCTGCTCAAGGAAGCGGATGGTGCGGGTGGTGCCGTCACCCGCGTTCCATTTTCCTTTCCCGCCCGAACCGGGGCGCAGGGCGAATTCTTCCAGCAGCACGGGAAAGCGCAGCTCCAGTATTTCGGGGTCGGTCAGGCGTGAATTGGTCATGTGGACATGCACGCCCGATGTGCCGTCAAATCCGCGACCGGAGTTCATCACCCCCGCCGGTGAACCCGAGCAGATCGTTTCGTAATACTGATAGGTGTTGTTGCCGAAGGTCAGGTTGTTCATCGTGCCTTGCGAATTCGCCATTGCCCCCAGCGCGCCGAACAGCGCATTGGTCACGTGCTGCGATGTTTCCACATTTCCCGCAACCACGGCGCGCGGATACTGCGGGGCAAGCATGCAGCCCTCGGGCACGACGATCCGGATAGGGCGCAGGCAGCCTGCGTTCATCGGGATCATGGCTTCGACCATGCAGCGGAAGACATAGAGGACAGCAGCGCGGGTTACCGGCTCAGGAGCGTTGAAGTTATTCTCCCAAGCTTCTGATGTACCAGTAAAATCAACCGTTGCAGTCCGGTTCTCACGATCCACGGTGATCGCTACCCTGATCACCTGCCCGGTATCTGTTTCATAACTGTATGCGCAGTCGTCCAGCCGACCCAGCAGGCGGCGAACCTCCTCGGCGGCGTTGTCCTGCACATGGCCCATATAGGCCTGCACCACGTCCAGCCCGAAATCGGCGACCATCCGGCGCAACTCAGTGGCGCCGCGTTCATTCGCAGCCACTTGCGCCTTCAGATCGGCGGTGTTCTGGACCACGTTGCGCACCGGATAAGGGTGATCCGTCAATAGCTTGCGCAGAGCGGCTTCCTGGAAGCGGCCGCCCTCGACCAGTCTGAAATTGTCGATCAGCACGCCTTCTTCATCGACGGTCGTGGCCAGCGGCGTCATCGAGCCCGGCGCGCTGCCGCCGACATCGGCGTGGTGCCCGCGCGAGGCGACCCAGAACAGGACTTCCGCGCCCGCATCGTCAAAAACCGGAGAAACCACTGTGATATCAGGAAGATGCGTGCCACCATTATAGGGCGCGTTCAGCGCGTAGACCTCGCCGGGGCGGATATCGGGATTGAGCCGGATCACCGTTTCAACGGAGCGGTCCATTGAGCCCAGATGCACCGGCATATGCGGCGCATTGGCCACCAGCGCCCCGGATGCATCGAACACCGCACAGGAAAAATCAAGCCTTTCCTTGATGTTGACGGAATGTGCAGTATTCTGAAGCGCCAACCCCATCTGTTCGGCGATATTCATGAAGAGGTTGTTGAACACCTCCAGCAGGATCGGGTCAGCCTCGGTCGACCCTGCCACCTGCATCCGCTGCGCCTTGCGATAGCGGCGCATCAGGACATGATCCTGCGCCGTCACCTCGGCCCGCCAACCGGGTTCGACGACGATGGTCTGGTTAGCTTCGATCACAAGCGCCGGGCCGGTGACGGTATCGCCGGGCGCAAGCCCCTCGCGCAGGAAGACCCCGGCCTGATGCCATTCGCCGCCCGCATAGACCCGCACCGTCCGGTCGGTCGCGGCCTCGCGTGCTTTCACCCGACGCGCTGTTTCGTCTCGGCCCGAAACGCGGCCGTCATGGGCCTGCAGGTCGATGGCCTCGATGGTGATCTCCTTATCGTCATAAACGAAACCGAACTGGGCCTTATGCGCGGCCTCGAACGCGCGGCGCGCTTCCGTCAGGTCGTGGGTGGCGAAGGTCACCGGCAGCGCCGTATCGGTGCCCGCGTAACGCAACATTAGGACCGGGCGCCATGCGACCGCGTCGGCGGGCACTCCCTGCGTCGCCATCTCGGCCAGCACCTGCTTGCGGAGCGTGTCGATCAGCGCCTTGGCCTGCGGCAGGAATTCGGGAGACAGCGGTGCCATCAGCGCCTGCTGGCGGCTGGCCTCGACCCTGGCCAGCCCGATTCCGTAGGCTGACAGAAGCCCCGAAAGCGGATGGATCAACACCGCCTCCATCCCCAGCGCATCAGCCACCAGGCAAGCGTGCTGCCCACCCGCACCGCCAAAACTGTTGAGCAGGTATTTCGTGACGTCATAGCCACGCTGGACGCTGATCTTCTTCACGGCGTTTGCCATGTTCTCGACCGCGATGCGCAGAAATCCCTCGGCCACCTCTTCTGGCTTTTTTCCTTCCTTTTCTGCTATTTCCGTGAACTTTTTCACAACAATATCGCGATCAAGCCGCTGGTCTTGCCGGGGTCCGAAGATGGCCGGAAACAGAGCAGGGTCAAGCTTGCCCAGCATGACATTGGCATCGGTGACCGTCAGCGGCCCGCCGCGCCGGTAACAGGCCGGGCCGGGGTCGGCGCCCGCCGAATCCGGCCCCACGCGAAAGCGCCCCGGCTCGGCATGCAGGATCGAACCGCCGCCGGCGGCGACCGTGTGAATGCGCATCATGGGCGCGCGGATACGCACGCCTGCCACTTCGGTATCAAAGGCGCGCTCGAAATCGCCCGCGCAATGCGCCACATCCGTCGAGGTGCCGCCCATGTCAAAACCGATCACCCGCTCGAACCCGGCCATCCGCGCTGTTTCCACCATGCCGACCACACCCCCCGCCGGGCCAGACAGGATTGCGTCCTTGCCCTGGAACATGTCAGCTGCCGTCAGCCCGCCGGATGACATCATGAACTGCAACACCGGCCCGGGCTGGCCCGGCGGCGTTGCCCCCAGTGCCTGCGCCACCCGTGCGACATAGCGGCGCAGAATCGGCGAGAGATAGGCATCGACAACCGTTGTATCACCCCGACCCACCAGCTTGATCAGTGGCGAGACCTCGTGGCTGACGGAGACCTGCGCAAAGCCCATGGCGCGCACCATCTCGGCCAGTGCGGCCTCATGCACCGGGTTCTTCCATGAATGCATCAGCACGATGGAAACCGCGTTGATCCCGTCTGCACGCAGCCCCTCAAGCGCCGGACGAAGCGCCTCGACCTCCAGAGCGTGTTCAACCGAGCCATCGGCGCGAAGCCGTTCATCCACCTCGATCACCCGCTCATAAAGCTGTTCGGGCAGGATGATTTCCTTGGCAAAGATATCGGGCCGCGCCTGATAGGCGATTCGCAAGGCATCGCGGAAACCACGCGTGATCAGCAGCGCCACCCGGTCGCCCTTGCGCTCCAGCAGCGCATTGGTGGCAACCGTGGTGCCCATTTTTACCGTTCCGATCCGGGCCGGATCGATCGCGCCGCCCAGCGAACGGCGAATGCCCTCGATCGCGGCATCCTCGTAAGCACCCGGATTCTCGGACAAAAGCTTTAACGGATGCAGCGCTCCATCCGGCGCACGCCCCACCACATCCGTAAAGGTGCCGCCCCGGTCGACCCAGAAATCCCACACACCCGTCGCAACGCCCGCGTTCTGCACTTGCATCAACCGCCCTCCTGCCGCTCACTTACAATTTGTTGACAAATTGCAATCGTCGCGTCAACCTCTCGTGAGTGCGGCCAGAGAGCGGCACATCTCAAACAGGGAGTTTCAACAATGTTTGCACGCCAAAGCCTTCTGGCCGGTGTCGTGGCCCTCGCCCCGTTACCCGCCCTTGCCCAGACCGCCTGGGACATGCCGACGCCCTATGGCGACGCGGTGTTCCATACGCAGAACATCATCCAGTTTGCCGATGAGGTCCGCGAAGCCACCGATGGCGGGCTGGATATCACCGTTCATTCCGCCGGTTCGCTGTTCGCCCATCCGCAGATCAAGGATTCGGTGCGCCGGGGTCTTGCCCCGATCGGCGAGATCCTGATGTCACAGCTGGTCAATGAGAACCCGGTTTTCGGGGTCGACAGCATTCCCTTTCTCGCCAACAACTATGAAGAAGCCGAACGCCTCTGGGGGGCCTCACGCGGGGCGGTCGAGGCCGCGTTGGAGGAACAGGGACTGACGCTTCTGTTCGCCGTTCCGTGGCCCGGCCAGTCGCTGTTTCTGCGCGCCGAGGTCACCGACCCTGACGACCTGCGCGGCATCAGCTTCCGCGCCTATAACGCCGCGACCGAGCGGATGGCGCAGCTTCTGGGCATGACGCCAACGCAGGTTGAGGCAGGTGATATCCCTACCGCCTTCAGCACCGGGCGCGTGGCGGCGATGATCACCTCACCCTCGACCGGTGTGTCCTCGCAGGCATGGGATTTCACCAGCCATTACATTGATGTGCAGGCCTGGCTGCCGAAGAACATGATCTTCGTCAACACCCGCGCCTTCGAGGCGCTGAGCGAAGATCAGCAGGCCGCCCTGCTGGAAGCCGCCGCAACTGCCGAAGCACGCGGCTGGGAAATGTCGGTGGCCGAAACCGAGACCCAGATCGCGCGGCTCCAAGAGGCCGGCATGCAGGTGTCCACGCCCTCTGACGCGCTGGCCGAAGCGTTGGCCACCGTGGGCAACACCATGACAGCAGAATGGCTGGAACTGGCCGGGCCGGAAGGCGAAGCGCTGATCAACAGCTATCGCGGCGACTGACTGGCTTAGGCGTGATGCAGCGGGCGGGGCACGGGGTTCCGCCCCTGCCCGCATTCCGCCCTTTCAACATAACGGAGGCCGCAATGCGAAGGTTCTTCGATACGCTTTACTCTGGCGCCCTTGTCGCAGCCTGCGCGGCCCTGATGGCGATTGCCGGGCTGGTGCTGGTTCAGGTTTTGGGCCGGATCATCGACCGGCTGGCGATCTGGCTGGGTCAGGCGCCGCCGGGAATCGCCGTGCCCTCGCTCTCCGAATTTGGCGGGTTTCTGTTCGTCGCGGCCGCCTGTCTGGCACTGCCCGCCACGCTGCGGGCGGGCGGGCATGTGCGGGTTACGCTGGCGCTGGGGCTGATGGGGCCACGTATGGGGCGGGCCTTTACCGGGCTGGTGCTGCTGGCGGCGCTGGCTCTGGGGGGCTTTGCCGGCTGGCATTCAACCGAGCAGATGCTGGACAGCTGGCGGTTCAACACGGTGTCCTTTGGTATGGTGCGGGTGCCGTTGTGGATTCCGCAGGCGGCAATGACGGCGGGGTTTGTGCTGTTGATGGTGGCGCTGGTGGACGAATTGCTGGTCCTGCTGCGCGGCGGCACCCCGGCATTCCGCCGCGCCGAGGAAGGGCGCCGCGAAGGCGCGGAGGGGCATTGATGGATATCACCCTTCTGTCCATTGTGCTGGTCGTGGTGCTGTTCGGCTTTCTGCTGTCGGGCCTCTGGGTCGGGTTCTCGCTGATCGCCGTGGCGCTGGTGGCGATGGAGCTGACGCGACCGGGGCTGGCGGGCATGGTCTTTGCCACCAAGGTCTGGGGCTCGCTCAACATCTGGGATCTGACGGCGCTGCCGATGTTCATCTGGATGGGCGAGATCCTGTTTCGCTCGCGCCTGTCATCGGACATGTTCCGCGGCCTGTCACCCTTCACCCGCCGCCTGCCCGGCGGGCTGCTGCATGCCAATATCCTTGGCTGCGCGCTGTTTGCGGCGGTGTCAGGCTCATCCGCCGCGACCACGGCCACGGTGGGGCGGATGTCGCTGCCCGAACTGAAATCGCGCGGCTATGATGACCGCATGGCGATCGGCACGCTGGCGGGTGCGGGCACCTTCGGCTTTCTGATCCCGCCCTCGATCATCCTGATCGTCTATGGCGCGGCGACCGAGCAGTCGATTGCGCGGCTGTTTCTGGCCGGGGTCATGCCGGGGCTGATGCTGGCGGCGATGTTCGCGGGCTATGTCATGCTCTGGGCGCTTCTGAACCGCGACCGGATGCCCGCGCCCGAGCCGAAGCCCGACTGGGGCGAACGCATGGCCGCCATCGGCGCGCTGGCCCCCACGGTAGCGCTGATCATTGCTGTAATCGGTTCGATCTATGCCGGGCTTGCCTCGCCGACCGAGGCCGCCGTGATCGGCGTGCTGGGTGCACTGGTGATTTCCTGGGCCAGCGGCGGGTTGACACGCGAGAGCGCCTGGGCGGCACTGAAAGGCGGCGCGATGACCAGTTGCATGATCGCCTTCATCCTGGCGGGCGCGTCGTTTCTGACGGTGGCGATGGGCTACACCGGCATCCCGCGTTTCCTGGCAAGCTGGATCGGCGCGCAGGGCTATTCGCCGTTTGCGCTGCTGTCGGTCCTTTTGCTGTTCTTCATCGTCATGGGGTTCTTTCTGGACGGCATTTCCATCGTCGTGCTGACCACCAGCGTGATTCTGCCGATGATCCTGGCAGCCGGGATCGACCCGATCTGGTTTGGCGTCTTTCTGGTGCTGGTCGTCGAGATGAGCCAGATCACCCCGCCGGTGGGCTTCAACCTTTTCGTGCTGCAATCGATCACCGGGCGCGGCATCTTTGAGGTGGCGCGCATGGCCCTGCCCTTCTTCCTGATCCTCGTGATCGCCACCGCCATCCTGGCCCTGTTTCCGGAGATCGCCCTATGGCTGCCGAACACGATGCTGAACCGCTGACAACCGGTGTGGGGCCAGTCGTCAGTTCGGCTCATCTGGCACGTTCTTCCCTGCCCGCGCTCAGCGAGGTCGAATTCGCGCTGACCATGGCAAACAACGCGTTTTCGCGTTGGATGGTGCGCTGCATGGCCGCCGCAGGCGCGCCCGGCCTGTCACCGCTGGAGGTGCTGGTGGTGCATCTGGTCAACCACCGCGAACGCCCCAAGACGCTGGCCGATATCTGCCTGATGCTGAATGTCGAAGACACGCATCTGGTAAACTATGCGATCAAGAAACTGGTGTCGCAAAAGCTGGTGCGCGCGGGGCGCAAGGGCAAGGAAAAGACCGTCGAGATCACCCCCGAAGGCGCAGCGCTTTGCGCGCGTTATGCCGAAATCCGCGAGGCGCTGGTGGTGCGCGCGGCGCGGCAGATAGGCCATGACCCAGAGGATATCTCGCGCATGGCGGCGTTGCTGCGCTCGCTGTCGGGTGCCTATGATCAAGCCGCGCGCGGGGCGGCGGCGTTGTGAGGGGGCGCTGCCCCCGCCGCCCGTGCCGGGCGACTCCCCCGGGATATTTCTGAACAGATGAAGGAGGCGCGATGGGTGGGTTTCTGAGCCATTGTGCCCGTCAAGGGCGCGGGCTGTTGGTGGCCGGTCTGATGGCCGGGATTGGCGTGGGGATTTTTGCACCCGAGTTGGCCGACAGGATGCGGGTACTGATTGCGCCGATGGTGGTGGGGTTGTTGTTTCTCGCCGTGCTGCGGCTGGGGGTGGAAGGGGTGCGCGCGGGGCTGCGGGGCCTGCGCAGCGCGCTGGGGGTGACGCTGGTGCTGCAACTGGTGCTGCCGGTGGGCGCGGCGATGGGGTTTCTGGCGATTGGATGGGGCGGTCCGGTGGCGCTGGGGTTGATCCTGATGCTGTCTGCTGCCCCGATCACCGGCAGCCCCAATCTGGCAATCCTGTCGGGCGGCGACCCGGTTCCCGCCTTGCGTCAACTGGTGCTGGGCACCGCGCTTTTACCGCTTACCGTGATCCCGGTTTTCGCGCTGATGCCTGCCTTTGGCAGCCCGACCGAGGTGGTGGTGGTGGTGGTGCGGCTGCTGGCACTGATTGCCGTGGCAGGAGGCTTGGCGCTGTTCCTGCGCGGCCGTGGGCTTGTTCGCGGAGATGCGGGTGCGTTGCAGGCGATGGACGGTCTGGCCGCCCTGATGCTGGCGGTGGTCGTCGTGGCGCTGATGGGCGCGGTGGGGCCTGGCCTGGCGACCAGCGGCGCGGTCTGGAGCCTTCTGGTGCTGGTGGTGGTGGTGAATTTCGGGCTTCAGGCGGGGGCTGCCTTGCTGGCGCGCGCGCGCGGTGCGGGCGCAGCGGTACCCGCACTGGGGATCGTGACCGGCAATCGCAATATCGCGCTGTTTCTCAGCGTGTTGCCCGCGACCCTGGTGGACGAGTTGCTGTTATTCATCGGCCTTTACCAGATACCGATGTATCTGACCCCGCTGGTCATGGCGCCCTTCTACCGCTGGCTTGGCGCCGCTTCCCCCACCGCTTCGCGCCAGTGACGGCGGCAGAGCGCGACATACCGGTCATTACCGCCGATCTCGACCTGCGCCCCATCGCGCAGCGCCTTTCCGTCAGGCCCCAGGCGAACCACCATCGTGGCCTTCCTGCCGCAATGGCAGATCGTGCGCACCTCGCGCATTTCGTCGGCCAGTGCCAGAAGCGCCGCCGAGCCCGGAAACAGCGCGCCGCGAAAATCGACACGCAAGCCGTAGCACATGACGGGCACGCCCAGATCATCGACCACGCGGGCCAGTTGCCAGACTTGCGCCTCTGACAGAAACTGCGCCTCGTCGAGAAAGACGCAGGCGCAGGGGCCCTCCGCCAGCCGCGCGCCGATACGTTTGAAAAGGTCATCGTCCGGGGTGAAGGTATCGGCCGCTGCTCCGATGCCGATGCGCGAGGCGATACGGCCCTGCCCCGCCCGGACATCCAGCCGGGCGGTCAGCAGGTAGGGCCGCATGCCCCGCTCCTGGTAGTTATGCGCCGCCTGTAGCAGGATTGTCGATTTTCCTGCGTTCATTGTCGAATAGTGAAAGTAAAGCTTGGCCATGGCCGCGCTTTAATCCGCAATCACGACAACGGCAACGGAGATCAGGCGATGGCGACGATCTCGACGGAGAAGGTCAGCGCCTGACCGGCCAGCGGATGATTGGCATCGAGTACCACCTGCTGATCGTCGGCCTCGGCCACCGTCACGGGAATCGCCTGACCGTCCGGGGTCTGCATCTGCAGCACGGTGCCCGGCTCCAGTGGAATATCAGCCGGGATCTGCTCGCGTGGGACAGCCTGACGGGCCTGCGGATCACGCTGGCCATAGGCCTGATCGGCCGGAATGGTCACCGTCTTTGCCTCGCCAACGGTCATGCCGTCAAGCGCAGCATCGAGGCCGGGAATGATCTGGCCGGAGCCCAGCGTGAAGGCCAGCGGCTCGCGGCCCTCGGACGAGTCGAATACCGAACCGTCCTGGAGCGTGCCGGTATAGTGGAAATGGACGGTATCGCCCGCTTTTGCCTGGGTCATGAAGAATCCTTGATGGGGGGATGAATGATCGGAGGGGCGCGCGGCGTCGCCGGGGTTGCTCCGGGCTCAGCCAGACAGGTAGCGCGAATCGGCCCGTTTGAAAACCCTGACACCGGCAAAAACCCGCTGTCGGCCCTTCTGAAAGCCGCGAAAGGAGGGGGGGGGCGGCGCATCCGCGATGGGCATCAAAATGCGGTAACATCGCCGACGCGGATGCGTGAAGGGTTGCGCCAGGACCGGGGGGTTCAGCCCTCGAGTTCGATCTCGTAGCGTTCGATCACCGTATTGGCGAGCAGCTTTTCGCACATCGCCTTGAGCGTGTCCTCCGCGGCGGCGCGGTCGGTCTCGGCCAGATCAAGCTCGATCACCTTGCCCTGACGCACGGCCTCGACCCCTTCGAAACCCAGCGCACCCAGCGCATGGCGCACGGCCTCGCCCTGCGGGTCCAGCACGCCGGTTTTCAACATCACATGCACGCGGGCTTTCATGGCGCTCAATCCTCAGTTCATCAGTTTCGGCTTGGAGATCGGTGTGGCACTGCCGGGCATCACGCCCAGACGCCGTGCAACCTCGGCATAGGCTTCGGAAAGATTGCCCAGATCACGGCGGAACACATCCTTGTCCAGCTTCTGGCCGGTCTTGGCATCCCACAGGCGGCAACTGTCGGGGCTGATCTCGTCGGCCACGATCAGGCGCTGGAAATCGCCGTCGTAGATGCGGCCGATCTCGATCTTGAAATCCACCAGCTTGATGCCGACGCCCATCATGATGCCCGAAAGGAAATCATTCACCCTAAGCGCCAGCGCCACCATGTCGTCAAGATCCTGATGTGTGGCCCAGCCGAAGGCCAGAATATGCTCTTCACTCACCAGCGGATCGCCAAGCGCATCGTTCTTGTAATAGAATTCGACGATCGGGCGGGGCAGCGGTGTGCCTTCCTCGATGCCCAGCCGTTTGCTGATCGACCCGGCCGCGATGTTGCGCACCACCACTTCCAGCGGGATGATCTCGACCGCACGGATAAGTTGCTCGCGCATGTTGATGCGCCGGATGAAATGCGTGGGCACGCCAATTTCGTTCAGGCCGGTCATGAAGAACTCGGAGAGCCGGTTGTTCAGCACGCCCTTGCCCTCGATCACGTCGCGCTTTTCGGCGTTGAAGGCGGTGGCATCGTCCTTGAAATATTGCACATAGGTGCCCGGCTCCGGGCCTTCGTAAAGGATTTTCGCCTTGCCCTCGTAAATTTTGGTGCGACGTGCCATGGGAGCCCCTTGTGACAGCCCGGGCGCGCTTCCGGGCGTTTCTGTCGCCCCTATACGCCAAGCACCGCGCCCCCGCAAGCGTGGGGGCAGGTGGGGCAGCGGCAAGGATTTGGCAAGGATTTGTGCGCTAGAGTGACCGGGCAAGTGCCAGGGGGATTCGATGATGAGCAGCTTGAATGACCGCCAGAAGGGTTTTGAGGGCAAATTCGTCCATGATGCGGAACTCGTCTTTCGCGCCCAGATGCGGCGCAACCGGCGGCTGGGCCTGTGGGCGGCAGATATGATGGGCCAGTCCGGGTCCGAGGCGGGCCAGTATGCCGATGCTTTGTTGGCAACAGCGCTGGGCGAAAATGGCGGCACGCGGGTGTTCGACCAGATCTGCGTCGATTTGCAGGGCCGCGCCGAGCCAGCGGAGATCCGCGCCAGGATGGACACGCTACTGACAGAGGTCTGGCAGGAACTGCGCGACGGCTAGGGCACCCCTTCAAACACCGATAAGGGTTGCGGGCGGCGCGTGTTGCGCTCATATCTGGGGCGGATTCGCCGCCAACCTATCAAGAGGCCCCGCTTATGAGCACATTTGACGACCGAGAACGCGCATTCGAGAACAAGTACGCCCATGACATGGAGATGCAGTTCAAGGCCGTAGCGCGCCGGAACAAGGCGCTCGGTCTTTGGGCTGCGGGCCTTCTGGGCAAATCAGGTGCCGCTGCCGAGGAATACGCGATGGAAGTGATCCGCGCCGATTTCGAGGAAGCTGGCCATGAAGACGTGTTCCGCAAGGTTCAGGCCGATCTGGCAGGCCACGCGGACGAGGCCCAGATCCGCGCCAAGATGGAGGCCCTGCTTCAGGAGGCCAAAGCCGCGTTGATTACCGAAGGCTGACGCGATGCGCGGCCTGGCACAGCCCGCGCATCGCGCGTCTGAGCCTGGGTCATTGGCCATGTCGGAAGGCCGGTGCCTTGTTCGCCGGGCAGATACGGGCAAGCCTGGAGCGTTTCGATGGCCGGCAAGCGAAAGGGTCCGGGCGTGTTTCTTGCAGATCGGTGACGGAAATCATCGGTGTCAGAACCGGGTAAGGCCTGTGGTGCGCGCACCGATCACGCAACATCCGGCAAGGATACGCCTTTCACTTTCGCCAAGCCCGCAACGGCTTTGCTGGGTTTGCGATTCGTGTCAGGATAAATCAGGTGCCGGTTCAATCGCGGCCACAACAAACCAGGCTACGCGCCGCCATCGGCTGCCGTCGCCCGCAGTGCACAACTCCGCATCCAGAGGCCCTCATGACCGTGACCGAAGCCAATGATCCCCTGAGCCTGCTGCTTGCCGAGCGCGGCTATCTTCTGGCCGATGGCGCCACCGGGACCAACTTGTTCAACATGGGGTTGTCCTCGGGTGAGGCACCGGAGCTGTGGAACACCGACCAGCCCAACAACATCCGTAAGCTTTATTCGATGGCTGTCGAGGCCGGATCAGACCTGTTCCTGACCAACACCTTCGGCGGCAACGCCAGCCGCCTGAAACTGCATCAGGCCGAGGGGCGGGTGCACGAGCTCAACCGCATTGGTGCCGAACTGGGGCGCGAGGTGGCCGACAGGGCCGGGCGCAAGGTGCTGGTTGCGGGTTCGATGGGCCCCACAGGCGAGATCATGGAACCGATGGGCACGCTGACCCCGGCGCGGGCTGTCGAACTGTTCCACGAACAGGCCGAGGGGCTGAAAGAAGGCGGCGTCGATATCCTCTGGGTCGAGACCATCTCTGCCCCCGAGGAATACCGCGCCGCCGCCGAAGGCTGCCGCCTGGCGGGGATGCCCTGGGCGGGAACCATGAGCTTCGACACCGCGGGCCGCACGATGATGGGCTTCACCTCGGCCGATATGGTAAAGCTCGTCGACAAGCTGGACTATCCGCCGGTGGCCTTTGGCGCGAATTGCGGTGTCGGCGCTTCCGACCTGTTGCGCACAATCCTCGGCTTTGCGGCGCTCGGCCCGGAAAAGCCGATCATTGCCAAGGGCAATGCGGGGATCCCCAAATACCATGACGGCCATATCCATTATGACGGCACGCCGGAACTGATGGCCGAATACGCGGTGATGGCGCGCGATGCCGGTGCGCGGATCATTGGCGGCTGTTGCGGCACCATGCCCGAACACCTGCGCGCCATGCGCGAAGCGCTCGACACCCGTCCGCAGGGTGAGCGTCCGACACTGGAGCAAATCACCGCGAGTCTTGGCGCGTTTTCATCCAGTTCGGACGGAACCGGCGACGATGGTGGCGCGCCAGCACGTGAACGTCGCGGTCGCCGCAGAAGCTGACGCGCTTTTCAGGCCTCGGTGCCTTGTCACCCTGTCGGTGGATGACTACACCAATAGGGTAAACAACCCGAGGTGATCGATGTTCCGTCTGCCAGCCCTGAGCGACCCCCGCAACCATGACACCCGCAGTTCGGGCGGCAAGGCTCTGGGAGATCTGCCCAGCTGGGATCTGACGGATCTGTATGCATCCGCCGACGCCCCCGAAGTGGCGCGCGATCTGGATTGGCTTGATGATGCCTGCACCGGCTTTGCTACCGAGTATGAGGGCAAATTGGCGGGGCTGGATGCTGCCGGCATGCTGCATTGTCTTCGCCGCTATGAGGAGATCGACATCACCGCCGGGCGGCTTATGTCTTTTGCCGGGCTGCGCTATTACCAGAACACCACCGACAGCGATCGCGCAAAGTTCATGGCCGATGTGCAGGACAGGGTGACCGCCGCTACCACGCCGCTGGTATTCTTCACGCTGGAGATCAACCGTATCGAGGATGCAGCGCTTGACGCGCTGTTCCTCGCCGATGCCGAACTTGCGCGCTACAAACCCGTTTTCGAGCGGATGCGCGCCATGCGCCCGCACCAGCTTTCCGATGAGCTGGAGCGCTTCCTTCATGACCAGTCCACCGTTGGTTCGGCGGCCTGGAACCGGCTGTTCGACGAAACAATGGCCGGGCTGACGTTTGAGGTCGCGGGCGAGGAAGAACCACTACCGCTGGAAGCCACGCTCAACCTGCTGACCGACCCTGACCGCGCCCGCCGCGAGGCCGCAGCCCGCGCCCTGGCAACCGTTTTCGAGCGCAACATCCGCCTCTTTTCACGCGTGCACAACACACTGGCAAAGGAAAAAGAGATCAGCGACCGCTGGCGCAAGATGCCGACACCCCAGCACGGCCGCCACCTGTCCAACCATGTCGAGCCCGAGGTGGTGCAGGCGCTGCGCGATGCCGTGGTCGCCGCCTATCCGCGCCTCTCGCATCGCTATTACGCGCTCAAGGCCCGCTGGATGGGGCTTGACGCGCTGGAGGTCTGGGATCGCAACGCCCCGCTGCCGATCGATCCGCCCAAGACCATCGACTGGGCGCGCGCGCGCGGTATCGTCATGGATGCCTATGCCGATTTCTCGCCGCGCCTCGCCGAACTGGCAGCGCCGTTTTTCGACAGGGGCTGGATCGATGCCGGCGTGAAGCCGGGCAAGGCACCGGGCGCGTTTGCCCATCCCACGGTAACAACGGTGCATCCCTACGTGATGCTGAACTATCTTGGCAAACCGCGCGATGTGATGACGCTGGCGCATGAACTGGGCCACGGCGTGCACCAGCGGCTTGCGGCCGGTCAGGGTGAACTGTTGTCCTCAACCCCGCTGACACTGGCCGAAACCGCCAGCGTCTTTGGCGAAATGCTGACATTCCAGAAGCTTCTGGCCAATGCGCAAACACCCGGTGAGCGCAAGACGCTGCTCGCGGGTAAGGTCGAAGACATGATCAACACGGTTGTGCGTCAGATCGCATTCTATGATTTCGAATGCAAACTGCATGCCGCCCGCCGCGAGGGCGAACTGACGCCTGATGACATCAACGCGCTCTGGATGTCGGTGCAGGCCGAAAGCCTGGGCCCGGTCTTCACCTTCATGGACGGCTATGAGACCTTCTGGTCCTATGTGCCGCATTTCGTCCACTCGCCCTTCTATGTCTACGCCTATGCCTTTGGCGACGGCCTGGTGAACGCGCTTTATGCCGTCTACCGCGAATCCCCCGAAGGTTTTCAGGACAAGTATTTCGAGATGCTGTCGGCAGGTGGCTCCAAACACCACAAGGAACTGCTGGCCCCCTTCGGCCTCGATGCCTCGGACCCGGCCTTCTGGGACAAGGGTCTGAACATGATCGCGGGTTTCATTGACGAGCTGGAAGCGATGGAAGACTGAACCCTTCCCTCTTCATCTGTTCAGAAATATCCTGGGGGGTGAATTGGCCAAAGGCCAAGAGGGGGGCAACGCCCCCCTTCCCGCCCTCAACCCGCCAGTTCAGACAGCACGTCCCAGGCGGTCTCCACATCCGCCAGCGTCGCCCCGAATGCCCCCACCTGAAACCGGATCACCATGGCCCCGTCCAGCCGCGTCTGCGTCAGATAGATCCGGCCGTCATTGTTGATCCGCGTCAGGTAATCCAACTGCGCCTCCTCCGGCACGCCCCGCAGCCGGAACGAGAAAAGTGACAGCACCGGCTCGGACATGATCTCGAACCGGGCATCGGCCCGTAAGCGCTCACACAGGCAACGCGACCAGCGGATATGGTCGCGGATCATCTCCCGCAGCCCCTCCAACCCGTAGAACCGAAGAACGAACCACAGCTTCAGTGCCCGGAACCGGCGGCCCAGCGGGATCGACCATTCCGAGTAATTCACGAACCCCTCGGCCCCGTGAGTGCGCAGATATTCCGGCGCAATCGCCAGGGTTTTCACCAGCGCCGCAGGGTCACGCAGGTAGTGGGTCGAGCAATCAAACTGCACGCCCAGCCATTTGTGCGGATTCAGCACCAGCGAATCGGCCTGCTCGATCCCCTCCCACAAAACGCGGTTCTCGGGGCAGATCATCGCCGCCCCCGCCCAGGCGGCATCGACATGGCTGAACAGCCCCTCGTCACGCGCAACGCCCAAGACCGCGCGCAGATCGTCGCAGGCGCCCACGCCTGTGGCCCCGGTGCAGGCGATGACCCCGGCAGGCAGCATTCCCGCCACGCGATCAGTGGCGATGGCGGCGCGAAGGGCGCCCGCGTCCATGCTGCGGTTGGGGCCGGTTACCGGGATGCGCACCAGGTTCTCTGCACCGATCCCGGCGATCCAGATGGCGCGATCGATCGAGGAATGCACTTCGGGCGAGGCATAGATCCGCAGCCGGGGCTGTGCGGCCAGCCCCACGCGATTGCCCGCCCAGTCCAGTGCGCGCTCGCGCATCACCAGAACGGCGGCCAGCGTGGCGGATGAGGCGCTGTCCTGAATCACGCCGGTGAACCCCTCGGGCAGGCCGAGTGCCTGACGCAACCAGTCCAGCATAACGCCCTCCAGCTCGGTCGCGGCGGGCGACGTCTGCCAGAGCATGCATTGCGGGGCGAGGATAGCGGTGACGAATTCGGCCAGCATCGACGGGGGCGCGGCATTGGCCGGGAAATAGGCGAAAAAGCGCGGGTGCTGCCAATGGGTCAGGCCGGGCATGATCTGCGCGTCCAGATCCGCAAGGATCGCCCCCATATCCGTGCC
>CAZCAX010000007.1:0-148120 GCA_964496915.1 uncultured Rhodobacter sp.
CTCGATCCGATCATGACCACCGCCTACATGAGCCGCAACCACGGCTACATGATCTATGACACGTTGTTCGCGCTTGATGCGGATATGACGGCCCAGCCGCAGATGGTGGACAACTGGACCGTATCTGACGACGGTCTGGAATACCGCTTCACCCTGCGCGAGGGGTTGATGTTCCATGACGGTGCGCCGGTCACCGGCGAGGATGTCGCCGCATCGATCGCGCGCTGGGGCGAGCGTGACGCGATGGGCCAGCTTCTGATGAGCTTTGTCGCCGGGATGGGGCAGGACGCTGACGATCCAGGCGTCTTTGTCATGACCCTGAACGAGCCTTACGGGCTGGTTATCGACAGCCTGGCCAAACCCTCGTCCAACGTGCCTTTCATCATGCCTGCGCGGCTCGCTGCCAACACCCCGTCGACCGAGGCGGTGGAAGAGCAGATCGGCTCTGGCCCGTTTCGCTGGAACGCGGCTGAGTTCCAGCCGGGTGTGATCGCGGTTTATGAACGCTTTGAGGGATACGTTCCGCGTGATGAGGAGCCAAGCTGGGCATCGGGCGGAAAAGTGGTGCATGTCGACCGTGTGGAATGGATCGCCATGCCCGATGATCAGACCAAGCTGAACGCGCTTCTGTCCGGCGAGATCGATTATTGGGAAGATGCCTCGGCCGATCTTCTGCCGATCCTTCAGGCCAATCCCGATCTGAACGTCGCGAACCTCAACCTTTTGGGCTATCAGACCATCGTTCGGCCCAACGCGCTGCATCCGCCGTTCGATGATGCCCGCATCCGCCGTGCCGCAATCGCCTCGGTTGCGCAGCAGGATGTGATGGATGCCATGATCGGCAATCCTGATCTTTACATGCTGTGCGGCGCGATGTTCGTCTGCGGCACGCCGCTGGAGACCGATGTTGGCTCGGAAACGCTGGTGCAGGGCAATGGCCAGGAACTGGCGCGCCAGCTTCTGGCCGAGGCGGGATATGACGGCACGCCGGTGGTGCTGATGCACCCGACCGATGTATCGACGCTGCGCACACAGCCGGTGGTCATGGCGCAGGCGATGCGCGATGTGGGTTTCAATGTCGATTTGCAGGCAATGGACTGGCAAACGCTGGTCGGTCGCCGCGCCAACCAAGCCCCGCCCGCTGAAGGTGGCTGGAACATGTTCATCACCAACTGGGTGGGTGCCGATGTGTTCAACCCGATCGTGAACAACATGGTTGGCGGGCAAGGCCCTGCCGGCGGTTGGTTCGGCTGGCCCGAGGATGCCGAGCTGGAAGAGATGCGCCTCGCTTTTGCCAAGGCAGCGACCCTGCCAGAGCGGCAGGAAATCGCTGCGAACATCCAGGCGCATGTTTATGAACAGGGCTACTACGCGCCCATCGGGCAGTATTTCGTTTTTACCGCCTGGTCGAATGAACTGGACGGCGTGCTGGAAGGGCCGGCGCCGTTCTTCTGGAACATTCGCCGCAACTGATGCCCGATCCGTCCGGCAGGCACGCCCTGCCGGACCGTCGCCCGCGCCTGCTTTCAGGCGCTGGCGCCTCTTGACCGGAAAGGCCCTTTTTGATGGTCGGATACATCGTGCAGCGTGTCCTTGCTGCGATTCCCGTCATGGGGTTTGTGGCGCTGATCGTTTTCCTGCTGCTCAGGCTGTCGGGCGATCCGGCGGCCATTCTTGCCGGTGACGCGGCGACGCCCGAACAGATCGCGCGCATTCGTGATCAACTGGGACTGAACGACCCGCTATACGTCCAGTTCTTCAGCTGGATCGCCGACATGCTGCGCGGTGATTTTGGCACCTCGCTTCTGTCGGGCACGCCGGTCACGCAGATGATCGCGCAGCGGATGGAGCCAACGCTCAGCCTTGCGATCACGACAATCACGCTTTCGGTGATCATCGCCGTGCCGCTGGGCGTGATCGCGGCCTGGAAACAGGGCACGCTGATCGACCGTTTCGTGATGCTGATCTCGGTGGTGGGCTTTTCGGTGCCGGTTTTCGTGATCGGCTATCTGATGATTTCCTTCTTCTCGATGGAGTTGCGCTGGTTTCCGGTGCAGGGCTTCCGCTCGATCAGTCAGGGCTTCGGTCCGTTCATCGAGCGGATCACCCTGCCCACGCTGACGCTGACGCTGCTTTATGTGGCGCTGATCGCGCGGATCACCCGCACCTCGATGCTGGAGATCCTGGGCGAGGATTACATCCGCACCGCGCATGCCAAGGGTCTGCCCGAGGCCAAGGTGCTGATGCGCCACGCCTTGCGTAACTGTTCTGTGCCCATCATCACCGTGATCGGGATCGGTTTTGCGCTGATCATCTCTGGCGTGGTGGTGACCGAAAGCGTGTTCAACCTGCCGGGGCTGGGGCGGCTGACGCTGGATGCCGTGCTGGCGCGCGACTATCCGGTGATCCAGGCGGTGATCCTGCTGGCATCGCTGGTTTATGTCGTGGTGAACCTGCTTATCGACATCGCCTATGTCCTGCTTGACCCGAGGATCCGCTACAAATGAGCGAGAGCGCGCTGAACTTCTCACGGGCCGAGCGCCCTTCGTCCCTGCGCAAGATCCGCGATGTGCTTCTGTCCAGCCCCATCGTGTTGCTGGCGACAGTGGTGCTGGCAATCATCGTGCTGGCGTCGATCTTCGCGCCATGGATCGTCCCGCATGACCCCACGCGGCTGACGCCCTCGGTGCGGCTGCGGGCTCCTGACAGCATCTATTGGCTGGGCACCGATGCCTTCGGCCGCGATCTGCTCTCTCGGATCATCATGGGCGGGCAGATGTCGCTGGCGATTGGAGTCAGCGCCTCGGTCGTGGCGGTGGGCGCCGGGCTGATCATGGGGCTCATGGCGGGCTATATCCGCTGGCTCGATGCCGTGCTGATGCGCTTTGTCGACGGGCTGATGGCGATTCCCAACATCCTGCTGGCGATAGCCATCGTCGCACTCTGGGGCGCGGGTTTCTGGACCGTGCTGATCGCCATCACCCTGCCCGAAGTGCCGCGCGTGGTGCGGCTGGTGCGCTCTGTCGTGCTGTCAGCCCGCGAAGAGCCTTATGTCGAGGCGGCGATCGCGGCGGGGTCATCGACCTTCCTGATCATGCGCCGGCACCTGCTGCCCAACACGGTTGCTCCGCTGATCGTGCAGGGCACCTATATCTGTGCCTCGGCCATTCTGGTTGAGGCGATCCTGTCTTTCCTCGGTGCGGGCATCAACCCGGAAACCCCCACCTGGGGCAATATCATGGCCGAGGGTCGGCTGTTCTTTCAGATCAACCCCGGCATCATCCTGTGGCCCGGTCTGGTGGTTTCGATCACCATTCTGGCCATCAACCTGCTGGGCGATGCCGTGCGCGATGCGCTTGATCCGCGCATGGCAAAACGGGGGATCGACCGATGAACGCGCCTGTTCTCGATATCCGCGGCCTGCGCATTGCCCTTGATGGCCGCGCTGATCAGGAACTGGTCAAGGGCCTTGATCTGGCCATCCAGCCCGGCGAAACGATGTGCCTGGTGGGCGAGTCCGGCTCGGGCAAATCGCTGACGGCCTTGGCGGTGATGGGGCTGCTGCCGAAGGTATTGCAGGCCACGGGCGGGGCGGTGGAACTGCTGGGCACTGACATCCTGCGCGCCCCGGTGGCGCAGTTGCGCAAGTTGCGCGCCACCGCCATGTCGATGATCTTTCAGGAGCCGATGACCGCCCTCAACCCTGTTGCGCGGGTCGGTCGGCAGATTGAAGAGGTGCTGGAGGTTCACAGCAATCTGTCTCCGCAGAAGCGCAAGCACCGGGTGCTGGAGATGATGGAAGCGGTGCATCTGCCTGACATAGAAAGGCTTTACAGAAGCTTCCCGCACCAGCTTTCGGGCGGACAGCGCCAGCGCATCATGATCGCCATGGCGTTGATCATGCAGCCCAAGCTGCTGATCGCGGATGAACCCACGACGGCGCTGGATGTCACTACGCAAGCGCAGATCCTGTCGCTGATCCGCGAATTGCGCGAAAAGCAGGGCACGGCGGTGCTGTTCATCACCCATGACATGGGCGTCGTGGCCGATATCGCCGACAATGTGACGGTGATGAAACTGGGCGCGGTAATGGAAGCGCAGAAAACCGAAGCCCTGCTGCGCAGGCCGCGCACCGACTACACGCGCGAATTGTTGCAGGCCGTGCCCAGCCATGTGCCCCGCGCCGCACGCGCCGACAGCACCGCGCCGGTGGTGCTGAAGACCGAGGCGCTGAACAAGACCTATGTCGAAAGCGGCTGGCTGCGCAAAACCCGTGAAACGCTTGCGGCAAGGGATGTGACGCTGACTTTGCGCGCCGGGCGCACGCTGGGGATTGTCGGCGAGTCGGGCTCGGGCAAATCCACCGTGGCGCGCTGTATCATGCGTTTGATCGACCCTACCTCGGGCCGGATCGAGATTGACGGCACCGATATCGCCACCCTGCCGCGCGGCCAGCTCAAACCACACCGGCGCAAGTTCCAGATTGTGTTTCAGGACCCGATGCGCTCGCTCAACCCGCGTATCGAGGTTGGCGCGTCGATCATCGAAGGCCCGCTGAATTTCGGCGTTTCGCGCGACAAGGCGATGGCGCGCGCGAGAGAACTGATGGAACTGGTGGGCCTGCCCGCGTCGGCGGTGGACCGCTTCCCGCATCAGTTTTCCGGCGGCCAGCGACAGCGCATCGCCATTGCCCGCGCATTGGCGATGGACCCTGAGGTGCTGGTGGCGGATGAGGCGGTCTCAGCCCTCGATGTCTCGGTTCAGGCGCAGGTTTTGCGGCTGATGGCCGATCTGCAGGCACGGCTGGGGCTAGGCATTCTGTTCATCACCCATGACCTTGGGGTGGCCGCGCAGATCTGCGATGAGGTGATGGTCATGCAGCGCGGCGAAGTGGTTGAATACGGCCCCGCCGGTCAGGTTCTGGCGGCACCGCAACACCCCTATACGAAAGACTTGATCGAGGCCGCGCCCGGCCGCCACTGGGATTTCGCCAACTTCCGGCCTTTCGCCGAGGCCCATTGACAGAAAGCAACATGATGAACCCGATTGATCTTCCATTCGACATTGACGACATGCTGACCGGTCTGCGGAGCTGGGTGGAATGCGAAAGCCCCACTTGGGATGCGGCGGCGGTCAACCGGATGCTGGACCTTGCGACGCGCGATCTGGCCGAAATGGGAGCCCGGATCGAGCGAATTCCGGGCGCATGCGAGCCTTCGGGCGTGATGATGGGCGACATGCTGCGCGCGCGCCTTCCACATCCGCGCATGGGCGAGCCGGGTATTCTGATCATGGGTCATTTCGATACCGTGCACCCGGTCGGCACATTGGCCGTCAACCCGTTCCGGCGCGAAGGTGACAAATGCTACGGCCCCGGCATCTGCGACATGAAGGGTGGTAACTATCTGGCGTTGGAGGCCCTGCGCCAGCTTGCCCGCGCCGGGATTGCCACCAACCTGCCGGTGACCATCCTGTTCACCCCGGACGAGGAGATCGGCAGCCCCACCAGCCGTGCCCTGATCGAGGCCGAGGCCGCACGCGCCAAGGTGGTGCTGGTGCCCGAGCCTGGCTTGCAGGGTGGCGGCGTGACGACAGGGCGCTATGCCATCGCACGCTACAACCTGAAAACCACGGGCAAGCCCAGCCATGCGGGTGCGCGGCTGTCGCAGGGGCGCTCGGCCATCCGTGAGATGGCAAAACGCGTCTTGCAGATCGAAGAGATGACGACCGAGGCCTGCACCTTTTCAGTGGGGGTTTTCCACGGTGGGGCCTGGGTGAACTGCGTTTCAAGCGAGGCGCGGGCCGAGGCGCTGAGCATGGCCAAACGGCAGGAAGATCTGGATCAGGGCGTTGCGGCCATGCTGGCGCTTAGCGACCCCGAGACGGGCTTCGAGGTCACGCGCGGCCTGACGCGTCCGGTGTGGGAGCCGTCGCAGGCCACGCTCGACCTTGCCGCCATGGTCGAGGCGCTGCACCGCGAGGTCGGGATCGGTTTTGTTCACAAAAGCCAGGGCGGCGGATCGGACGGCAATTTCACCGGAGCGATGGGTGTGCCCACGATCGACGGGCTGGGGGTGGAAGGCGACATGATCCACACGCTGCAAGAGCATCTGGACGTGCCCAGCCTTGTGGCGCGCGCGCGCGTCATGGCCGGGCTTCTGGCGCAACTCGCCTGAACGCCTTGCTCAGCCGTCTTCAGGCGGGGTGACGGGGGCAAGATCGGCAGGATCCACAGGTTGGCGGGTAAAGCCTGACAAACCGCCAACCACCTGACGGTCGCGTGGAATATCGACGGGGCTGCGGACATAGGCTGTCAGCAGCCCGGCCAGCGAGGTCAGCGCATGGGTATGGATGCGTTCATAGCCATGCGAGGCATCGACGCCGAATGTCACCAGCGCGGTGCGAACATCCGCCCCCGCCTCGATCGCCGAGGCACTGTCGGAACGGTAGTACCGGAATACGTCTTTCTGCATCGGGATATCATGCGCATGGCACAGCGCCGCCATCTTGCGCGTCAGATGGTAATCGAACGGCCCGGTCTGGTCTGCCATGGCAATGGTCACACCGAATTCCGACGAATGCTGCCCCGGTGCCGTGGTGCCGTTGTCGACCGCCACCATAGAGGCGATATCGGGCAGCAGGATCGAGGCCGCGCCATGTCCCACTTCCTCGGCGATGGTGAACAGCCAGAAGGTATCGACCGGCGGGCGGTGCGCCGCTTCGACCAGCGCCTTGATGGCAGCCAGCATCACCGCCACACCCGCCTTGTTATCAAGATGCCGCGAGACAATGAAACCCGAATCCAGAAACTCGGGGTGCGGATCAATGGCGACGATATCACCCGGCTCGATCCCCAGATCGTGCAGATCGGCCAGCGAAAAAGCCTGTGCATCGATGCGCAGTTCCACATGGTCCCAGCCAACCGGCTGGGTGTCGATCTCGTCATTATAGGTATGTCCCGACGCCTTGAGCGGCAGGATCGTCCCGCGATAGCTGCCGTGATCGGTGAACAGCGTCACCCGCGCACCTTCGGCAAAACGCGCCGACCAGGTGCCGATCGGGGCCAGCGACACCCTGCCATTGGGCTTGAGCGCGCGAACCTGCGCACCAAGCGTATCCAGATGCGAAACGATGGCGCGCGCGCCTGCGCTGTCATCGCCCGCAATCCGCGCCCGGATCGCGCCGCGCCGCGTCAGGTCATAGGCCACGCCCAGCGAATCCATCACACCGCAGACATGGCGCACCAGCGTATCAGTGTAGCCGGTGGGGCTGGCAATGGCGAGGAGCGCGGCAAGTTGTTCCTTCATCCAGGTTTCATCAATGGCCAGCCATTGGTGGGGCAGGGGGGCATCGCTCATGATGTCTCCTTCTCGCGTACCGCTTGCGGGACCGTCAGCGGAAACAGAAGATCGATGAACCGCTTTGCGGTGGGTTGGGGTTCGTGGTTGGCAAGGCCCGGGCGTTCGTTGGCCTCGATGAACACATAGTCGGGCCGGTCATGGGCCTTGACCATCAGGTCAATCCCGGTCACCGGGATCTCGATGGCGCGGGCGGCATCGATGGCGGCGCGCACCAGCACCGGGTGCACCGTGTCGGTGACATCGTGAATGGTGCCGCCGGTGTGCAGATTGGCCGCCTTTCGCACGGTGATCTCATCTCCCTCGGGTAACACGTTATCAAGGCCATAACCCGCGTTCGCCACACAGCGTTCGGTTTCGGCATCCAGCGGAATGCGGCTTTCGCCGTCGGTCGCAGAGGCGCGGCGGCGGCTTTGGGTTTCGATCAGGGCGCGCACCGAAGCGCGGCCATCGCCTACCACCCGTGCCGGGCGGCGGATGGCGGCGGCGACCAGCTTGTAATCGATCACCAGAAGCCGCAGATCCTCGCCAGAGAAAAACGCCTCAACCACCACATCGGGGCAAAGCGCTCGGGCTGTCTCTACTGCCGCTTCCACGTCTTCGATGGTCGTCAGCCCTGCCGACACGCCGCGCCCCTGCTCGCCGCGTGCGGGTTTGACCACCAGCGCGCCGTGGCGCTCCAGAAAGGCCGCGCGGGCTGACGGGCTGTCTTCGTCCAGTTGTTCGGGCACGCGCACGCCTGCCTGCTCGACCACGCGGCGCGTAACGCGCTTGTCGTCGCAGATCGACAGCGATACGGCCGATGTAAGGTCTGACAGTGCCTCGCGGCAGCGCAGGCTGCGCCCGCCATGCATCAGGCGAAAGAACCCGCCCTCGGCGTCGGTTACGTCGACATGGATGCCCCGGCGGCGGGCCTCGTCGACGATGATGCGCGCATAGGGGTTGAGGCCCCCGGCGAGGTCCGGCCCGGAATAAAGCGGCTCGTTGATCACGTTGCGCCGCTTCACGGCAAAGACCGGCACGCGCCGGAACCCCAGCTTTTCGTAAAGCGCTATGGCCTGCTCATTGTCATGCAGCACCGACAGATCCATGAAAGACGCCCCGCGCGCCTTGAAATGCTCGGCCAGACGGCGCACCAGCGTTTCCCCCACCCCCGCATGCCGGGCCTGCGGCGACACGGCCAGACACCAGAGCGAGGCACCCTTTTCCGGGTCATCAAAGGCGCGGGCATGGTCTATCCCCATGACGGAACCCAGCACCGTGCCGGTCTCTGTGTCCTCGGCAACCAGCACCGTCAGGGTGCGTCCGTCGCGGAGGTTCCAGAAGAATTCAGGGTCTATCGGAACCATCTTGCGCTGCGCATGGATCGCATTTACCGCCTCGGCGTCGTCGCGCGTGCTCAACCGCCGGATGTCAAAGCCCTTGCGCCGCCGCCGCGCGCTGCGATAGGTCGCCAGATCAAGCCGGAAAGTATGCGACGGGTCCAGAAACAGCTCTTGCGGGGCCTTGGCCAGCAGCACATGCGGATCGCGCACATAAAAGGCGATGTCGCGTTGCCGGGGGCTTTCGGCGCGCAGGGCCTCGGCAAGCGATGCGGCATCTTCGAAGGTCTGTGCAAAGATCAGCCGCCCCCAGCCGCAATCGATCACTGCATCGGCGCGCGCCCCGCGTGCGGGCTGAACCGCCGCATTGCGCATCCGCTTTAGCCGATGCGCTTGTGCACCACGCCGCCGTGGTAGCTCGTGTTCCGCCATGAGACACGCCTCCCTTCTTGCCGTGCGCTCAAACGCCTTGTGCCTGCAACCACATCTCCAGCACCGCCACCTGCCAGAGTTCGGAACCCCGCAGGCGGGTGACATGCTCGGAGGGCGCACTGAACAGCGTATCCAGATACGCTGGCCGGAACAGACCACGATCGCGTGCGGCATCCGAGGTCAGGGCATCGCGGCACATTTCCAGATAGGGACCATCGACATACTTCAGCGCCGGCACCGGGAAATAGCCCTTCTTGCGGTCGATCACCTCGGGGGGCAGGACCTGGCGCGCGGCCTCTTTCAACACGCCCTTGCCACCCTGCGCCAGCTTGTGACGGGCCGGAATCCGCCCGGCCAGTTCCACCAGTTCATGGTCCAGAAACGGCACCCGCGCCTCCAGCCCCCAGGCCATGGTCTGGCTGTCGACGCGCTTTACCGGGTCATCGACCAGCATCACGTTGGTATCAAGGCGCAGCGCCTTGTCGACCGGGTCATCGGCACCGGGGCGGGCGAAATGGGCCTCGACAAAGGCGCGCGATTCATCGCGCTCCGTCATCCATTCCGGGGCCAGATGCTGCGCCAGCCGTTCATGCGTCCGGTCAAAGAACGCCTCCATATAGGCCGCAACCGGGTCGTTACTGTCCTGCATCGGCGGATACCAGTGATAGCCGCCAAACACCTCATCCGCGCCCTGGCCGGATTGCACCACCTTGATGCTTTTCGATACTTCGCGCGACAGCAGGTAAAAGCCGATGTTGTCATAACTGACCATGGGTTCCGACATGGCGGCGATGGCGTTGGGCAGGTTCAGTCGCATCTCGTCGGACGGAATGAAGATCTTGTGGTGATCGGTGCCAAATTCGCGCGCGATCAGATCGGAATAGACGAATTCATCGCCTTTCTCGTCATTGGCCTCCTCGAACCCGATGGAATAGGTTGCAAGCCCCTTTTGCCCCTGTTCGGCCAGCAGGCTGACAATCAGCGAACTGTCCACACCACCCGAAAGCAGCACGCCCACCGGCACATCGGCTACCATCCGGCGGCGCACGGCGGTGCGCAACCCGTCCAGAACCATCTCCTGCCATTCCGCCATCGGGCGGCGGGCATCCTCGGGGGAACGCTCGAAGCTGGGTTCCCAGAACAGGCTGTCGCGGCTGGTGCCGTCGGGTTCGATTACCCGGATCGTGGCGGCGGGCAGTTTGCGAACGCCGGCAAGGATGGTGCGCGGGGCAGGAACCACGGCGTGCCATGTCATGTAATGGTGCAGCGCCACCCGGTCGATCGTGGTATCGACATTACCCGCCGCCAGAAGGGCAGGCAGGGTGGAAGCAAAGCGGAGCCTGTCGCCGGTCTGGCTGTAGTAAAGCGGCTTGATGCCGAAACGGTCGCGCACCAGCGTCACCCGCCCGCTGTCGCGTTCGTGGATCGCAAAGGCGAACATGCCGTGAAAACGTTTCGGTGCCTCGACGCCCCATTCATGCCATGCCTTCAGAATCACCTCGGTATCACCGCTGGAGGCGAAGCAATGGCCCTTGCCTTCCAGTTCCCTCCTCAGTTCGGGATAGTTGTAGATGCAGCCGTTGAAAGCGATGGTGAGGCCCAGAAATGTATCGACAAAGGGCTGTGCCGAGGCTTCGGACAGGTCGATGACCTTCAGCCGCCGATGCCCGAAACCCACGCGCCCACGCAAGACAATACCGGCACCATCCGGCCCGCGTGGTGCCATGGCATCGGCCATGCGCTCGATTATCGCGCCTGAAGCCATCGCCCCGCGACCGAACCGGATTTCTCCACATATGCCGCACATGCTGCTGTGATCCCCTCCATTCCTGTTTTTTCGCCTGCTTTGATTTACCTGTAATAATCCTTGCAAAGTCGATCTGGTTCCACTTCCGCAGGCCGATAATGGCATGATCAGGCGAAAGGCCTTGTTTTCGCAGGTGTATTCGAAAGCTGGCATCTGGTTGCATCGAGCCGAAAAAGCTTGTGTGATCTGGCGCTGTCGATGCCGGTGGCGCTTGCTCACACTGCGCCGACGGTCCATGATGAAGTTCCCTTCATCGGCTTAGCGCGGATAATCTTTGCGCGGCTAATCCATGTCGCCTTTTTTCGAGGCTGTTCTATGTTGATGTATCGAAGGCCATGCGGGGTTGCTGACGATGGAGATCGGCACGGATGCGAATAATCGTTCGGATAATCGGACAAGTGGCGCTGGTCGCATTGATCGGCGCCTTGGCGGTGGTGGCCTGGGCCATGTGGCTGCCGTCGTCGCACGGAATCCTGGAGCGCGCGGGGCTGTTGCAGCCGATGATCCGGCTGGGCGTGCCGGTTGCGCAGGCACCGCAGATCGGTGGCCCGTCCGCGGGCGGCGGGTTCGGGCGTGGCGCAGTGATGGTTCTGACGACGCCGGTCGGGATGGGTGAGGTCAACGACCGTATCGCCGCCATCGGCACAGGAGAGGCGTTGCATTCGGTTGTCCTGATGCCTGAGGTTTCGGGGCGTCTGGCCGAACTCCTGGTTTCGGCGGGCGACAGGGTGCAGGCGGGAACGGTGGTTGCGCGGTTGGACAGCGCCGCCGAACAGATTGCGCTCGATCGTGCCGAACTGGTGCTGGACGAGGCGCGTCACACCGCCGCCCGGCTGGAGCGGTTGCAGGCCTCCGGCACCGCGACCGAGGTGCAGATCCGTGAAGCCGCCTTGGCGGTGCGGACCGCCGAACTGGGTGTGCGTCAAGCCGAGTTCGACCTTGCGCGCCGTGAGATTGTCGCGCCGATAACCGGCTGGATCGGTATCATCGAGCCCGAGGTCGGGGCGCAGGTCAGCCCCAGCACCGCCATCGCCCGGATCGATGACCGCTCGATGATACTGGTTGATTTCAGTGTGCCCGAACGCCTGGTCGGACGCATCTCTCCCGGTGACCGGCTGGATGTAACGCCGTTGGCGCGCAGTGACGTGCCGCTGGAAGGGCGTATCCGCGCGATTGACAGCCGTGTTGACCAGACCAGCCGCAGCCTGCGTGTGCTGGGGGAGCTTGCCAATCCTGATGACAGTTTGCGCGCCGGGATGGCGTTCAACATCGCCATTACCTTGCCGGGGGCGGCGCATCCAGCCGTTGATCCGCTGTCGATCCAATGGGGAAACGAAGGCTCGTTCGTCTGGGCTATCCGCGAGGGGCGGGCAGCGCGGGTGCCGGTGCGTATCTTGCAACGCAGTGAGGGGGCGGTGCTGGTGCGCGGCGCGCTGGAACCGGGCGAAAGGGTGGTCCGCGAGGGCGTGCAATCGCTGCGCGAAGGAACCGAGGTGCAGGATCGCGCGCTTCCTCTTACCAATGACACGGAGAATGACGGGGCCGAACGCGCCAGCGCCGCACCCGAGATGTCGGAAACATGACGGCGGGGGCAGGCGCATGAAAGCAGATCAGACAACGCCGGACCGCAACGCGCCAGTCGGCGGGACAAACCCCGCCATCGACCCCGCCGCGTTGGAAGCCCAGCGCTCGGGCACCGCGCTGTTCGTGCGCCGTCCGATTCTGGCCTTTGTCCTCAGCGCGCTGATCGTCATCGCCGGACTGGCCGGGCTTTACGGGGTAGAGGTCCGCGAACTGCCCGATGTCGACCGCCCGGTCGTAACCGTAACCACCACCTTCGGCGGTGCCGGGCCCGAGACCATTGACCGCGAGATCACCAGCACCATCGAGGGCGCGGTGGGCCGTGTGGCCGGCGTCAAGGCGATTTCCTCGTCCTCGCGCTTCGGGCGCAGCCGTGTGGTGGTCGAGTTTGCCGATGGTGTGGACCTCGATATCGCGGCCACAGATATCCGCGATGCCATCGGCCGCATCCGCAACAACCTGCCGGACAGTGTGGACGAGCCGCGCATCGTCAAGGCCGATGCCAACGCCGATGCGGTGATGCGCATCAGTGTCACCTCGTCCACCCGTTCGGTGCAGGAATTGACGCGGCTGGTGCAGGATCTGGTAGAGGACCGCTTGATCTCGGCACCCGGCGTGGCCGATTTGCAGATCTATGGCAACCGGCAGCAGGTGTTTCGCGTCGATGTCGACATGATGCAGCTTGCCAGCCGTGGCTTGTCGCTGGCCGATGTGCGGACCACACTGCGCAATGTCTCGTTTGACGTGCCGGCAGGCGCGCTTTCCAGTGACAGTCAAAGCATTTTCGTGCGCACCACCGCCTCGGTTACCACGCCTGAGGCATTCGAGGCGCTGGTTGTGCGTGGCCAGACGCTGCTGGGCGATGTGGCGCAGGTATCCCTGGGCCCCGCGCCGGGAGAAAGCATCCTGCGCGCCAATGGGCAGAACGGCATCGGCATCGGCATCATCCGGCAGGCGACATCGAACACGCTGGATATCTCGGATACCGTCAATGCAGTAGTGGCGGACCTGCGGGGCATCCTGCCCGAGGATGTCAGCATCTTCATCACCTCCGACGAGGCCACCTTCGTGCGCGGCGCGATCACCGAGGTGATCAAGACGCTGGGCATGGCGATCCTGATCGTGGTGGGCATCATCTATCTGTTCCTGCGCGATGTCCGGGCCACGCTGATTCCGGCGCTGACCCTGCCGGTGGCGTTGATCGGCACTATTGCGGCGATCTACCTTGTTGGTTTTTCTGTCAATATCCTGACCTTGCTGGCGCTGGTCCTGGCCACCGGGATGGTGGTGGATGATGCGATCGTGGTGCTGGAAAACATCGTGCGGCGGCGTGCGCAGGGGATGGGGCCGCGCGCGGCGGCCGTTCTGGGCACAAAGGAAGTGTTCTTTGCCGTGGTCACCACCACCGCCACGCTGGCCGCCGTCTTCATACCCTTGTCATTCCTGCCGGGGCAGACCGGCGGGTTGTTTCGCGAATTCGGTTTCACTCTGGCAATGGCGGTGCTTTTGTCGTCCGTCGTGGCGCTGACACTTTGCCCGGTGCTGGCCAGCCGCCTGCTGCGCCCCGCCAAGGCCGATCCGACAGGGCCGATGGTCTGGCTGGGCAACCGGCTGACCGGACTTTACCGCTCTACCCTGCGTGCAGCCCTTGCCGCGCCTTTCGCGGTGGTGGCGGTGGCGGTGGTGTTCGGGGTGACGGCCATTCTGGTGGCCGGGCAGATCCGCCAGGAACTGGTCCCGCCCGAGGATCGTGCCGTCGCGTTACTGAGCGTTACCGCCCCGCAGGGCGTGTCGCTGGACTATACCAACAGCAAGATGCTTGAGCTTGAGGCGCTGATCGAACCATTCCGCGAGGCCGGCGAGGTCACTTTCACCTTCGCCATCGCCGGCACCTGGGGGCGCGAGAACACCGGCTTCATGGTTTTCACCCTTGCGCCCTGGGAAGAGCGTGTGCGCCCGCAGCAGGAGATCGTCGCCGATATCAACCGCGCAATCAGCTCGGTCGTGGGGGTTCGGGCTTTTGCCATCCAGCCAAACTCGCTGCGCATTCGCGGGGCGGGGCAGGGGCTGCGCTTTGCGGTAGTCGGCAGCAGTTACGAGGAATTGTCGCAACAGGCCGAGGCGCTGGTCGAGCGGTTGCAGGACATACCCGCCTTTGGTCAGGTTCGGCTGAGCTATGAGACTACACAGCCGCAACTGTTCATCGAGGTCGATCGCCGCCGCGCTTCGGATCTTGGCGTCAATATCGATGGTCTGGGCGAGGCACTGCAGGCGGTGCTGGACGGGCGCACCATCGGCACCGTTTTCATCGAGGACCGCAGCTTTGACATCAAGATGCTCTCCACCTCATCGCCGGTGCGCGACCCGGGCGATCTGGAGCGCATCTTCATCCAGTCCGCCAGCGGCCAGATCCTGCCACTGTCCTCTTTCGTCACGCTCGATGAGCGCGCGGTGGCGCCGGAACTGACGCGCGAGTCGCAGATGCGCGCGGTGGAAATCACCGCGGGCCTGACGCCCGAACTGGCGCTGGGCGATGCCTATGCGCAGGTTCAGGCCATGGCGGATGAGATGTTCGAAGCGGGCACGCGGATCGTGCCACTGGCCGAAGCCGCGACGCTGGATGAAACCTCGTCGGGCCTGTTGATCACTTTCGGATTTGCCATCGTTGTTGTTTTCCTCGTGCTCTCGGCGCAATTTGAAAGCTTCAATTCGGCGGTCGTTGTCATGGCCACGGTTCCACTGGGGTTGGCCTGCGCAGTCTTTGCGCTTTTGCTGACGGGGGGCAGCCTGAATGTCTATTCGCAGATCGGGCTGGTGATGCTGGTGGGGATCATGGCCAAGAACGGCATCCTGATCGTCGAATTCGCCAATCAGTTACGCGACAGGGGCGCCCCGGTAAGTAAGGCGATTTTCGAGGCATCGACCATTCGCTTGCGCCCGGTGATGATGACGATGACATCCACAGTGCTGGGCGGGGTGCCGCTGGTCATGGCCTTCGGCGCCGGGGCCGAAGCGCGCGAGGCGCTGGGCTGGATCATTGTGGGCGGGCTGGGAATGGCAGCAGTGTCGACGCTGTATCTGACGCCGGTCGCCTATCTGTTGATGGCTCGTTTTTCAACGCCGAAGTCGGCGGAAACCGCCCGGCTGTCGCAAGAACTGAATGCGGCCATATCAAGTGATCACAGCGCGCAAGGCAAGGCTGAGGCGCTACGGGGTTGAACAGGCCGGAAAACCGTCCCTCCAGGCTGAAGAGGGGTCAGGAAAACAGGATGAACCCCATGATCGCGCCATAGGCGCAGAGGAAGAGCACTAGCGATACCGGATCGTTGCGTCTCGAACTTCGGACAGGTGCTGCCTCTTTGTTTGACATGGTCTTACCCCCTTATGTGGCCCCAACCTTTGTGGCGTGGGATCCTTCTGGGCGTATTAACGACATGGCCCGGCAGGCATGCAAGCGGATTGTCGAGCCTTGAGCGGGCCAGCGCCGGGTCATGTGGTCGCACCGGATCGATCTGCACGGGCTCAGGGCATGATCAGAAGCCTGCCGCGCGACACCTGGCCGTCGGCCAGACGCGTTTGTGCCAGCGCGGTTTGCGCCAAGGGCAGCTTTCCCGCGATCTGGGGGCGCAGGATACCTTTTGAGGCCAGTGCCAGGATTTCGGCCACCGCCGCGGCGTCATCGGCGATCATCGCGCGGCTGACTGTGACGCCAAATTCTTCCCCCCGGTCGGAGATTGGCGCGGCGGTCAGCCAAACCAGATGCCCGCCCGGCACCAGAAGCGGGTAGCAGGCATCATGCACCGCGCCACCCATCAGGTCAAAGATGATATCCTGCGGCGCCAGATCGGTGGGAAAAGGCCTGTCATAGGCAATCGCGCGGCTGGCCCCCAACCCGCGCACATAGTCCAGATTGCGGCTGTGGCAGGTTGCAGTGACCAGGGCCCCAAGATGTGCGCAAAGCTGCACCAGAAGCCCGCCGACCGCGCCCGCGCCGGCCTGCACCAGTACGCGCTGGCCCGCCTGCACCCTGGCAGTGCAGACCGCCGCAATCCATGCTGACAGCCCCGAATTGATCAGCGCCGCGCTTTCGATCAGGTCCACCCCCTCGGGCAGCTTCACGCAAAGCGTTGCGTCGGCGGCGATGTATTCGGCGCAGGTGCCCGCGGCACCGGCGGGCGGCGCCATCACCGCCACGCGGTTGCCCGGCGCGAAACCCGATACCTCGGGTCCACAGGCCAGCACGGTGCCGGTTCCGTCGCGTCCGGGGATTTTCGGAAAGGCAGGTGTGAAATGCTGGGCAAGCATCCCAGCGCGCAACTTCCAGTCAAGGGGCGCAACCCCGGCCGCGGCCAGCTTGACCAGAACCTGCCCGGGGCCGGGCGCGGGCCGTGGCAGGCGGGCAAGATGCAGCACTTCGGGCCCGCCATACGTGTCGTAACAGATGGCGTGCATCATCTCGCCCATGTCGATATCTCCTTATTAACAAGCGAACCTAGGCGTCTCGGCCCGATGCTTCAAGCCTGAAGCAGTTCAGCGTCGTGTGTTGCCAAAGCACGCAGGATCGTCGCGAATTGTTGCAGGGTCGGTGCGATGCTGCCGCTTGCGTGGACCAGTGACAATTCCAGGCTGACTCCCAGATCCTGCACATCGACAAAGCGCACCCCGTGCGGTGGCCGCCACATCTGCGCGGAATTTGCCAGGGCAATACCAGCCCCGGCGCTTACCAGTGCCAGAATATCGGTCTCGCTCGTCAGTTCGGCGATATAGCGCGGTGTGAAGCCGACCGAACGAAAACGCGAATGCACATCGTCAAAGAACCGGGGGCTGGCGCGGCGCTGGAAGCCGATCAGCGGATGATCGGCCAGATCAATCAACGACACCGTTTCCCGCCGGGCCAGCGGTGATTCCGTCGGCACCGCCAGCACCACCGGATGGCGCACCAATGGCACGATGGTCAGGTCATCGGCGGGTAGCGGATTATAAACCAGCGCCGCATCCAGTTGCCCCTGCCGGAGCGCGGCCAGTTGTTCGGCTGTGGGCATGGCCGCGAGTGACAGTTCCACCCCCTGAAACCGGTTACGAAAATGGCGCAGGGCGTCGGGCACCAGCCCCTGCCAGGCCGCGGCCTCGATGAAGCCCAGCCGCAACGCGCCATGCTGCCCCGCTGCTGCGGCCTTTGCGGCCTCGGTCGCGCGGGCGATCTGGGCGTGCAGCCCCCTGGTTTCGTTCAGGAAAACCCGGCCCGCCGCAGTCAGCCGCACACCGCGTGGCAGGCGCTCGAACAATTCGACCCCCATTTCGGCCTCCAGCAGCTTCATCTGACGGCTCAGCGCGGGCTGGGCGATATGCAGACGCAGTGCCGCGCGGCCAAAATGCTCAGCCTCGGCAATGGCAACGAAATAGTAGATCTGTCTCAGTTCCATGGTTTTTGATAACCGCTTGGTATCAATCCTGCAAATGTTTTGAATTGGAAGCACCTTGTTCCAGCCCGTATCGTCACAAAAGATGCACGCGGAAGGGCGGATCGGATGGCGCAGGTCACATCACCTTATGATGCTTTTGCACGCAGTGCCGCACGGGTTCCGGCGCGTGCTTTCGCCTGCGCTCCGGCCTCGGCGGCGCTGCCCTGGGCGCCTGAGGGCTATGCTTTGTCCTATGGGGCGGCGGCAAGGCAGGTCGCGGCCTTGCGCGATGCCTATATCGCGGCGGGGTATGGTGCCGGGTCGCGTCTGGCGCTTTTGCTGCTCAACCGGCCCGAATTTCTGCTGCACTGGCTGGCGCTGAATGCAATCGGTGCCTCCGTTGTGCCGCTCAATGGTGACATGCGCCCCGATGAGTTGCGCCACCAGATGCAGGTGTCGCAGGCCGAGGCGGTGATAACTGTTCCCGGCTTCGAGGCGTTGCTGGGCGCGGGGCTTCCAGGTGGTGTGCCCGTGGCCCGGTATGATGCCGCGCCACCGCCCGCCGCCACGCCCCGTCAGCCACGCGCGGGCCTGCCGGATGACGAGGCGGCACTTTTGTTCACCTCGGGCAGCACCGGCAAGCCGAAGGCCTGCAATCTTTCGAACCATTATCTTATCAATGTGGCGCAATGGTATGTATCGATGTCTGGCATTGCGGCAATGCGCCGTGATTGCGAGGTTTCGCTGACGCCGCTGCCGTTTTTCCACATGAACGCGCTTGGCTGCACGGCCGTGGGGATGATGCTGATCGGCGGCACCATCGTGCCGCTGGATCGGTTCAGCGCCAGCCGCTGGTGGGCCACCGTGGCCGATTCCGAAGCAACGATCGTGCACGGGCTGGGGGTGATTCCGGCGATCCTGCTGCAACTGCCCGAAAGCCCTGATGAGCGCCGCCACAATGCGCGCTTCACCTTCAGCCCCGGTGTGGAGGACCGTCACAAGGCGGCTTTCGAGGCGCGTTTCGGCCTTCCGATTGTCGAGGGTTGGGCCATGACCGAAACCGGCGGGGCTGCCATCACCGACACTGCCGGGCTGGAAGGACCGCTGGGCGCGCGCTGCATCGGCCGCCCGCGTGCCGGTATGGAATGGCGCATCGTCGACGATGCCGGGTGCGACGTTGCGCCGGGCGCGGCGGGCGAGTTGTGGGTGCGCAGCCGGGGTGACGATCCGCGCCGCGGGTTCTTTTCCGGCTATCTGGGGGATCCGGCAGCGACCGAGGCTGCCTGGGAGGGCGGCTGGTTTCATACCGGCGATGTGATCAGGGTCGATGTGCAGGGGCTCTTCTATTTCGTCGACCGTCGAAAAAGTATCATTCGCCGGGCGGGCGAGAACATTTCAGCGCTGGAGGTCGAGGCCGCCTTGCAGGCTGATCCGTTGCTGCGCGCCGCAGCGGTGACGCCGGTGCCAGATCCGATCCGGGGGGAAGAGGTGTTTGCCTTTGTCGTTCCCGCCACGCCTGACGGTTCGCTGCCAGCGGAGGCATTGATGGCGCGGCTTTCCGGCAGCCTGTCCTATCACAAGCTGCCTGGCTGGCTGCTGGTGGTCGATGAGCTGCCGCTCGGCGCGACTCAGAAACTCCAGCGTGGCCAGCTCAAGCGTGGTGCCGAAGCCGCGCTTGCCGAAGGTCGTGCGCTGGATTGTCGCCAGATCAAGGGCGCCGCGCGCGCCGTTACATCCTGAAGGAGATCACCGATGACGCCAGAAAAGATCCTGTATTCCGCAACCATGACAGCGACCGGCGGTCGCGCGGGCACGGCGCAAAGCGCTGACGGCAGCTTTGTGCTGGATCTCAGCGTACCGAAAGAGCTTGGCGGACCGGGTGGCGAAGGCACCAACCCTGAACAGCTTTTCGCCGCAGGCTATGCCGCCTGCTTTCTGGGCGCGGTCAAACTGGTGGGCCGTCAGCACAAGATCACGCTGGGCGACGATGTGACCGTCACGGCCACGGTGGGGCTTGGCCCAGTCGAGCCGGGCTATGCGCTGGTGGTGGATCTGGCTGTGACGATGCCGGGGATCGAACGCGCCCGGGCGCAGGAAATCGTGCAGGCCGCGCACGAGCGTTGCCCCTATTCCCACGCCACGCGCGGGAATGTCGATGTCACGTTGACGTTGATCTGAGGACGGGATGGCGGCGCTACGGGGATATGACGGCGTGGTTCTGGCGGTGCCGGTAACGGTGCCCTACAGGCGCTATTCCACCGACAGCACGCAATGGTGGGTCGGCCGCGCACTGGCGGGGCTTGCTGCGGGTGCCGGGGTATCGCACAGGGAATTTGACGGGCTTTCGGTTGCCAGCTTCTCGCTGGCTCCCGATAGCGCTATCGGCCTGACTCAGCACTTCGGACTGTCGCCCCGGTTTCTGGATTTCGTGCCGCTGGGCGGTGTGGCCGGGGTGGTGGCGCTTCGCCGTGCCGCGCGGGCGGTGCAGGCGGGTGATGCCGATATGGTCGCCTGCGTCGCGGCTGACACCAGCGCGCCGCAAAGCTTTCGCCAGTCACTGGAGAACTTCTCGCGCTTTTCGCAGGATGCGGTTTATCCCTATGGTGCGGGCGGGCCGAATGTCAGCTTCGCGCTGATCGCGCAGGCCTATATGGAAGCAAGCGGCCTTTCGCGCGCGGATTTCGGCAAGATCGCCGTGGCACAGCGCGCCAATGCGTTGAAAAACCCGCATGCGCTTATGAAAAAGCCGCTATCGCTTGACCAATATCTCAATTCCCGGCCCATCGCCCCGCCGATCCATCTGTTCGATTGCGTCATGCCCTGCGCCGGGGCCGAGGCCTTTCTGGTCCTGCGTGAGGAAACTGCGCGCGCCCAGGGCCTGCCCTTCGTGCGTCTGACTGCTGCCATCGAACGCCACAACGGTTTTCCCGCTGACCCGGTGATGCTGCGCGGAGGCTGGGTGCGTGATGTCGATACGCTCTGGGCGATGGCGGGTGTCGCGCCCGGGGCGGTCGATCTGGTCCAGACCTATGACGACTACCCGTTCATCAGCGCCATGCAGTTCGAGGATCTGGGCCTGTGCCCCCCGGGTGGACTGGCCGAGTTCATCGCCGGGCATGATTTCACCATCACCGGCAGCCTGCCGCACAACACTTCGGGCGGGCAATTGTCGGTCGGACAGGCGGGTTGCGCGGGCGGATCCCTGGGCCTTGTCGAGGCGCTTCGACAGTTGACGGGTGCAGCGGGGGGGCGACAGGTGGCCGGGGCGCGACGCGCGCTGGTTTCGGGGTTCGGCATGATCAATTTTGACCGCGGCCTTGGGTCAGGTGCGGTGGTGCTGGAGGCCGCATGACTCAGGAACGCCCCCGCAAGAACCCGTTGCATCGCACACGCCAGCCGCTGTTGCCGCCCGGCGGACGCAGCCGCAAGGCGCATCTGTTGACCGCTGCCGCCGCCGAGGGTCGCTTTGCCCTGCCGCGCTGTGGTGCCTGTGGCACCTATAGCTGGCCGATGGTCGAGGCATGCCCGGATTGCTTGTCCGCCGATATCACCGCTGCCGAGGCTCCATCAGGTGCGGTGTTGTTGTCGCAAACCAGCGCCGAGGTGCCCGCCGATCCCTATTTTCGCGAGCGCGCGCCCTGGCGTGTGGGGCTGGTACAGATGGATTGCGGGCCGGTTGCGCTGGTGCATCTGCACCCGGAGCCACAGGCGGGTGAAAGGCTTAGACTGACGCTGATGCTGGATCGCGCCGGGCAGGGGGTGCTGCACGCCGGGCCTGAAAACGGAGGGGATATGTCCACCGATAAGCAATGGCAGGAAATGACCGCCGATCCACGTGGAAGGCGTGTGCTGATCACCGATGCCCGCCATGTCGCTGCCCTTCCGTTGGCGCGCAAGCTGGCGGCAGAAGGGGCTGCCGGCATTTTCATGGGACTGCCCGAGAGTTGGAAGCCGCTGGAGAACCGCGCGGCTTTCGAGGCGGTGCAGGGGCTGCGGTTTGTGCCGCTTGATCTGGCTTCGGACCGCTCGGTCGAGGATCTGGCGCGCGCTATCGGTGGCAAGGTTGAAATCCTGATCAACACCGCCGATCATCCCCGTCCCGGCGGGCTGATGGCGCCTGCTGCCGTCACCCATACCCGCGCCTGCATGGAAACCGTTGCCTTCGGGCTGATGCGGCTGGCGCGCAGCTTTGGCCCGGCGCTGGCCGGGCGCGGAGCGGATGGCGGCGAGGGTGCGCCGGGCGCGGTGGCCTGGGTCAATGTACTGTCGGTTTTCGCCCGCGCGACATCGCCTGAAATGGCAGGTTACGCCGCCGCCCATACCGCCGCGCTGTCGCTCTCGCACAGCCTGCGTGCGCAACTGGGCGGGGGCGGGGTGCGTCTGATGACTGTGCTGACGGGGCCGACCGAGGATGACTGGTTCCAGCTTGCCCCGCAGCCAAAGGTGACTGGCAAGGCTCTTGCCGATGCCGTTGTCGGCGGGTTGATGAAGGGGCTGGAAGAAGTGGTGGTGGGTGATGTCGCTCGCGATCTGATGGCGCGGCTGGCGGAAAACCCCAAGGCGGTTGAGCGAGACCTCGCCGCCGGAAGATTGTGAGGGTGCGGCGATGACAGATGTTCTGGCGATGATGAACAGCGCGCTGGCCTCGGGCGCGGTGCGGGTGGTCGATCTGACCCATACATTGACTGAAGATTTCCCCACCATCGTCCTGCCGCCCGAGTTCGGCCCCTCTGCACCCGTGCGGATCGAGCAGATCTCGCGGTATGACGCGGCCGGGCCTTCGTGGTATTGGAACAACCTGAGCTTTGGCGAGCATACCGGCACCCATTTCGATGCTCCGGCGCATTGGTTCACCGGCCGCGACTGCCCGCGCGGCACGGTCGATACCATGCCGGTTGAGCATATGATCGCGCCTGCCTGTGTGATCGATTGTGCGGCGGAAAGCACCACGGATGACGATTTCCTGCTGACCCGCGCCACGCTGAATGCTTGGGAAGCTGCGCATGGCACCATCCCCGCCGGTTCCTGGGTGCTGATGCGTACCGACTGGTCGCAGCGCAAGGGTGCGGCGTTCGCCAACCTGCGCGCGGATGGCGCGCATACGCCGGGGCCGGACGCCGAAGCGATCCGCTGGCTCGTCCATGAGCGCGGCATTCTGGGCTTTGGCACCGAGACAATCGGCACCGATGCCGGGCAGGGCGGCCATTTCGATCCGCCCTATCCTGCGCATCACTATCTGCACGGGGCGGGACGCTACGGCCTGCAATGCCTGACCAATCTACACGAGTTGCCACCCAAGGGCGCCCTCGTCATGGCCGCCCCTCTGAAGGTGCACGAAGGCTCGGGCAGTCCGCTCAGGGTTCTGGCGCTGGTTACGGGCGAGGAGGAGAGGACATGAAGATCTACTGGCAAAGTTTCATCGATGCCACTGCGAGCGCGGCCTATATCACGCGGCTGACCGAGTATCTGAACACCACCGCCAGCCCCGGCACCACGGTGGAGGTGCATGGCATCAGCCCGCCGGATCGCGCATTTTCCCGCCTGTCGGAATTCCGCTGTGCGATCATTGCCATAGACAATGGCATCGCAGCGGCCGAGTCGGGCTATGACGCGGTGGTCATGGGACATTTTCAGGATCCGGGCCTTTATGAACTGAAATCGGCGGTGGGCATTCCGGTGATCGGCACCGGCGAGGCGACGCTGCATCTGGCGGCGCAGATGGGGCGACGGATCGGCCTGGTGACGCTGGATGACGTGTTTCGCACAATGCATCTGGAACAGGGTGATCTTTACGGTTTGTCGGGGCGCATTTCGCATGTGGCGGGCCTCAATGCCGATCCATCCGATTTTTCGGCGGCTTTTGCCGGCGATTTGGATGCCAAGGACCGCATGATCGCGGCCTTTCGCGCGGTGTCCGAACCGATGGTGGCCGGCGGGGCTGATGTGATCGTGCCGGCGGGCGTGTTGCCGGGACTGCTGGTAGGCGGAGAGCACGGGCTGAAGGTGGGCCATGCGCCGGTGGTGAACTGCGCTGCGGTGGCCTTGATGCAGGCCGAGATGCAGGTACGGCTGGCGCGGTTGAACGGATTGGAACCGGCGCGGGGCCCATTCTGCGCCCGCGCCCCGCAACAGGCGATCGACGATTTCCGCAGGCTGGTGGCAAGGGGGCGCGTGCCATGACGGCCCATCCCGCAGCGGTCGCAGTAGCCTTCACGAAAACTTGGCAAGGAGGAGGGATTCGTTGACGCTATCAATGGAATACTGTATACAGTGTTCACAAAAAGAGGGCCGCTGAACGATTCCCCGAAACCAAGGGAGCCCCTTGGCGCAGCATTCTGTGCCGCAAAAAAACTGCAAAACTCCGGCGCCACCGTCTGGTTTGCGAGGCCCGGCTTACAACTGACAAGGAGAGATAGATGCGTAAACTGAAAGTCGCGGCTTTCGCCGCCGTTCTTTCGGCATTTGGCGCCGCCGCCAGTGCTGAGGACGTCATCAACGCGGTGCATTTCGCACCCACGCCCAGCGACTTCACGCAGGAGTTCCTGCGTTTCGTGGAAGCCGTGAACGAGCGCGGTGAAGGTGTGGTGCGCATCAATGTGCGCGGCGGCCCCGAAGTGATCCCGAACCCGCAACTGGGCACTGCGCAGCAGTCCGGTCTTGTCGATATGATCCACACGCCTGCCGGCCTGTATCTGGAACTGGTCCCTGAAGGCGAGGTGCTTTCCGCCTCCAGCCTGCCACCGATGGATGCGCGCCAGAACGGCGCGTGGGATTTCATCAACGGGATCTATCAGCGCAAGGGCAATGCCATGCTGCTGGCGCATATGAACGCCTCGGCCGGCTTCCACATCTGGACGGTGAACGAGCCCCGGCTTCAGGAAGACGGGATGCTGGACTTCTCGGACATCCTGATCCGCGCATCGCCGCTCTATCGCCAGCTGTTCGAGAATGTCGGCGCCACCATGGTGATCCAGCCAGCGCCCGAGGTTTACACCTCGCTGGAGCGGGGCGTGATCAATGCCAATGCCTATCCGGTCCTGGGCTATGCCTCGTTTGGTTGGGACAGGTTTACCCGTTACCGTGTCGATCCCGGCTTCTTCCGCATGGATGTGCTGATCTCGATGAACCTCGACAGCTTCAATGCGCTGTCGCCTGAGGCGCAGGCCATCATCCTCGAAGTGTCTGAAGAGTTCGAGCGCCGCAGCTACGAGGAAACGGCGGCACTCAACGACCGGCTGGCGCAGGAGATGATCGACAACGGCCAGACCGTCGTTGAAATGACCGGTGAGGGGCGTGAGCGCTTCCTGCAACTGGCCGCCGATGCCGCCTGGCAACGGATGGAAGCGCGCGATCCCTCAAGCATCGAGCGTCTGCGCGAATTGTTCGAGTGAACTGATCAGGGAGGGCGGGCTACCTGACCACGCAGCCCGCCCTGACTATTCGCATGACAACAAAGACCCGCCCGGCCAGACCGACCCGTCGCTGCGGCTTGACTGATATCAGGGATGCTCCATGAACCTTGTCTTTGACCTGTCCGGCCGGCTGTGCTGGTTTCTGGCAGTGATCGCGCGCCTGCTGATCGGGCTTCTGGTCGTGCTGGTTGTCACGGATGTGGCGGTGCGCAATGCCGGGCTTCGGCCGCTGGCATGGGCAGTGAACACATCTGAATTTTTCCTGCTCTACATCACCTTCTTCGCCATGCCCTGGCTGATACGTCAAAAGGGGCATGTCTTTGTGGTTTTCCTTCGGATTGTGCTGCCCGATGCTGCGCGGCGGGTGTTGTCCAAGGTCGTCTATCTGGGGTGCATCGGACTGTGCCTCTATCTCGGCTGGGTAGCCCTGAACTCGCTGATACTGGCGGTCGAGCGTGGCACATACGAGATGCGCACCTTTGATATTCCCAAATGGGCGGTCTTTTCCCCCATGGTGCTGGCCTTCTTCCTGTCGGCATTGGAATGGCTGCGCTACTTGCTGGGTCATGATGATTTTTATGACAGCGACCCTGTCGAAACAGGGGGGCGCTGAACATGGACTGGCTCTATCCCTTCGCATTCCTGATCTCTTCCATCCTGTTTCTGATGGGTCTTGGCCTGCCAGTGGCGTTTGCTTTCTTTGCCACCAATATCGCCGGTCTGTTCCTGTTCTTTGGCGGATCACGCGGCGTCACGCAGATGGTGTCGAACTTCTCTGAAGCGATCACCACCTATGCGCTGGCCCCCCTGCCGATGTTCCTTGTCATGGGCAGCCTGTTCTTTCGCTCGGGGCTGGGTGAACGGGTGATTGACGCGCTGGATCTGTCGGTCGGCAATCTGCGCGGGCGGCTGTCTTATGTCACGCTTGGCTCGGGCTCGATCTTTGCGGCGCTTTCGGGTTCCAGCCTCGCCAATGCCGGGATGATGGGCAGCCTGATGGCGCCCGAGATGCTCAAGCGAAAATACAAGCCGCATATGGCGTTCGGCCCGATTCTGGGTGCGGGCAGCCTTGCGGTGATCATCCCGCCCTCCACGCTGGGCGTGCTGCTGGGCAGCCTGGCGCAGATCGATGTGGGCGCGCTGCTGATCGCTGGCGTCGTCCCCGGGCTGGTGCTGGTGACGTTGTTTGGCGCGCTGATCTATATCCAGACGAAAATCGACCCTGACGCCGCGCCGCAATATGCGGTGCCGCAGGCCAGCGGCTGGGCCAAGTTCAAGGCCGTGGCGGCAAACATCCTGCCGATGGGCTTTCTGATCTTCTGCGTCGTCGGCACCATCATCATGGGTATTGCCACGCCAACCGAGAGCGCGGGGCTTGGCTGCGTGGGGGTGCTGATCCTGCTGGTGGTCTACCGGAAGTTCCGTTGGTCGGTGATCTGGAAATCGCTCGATGACGCGATGAAGGTCACGGCGATGACTTTCCTGATCATCACCGCTTCGACAACCTTCAGCCAGATATTTGCCTTCTCCGGCGCATCCAGCGGGTTCATCAACACGATCACCGGGTTCGACCTTGGCCCCTATGGCATCTTGCTGATGATGATCCTGATCATCCTGGTGCTGGGGATGTTCATGGATCAGGTGTCGATGATGCTGATCACGCTGCCGCTGTTCATGCCTATTGCCTATCTCTATGGCTTCGATCCGGTCTGGTTTGGCCTGATGCTGCTTCTGGCCTATGAGGTGGGCTTCACAACGCCGCCCTTTGGCTTGTTGCTATACATCGTTCTGGGGGTTGCGCCAAAGGGCACCAGCCTGCGCACCATGTCCTATGCAGCGGCGCCCTATGTGCTGCTGACGCTGTTCCTGATCTTCCTGGTGGCGATGATACCGCAGCTTGCGCTTTATCTGCCCAGCCTGATGGGGCGGTAAGATGAGCTTTGCGCTGGTCCTGTTTTATGAGGGGGCGGGCGCGGTGTCGCCGGGTGAAATGGCGGCACTGCGAAGGGTGTTGGCGTCGGTGCCTGCTCTGAAAGAGGCGCTGATCTTCACCCCGGCCACCGCCAGCGACCTCTACACCGATGACGGTGCCGCACCGCCGCTTGGGATTCAGCTTCACTTCAGCCGGCTGGAGGAACTGGAGGCCGCGGCGGGGCAGGGCAGCGCGTTGCAGGGGCTGGTTCTGCCCTCGCTGGGGGGCGCGCGGGCAACCGCGCAGGCCTTCTGGCGGCGCGAGTACCCGGTGGATGATGCACGGCTGCGCACCGCGCCGGGCGCGCTGCCCTGCTCTTATGTCGTGCATTACCCCGGCCCGGCCAGCGATCTGAATGCCTGGCTGGATCATTACATGACCGGCCATCCACCACTCTTTCGCCGTTTCCCCGGTATTCGCGCCATCGAGATCCTGACGCGGGTGGACTGGGTCAGCCATCTGCCGCACGCGCGTGCCGATCACATGCAACGCAACCGGGTGATGTTCGACAGCTCCGAGGCCCTGACAGCGGCCCTGCAATCGCCTGTGCGCCACGAACTGCGTGCCGATTTCCACAGCTTTCCGCCGTTTGAGGGCGGGAATGCACATTATCCCATGTGGACCGAACACTTGCGCCCCTGACCTTGGAATGCGACTCCTTGGTTCCTGGGCGCATTGACAGGCCTTTGCGCACTGTATACAGTATTTTCAACGGAGGAATTCGTGACCCAATCTGATTTCAGCATCCGCCGCCAGCCGCCCTTGAGCGCGCAGGTCTATGACCGGCTGCGAACAATGATGCAAAGCAATGTCTTTCAGCCCGGTGATCGCATGGTCGAAGAGGATCTTGCTCGACGGCTTTCGGTGTCGCGCACCCCGGTCCGCGAGGCGCTGTTCCGGCTGTCCCTCAACGGGCTGGTCGAGCAGCAGGACGGGCGCTTCGTCGTGCCCACTCTGACGCTGCGCGATATACAGGAAATCTTCCAGATCCGTCGCTTGCTGGAGCCGCAGGCGGTGGCGGATATCGCCCGCAATCTGGGCGAGGCCGATCTGGCGGAATATGTTGCCGGACGCGACCGCGTGCTTGCCGCCGAGAGCCAGGATGCCGCCGCTGCCGCCAATATCGCCTTTCGTGCACTCTGGCTTTCGCGCATTCCAAACCGTCGGATGCAGGAAACGCTGGCAAAGTTTGACGATCAGGTGATTCTGGTGCGCCGTGCCACATTGGTGGACCCTGCTGCCCGTGCGGCAGCAGCGAAGGGCGTGTGCGATCTGGTCGCAGCCTTTGCAGCGCGTGATCCGCAGGCCGCGCGAAAGGTCATGGAAGATTTCATCGATGCCGCATTCCAGTGGTTCGAGCGCGTCGTCAGTGACCCCACAGAAGACGCCGCGCCGCCGCAGAGCTGACGGACCGGCCTTTTCCATCATAAACGAGGCAAACATGACCGCTCATCCCATGCATTCTGCCAGCCGTTTCAAACTTGGTGTCTTTTCGGCAAATGCCGATGGCGGGCTGACGGTAACGAAGGTGCCCGAGCGTTGGCCCGCCCACTGGTCCGAGATCGTGCAGGCCGCTCAGATCGCTGATCGCGCGGGGATTGACTTCTTCCTGCCGATTGCACGTTGGAAAGGCTATGGTGGCGAAATCAATTCGCGCCAGCATTCCTATGAAACCTTCACTTTCGCCGCAGCGCTTTCCGGTGTGACCGAGCGGATTGCGCTGTTTTCGACTGTGCATGTGCCGATGGTCCATCCGGTCTTTGCCGCCAAGGCGCTGGCGACGGTTGATCAAGCCTCCAACGGGCGGGCCGGGTTGAATATCGTGGCAGGCTGGAACCCAGATGAATTTGCCATGTTCGGCATCGAGAAGGCCGATGCGCCCTATGATCAGGCGAGTGAATGGATCGAGATCATCGGGCGGCTTTATGCCGAGGCCGAACCTTTTGATTTCGAGGGCAAGTATTATCACCTTAGAGGTGCGGCCACCGCTCCCAAGCCGGTGCGCGGCACCCGCCCGCCAATCCTGAATGCCGCCTTCTCGCCGCCAGGACGCGCCTTTGCGGCGCAGAATGCCGATTTTCTGTTTACCACTTTCAAAAGCATCGAGGCAGGGCGCGAGACGATTGACGATATCGCCAGGCGCAGCGCCGAAACCGGTCGGCAGGTGGGGGTCTATACCACCACGCATGTTGTCTGCCGCCCGAGCCGCGCCGAGGCCGAAGACTATTACGAGCATTACGCCGTTACCATGGCCGACAATGCCGCGCTGGATTACATGATCGGCACGCAGTCTGCGAATGCAAGCAACCATGACGAGGAAACCTATCGCCTGCGCCGCAAATGGTTCGCGGGCGGGGCGGGCACCTACCCTCTGATCGGCACGCCTGCCGATATTGCCGAGCAGATGGTGGAAATGTCGCGTGCCGGTTTCGCGGGCACGACAGTCAGCTTTGTCAACTTCCTCGATGAGCTGCCCTATTTCTGCGACGGTGTGCTGCCGATCCTCAAACGCGCGGGGCTGCGCGGATGAGCGATCTTGCCGCCCGTCTGACCGCCGCCCTTGGCGACGATGTGGTCACAACGGATGTTCCCGAGCGCAACCACCACGACTGGTCTGGTCTGCCGCCGGTTGCACCATTGGCGCTGATCCGCCCACGCAGCACTGATCAGGTGACGACCGCGCTCAGGCTTTGTCATGAGACCGGAACGCCCGTGGTGCCGCAAGGCGGGTTGACCGGCATTTCAGGCGGCGCGCATCCGGTCTCGGGCGCCGTGGCGCTGTCGCTTGAGCGCATGAACCGTGTACTGGCGGTCGATCCGCAGATGGCCACCCTGACGGTTGAGGCCGGTTGCGTGCTGCAAACCGCGCAAGAGGCCGCGCAGGAGGCCGGGCTGATGCTGGCTGTCGATCTGGGCGCGCGGGGCTCGTGCACCATCGGCGGGGTGATCGCCACCAACGCGGGCGGCAATCAGGTGTTGCGCTATGGTATGGCGCGCGAGCATGTGCTGGGGCTGGAGGCTGTGCTGGCAGATGGCACGGTTCTGACCTCGATGAACAGCATGATCAAGAACAACGCAGGTCTGGACCTCAAACAACTGTTTATTGGCACCGAGGGGCTGATGGGGGTCGTCACGCAAGCCGTGATGCGACTGCAACCGCGGCCCACCCACAGCGCGACCGCGTTTTGCGGCTGCAACGATACCGGCGCGGTTCTGGCGCTCCTGTCGAGCGCCCGCGCGGCGTTGGGCCCGGCGCTGATTTCCTTCGAGGTGATGTGGCCGAGCTTTTACGATTTCATGCGCGCGGGCATTGATGCCACGCATCCGCTGTCCGGCTCGCATGGTGTCTATGTCATCATCGAGGCCGGTGGTTTTGACGAGGGCCTGCGCGCGCGGCTGGAAATCTGTCTTGCCGATGCGATGGAAGCCGGTGCGCTGAATGATGCCGTGATTGCCGCTTCCGCCCGTGAAGAGCGCGCGCTATGGGCGGTGCGCGAGGCGGTGGCGGAATACGGGCGCATCCTGGGCCCGTTGACGGCGTTCGACGTGGGCGTGCCATTGGCGCGGATGGCCGAGGCCGTGGTGCTGCTGGAAGCTGGCATTGCCTCCCGCTGGCCCGGTGCACGTGCGCTTTCCTACGGGCATATGGGCGACAGCAATCTGCATCTGGTGGTCAATGTCCCGCAGGCGGGGCCGGATCAACCCGCAACCGCGATCAAGGCTTTCGTTTATGGAGTGATCCGGGATCTGGGCGGCACGGTATCGGCTGAACACGGGATCGGCGCGATCAAGCGCGACTATCTGGCCTACAGCCGCTCTGACGCCGAGGTCGCGACCATGCGCCGCCTCAAATCCGCGCTGGATCCACGCGGCATCCTCAACCCGGGAAAGGGATTTGCGCCATGATCGCGCTTCGCTCGGAGATTACCCGCGCCCGTCTGGGTGAACGGCCAGCACTGGTGGGGCCGTTTCTGTCGGTGCCGTCTCCGATGGTAACCGAAATCGCCTGCGCTGCGCGGCCCGATTTCGTCTGCATCGACATGGAACACGGACCTATTGCGCCGACGATGGCTGAAGACATGGTCCGCGCCGCCGCCCTTTGGCAGGTGCCGGCACTGGTGCGGGTGCCTGGGCCTGACCCGGCCGCCATCGGCCAGGCGTTGGATTCTGGCGCGGTGGGCGTTCTGGTGCCGCGCGTCTCGTCCGTGGAGGAAGCGCGCGCGGCGGTGGCGGCGGCGCGCTTTCCGCCCGAGGGACGGCGCGGGCTGGGACCGTGCCGGGCCTCGGCCTATGGGCGTGACCTGCCGGACTATCTGAACACGGCGCGCGCGCTGACCGTCGTTGCGATCCAGATCGAAACGGTCGAGGCGCTGGACCTGCTTGATGGTATGCTTGCTGTGCCGGGGATCGATCTGGCCTTCATCGGGCCCGGTGACCTGGGGGTCGGCCTTGCCGCCGATGCCCGCGACACGACGCTTGAAGGCGCCATCGATACTGTCCTGAGTGCCGCCGCAGCAGCGCATTGTGCGGCGGGTATCTTTACCATGACCAGGCCCGATGCCGCGCGCTATGCCGGGCGCGTGGCTTTGGCGATCTGCGGCTCGGACAGCTCGGTTCTGATGGACGGTTTCGCCAACACTTTCGGCTGACCATCACAGATCAGCCGGGGCACCCGGAACATCACCTTCGCTTGAGGCGCATCATCGCTGTTTGCAGCGGCGCGATTTGTGCCTATCTTTTCGCGTGAATGCACTGAAGGCTGTCGCTTTCGGTCGCCGACAAGAAGGAAAGATCAATGCATCAAAATTCGAGAAAAGCGCCCGAGGTCCGCGTGATCGCGCGTAACCCTGTGTCGGCGCAGGGTTCTTTGTGGCTTGGGATGCTGGTTCTTCTGGCATTGTTTGCGTTTTCTGTGGCTCTGTCGCCGGTACAGGCCCAGGACCGTCCCGTCAGCTTCGCCGACCTTGCCGAAGAGGTCAGCCCGGCGGTCGTGAACATCACCACCTCGACAACCGTCGCAGCACAGATGGACAGAAGCTTTCCCCAACTGCCCGAGGGGGCGCCGTTTCAGGACTTCTTCAACGAATTTTTCAACCGGGATGGCCAGCAACAACCGCGGCCTCGGCAAAGCCAGTCGCTTGGTTCGGGTTTCGTGATCTCGGATGACGGCTATATCGTGACCAACAACCACGTCATCGAGGGCGCAGACGAGATCCGTATCGAGTTTTTCTCGGGGCTGACCCTGACTGCGGAACTGATCGGCACCGACCCGGCGACCGATATTGCGCTGTTGAAGGTCGGGCATGACGGACCGCTTCCTTCCGTGCGCTTCGGTGACAGCGAGGCGGCGCGCGTTGGTGACTGGGTTCTGGCGGTGGGCAACCCGCTGGGTCAGGGATTCTCGGTCAGCGCGGGGATTGTTTCCGCGCGTGGGCGGGCGTTGCAGGGCAATTATGATGACTATATCCAGACCGATGCCGCCATCAACCGGGGTAACTCTGGCGGGCCACTGTTCAACATGTCGGGCGAGGTGATCGGCGTGAACACCGCGATCCTGTCGCCCACCGGCGGCTCTATCGGGATCGGTTTTGCGATGTCGTCCAATGTGGCCGAGCGGGTGATCGCACAATTGAAGGAATTCGGCACCACGCGGCGTGGCTGGCTTGGCGTGCGCATTCAGGATGTGACCGAAGATGTGGCCGACGCCCTGGGCCTTGAGCGTGCCAGCGGCGCGCTGGTGACAGACGTCATGGAAGGCCCGGCACGCGGGGCAGGCTTGTTGTCGGGTGATGTGATTATCCGCTTCGATGGTGGTGATGTCACTGACACGCGCGACCTTGTGCGGCGCGTGGCAGATGCTGGTGTTGGGCGCGCGGTGGACGTGGTTGTTTTCCGTGACGGGCAGGAACGGAACATGCAGGTCACGCTGGGCCTACGTGAGGAAAGTGTCGCGTCGGCCAGCCCGGACGCTCAGCCGCCCGCCGCCCCGGCCGAGATCCTGGGTATGGAACTGGTTGAACTGGACGAGGCGATGCGCGAGCAGATGGCCCTGCCCGCAGGAACCCTGGGCCTTGTCATCCGTTCGATCGAGTCCGGTTCGGATGCCGAAGCCAAGGATCTGCGTCCGGGCGATGTCATCACCGAAGCCGGGCAGGCCCCGGTCAGCACACTTGCCGCGTTTCGCGAGCGCGTCGAAGAAGCCCGCGATGCCGGCCGCCGCACGATCCTGTTGATGGTTCGCCGGGGCGATGACCCGCGCTTCGTGGCGCTGTCGCTCGAAAACTGAGCCATCCATCGCGGCAGAAATTACCGGGCGGTCTGCAAAGGCCGCCCGTTTTCTGTGCCGCGCCCCCTCGCCGTTCAGGTTTTGTGAATGATGGCACCGAGTTCCGCCAGATGCCGGTCAACAAGGGCGCGCTCAAAGGCTTCGAGGCGCTGGTGGCGGGGATAGAGCGGTGCTGCACGGTCATCCAAAATTGGCGCGTCCCAGCCATCGGTGGTGGCAATGAAACGCGCCACGCCCTCGGTGCCGTATTCGCGCAGGTATCCCTGGATCACCACATCGACATAGGACAGCAGGATCGGCTGCTTCTCATCGGGTTCGATCGTGTCCTCGGCAGGCACCGCATAGATCTGGGTTTCGGCTTCAAGCTCTGCATCGTCGATCCGCAGTTCCGGCCCCAGTGGCAATCTTGCATAGCCGATCTCGCGCGTGTCCAGCGCCCGCCAGTCCGCGCTGGGAACCTGCGCCACGAGTCCTTCGATCCGGGACTGCGGGCAGGGCACGGCAGTCAGAAACGGCCCGGCGCGAAATTGCGTGTAGCGCCAGGCCCGCCGCCAGCCGCGCAGCGTTGCGCGCCGCGCCGCGCCGTAACCATGGGTCGCGCGGTTCACCAGACTGCCGTAGCCGAAGAAGAAAGGATCGCTCATTGCTGGGGCCTTCGCGCTGATCTGTGTCGCATTCTCTGCCGAAAGCGTCGTGCGGATGCAAGGGGCGCACGCGGGGGCTTGCCTTGGACACTGCTGCGCTGGTATTCGGGAGCAGTTGGATACGGGAGAATCCGGCGGGCCTAACCGGGCCGCGCCGGTGCCGAAGGAGCAACCGCCCCGGTAAACTCTCAGGCGCAAGGGACCGTATACGGCACGAAAACTCTGGAGAGTGGCGCAATCCGCGCCCGCCGAAGGGATAACGATCTCAGGCGCCCGAACCCGTCGCAAGGCGGTCAGGGTAGGGACAGAGGGGGCACCAGAAAGGGGCGCGGTTGCGTCCCGTGATTGGTGCCGGGCGCGATCCGGCCAGAACAGGAGGGCAGGCGGCATGACCGACCTGAAACGCACTTGCCTATATGACATGCACCTGTCGCTGGGCGCCAAGATGGTGCCCTTTGCCGGTTACGAAATGCCGGTCCAGTATCCGATGGGCGTGATGGGCGAGCATCTGCACACCCGTGCGCAGGCCGGGCTTTTCGACGTCAGCCACATGGGACAGATCATCCTTGGCGCGCGCGGCGCCGCCGAAGCGCTGGAGGCGCTGGTGCCGGTCGATCTGCAGGGGCTGGCCGAGGGGCGGCAGCGCTATGGCTTCTTCACCAACGAGGCGGGCGGGATCGAGGACGACCTGATGATCGCCAACCGGGGCGACCACCTGTTTCTGGTAGTCAACGCCGCCCGCAAGGCCGAGGATCTGGCCCATCTCGAAGCGCATCTGCCCGGGGTCGAGGCCGTGTTGCACCGCGCGCTTCTGGCGTTGCAGGGGCCGGCTGCGGCCAGTGCGCTGGCGCGTCTGGTGCCCGGTGTGGAGGCAATGCGCTTCATGGATGTCGCGACATTGGCCTGGGGTGATGTGGATCTGTGGATCTCGCGCTCAGGCTATACCGGCGAGGACGGTTTCGAGATTTCGCTGCCCGAGCACCGCGCCGAGGATTTCGCCCGCGCGCTGCTGGAGATGGACGAGGTTGCGCCGATCGGCCTTGGCGCGCGCGACAGCCTGCGGCTGGAATCGGGGCTGTGCCTTTATGGCCATGATATCACCGCCGATACCTCGCCCGTCGAGGCCGGGCTGAACTGGGCAATCCAGAAGGTGCGCCGTAGGGGCGGGGCGCGCGAAGGTGGCTTTCCGGGCGCCGAGCGCATCCTGCGCGAACTGGCCGAGGGGCCATCGCGTCGGCGCGTCGGCCTACGCCCCGAGGGGCGCGCACCGATGCGCGAAGGCGTTTCGCTTTTCGATGCCGAAGACGCCGAAAAGCCTGTCGGCACCATCACATCGGGCGCGTTCGGCCCTACCATCGGCGCGCCAATGTCGATGGGATATCTGCCCGACGCGCTGGCCGTGCCGGGCACCCGTATCTGGGGCGAGCTGCGCGGCAAACGGCTGCCCGCGCAGGTTGTCCCGTTGCCTTTCCGACCCTCCACCTATCACAAATGAGGCTTCACGATGAAGTTCACTGAAGAACATGAATGGCTCCGCATTGAAGGCGATCTGGTTGTCGTCGGCATCACCGAACATGCCGCCGAACAACTGGGCGATGTGGTCTTTGTCGAGCTGCCCGAGATCGAAACGCAGGTTGCCAAGGGCGATGAGGTCAGCGTCATCGAATCGGTCAAGGCTGCCAGCGACATTCTGGCCCCGGTCGATGGCGAGATCGTTGCGGTGAACGAGGCGCTGGTCGATAACCCCTCGCTGGTCAATGACGATCCGATGGGTGAGGGGTGGTTCTTCAAGATGCAGCTTGCCGATCTGAACGTGCTCGACGAATTCATGTCCGAAGACGAATACAAGGATTTCATCGCCTGACGATGATCCGGTCGGGGCGCGCGATTGCGTGCGCCCCGTTTTTCCCCTTGCGGAGCCTGTCATGCCCTACACGCCCTCCACCTACGATCCCTATGATTTCGCCAACCGGCGCCACATCGGCCCTTCGCCGGCAGAAATGACCGAGATGCTCAAGGTTGTGGGATCGCCCAGCCTCGACGCGCTGATCGACGAGACTATTCCTCCTGCAATCCGGCAGGAACATCCGTTGGACTGGGCGCCACTCTCCGAGGGGGCGCTGCTGGCGCGGATGCGCGCGGTGGGTGCGAAGAACAAGGTGATGACCGCGCTCATCGGACAAGGATATCACGGCACCATCACCCCGCCCGCGATCCAGCGCAATATTCTGGAGAACCCCGCCTGGTATACTGCCTACACGCCCTATCAGCCGGAGATTGCGCAGGGGCGGCTGGAGGCGCTTTTGAACTTTCAGACGATGGTGGCCGATCTGACAGGGCTGCCCGTGGCCAATGCCTCACTCCTTGATGAATCCACGGCCTGCGCCGAAGCGATGGTGATGGCGCAACGGGTGGCGAAATCAAAGGCTACGGGGTTCTTCATCGATGAAAACTGCCATCCGCAGAACATCGCCGTGATGCAGACTCGCGCCGCGCCTCTGGGGATCGAGGTGATCGTGGGCGACCCCTCGACGCTGGAGCCTGATGCGGTTTTCGGCGCGATCTTCCAGTATCCGGGCACCTATGGCGACCTGAACGATTTCACCGACCAGATCGAGGCGCTGCACGGGGCTAAGGCCGTGGCGATCATGGCAACCGATCTGCTGGCGCTGACCCTGATCAAGGAGCCGGGCGCAATGGGGGCCGATATTGCCGTTGGTTCGGCACAGCGGTTCGGCGTGCCCATGGGCTATGGCGGGCCGCATGCGGCGTTCATGGCGTGCCGCGACGCCCATAAACGCTCGATGCCGGGTCGGATTGTCGGCGTGTCGATCGACGCGCGCGGCAACAAGGCTTATCGGCTCGCGCTGCAAACGCGCGAGCAGCATATCCGGCGCGAAAAGGCCACGTCGAACGTGTGCACGGCGCAGGCGCTGCTGGCGGTCATGGCCTCGATGTATGCGGTGTTTCACGGGCCGCAGGGGCTGCGCGCCATCGCCGAACGGGTGCATTTTCTGACCGAACGTCTGGTTCGCGCTTTGCGCGCAGCCGGGGCAAAAGTGGAAACCGAAGCCTTCTTTGATACGCTGAGCGTGGAAGTCGGCGTGGGGCAGGCGGGTATCCTGGCCGCCGCCCGCCAGGAGGGGCTGAACCTGCGCAAGATCGGCACCACGCATGTGGGCATCGCGCTGGACGAAACCACCGATGAGGCGATCCTGGTGCGGGTGCTGCGCGCTTTCGGGATCGAGGGGGTCCCCCCCCATCGCGCGCAACTGGGCATCCCCGAGGCGCTGATCCGGCAATCAGACTACCTGACGCATCCGATCTTTCACATGAACCGCGCTGAATCCGAAATGATGCGCTACATGCGCCGCTTGTCGGACCGCGATCTGGCACTGGACCGGGCGATGATTCCGCTGGGCTCGTGCACGATGAAGCTGAATGCAGCGGCGGAAATGATGCCGATCACCTGGCCCGAGTTTTCCAGCTTGCACCCGTTCTGCCCGCCGGATCAGGCGCTGGGCTACCGCGAGGTGATCGACGATCTGGCGGAAAAGCTGTGTGTTATCACCGGCTATGACGCGATGTCGATGCAGCCCAATTCCGGCGCACAGGGCGAATATGCGGGGTTGCTGACCATTCAGGCCTATCACCGCTCACGCGGCGAAGGAGCGCGCGATATCTGTCTGATCCCGGTGTCGGCACATGGCACCAACCCGGCGAGTGCGCAGATGTGCGGGATGAAGGTTGTGGTGGTGAAATCGGCCCCCAATGGCGATATCGATCTGGAGGATTTCCGCGACAAGGCCGCGGCGGCGGGTGACAGGCTGGCAGCCTGCATGATCACCTATCCCTCAACGCATGGCGTGTTCGAGGAAACGGTACGCGAAGTTTGCGAGATCACCCATCAATACGGCGGACAGGTCTATATCGACGGGGCGAATATGAACGCCATGGTCGGGCTGGTCAAACCCGGCGAGATCGGTGGCGATGTCAGCCACCTGAACCTGCACAAGACCTTCGCCATCCCGCATGGCGGCGGTGGCCCGGGCATGGGGCCAATCGGGGTGAAGGCGCATCTGGCGCCGTTCCTGCCGGGGCATCCGGAAACGGGTGGCAGCGAAGGCCCGGTGTCGGCGGCACCCTATGGATCGGCTTCTATCTTGCTGATTTCATGGGCCTATTGCCTGATGATGGGCGGCGAGGGGCTGACCCAGGCCACCCGCGTGGCAATCCTCAACGCCAATTACATCGCCGCACGGCTACGGGGCGATTATGCGGTGCTGTTCATGGGCAATCGGGGGCGCGTGGCGCATGAGTGCATTCTGGACACCCGGCCCTTTGCCGAGCATGGCGTAACCGTGGAAGATATTGCCAAGCGCCTGATGGATAATGGCTTTCACGCGCCTACCATGAGTTGGCCAGTGTCGGGCACGCTGATGGTGGAACCAACCGAGAGCGAGACCAAGGCCGAAATCGACCGCTTCATCACTGCGCTGCAGGCGATCCGCGAGGAAATCCGCACCGTGGAGCGCGGCGAGATCTCGGCCGAGGACAGCCCCTTGCGGCATGCACCGCATACGGTGGAGGATCTGGTGGCCGATTGGGACCGCGCCTATACGCGCGAGCAAGGCTGCTTTCCGCCCGGAAGCTTCCGGGTGGACAAATACTGGCCGCCGGTGGGCCGGGTGGACAATGTCCATGGCGACCGGAACCTGATCTGCACCTGCCCCCCGCTTTCCGATTACGCGGAAGCGGCAGAGTGATACGGCAAGGAGGGGGGCTTTGCCCCCCTCGGCCCTGCGGGCCTCACCCCCCAGGATATTTATGAACAGATGAAGGGCGGATTTTTCCGGTTTGTTGGGCTGTCGGTGGGTTTGCGCGGTCAGAGGCCAAGATAGCGCGTCTTGATTTCCGTGGTCAGATCGGCGGGTTTGCCGTGCCAGACAGACTGGCCGCGTTCCAGGATCACGCAGGCATCGGCCAGTGGCAGCAGTTCGGAAAGGGTTTTGTCGACGATCAGCAGGGACAACCCGTCACGTTTGAGCTGGCCGATGGCGGCCCATATTTCCTGGCGGATGACGGGAGCCAGCCCTTCGGTGGCTTCATCCAGGACAAGAAGGCGCGGATTTGTCATCAGGGCGCGGCCAATCGCCAGCATCTGTTGTTCGCCGCCTGACAGGGTTGAGGCTAGCTGATCGGCACGTTCGGCAAGGCGGGGGAAGAAGTTCTGCACGCGCTCCAGTGTCCAGGGGCCGGGGCGGGCGGCGGCTGTAAGGTTCTCGGTGACGGTAAGCGTGGCGAAACAGCGCCGGCCTTCGGGGACCAGGCCGATGCCCAGCCGCGCGGCGCGAAACGAGGGCAGGGCGGTGATATCGCGTCCGTCGAACCAGACCTTGCCCTTGTAGAGCGGCTGTATGCGGCAGAGCGTGCGAATGGTGGTGGTCTTGCCCATGCCGTTGCGCCCCATCAGCGCCAGAGCCTGACCCGCGCCAATTTCGAGGTCAACACCGAACAGTGCCTGGCTGGCACCGTAGAAGACTTCAACCTGTTCAAGGCGCGCCAGGACGGTCATGGCGTCACCTCGTCCCCCAGATAGGCGCGGCGCACCTCGGGGTCATTGCGGATGTCATCGACACTGCCCGAGGCGATGATGCGGCCGTAAACCAGCACCGAGATGCGATCGGCCAGCCGGAAGACGGCATCCATGTCATGCTCGACCAGCAGGATCGGTGCCTGGGTCTTGAGCGAATGCAGGAACGTTACAAGGGTCCCAACCCCTTCTGTTCCCATCCCGGCCATTGGTTCATCAAGCAGGAAGCATGCCGGTTCAAGTGCCAGCGCTACTGCAATCTCAAGCAACCGCCGCTCGCCGTGGCTGAGCTCGGCCGAGGGGACGCTGGCGCGCCCGCCAAGACCGACGCGTGTGAGAATATCGTTGGCCGGCTCGGTCAGGCTGCGATCATGGCGCACGGGCATGAGAAACCGGAAAGGGTGACCCTGGCGCGCCTGCAGCGCCAGCATCACGTTGCGCCGCGCCGAATATTCCGGGATCAGCGAGGAAATCTGAAAACTTCGCCCCAGGCCCAACCGCGCGCGTTGCGCTACGCTGAGATGCGTTATGTCCTGCCCTTGAAAGCGGATGGTGCCGCTGTCCGGGGTGAGCTTGCCACTGATCTGAGACATGAGCGTTGTCTTGCCCGCGCCATTGGGGCCGATCAGCGCGTGGATCTCGCCAGGCACAAGCGTAAGTGAAACATTGTCCGTGGCCTTGAGGGCACCAAAGCTCTTGCTGAGATTGAAAAGTTGCAGAACCGGCTCAGCCATGGCGCTCCTTTCCGGCCAGAAGCCCGACAAAGCCGCCACGTGCGAACAGAACAACGGCCAGCAAAACCAGCCCCAGCCAGAATTTCCAGTGTTCGGTCAGGCCACCAAAGATCACCTCGAACCCGACCAGAATCGCCGCCCCGGCAACCGGACCGAACAGGCGCCCGGTGCCGCCCAGGATGATGATCACGATCAACTCGCCAGACATCTGCCAGGCCATCATCGCCGGGCTTACGAACCGTGTGAGGTCGGCCATGATAGCCCCTGCCAGCCCGGTGATCATACCCGAAATCATGAAGGCCACCAGCTTGACGCCAAAGGGCGAAATACCCACCGCCGCCGCTCTGTCCGGATTCTGGCGGATGGCCATCAGCGCGGCGCCGAAACGCGAAGCGCGAAGCAGAGCGAAAACCGCCAGCACGACCATCAGCAGCCCGAAGGCGAGCAGAAACAGCTCCCACGGGCGCATGGTGTTGAGGCCCGGAAAGCGATTCCGCACATAGATCGGCAACCCGTCCTCGCCGCCGTAAGCGGGCCATGAGAGTGCGAAGTAGAAGAACATCTGTGCGAATGCGAGGGTTATCATGATGAAGAAGATACCCGAAGTCCGCAGACTCAGCGCCCCGATCAAGAGCGCAAGCAGGCCGGATGCGAGCATTGCGACAAGCCAGATTACCAGCATCTGGTTTGTGCCCGGCAGCCCCATCAGCACCGGGCTGCCGTTGAAGGCGTGATGCGCCAGAACCCCTGCGCAATAGCCACCCAGGCCGAAGTACACAGCATGCCCGAACGAAACCATCCCCCCGAGCCCCAGCGCAAGGTTAAGGCCAACCCCCGCCATCGCAAGGATCGCCACCCGGGTCGCCAGGGTGATCAGAAAGGGTTCATCGGCGACATAAGCCCAGAGCGGCACGGCGAAAAGCGCGGCGGCAAGAAGGGCGTTGATTGCATATTCGCGGCGCATCTCACGCATGGGCAGGGAACAATCCTTTCGGGCGCAGCAAAAGCACCAGCGCCATGAGCATATAGATCAGCATCGATGCCAGTGCCGCACCCACCCCCATCGCCTGGCTGGGTTCGAGAAAGACGGCGAAGACGCGTGGTAGCAGGAAGCGGCCCATCGTATCGATAACGCCAACCAGGAGTGCGCCGACCATGGCCCCCTTGATCGAACCGATGCCGCCGATCACGATCACCACGAAGGCGAGAATAAGCACCGGTTCGCCCATGCCGACCTGTACCGACTGGATCGCACCGACCAGTGCCCCCGCAAGACCTGCCAGTGCCGCCCCAAGCGCAAAAACGACGGTATAGAGCACCCGGATGTTGACTCCGAGGGCGGCGATCATCTCACGGTCATTCTCGCCCGCGCGGATGCGAATACCCAGCCGCGTTCGCGCGATCAAAAGCCAAAGGCCCAACGCCACCGCGATGCCGAAGCCAATCAGAGCCAGCCGATAGAGCGAATATTGTGTGACGCCCAGATTGATCGTTCCACGCAACGCATCGGGGACGTTCAGGTAAAGCGGGAAAGGACCGAAGAGCATGCGCACCCCCTCCGACAGGATCAGGATCAACGCGAAGGTGGCCAGCACCTGGTCGAGGTGGTCACGGTCGTAGAGCCGCCGGATCACCGCGATCTCGATGACGGCCCCCGCGGCCGCTGCGGCGCCAAGGCCCGCAACTAGGCCCAGCCAGAAATTGCCGGTGGCGGCGGCTGCGGCGGCGCAGAAAAAGGCCCCGATCATGTAAAGCGAGCCATGTGCCAGATTGATCAGGCCCATGACACCGAAAACCAGTGTCAGGCCCGCGGACATCAAGAACAGCATGAGGCCGAACTGAACTCCGTTGAGGAGTTGTTCGATGAACAGCGCAAGGCTCATTGGCAGGTCCGTGGCCATGGGCCGGGAGCGGGCAAGCCACCCCCGGCCGGTTACGGGTCAGTTTTGTCCGTTACATCGAGCAGTCAACACCGTGAATGTCACGGTAATCATCACCGAAAGCGGTGCCGATGATGCGGTTGGTCAAAGTGCCATCGATCTCTACAACTTCGCGCACATAGATGCTGTGGATCGGATGATGGTTCGATGCAAAGGCAAATGAGCCGCGCACCGAGTCGAAATTCGCGGCACGGAGAGCTTCGCGGAAGGCATCCTGATCGCTGACATCGGCGGTTTCCAGTGCCGACAGGATCAGATTTGCGGTATCAAAGCCCTGGCTGGCATAGATCGAGGGCAAGCGGCCATAGGTGTCCTGAAAGCTGGCCACGAAAGCCGCGTTGGCCTCGTTCGCCAGATCGGGCGACCATTGACCGGTGTTTATCACGCCCAGCGCGGCCGAACCCATGGCGGGAAGAACATCCTGGTCAAAGCTGAAGCCTGCCGAAACGATGGGAAGGTCGAGCCCTGATTGTGCATACTGACGCATGAAGGAAATACCCATGCCGCCAGGAAGGAAAATGAATATGCTGTCCGCGCCGGAGGCCCGGATCTGGGCGATCTCCGCTGCATAATCGGTCTGGCCGACCTGGGTGAACAACTCACCCGCCAGTTCCCCTTCATAGTAGCGCTTGAACCCGGCCAAGGCATCAGTGCCGGCAGGGTAATTGGGGGCCATGATGAAGGTATTGGCATAGCCCAGCTCGTTTGCGGTCTGGCCTGCCGCTTCGTGCAGCGTATCGTTCTGCCAGGCGGCGTTGAAGTAGTTCTGGTGGCAACTTGCGCCTGCCAGAGGCGAGGGGCCGGCATTGGGCGAGATGTAGAAGATGTCCTGCGCCACCACCGAGGGAACCACAGCCATCGCAAGGTTCGACCATATGATTCCGGTCAGGATATCGGCGCGCTCGGACTGGATCATGCGTTCGGCGATCTGCACCGCCATTTCCGGGCGCTGGGCGTCGTCTTCGATGACAAGCCTGATATCGGCATTGTCTGCCTGTTCCAGGGCCAGCAAGAAGCCGTCACGAACATCCACGCCAAGCCCTGCGCCACCGCCTGACAGCGTGGTGATCATCCCGATGGTCACGGAACCGGCCTGCGCCGTGCCCGCGCCCAGTGCCAGGGCGAAGAGCCCGGATGTAAGCGTCGCTTTCAGTTTCATCATCGTCTCCCCGTTCTAACCTTTGTCTGCGCAAAGGAATCGGTCAGAGGCTAGCAGAGCCTTTTGAAGATGCAATCTTTTTGGACTTGAAGTTAATTGCCTGCACTGCCTGTCTGAATCGTCTTGACGTTCTCCAGGATTGCGTCGTGACCTCTGTGTGTATCCAGTGCGCAGAACACCGCTGCCGCTTAATTCTCTTCCGCTCGGAAACCGTTCAACAGCGGTGCAAAGGCCGCGCGAAGTTCCTCGCTTTCGGCCAGAAGTGTCGCGCCGCGATCCATCGCATTCGGTATCGCATCAGGGTCAGGGGCATTGTCGGAAATAGCTGCCCACGCGCCAAGTGTGTCTGACGTCTGAAGAGACTGTGCCAAATGCTCGCTGGCCGTATCACCGTTCGGCACAGGAGCCGCCATGGATGGCGTTTCAGACGTTGTGGTGGGTTCCATGGACGTTTCTGGCGCTATGGTCTCGGCCGGCATCAATTGAGCACTGCTGAACGCCGAAGCGGTGCCGGCCAGGTCAGTTGCCGGCTGCTGGGTGCCCGTATCGGCCCGGCCAGAGTTTCGAACTTCCCGGCTTGTATCTGTTGTCAGGTCCGCCAGCGCGCGCGCGAGTTCACGTTGCGTTGTGGTTCCGCCTGCTGCCCATGCCTCTTCCAGCATTGCCCAGTCGCGACCTGGAACGGCTGTTCGTGCCGCAGAATCGAAAGCTCCAGGCCCCGCATGGATCTGGCTTGAAGCGCTGTTTTCGCCACGTTCGTGAAGAACGTGCGCGGGCAGGCTTTCCGCAGTGTCGCTCCGGTCATCGGACAGCACTGCCAGGGCTCGTTCCGGCTCTTCGCGTTCACGATGAAGGCGGGCCAGGAGATGGCGCTCTGCTTCGGCTCGAGGTGCGACGAGCAGCATTTCAGCGGCTTCGGTCATGCCAAAACGAAGCAAGCGCTCAGCCAGAGCAGTCCGTGTTTCCACAGAGAACGATGGATCGCGCCAGTCGGAACGGTTCAGGATTCTGGCGAGAAGTGCCGGGTCAGATGCCTGCAAGGCGAGGCCAAACCAGACCATATCCCCCAGTTCGGAGATCAGTTGGCTGTCGTGCAACGACCCGCCCGCCCATCCTTCCAGCCGGTCGATCAGGTCCAACGCCTCCGTTGGTGTACCTGAATTGACACGCAGTCGGATAATCGCAGCCATCAGATCAATTCCCAGAGGATCCAGGCGATGCATGCTTGCGATCGCCTCCGCGTTGAGCAGAACCAATTCCGGCACTATGGCGCTGGTCTCCAGGGCAATCTGCAGACGAAGCAGAACTGATTCGATATCGTCGCTGGCGTCGCGCGACAGCCTGGCGCCCGCTTGCAGGCTTTCGCCGCGCGCGCGATCGAGCATCGCATCAGCCATTCGGAGATCTTCGCTGCGGGCAAACGGCGTTCTCCGCAGGGTGTCTGCAACGACGCGCCCCGCATCGATGGCTTCCGCTTCAACCAGAATTCGGATCAGCGCGCTTCCTAGTGCCGTTCGCAGGATGCCTGGTGCCTGGGCATAGGTATTGGCAATTTCGTTCGCGTGTCCCCTTATTCGTGGCAAGGGAGCCCCGGCAAGTGCTGCCAGCATCGTTGCGGCGCCGCCGCAACCGTGCTGCTCTGCCAGCCTCAACCGAGAGTTCGATTGGCGGCCTTCGATCGTATCCGAGAAACCGAGCAGCAGGTCGCGACCGACAATGGGATGAACCGCGTTTTCGAGCAAGGCCCTCGCTTCGGCACCAAAACCGTGCTGGAGATACAGAATGACCAGTTCTTCGGTCACCGCTTGTTCCGGTTGGTCGAACTCTCCAATCCAGTTCGACATTCTCGCCGCCAGGGCAGTGTTGAAGTTACCGGGAGCGGGTGCGATCGCAAAATCAAGAGATGCGGCAGCAGCGCAGGCATTCGGCAAATCATCGGGCAACAACGCGGCATCGTCGTCTGCGCGATCAAGTACGCTCATGACCCGAAGGTTTGGCGGGATGGCGGCTTCATTTGCGCCATCGACCAGTCGAATCATTTCCGCGTGAGGCGGGCGTTCATGCGACGGGTTGAGAATTCCTTGCGCGAGAGCCCCGGCAACCTGTGTTGTGAGTTGTTGCATGACTGCCGTGCGCTCTGAAACGGCGAGGGGGCTGGGCATCGGACCATGCGGCGCTGCAGGGCCGATAAAGCCCGGATGCTCGGTGCCGGCAGGCCAGGCTTGGGCTAGCGATATGCCAGCGTTGCGTGCAAGGTCGCTTTCGGTGAATCGCAGGGGCGTGGTTATGTCGGAAGCGATGACGAAAGAGACATGCGTACCATCATCGGATTGCTGGGGATTGCCGATATCGAGAACCACCAGCCCCTGCCGCTCGGTCCAGGCCTCGATCGGGCAGTCACAATTCAGCTGCAGCTCCAGACCTTCCCGCGTGCGAACCAGATCGGCAAGCCGCGCGCGCGGTATGCGCTGGAATGCGCGTGAGATGTCGATCTGCGCGTCGCGTTCAGCGATTCTCAGCACCCGTGCCGCGCTGCCGGGCGTCGGCGGCAGAAGCTGCCACGCGATCGGATTGGAAGATTGCAGAACAAGGCGAGTGAAATCGGCATGCTCGCCGGTGGTGACAAGGATGTTCCGGGCCGAAACCGATGATGTGGTAAGCGCAAGGGCCGTGGAGAAGAGTGTCGTGGTGGCAAAATGAAGGAAGGTCATGCGGCCTCGCGCTTTAGTGCCCGCAGCGCCTCTTCCAGGTCGCCATAGCTGGGACGGACGGTGTCGGGCGTGTTCTGGCGCCCCACTTCGATGCACATGTTCGCAGGATGGTTGTGCAGATTTGCGATCAGAACCTCGCGGATGAGTTTGTAGAAATGGCTGTCATCCTCGATCACCTTGCGTATTCGGGCGGCGAAGGGGCCGACGAAACCATAGGCCAGGAACACCCCCAGGAAAGTGCCCACCAGCGCGCCACCAATCATGCTGCCCAAGATCTCGGGAGGTTGATCAATCGCGGCCATCGTCTTGATCACCCCCAGCACCGCAGCAACGATGCCCAGCGCCGGAAGTGCATCGGCCACTGTCTGCACGGCATGACTGGAGTGCATGGCGTGATGCATGTTGGCCTCCAGCCGCTTGTCGAGCACTTCTTCCACCTGATGCGGGTCGTCATAGCTCATGGTGATGGCGCGCAGGGTGTCGCAGACCAGTTCGGTTGCGAGCCGGTCCTTCAGGATTCGTGGATATCGCTCGAAGATGTCGGACGAGGCCGGTGCTTCGATATGCTCCTCCAGCAAGACGGGATTCTGCCGGGCGAGACGGATGAGTTCGAACAACAGGCAAAGAAGGTCACGATAGTCGGCCGGTTTCCAGTGCGGGCCGCGAAAGACCTTGGCGAAATCGCGCGCTGTATGCCGGGCGCCGGCACCGTCATTGGCGATCAGAAACGCGCCAAGTGCGGCACCACCGATCATGAGCATCTCGAATGGAAGGGCATGAAGAATGATGCCGAATGCCCCGCCGGCGGCGATGTAGCCGCCGAACACCATGACGAAGACGACGACGATGCCGATGATTCCGATCATGCCTTGCTCCGTTCTCTCCAGTTTCTGCCTGCAGCCTTGCATCAGCGGCTTAACAAAGGGTCACCAACAACGGTTAGTTTCGTGGAACCAGTGCATTTCGCCCTGCAACAATGGTGCTGAGCAGATAGGCTTGGCGTGGTTCGAGTCCGGCCATGATCGCAGCAGCCGACTCAGGGTTGAGACGCCCGAGGAAACCTGCCGCGAAGCCAGGGTCCATTTCAGTGAAGACGCGTGCGGCCTCGTCGGGCTTCATGCTTTCGAACACCCGCGCCATACGTGCGATATCTTCTTCTGCTGCGCGGTCAGCCAGTGCCATCGTGGCGGAAAGATCCTGCTCTGCTAACTGGAGAGCGCTGATTTGCCGATCCAGCCGTTCAGCCGCCGCTTCCAGCAACTGCTCGCGTTCAGCCAGCGCGGTTTCGCGCAGGCGCAATGCCTGTTCGCGCTGGGTCATCTGCACCAGAAGCGCGGCCGATGCCGCCATATCGCCAGATTCGAGGGGGTGGGCCAGGGCCGCAGGTGGGTCGGCCAGGGCGGCGAACTGCTGGCTGCGGGGTTCCGGCCCTTCGGCCAGGGCGGTGCCAATCCCCGCGCCCAGCCGGATCATGCCAGCCAGAAGAAAGACCAACGCAAGCGAGGGCAAAACATGGCGCGGACCTGAGCGACGGCGCAGTGTCCGGGCCGGAGTCGGGCGCTGTTTGCGGGCGGGCTTTTGATCGCCTGGCATCCTCAAGCCGCTCCGACGGCAGATCTACGCCGCAGAACCCGCGGTGTTCGCGCCACCGATCCGGCCGTTTCGGGTGCAGTTGCCAATACTGAGAGAGGGTGCCGTGCGGCCGTGCGGTTCCAACTGTAGAGCGGGTGCGCGTAAGGCGGTTCGGTGGCCACATTCGTTTCTCTCTCCGGTGCTGCTGCAGGGGCCGGAAGATCGTGCAGCGAGGCCATGAGAAGCTCAAGCTGCCGGCAGGCCGCCTCGGCGCGCGTGTTTTGCGTGTCAAGCTTTTCAGCTGCACCGTGAGCGGTTTGCTGCGCGGCTTTCAATGCATGTGAGAGATCGTCAACCTGCGCTGAAAGCGCGGCGACGGCTTTGCCCATGCCGCTATCGAGCGTCGTGAGTGCGCGCAGGCGGCGGGAGAGGATGAGACAATAGACCGCTGCGCCAAATGCACCGGTTGCGAGCAGGATATCGGAAAGAAAGTTCATCGTCGTGCCCCTCAGTTGAAGACGAATTCTGTAATCAGAAGATCATTGACCCGGCCTGGCCCGGTAACGATCTGAATGCGCCGCAACATCTGTGCGCGCAGGCGGATCAGTGCCGCAGACTCCTCCAGTTCGTGCGTTTCTAGCGCCCTCAGGTAAATGTTGAGCACATCGAGGATACGCGGCATCAGGTGGCCAACCTCGCCGACGTCGGGTGGGGCCACCTCCAACTGCGCGGTGAAACGCAGGTGCCGTGACTGGCCGCGCTGACCAAGATTGATGGTTATCGGCTCGATCGGCACGTAGGCAAAGGCGCCGGCCGGCAGTTCGCTGACCCGCGCACCATTGTATCCGGGCATCAGCGAATCAGAGCTGACAAGCCCTGAGAAGGTTGCATAGAAGCCCGCCCCGCCAAGCGCGAGCGCCAGTCCCAGCCCGAGAATCATGGGGGGAACACCTTTCTTGCGGGGACGATCCAGCGGTTCGGCAGCATTTGTCATTCCGGGCCTCATTGTCATGTTCGAGTTCCGTTCTGCCACATTGTGACTAACCGATTGTTAATCGCTATCGGCGAAGGATGACGATCAACGAGGCAGAATGCCGGGCAGGGGAGAATCACCTTGGAACAACTACGCACAGTCTGGAACGCACTTGAGCCGCGGCGGCGGATGATGGTTGCGGGTGCCACTCTGGCCGTTTTCGTCGCAGTTCTGATGCTGGCACGGATCGCCGCATCACCCGGAATGTCACTGCTGTATGGCGGGTTGGAGGGCGCTCAGGCCGGCGAGGTCATTCAGGCGCTGGACCAGCGTGGCGTGCGCTACGAGGTGCGCGGCGATGCGATCTATGTCGAATCGCGGATGCGGGATGAAACGCGTATGTCCTTGGCCGCGCAGGGGCTGCCGACCAATTCCTCGACAGGCTACGAGCTGCTCGACGGGCTGACAGGCTTTGGCACCACTTCGCAGATGTTCGATGCCGCCTATTGGCGTGCAAAGGAAGGGGAACTGGCGCGCACCATTGTTGCGAGTCCGCACATCCGTGCCGCGCGCGTGCATATTTCGCAGGGCGCCACGCAGCCTTTTCGCCGGGACCGCGATGCTTCGGCCTCGGTCACGGTGACGCCCGCGGGCGGCGCGCTGAGCCCTGTTCAGGCGCAGGCGCTGCGGTTTCTGGTGGCGTCGGCCGTGCCCGCGCTTCGGCCAGAGGATGTCGCGGTGATCGACAGCAACGGCGGGCTTGTCTTGGCTGATGACCCTGTAACAGGCATCGGCGGAGGTGACCGTGCAAGTGAGCTGCGGCGCAATGTCGAGCGGCTGCTGGAGGCCCATGTCGGCCATGGACGCGCCGTTGTCGAGGTCAATGTCGATACGCTGACCGACCGCGAAACGATTGTTGAACGCCGGGTCGATCCCGAAACCCGCGTCGCCCTCAGTCAGGAGAGTGAAGAGCGCAACACCACGATGAGCGACACGCGCAATGCTTCGGTCTCGGTAGCGTCGAACCTGCCCGATGGCGATGCGGCCGGGGGCGAGGGCAGACAGCAATCGCGTGAAGTCGAAACCCGCCAGCGGGTCGCTTACGAGGTCAGCCAGACCAGCCGCGAGATCGAGCGAGGTCCGGGTGCCATTCGCCGCCTGACGGTAGCGGTGCTGGTCGACGGATTGCGCGCGCCCGATGCCGATGGGGTCGTCCAGTGGAACCCGCGTCCGGAAGCGGAACTCGCTGCGCTGCGCGAGCTTGTGGCCTCTGCCGTGGGTTATGATCCCGAACGTGGCGATGTGATCACCTTGCGCTCGCTGCCTTTCGAGCCGGTTCTGGCGCTTCAAGGCACCGAGGCCAGTGTCGGTCTGATCGACCGTCTGGGGCTAGACCTGATGGGGTTGTTGCGTCTGGCCGCACTGGCGTTGGTGGTCTTGTTCCTGGCGTTTTTCGTCCTGCGTCCGCTTCTGAGCAGCGCCCGGTTGCAGGGGGGGCAAGATGACAAACAGGCGTTGCCGGGTCTGGGTGGCGACATGCGCGGCGGCCTTCCCGCAGCGACGCTGAGCGGCGAGATTGACGACGCCTGGGGCAGCGCCGAACTGAGCCCGCTTCCCGGCTTGCTGGGCAATCCGATGGGCGGTGGCGGGTTGTCTGATTACAGTGGCAACGGGGATATCGATTCCCCGGATGAAGACCCGGTGGAACGCATGCGTGCCCTGATTGCAGATCGCCAGGATGAAACCATCGAGATCCTGCGCAGCTGGATGGAAGAGCCTGAGGGGAGCCGCTGATGTCGTCGCCAATCCGGCTCGAAACCTTTGTGAAACCAGAGGAGCCTCCCGCGCCCGCAGAGGAGCCCTCGGCGGTGCTCGACGAGATGAAGCTCGCGGCCTATGAGCGCGGCTATGTGGCAGGCTGGGAAGATTCCGAGCGTCAGGCCGAACGTGAGGCGCTTGAACGCCGCGCCGCCGTGGAACGGCAGCTTGAATCGCTGAACTTCACCTATCACGACGCCCGCGGCCATGTTCTGCGCGCGATGGAGCCGGTGCTGTGTGCGATGCTGGAAACCGTCATCCCCGACGCCGCGCGCGCGGCCCTCATACCAGAGGTCATCGCGCAACTGCTGCCTCTGGCGCAGGGCGTCAGCGAAGCGCCGGTCACGCTACGCGTTGCCGCTGGTAATCGCGCCGATTTCGAGGCGGCGTTGGCGGGGCTGGTGTTGCCACCGCTTGAAATCCGCGAAAGCGTCGATCTTGGCCCCGGACAGGCCGAAATCGACTTCGATCACAAGGAAACCCGTGTCGATCTCGCCGAGGCAGCCGGTGCGCTGCACGGTGCGATCAGCCGCTTCTATCAGATCCAGACCGAGGAGAGCCGTCGTGCATGACCCATCCGCCCCCCCCATCCAGCCCAATGGCGGCTGGTCTGATACCAGCCGGAGTACTTGTTCCCAGGTGCCGATCGAGGTTGTCATCTCGGTCGGCCGGGCGCGTCCGTCGGTGCGCGAATTGCTACGGCTGACCCATGACAGCGTCCTGCCTCTTGATCGTCGGGTTGAAGACCCGGTGGAACTGTTCATTGGCGACCGGCTGATCGCGCGTGGGTTACTGGAAGAGCTGGAGGGGGACCAGGCAGGAAAAATGGCAGTGCGTCTGACGGAAGTGGCCGACCTCAGTGACGGGCTCTGACATGCCGTCGACCGCCCGCACTGTCGGGCTGATGCTTATGGCGTGCTGCCTCGGCTTGCTGACGCCCGGCATGGCATTGGCGCAGGAAATAAGCCTGTCCTTTGGTGACGGGGGGGGGCTGGCTGTGCGTTCGGTTCAGCTGATTGTCCTTCTGACGCTCCTGAGCCTGGTGCCGGGTATCGCCATCATGATCACATGCTTTCCCTTCGTGGTCACGGTGTTGGCGATCCTGCGCCAGGCGCTGGGCCTCCAGCAGTCTCCGCCGGGCATGGTTCTGACCACGCTGGCAATGTTTCTGACGTGGTTCGTGATGGAGCCGGTCTTTACCGCCGCATGGGAGGCCGCAATGGAGCCGCTGAATGCAGGAACCATTGACCTGGAACAGGCGTTCCTGCGCGCCATGGAGCCGTTTCGTGCTTTCATGCTGGGTCGTATCGACGCGGAAACCTATCTGAATCTCGCCGCTCTGCGCCCCGTCCCGCCCGCGCTTGATACGCAGGCGCCACTTTCGGTTCTGGTGCCGTCGTTCCTGTTGTCGGAACTGTCGCGCGCCTTCGAAGTGGGCTTCCTGATATTCTTGCCGTTTCTGATCATCGATCTGGTTGTGGCGGCGATCCTGATGTCGATGGGGATGATGATGGTGCCGCCGGCGATCGTTTCGCTGCCGTTCAAGCTGGCGTTTTTTGTCGTGGCGGATGGCTGGTCGCTGGTTTCGGCGGCGTTGGTACAAGGGTACTACTGATGGACCCTTCGAGCGCCCCGCTCAGCGCCAGACCACATCACCGAGAAAGATATAGCCCGCGCCGTAGATCGTCTTGATCAGGCGGGGATTCTTGGGGTCTTCGTTCAGCTTGGCACGCAGCCGCGAGATACGCACATCCATCGCCCGGTCAAAGCTTTCGCCGGCGGCACCGCCCAGCGTTTCCTGCATCTGCATCCGTGAAATCAAGCGCTTGGGCGCCTCCAGGAACAGCCGCAGAACCTCTCCCTCGGCATGGCTGAACGGCACCTCGACACCATCCTCGCCGATCAGCACATAGCGCTCGAAATGTGCCTCCCAGCCGTTGAACTGGGCAATCGACCCTGCAGAACCACCCGCCGGGCGCGACTTGCGCAGCCGGGCGCGGATGCGGGCCACCACCTCGGCAGGCTCAAAGGGCTTGATGATGTAATCATCAGCGCCCAACTCCAACCCGGTCACCCGATCGCTGATATTCGCCCGCCCCGAGATGATGATGATCGTCGCCCCCGATTCCAGTGCCAGACGGTGCACCAGCGCCAGCCCGTCGCGGTCGGGCAGGCCCAGATCGACGAGGCAGACATCCGGCGCAGTGCGTTTGAGCGCGGCTTCGAACTCGGTCGCACGCGAGAAGGTCGAGGTCCGGAAACCGGCGTCCGTCAACGCATCGGCCAGCATCCGACGGATTTCGGCTTCGTCGTCGAGAATGGCAACGTGTGGCTGGGACATCCGGATTACTGGCCTTGTTGCGTGTCTGCGGCCGAAAGGCGGGCGTCGCAGCGATGGAGGAATGTCACCAGATCGCCCGGATCGAAGGGCTTTGGCAAGACCTCATGGTTGCGCATCGCCATCCTGTGCAGGGTATCGGTCGGCGGCAGGGATGTCATCAGCCCCATCGCCACACCCGGTAGCCGCTCGCGCAGCCGGTCGAGCAACGCAAGGCCGGTTTCGTCCCCCGCGAGGTTGATGTCGGACAGGATCATGCCGATCCCGTCCAGCGTCGCCAGGGCTTCCGCTTCGGCGGTGTTGGCGGCTTCGATCACATTGTGGCCGGCGGCGCAGAGCATTTCGCGAACATGCGCCCTTATTTCCGGGCTGTCCTCGACCAGCAGCACCAGCCGCGGCGGGGTTTGCGGATCGGCCGGGCGCAGCGGCAGGCGCAGTGTCACCCGCGCGCCACCGGATGCCGGGTTCGACAGGCGAACGGAGCCGCCACAGAGCGAGGCATGGTCATAGACCATCGCCAGCCCAAGACCGGAGCCCTCTCCGCCCTTGGTGGTGAAGAACGGATCCAGGCCGCGTTGCAGCGCCTCATCCGAGAATCCGGGGCCGGTATCGGTAACGGCCAGTTCAAGCCAGGTGTCGCGCACCCGGCGCACGCGCAGCACGATCTCGCCGCCAGCCTGACCCAGCGCGTCGCGTGCGTTGAGGATGAGATTGAGAAGGCTGTCCTGAACCGCCCCCTGATCCAGCAGCAACAGCCCCAGCGCCGGCTCCAGTTCGATGCGCAAGCGCGTCTGGCAGGGCAAAGACGGGCTTGCCATCATCTTCAGATCGTCCAGCAGAACTTCCAGATCGGTCGGCTCGGCGCGCATCCGTCGAGGCCCTGAGATGCCACCGATTCGCTGCAGCAGCCGCCCGCCACGTCGCGCCGCGCCGATTGTGGCACGGGCAATCTCGGCGGCATCGTCGGGCAGGCCGGGCAGCCTTGCCAGCTTTCCCTGAAGGCCGAGGATGATCGTCAGGAGATTGGCGAAATCATGGGCCAGCCCCGAGGTCAGCTGCGCGGCCAGTTCACGCTTGCGGGTCTGCAGAAGGGCCGCGCGGGCCTGGGTCTCTTCGGTGATATCGGTCGACAGGATATAGACACCGCCGCCCGCGTTGCTGCCATCGGGCAGGGATATCCCAGGGTCAGGGGTCAGCGCCACGCGAATCCGCCGCCCGCTCTCATCATGCGTGATCTCGCAGACCGAGGACGCGCCGGCCAGCGCGCGTTTCATATGCGGCTGGATCTTGGCGAATGTCGTCTCGCCCAGTGCGACCGAGGCATGCAGCCCGACAACATCGCCCGGCAGGCCCGGCATCAGCGAAGAAAGGCGGCGGTTCGAATATGTGTAAATGAGTGCGCGATCAACATGCGCGATATGGGCAGGCATCATCTCCGTGGTCAGCCGTGTGCGTGCTTCGATCTCGGTCAGCTCGCGCTTGGCTTCAGCCAGGGCAGCGTTGGTCGCGGCCAGTTCGCGGTTGGCCAGGCTCAGTCGTTCGGCATGGGCAAAGAGCTGGCCAGACAGTTCTTCCGAACGTGCGCGCAACAGGCGTTCCTGCAGCTTGATCTCGGTGATGTCAGTATAGACGGTCACCCAGCCCCCCTGCTGTAGCGGCGCCCCCTCCACCGATATCCAGCGGCCGTTTGGTCGTTGACGCTCCATGTAATGCGGCTGAAAGGCGCGGGCGGTTTCCACACGCATCCGCACAGCCGCTTCAGAGTCGGGCTGTGGTCCATATTCGCCGCGCGACACCAGAAACCGTATTGTCTCCTCGAACGAGGCGCCAGGCGTCACAAGCGCGTCGGGCAGGCTGAACATCTCCTGGTAGCGCTGGTTGCAAACCGCCAGCCGCAAGTCGCTGTCAAAAATCGATAACGCCTGCTGGATCAGATTCAGCCCGGCGCGCGTCAGTTTTTCGGTCACTTCGGCCTGCATGTTCTGCCCGCGCCCCCTTTATCCATACCAAAAAACACTCGGAGGCGCCGCGCAGCGGCGTGGGGGCAGCCAGAGTCCCCCGTTCCGCAGCCAGTCAGTGCAACGACGCCCGTCACCGCGGGGCATACTGCCGGCCGGGGGGGCGTCAGTCCAGAACCTCTTGCGCGCCGATCCCCCAAAGCGCGTCACGCGCCACCCAGCCGCGCAGGTTCTCGGCACGCAACCGGCACCATTCGGGGTTGCAGCTCATGATCCGGGCGACAACCCCGTGCTCCAGAAGTGCTATTTCGGTCGCGCCTGCACGGGGCTGGCTGCGCATGGGGGCCATGTCGACGATCACCAGCGCGGTGCGCACGCCCGAAAGCAGCGAATAATGCATCCAGCCGCCCTGACCCTCATGATCCTCGACACGGCGCCAATGTTCGAATTCGGCGGTGACGCGCAGCGGCATGTCGCGGCGGGTGTAGATCCAGTCGACGCGATGTGACCGGTTCGGCCCGCGCCGTGCCCGCCCCTCGCTGCTTTTGAGCGAAACAAAGCGCGGCAGCGGCAGTCCGGTCTCTGGCCCGCGCTCGATACCTGTGGCCCGCGCCGGATGCGTGCAGCCCAGCCCCGCCGTCATGGCCAGCACAATCGCTGTGGCAAAGGCCAACCATTTGCGTTTCGCCATCTGTCCTGCCCTTGTGCGCCGGTGCCACCCAGAGGGCGGCGCGGCGATTTCCCGGCCCTTCGGTCATTTTATTGCGCGAAGGTTGCGCGGGGTGCTTGTGCCTCGTCTATCTATCGGTCACTTTGCCAGCATGCGCGGGGATTTGAAAGTCTTGAGGAGGTATGGATGCCGTCAAAGCGCCTGAGTGTTGTCGTTACGCGACGCCTGCCTGACCCGGTGGAGACACGGCTGAAGGAGTTGTTCGACGCCGAACTGCGCGATGACGACGCGCCGTTCAGCCGGGAAGAACTGGTCAGCGCGATGCAGCGCGCCGATGTGCTGGTGCCGACGTTGAGCGATCATATCGACGCAAACATGCTCGCCCAGGCGGGCGAGCGGCTGAAACTGATCGCGAACTACGGCGCGGGCGTTGATCATATCGATGTCCACAGCGCCCGTCAGCGCGGGGTGCTGGTATCGAATACGCCTGGCGTGGTGACCGAGGATACCGCCGACATGACCATTGCGCTCATGCTGGCGGTCACCCGGCGTATTCCCGAAGGTCTGGCCGAGATGCAGCGCGGCGAATGGCGCGGCTGGTCGCCGATGGCGCATCTGGGCGGGCGGATCGGTGGCAAGCGGCTGGGGATTCTGGGCATGGGCCGGATCGGACAGGCCGTGGCACGGCGCGCGCAGGCGTTCGGCATGCAGATCCATTACCACAACCGCAAACGCCTGCGCCCCGAGGTGGAAGAGCCGCTGGAGGCCACGTATTGGGAAAGCCTTGACCAGATGGTCGCGCGGATGGATGTGATCTCGATAAACTGCCCGCATACGCCGTCTACCTTCCATCTGCTCAATGCCCGGCGGTTGAAGCTGCTGAAACCGACCGCGGTGCTGATCAATACTTCGCGTGGCGAGGTGATCGACGAGAACGCGTTGACGCGCGGGCTGCGCGCGGGCGAGATTGCCGGTGCGGGGCTGGATGTTTACGAGCGTGGGGTCGAGCTCAATCCGCGGCTGCGCGAGCTGTCCAATGTCGTTCTGCTGCCGCATATGGGGTCGGCCACGATCGAGGGGCGGATCGAGATGGGCGAGAAGGTAATTCTGAACATCAAGACCTATGCCGATGGCCACCGTCCGCCCGATCAGGTGTTGCCGGGCATGTTGTAACGGCAAAGAAGGGGGCTTTCAGCCCCCCTCTTCGGCTTTGCCGAATTCACCCCCCGAGCGTATTTCCGGCAAGATGAAACCCGGGGGCGGGCGACAATCTCTCAGCTTGAGCGCGGGCGGAACGGGCGGGCGTCAGGGCCGCGCGCTGGTTTGCCGCCCGGTTTGCCACCCGGTTTGCCGCCGGTTTTCGGCTTGCCGCCCGGTTTCTTGTGCGCGGCCTTGCCCTTTCCGCCCGGAGCATCAAGCCGGGCCGACGGGTTGCGCAAGGCGGCGGCATCAAAACGGGGGCGGGCAGGGGCGTTTGACTTGGTTGCGGGGCTGTCCGAGGTGCTGGCGACCGGGCGGGATTTGCGCGGCGCGGCGCTGTCGGCGGTTTTGGCCGCAGGCTTGCTGAAGGTTCTGGGCTTGCCTTCGTATTTCGCCTTCCCTTCGTTTCCGGGTTTTCCTTCTGGTCTGGGTTTGCGCTCGGGCTTGGGCTTGCCATAGGCTTTGGAGCTGCTGTCACTTTCCGGGCTCCCGGTGGTTTGTGTACGGTCGGGCCGGGGCGCGCGATCAGGGCGCGGTGCTTCCGAACGCGGGGCGCGTGCGGCGCGATCGGGGCGGGGGCCACGGCTTTCGCGGGGTGCGCCGCGCTCTGTCGAGCGGGGGGCGGGACGGGCCGCGCCATCGGGAGCCTGCGCGCGCGCGGCGGTGATCCCCTGTTCCAGTTGGGCTTCTGCCCCCAGCGCGTTGAAGAAGCGCTCTTCGCTGTCAGCGTGCAGCTGCACCATCGTATGGTCGTCAAAAATGCGGATCGCGCCGATATCGTTCTTGCCCAGATCGCCGACACGGCACAGCATCGGCAAGAGCCAGCGCGGCTCTGCGCGTTCAGTAGCGCCAATGCTGAGGCGAACCCAGAAACTGCGGTCGAATTCGGCGCGCGCGCGGGGTTTGGGGCCGTCGGCAGTGACCGGCGCAACCTCTTCGGGCGCGGACCGGGCGGCGAAATACTGGCGCAGGACACCGGCCGCCAGTTCGCGCGCGGTGAAGCGTTCGATCAGCATGGTAACCAGCGCGTGTTCGTCGGAGGTTTCCGGCGCGGTCAGGGTTTCGTCGGTCAAAAGACGTTCTGTGTCGCGCGCGCTGACCTCGGCCGCCGAGGGGGCGGGGCCCCATTCGGCGGTGATATTGGCCGATTGCAACAACCGTTCGGTGCGTTTGCGCGCCGAGAAGGGCACGATCAGCACGCTGACCCCCTTGCGCCCGGCCCGGCCCGTGCGGCCCGAGCGGTGCAACAGCGCTTCGCGGTTCGAAGGCAGGTCGGCGTGGATCACCAGTTCCAGCCCCGGCAGATCGATCCCCCGCGCGGCGACATCGGTTGCCACGCAGACCCGCGCGCGGCCGTCGCGCATCATCTGCAGGGCGCGGGCGCGTTCATCCTGCGCCAGTTCGCCCGACAGCGCCACCACGGCAAAGCCCCGATTGTTGAAGCGCGCGGTCAGGTGGTTGACCATGGCGCGGGTCTTGCAAAAGACCAGCGCGTTACGCGCCTCGTAGTAGCGCAACACGTTGACGATTGCGTTTTCGCTGTCTTCGGGCGTGACAGTAAGGGCGCGATAGGAGATATCGGCATGGGCATCGCGCGCAGCGGTTGCGATGACGCGTTTGGCGTCGCGCTGATAGGTCTGTGCCAGCCGTTCGATCTGTGGAGACACGGTGGCCGAGAACAGGAGCGTGCGCCGCTCGACGGGGGCGGCCTGGAGGATGAATTCGAGATCCTCGCGGAAGCCGAGGTCCAGCATCTCGTCAGCCTCATCCAGAACCGCGATCTGCAACAGGCCCAGATCCAGCGCATGACGCTCGATATGATCGCGCAGCCGCCCCGGCGTGCCGACAACCAGATGCGCCCCGCGTTCAAGCGCGCGGCGTTCGGTCCGCGCGTCCATCCCCCCCACGCAAGAGGCGATAACCGCGCCGGCTGGTCCATAGAGCCATTCCAGCTCGCGCCGAACCTGAAGCGCCAGTTCGCGTGTGGGGGCGATGATCAGGGCGCGCGGTGTATCGGGTGGCGGGAAATGAGTGGCGTCACCCAACAGATCGGCGGCCATCGCCAGGCCAAAAGCCACCGTTTTGCCCGAACCCGTCTGGGCCGAGACCAGAAGATCGCGCCCGGTATGTGCCGGGTCCAGCACTGCCGACTGCACCGGGGTCAGTGTTTCATACCCCTTGTCGGAGAGCGCCTGCGCAAGGGGGGCGGGCAGGGAAGCCGCTTCGGGAAGGGATGTCGTCATGGGGAAGGGTCCGGTCAACTGGTGAAGGGGCGGGCCATAGCCGCCGCCGGGGTGGGTGTCGAGGGGCATTCGCGCAAGTGCCGCCAAAGTGTGACAGCAAATGGCGAAAACAGCAACGCCCCGGGTTGGCCCCGGGGCGTGCGGTCCTCCCGCTTGGGCGGCGCCACCCTCCTCAAAGTGCGCCGCACGGGTATTCAGTTCTGTGCAATCATCTCGGCCTGGCGCACAATCACCTCAGCCTGTTTGATCGAGGCTATATCGACAAGCCGGCCCTTGTAAACGGTCGCGCCTTCGCCGCGCGCTTTCGCCGCTTCCATCGCGGCGAGAATCTCGCGCGCTTCGGCCACGGCGGCCTCGGACGGGGTGAAGACCTCGTTGGCCAGTGCCACCTGCTTCGGGTGGATCGCCCATTTGCCGACCATCCCCAGCGTGGCCGAGCGCCGGGCCTGGGCGCGGAAACCCTCGTCATCCGAGAAATCGCCAAAGGGGCCATCGACCGGCAGCACGCCGTGGGTCCGGCAGGCGGCGACGATGGCGGCCTGCGCCCAGTGCCACGGATCGGACCAATATTGCGCGCCGTCGCGCAGCATGTAGTAATTTTCCTGCGTGCCACCGATGCCTGTGGTCTGCATGCCCATCGAGGCCGCGAAATCAGCCGCGCCCAGCGACATCGCCTGAAGGCGGGGGCTAGAGGCCGCGATTTCCTCTACATGGGCAATGCCAGCGGCTGATTCGATGATCACCTCGAAGCTGATGCGCTTCTTGCGGCCCTTGGCGGCCTCGATCGCTGTGACCAGTGCATCGACAGCATAGACATCGGCCGCGCAGCCCACCTTGGGGATCATGATCTGGTCCAGCCGGTCGCTGGCCTGTTCAAGAAGGTCCACCACGTCACGATACCAGAAGGGCGTGTCGAGGCCGTTGATGCGCACCGAGAGCGTCTTGTTTCCCCAATCCACGTCATGGGTTGCCCGAATGACATTGGCGCGGGCCTCGTCCTTGTCGGAGGGGGCGACCGAATCCTCCAGATCGAGGTTGATCACATCCGCGGCCGATCCGGCCATCTTTTCAAACAGCGCGGTGCGCGAGCCGGGGCCGAACAACTGGCAGCGATTCGGGCGGGCGGGGGCAGCGGGTTGGATACGAAAGGACATGCGGGCTCGATCTGATTGTTTCGTGGAAGGAAGTTGCGCCGGACGGTGCGGATTGGTTATTATCTTGCGCGGGCGGGCGCAAGGGCTTTCTGGGCACTTTTTCTGCACTTGCAAATGAAACGCGTGCGCGCACTATCTGTCGCGGGCATCGGAGTGGGGCGGGATATTCTTGCGAGAATATTTATCAATGACGAATAAACGTGCTCATTGACGTCATAAGGCGGTAAATAAACGATGTTCTGGCGTCGGTTTTCAGGCATTCTTGGCGGTAAACACAATGGAGCTGACCAATGATTGAAACCCCCTATCTTCTGTTTCTCGGCGATGCACCCGATCAGCTGGCCGCGAAGGTGGCCCAGGGGATCAAGGACTGGCGCCCCGAATACGCCAAGGGCCAGTTGCGGCTCGACGGCTGCAAGGCCGATATGGGTCTGCCCGATATGACCCTGTCCGAAGCGAAAGTCGCAGGCGTCAAGACGCTGGTGATCGGCGTGGCCAACCGGGGCGGGGTGATCAGCCAGAAATGGAAAAAGGTGCTGGTGCAGGCGCTTGAGGAAGGGTTTGACCTGGCCTCGGGGCTGCACAATCTGTTGCGCGACGAGGAAGACCTGGCGGCGGTCGCGCGTGCCACGGGCCGCAAGCTGCACGATGTGCGCATCCCCTCGGTGAAATACCCGATCGCCAATGGCGAGAAGCGGCGCGGAAAGCGGATGCTGGCGGTTGGCACCGATTGTTCGGTGGGCAAGATGTATACCGCGCTCTGCATGGAGCGCGAGATGCGTGAGCGGGGTATGAAGGCGAGCTTTCGCGCCACCGGACAGACCGGCATCCTGATCACCGGCGATGGTGTGCCTCTTGATGCGGTGGTCGCTGATTTCATGGCCGGATCCATTGAGTACCTGACACCTGACAATGACGCCGACCACTGGGATATCATCGAGGGGCAGGGCAGCCTTTTTCACGTTTCGTATTCGGGCGTGACGCTGGCGCTGATCCACGGCGGCCAGCCCGACGCGCTGGTCATCTGCCATGAGCCGACACGCGACCATATGCGCGGACTGCCGGGCTACAAGCTGCCGACGATCGAGGCGGTGCGCGACATGGCGCTTGAACTGGCCAGGGTGGCGAATCCCGACTGCGTTGTGGTGGGGGTTGCGGTCAATACCCAGAACATGGGCGAAGAAGCCGCGCGCGCCTATCTGGCCGATGTGGAAGCACGGACGGGTCTGCCCACGACCGACCCGTTCCGTTTTGGTGCGGCTGTGCTGGTTGACGCGCTGGCGGCGGTCTGAATAGGGCAGGGGGGCGAGGGGCTGCGCGCCCCTCGCGCTCCCCGCCAAGGGGGAGGCCCGGCCTCCCCCTTGGATCCCCCCGTCAAGAAGTGCGTATTTGGGGCAAGATGAAAGGGACAGCATGATTACGGTCACGGCAGAGCGATTTCGGCTGGCTGAGGTATTCACCATTGCACGCGGTTCGCGCACCGAGGCGCAGGTGCTGACGGTGACGATCGAGCGGGGCGGTGCACGCGGCTGGGGTGAATGCGTGCCCTATGCGCGCTACGGTGAGACGCTGGAATCGGTCGCCGCGCAAATAGAAGGGCTGCCCGGCGATATTGACCGCGCCGCCTTGCAGGCGGCGCTGCCCGCCGGGGCGGCGCGCAATGCCGTTGATTGCGCGCTGTGGGATCTGGAGGCGAAGCGTGCGGGCAAGCGGGTGTGGGAACTGGCCGGGCTGCCAGCGCCGGGCCCTGAGATCACAGCTTTCACCCTGTCACTGGACACGCCTGAGAACATGCGCGCCGCTGCCGCGCGCCATGCCCATCGCCCGCTTCTGAAGATCAAGCTGGGCACGCCCGCGGATATGCCGCGCCTTGAGGCTGTTCGTGAAGGCGCGCCGAAGGCGCGCATCATCGTCGATGCCAACGAGGGTTGGTCGGCCGATGTCTATGCCGATCTGGCGCCGCATCTGATCCGGCTGGGGGTGGAGATGGTGGAGCAGCCCTTGCCAGCCGGTGACGATGCCATGCTGGCCGAGATCGCCCGCCCGTTGCCGGTCTGTGCCGACGAAAGCTGCCATGATCGTGCCAGCTTGCCTGCGCTGAAGGGCAAGTATGACATGGTCAACATAAAGCTCGACAAGACCGGCGGTCTGACCGAGGCGTTGGCGCTGCGGGCTGCCGCGCAGGCGGAGGGTTTTCAGGTGATGGTCGGCTGCATGGTGGGCTCGTCGCTGGCCATGGCGCCCGCCGTTCTGGTGGCGCAGGGGGTGGCTGTGACGGATCTTGACGGCCCGCTGCTTCTGGCGGAAGACCGCGACCACGCTTTGCAATTTGATGCGGCCGGGGTCCATCCCCCGCAGGCCGCGCTCTGGGGATAGGAGAGACCCGCGATGACCCGCATTGTCTATGTCAATGGTGACTATCTGCCTGAAGATGAGGCCAAAGTCTCGATCTTTGACCGCGCCTTCCTGATGGCCGATGCGGTCTATGAGGTGACCTCGGTTCTGGGTGGCAAGCTGATCGATTTCCCCGGCCATCTGGCGCGGCTGCAGCGTTCGCTGGATGCGCTGGAAATCCGCAACCCGCTGGATGATGACGCATGGCTGACGATCCATCGCGCGCTGGTGGAGAAGAACGCCATTGATGAGGGGATGATCTATCTGCAGGTCAGCCGTGGCGCGCCCGGTGACCGCGATTTCGCGTTTCCGGACCCTGACACCTGCGCGCCCACGGTGGTGCTGTTCACCCAGAACAAGCCGGGCCTGGCCGACAGCCCGCAGGTGAAAACCGGGATCAAGGTGATCTCGATCGAGGATATCCGCTGGGGCAGACGCGATATAAAGACGGTGCAACTGCTCTATCCGTCGATGGGAAAGATGATGGCCAAGAAGGCCGGTTGCGATGATGCCTGGATGGTCGAGGACGGTTTCGTGACCGAGGGCACCTCGAACAATGCCTATATCGTCAAGGGCGGCAAGATCATCACGCGGCAGTTGTCGAATGACATTCTGCACGGGATCACCCGCGCCTCTGTCCTGCGCTGCGCGGCCGAGGCGCAGATGGAGGTCGAGGAGCGCCCCTTCACCATTACCGAAGCACAGGAAGCCGATGAGGCCTTCATCACCTCGGCCTCGGCCTTCGTCATGCCGGTGGTCGAAATCGACGGTGCGGCGGTGGGCGGCGGCAAGCCGGGGCCGGTGGCGGCGCGGCTGCGCGAAATCTATCTGGAAGAAAAGCGCAAGGCTGCGATCTGAGGATAGGAAGGGGGTAACAGGCGAGGGGCGGCACAGGCCACCATTTTGCTTTGTTTCAACGCACAGGAAACCGGCATCTGACGGCCTGCGCAGGCCGATTGTTACCGTGGCTTCATTCCGCAATCAGCAAGACGCGATGGCAGATTCTGGCGGCGCTGCGCGGGATCAGTTGCCAATAGGGCCTCTGGATGGGTGATTGTCGCCATTTTGGCGTCAATTATCTTTGCCGACGTTCTCGGCAAAGGATTTTTCGAATGCGGCCTGCTGCTCGGGCGTGGCATCGCGCTGGTGCTGCGTCCGCCAGTCCTCATACGGCATGCCGTAGACGATCTCGCGCGCGCCGGACTTGTCCAGGCTCACCCCCTCGGCGCTCGCGGCTTCCTGATACCAGCGGCTCAGGCAGTTGCGGCAAAACCCGGCGAGGTTCATCAGGTCGATGTTCTGGGCATCGGGGCGCTCAACCATCATGTGCTGCACAAGACGGCGAAAGGTGGCGGCTTCTATGCGGGTGCGGGTGGCGTCGTCCATGCTGTCCTCCGTTTGCAGATGATGTGGCGCGCTATGGCATCCCGGTCAAGGTGGCACTGTTTGCGCGATAGTTGCCGTTGCTTCATAATTGCGCGATAGGAAGGGCTCATACAGGCCAGAGGAAACCGTTGATGAGAAGAAACCGCAATGTAAAGATCGTCGCGACACTGGGTCCGGCTTCCTCCGATCTGGAAACGATCACGGCCCTGTTCGAGGCCGGTGCCGATGTTTTTCGCTTGAACATGAGCCACGGTAGCCATGACGAGATCCGCGAACGCCACGCGCTGGTGCGCCGGGTCGAGGCCGAGGCCGGACGCCCGATCGCGATTCTGGCTGATTTGCAGGGGCCAAAGCTGAGGGTCGGTGCCTTTGGCAACGGCGCAGCCGAACTGGAGGAGGGGGAGGCCTTCCGGCTGGATCTTGACGGGACGCCGGGCGACAACCACCGCGTGCAACTACCCCACCCCGAGATTTTCGCTGCTCTCGAACCGGGTTCGGAACTGCTGGTCAATGACGGCAAGATCCGCTTGACAGTGCGTGAATGCGGCACCGATTTCGCCGATTGCACGGTCACTGTGGGCGGTGTGATCTCTGATCGCAAGGGGGTCAATGTGCCCGATGTCGTGCTGCCGCTGGCGGCGCTGTCTGACAAGGACCGGCGCGACCTGGAATTTGCCTGCGAGCTGGGGGTGGACTGGCTGGCGCTCAGCTTCGTGCAGCGCCCTGAGGATGTGACCGACGCGCGGGGGCTGGCGAATGGCCGCGCCGCGATCCTTGCCAAGATCGAGAAACCGGCGGCAGTCAAATGCTTTGAAGATATCCTTGCGGTGTCGGACGGGATCATGGTGGCGCGCGGCGATCTTGGGGTGGAACTGCCAGTGCACGCCGTGCCGCCTATCCAGAAGCGGCTGGTTCGCCGCGCGCGCGCGGCAGCCAAGCCGGTGATCGTGGCGACGCAGATGCTGGAATCGATGATCGAAAGTCCGATGCCCACCCGCGCCGAAGTGTCCGATGTTGCCACCGCGATCTACGAGGGCGCCGATGCGGTAATGCTTTCGGCTGAATCAGCGGCCGGTGCCTATCCGGTCGAAGCCGTTCGCACCATGGACAATGTCGCCATCTCGGTCGAAGGCGATCCGACCTGGCGCGAGGTTATCAACGCCTCACGCCGGATCGACCATGTTGGCATCGCCGATGGCATCGTCGCGGCAGCGCGCGAGATCGCCGAGACAACGGATATCAAGGCGATCTGCTGTTTCACCGAATCGGGCTCGACCGCGGCGAAGGTGGCACGCGAACGCCCGCAGGTTCCGATCATCGCCCTCAGCACCAAGCCGGATACCCTGCGCAGGCTGTGCCTGACCTGGGGCATCCATTGCGTGGCCTCCGGGCCGATAGACCGTTTCAAATCGGCGGTGGTCAGCGCGGCGCGCGCGGCCGTGGATCTGAAGCTGGCCACCGAGGAGGGCCAGATCGTGGTCACGGCGGGCGTGCCCTTCAATCAGCCGGGAACCACCAACATCCTGCGCGTGGCACCCTGCGACGAACGCTTGATTTACCGCGCGGAGGCTGAATAATCACCCTGGCGGCACCCCGGAACGGCGGCGGGGCCGGGAACAAGGGGGCGCATGGAGCGTGATCTGATCCTGCTGGCCGGGCTTGCCTTTCTGCCGCTGGCCTTTGTGGCCTTCGTTTCGGCCTGGGCTGACCGGCGCAGGCCGGTGCCGGGGCTGATCCTGTTGGTGATGGGGCTGGGAATGGCGGGCTGGGCACAGTTCAGCCATCCTGCCGGAGGCTATGAATGGGGCGACGTGCCGGACCTGGCGCTGGAGATGCTGGCGCGGCTTCTATACTGAAGCCGCGTACAGATCGCGCCCCGCCCCGCATCGCGCCCCGCCCCGCCCGCCCGTTCACTCACGCCCGCCTGCTGCCCGCTCTCCATTGCGCTGAAACAGTGATCTGCCGAATTGCAGCGACAGATTGAAAAGTGTCTTGCTGCCAATGTCCTGATAGTCGCGCTCGCCTGAAAGGATACGCAGAAAGGCCCGCTGAACCGTCGGTTTGCGCACCATGGCGCGCACGAACGAAGCGCTTTTGGGGCTGAGGAACAGCCATTTCTGCAACATCCGCGCGCGATCGATCTCGCGTTGGACATAGGTCAGTTGCTCTCCGTAGAAGGCCAGCGCCTTGTTCGGTACATCCGCCCGCAACGCGGCCACACAGGCCTCGGCCGCCAGTTGCCCGCTGCGCATCGCCCAGGCGATGCCCTCGCCGGTGACCGGGTCCACCAGCCCGGCCGCATCGCCCGCCAGCAGCACCCGCCCTGCGCCGGGCTGCTTGCGATAGACGCCGGCGGGCAGAAAGGCTCCCTTGCAGCCCTGCATTGCGGTGCTGGCTTCCTCGGCAGTGATATGTCTTTCCAGATAGCTGCGCATATGGGACTTCATGTCCGGGTTGCGCTGATGCAAGCCGCCGACGCCCAGTGTGACACTGCCATTCTTGGGGAAAATCCAGCCATAGCCCCAGTCCGCTGCCGCCAGATCAATCTCGACGGTGCGGAAAGCGCCCCGGCGGCGCGGCAGTTCGACTTCCAGTGCAAAGCTGACATCGGCCGGGTCGAACGCGCGACCGTAGAGCGCGCGGGCGGTGGCACTGTTGCAGCCATCGGCGCCAATCATCAGTCTGCCTTCCAGCACACGCCCGTCGGCCAGTTCGATGCGCGGACCCTCCGGCACGATCCGGGTAACACGTATCGGTGCAAAAACCACGGCCCCGGCGGCAATGGCGTGGCGGTGCAGCACGGCGTCAAAATCGCGCCGCATCGTCATGTGCAGGGGAGGCGCATCCTTGACAAGGCCCAGACCCTCGCCAGCATGCGACAGGCGCAGGCGTGTCAGCGTGCGGAACAGATCCGGTGTGACAGGCTGGCCGAAGATCGTGTCCAGATAGCGCGCGCACCGCCCGCTGACAGCGCCGCCGCACAGCTTGTCGCGCGGAAAGGCTGACTTGTCGAGCAACGCAACCCGCAGCCCGGCCCGCGCGGCCACCGTGGCTGCTGCACTGCCCGCCGGGCCCGAACCCAGGACAATCAGATCGAAACGCTCCACCATGCCCGGTCCCCTGTCTGGCTTGAAATCATCTCTAGTGTGACGGGCCACAAGCGGCAACAGGCACTTGCATCCCGCGCGCCCGCATCCTATAGAGCGCGCTCCAAACCCGCGTGGCCGGCCTTCGAGGCATGCCGAGTCGCGCGTCAGCACCGCTCAGACAAGACAGGAGACGGAAATGCCCAAGATGAAGACCAAGGCAAGCGCCAAGAAACGCTTCAAGGTCACCGCGACCGGGAAGATCAAATCGGCCCAGGCAGGCAAACGCCACGGCATGATCAAACGCACGACGAAATTCATCCGCGACGCGCGCGGCACCATGGTGCTGAGCGAGCCGGATACGAAGATCGTCAAGACCTACATGCCCTACGCCCGCTAAGGAGGATCAGACATGTCCCGCGTCAAATCCGGTAAAGTTACCCACGCCCGCCACCGCAAGGTCGTCAAGGCCGCAGCCGGTTATTATGGTGCGCGCTCGCGCAACTTCCGCACGGCAACCCAGGCCGTCGACAAGGCCAACCAGTACGCTACCCGTGACCGAAAGGTCCGCAAGCGCAACTTCCGCGCGCTGTGGATCCAGCGGATCAACGCGGCGGTGCGTGCCATTGATCCATCGCTGACCTATTCGCGCTTTATCCACGCCCTCGCGGCCGCCGGGATCGAAGTGGATCGCAAGGTGCTCGCCGACCTGGCCGTGCACGAGCCCGAAGCCTTCGGCCAGATCGTCGAAAAAGCCCGCGCTGCAACCACCTGAGACAGGCCGGCAAGACGCTGATTCAGGCCGCCCTCATTGGGCGGCCTTTTGCATGGGTGAACGCTTGCATGGCTGAAATCGGCCAATCGGGCGTCGGTGCCGCTCCCGCCCGTCTTCGCACGCAGGCTTCGCCCGCACGCTCATCCCGTTTGGCCAGGCCGCGCGCCTGCGGCGCGCGGCAGGGGGCGCTGCCCCCGCCGCCCTGCGGGCGACTCCCCCGGGATATTTATTGAACAGATGAATTAAGCTTGCCTCTTCTCCCTTCATCTGTTCGAAAATATCCTGGGGGTGAATTGGCCGCAGGCCAAGAGGGGGCAAAGCCCCCTCCCTTTTCCTGAGCCACACGAACAGCCGCTGCATCGCAGAGCAGGTCTGCTTGCATTCGCTGAGGAATATGGCTAGGCCAAGCCCGGATCACGCGCATTACGGGAACAGGCATCATGGACGGCATTGCGGCGCTTCGGGCGAAATATCTGGCTGAGATCGGCGCTGCCGGCGGGGCCGATGCGCTGGAGGGGGTGCGGCTGGCAGCTCTGGGCAAGAAGGGCGAGATCAGCCTGAAGATGCGCGAGTTGGGCCGCATGTCACCTGCAGAGCGCCAGCAGGCGGGTCCGGTTCTCAACGCGCTCAAGGAAGAGATCGACGCCGCGCTGCGCGCCCGCAAGGCCGCACTGGAAGATGCAGCCCTCGACGAGCGGCTCAAGTCCGAGTGGCTGGATGTTACCTTGCCCGCCCGCCCTCGCCCGCGCGGTACCATCCATCCGGTCAGTCAGGTGACCGAGGAAATGGCCGCGATCTTTGCCGACATGGGTTTTGCCGTGGCCGAAGGTCCGCAGATCGAAACCGACTGGTACAATTTCGACGCGCTCAACATCGCACCCGAGCATCCGGCGCGGCAGGAGCATGACACCTTCTTTCTGCACCGCGCCGAGGGCGACAACCGCCCGCCGCATGTCTTGCGCACCCACACCAGCCCCGTTCAGATCCGCGCCATGCAGGAGCAGGGAGCGCCGATCCGGGTGATCGCGCCCGGTCGCGTCTACCGGATGGACATGGACCTGACGCATACCCCGATGTTCCACCAGATCGAAGGCATGGCCATCGACCGCGACATCACCATGGCCAATCTGAAATGGGTGCTGGAAGAGTTTTTCAGCGCCTATTTCGGACAGCGCGTCAAAACCCGCTTCCGCGCCAGCCATTTCCCCTTCACCGAGCCCTCCGCCGAGGTGGATATCCAGTGTTCCTGGGTCGGTGGCCAGCTCAAGGTGGGCGAGGGTGACGGCTGGATGGAGGTGCTTGGCTCGGGCATGATGCACCCCAATGTGCTTCGCGCGGGCGGAATCGACCCCGATGAATGGCAGGGCTTTGCCTTTGGCATGGGGATCGACCGGATGGCGATGCTGAAATACGGCATCCCCGATCTGCGCGCCTTCTTCGAGAGTGACCTGCGCTGGTTGCGGCATTACGGCTTTGGCGCGCTGGAAGCGCCGAGCCTGCATGCGGGCTGAGCTCTGATCCAGCGTTCGTGATCTTGATACCGCGCAACGCCTTCGCTGCATGATTCGTGGTATCCTTTTTAAAAAGGAGGATACCACATGATTAACGACAACGATATCATCGACATGGCCTGCCTCACGCGGGCCGAGATAGCGGCTATCGCCGCGCATGAGCATATCGCGCCGGTAGCCGCTGCCGAACTGGGCGATTACCTGATGCACATTCACCATGGGCCGCAGCGGGTGCAGAAAATGATCTGCGAGGATATTCGCGAAGCGCTGCATGCTGGAGATCTGCAGCACGCACGGGCACTGTACGCCGCGCTGAAAGTCTTTCTGGCGGATCACCCCGAGGCCATCCGCGGCAGTGGCTGAACGGCAGGCGGATGCGCAAGGGCTTGCCGCATAAGCGTTTCGTGACGATCGCTTGAGGGCAACAGGCTTGCCATCGGGGGCATGCCTCCTCTAGGGTCTGGGCAACGGGCGCGCTGGATGGCGCCGCAGACGCACGGGGTTCGCATGCTGAAAAAGTTCATTCCCACGCGCGCCGGCATTCCCTCGGCGGCGCTGGTTGTCCTGTTTGCAACGGGCACCGCCATGGCGCAGCTTACTGACGTGATTACGCGCCAGTACCCGGATGGCGGGATCTATGAGGGCACCTTCCTGGACGGATTGCAGCATGGTCAGGGCAGCTACCGGCTGCCAAACGGTTTCGAATATACCGGCGAATGGGTCGAGGGGCAGATCACCGGTCAGGGAACCGCGCGCTATCCCAATGGCGCGGTCTATGAAGGTCAGTTCGAAGAAGGGCGCCCGCACGGCGAGGGGCGCATGGTCTTTGCCGATGGATCGTCCTACGAGGGCAATTGGGACGGCGGGCGCATCATGGGGCAGGGCACGCGCCGCTATGCCACTGGCGTCGTCTATACTGGCGAATTCGATGACAGCCAGCCACATGGCGAAGGCGTGATGGAGCGCCCGGGCGGGCTGCGTTACGAGGGTCAGTGGGTGCATGGCCAACGCGAGGGGCGCGGCACCATCACCTATCCTGACGGTTCGGTCTATATCGGCGAGATGCGCGACGACCAGCGCCACGGCGAGGGGCGGCTGACGCGGCCCGACGGCGCGGTCTATGATGGCGAATGGGCGGATGGTATGTTGCACGGTGCAGGACAGCTAACCCTGCCCAACGGTGATCGGCGTGAGGGGACATTCGCTAATGGCATGATGCAGGGACTGGGGCGGATCACGTTTGCCGATGGCAGTATCTATGAGGGCGATTTCACGGATGATGAACGCCATGGGCGCGGGCGGCTGACATCGGCGGACGGGCATGTCTATGTCGGCAACTGGGTCGCGGACCGGATCGACGGCGAGGGCACGCTGACCCACCCCGATGGCTCGCGCTACGAGGGCCAGTTCCGCGACGGCCTGCCAGACGGGCGCGGCTCTGTCACCTTTGCCGATGGTTCCAGCTATACAGGCGCGTGGTCTGCCGGGCGGCGCGAAGGGCAGGGAACGGCCGATTTCGGTGATGGGCTGGTCTATGAAGGGGCGTTCCGTGATGGACGCCCGCATGGCGAGGGCCGTATGACCTTCCCGGACGAGCGTGTCTATGAGGGCGCGTTCGAGGCAGGCATCCGCGAAGGTCAGGGTGTCATGACCTATCCTGACGGCACGCGTTACGAGGGCAATTTTGCTGGCAACGAACGCGACGGGCGCGGCCGTATCGAGATGGCCGATGGCTTCGTCTACGAGGGCACCTGGCGCGCCGGGCGGATCGAGGGCGAGGGGCGGGCGACCTATGTCACCGGCGATGTCTATGAAGGCGAATTCGTCGATGGCCAGCGCGAGGGACGTGGCACCCTGCGCTATGCCGAGGGGCAGGTGGTCAGCGGTGTGTGGTCAGGCGGCATCCTGACAGAGCCGGACGCGGAGCCGCTGGCTGAAGACATGCCCGAAGCCGAGAATGCGGAAACAGTCGAGCCTGCCGCAGAAGAGTAAGCGCGCCGGGCCTCCTTTCGGGCCCAAGCAGGCTTGAAGGCCCCGCCGCCCGGCCCTATCTGTTTGCCAAGCGAGGACGACCTCCCCCACAACGGGACAGCATCGCGGGACGGCCCGAAGCTATCGGATTGCGCCCATGCGTTCCCCGCTTGACCGCCTGCGCCACGCGCTCAGTTTCGAGATCATCGGCCTTTCGTTGCTTGCACCCCTCGGCGCCTTTCTTTTTGGTGTGCCGATCAAGGATATGGGGGTGGTCGCGCTGGTTGGGGCCTCATTGGCGACTGTCTGGAACTATCTTTACAACTGGGGTTTCGACCATGCCTTGCAGCGTCTGACAGGAACCACGCTCAAGTCGTTTCGCCTGCGCATCGTGCATGCCGTCCTGTTCGAGGCCGGGCTTCTGGCCGCCCTTCTTCCATTTATCGCCTGGTATCTGGAGATGGGGATCTGGGCAGCGTTTGTCATGGATCTTGGGTTTGCGGCGTTCTATCTGGTCTATGCGTTCGGATTCAACTGGGCCTATGACCGGCTGTTTCCGCTGCCTGAATGGCAATTGTGCGAAACCGCGCGGCGGCAGGCCTAGCGCAAGGCCTCCAGCCGTGCGGCCGGCAGCGTGCACGCCCGGCGCAGCAACGCTGTGTCGCAGGGGCGCGGCGCCAGATCGCGGGTCAGGCACAGGCGCAACTCGACCAGCGATTCATCGCGGCAGGTTGTGATTATCATATCCGGGGTCAGTTCGGGATTGGCCTCGATGAACGCGGCCTCGACCACGCCGGGCGCCACGCGCAGGGGGGCGTGGATTGCCGAAAAAATTTCAGGCAGGGTCAACCGGGACAGCGCCTCGCGGGTAAGGGAATAGTAATCATCAGCGCTCAGACCCGTGCAGCGGCCATGCTTGTTCCACTGATGCCAGGCAGACCCCGCCGCGCCGAAAAGATCGGCCTGCCCGGCGGTTTCGCGGCGCGTGGGTGAGCGCTCGGGGGTGGGGCAGTATTCCGGCCAGCCACCGCCCTCATGCTGCGGCCAGAGGCCGTGCACCACCCAGCCAAGTCCGGCACCCTGCGCACAACGCGGATCGGCGCGCTGGTCGCCATCGAAAACGCAGTAGGCGGGGATCCAGCTCAGCGCCAGCAGGTAGTGGTCGAACCGCCCGGCCCGGTCCTGCGCGGCGGCGGTTGAGATCAGGAGACAGGCGGCGATCAGCATCCCAATCCGCATCAGCGCAGGTCGAAACCTGCGTGCTTTATGACCCGTTCGCATGTTTTGCTCTTTTCTTGGGGCGTTTTGGGCCTTATATACGCCCCATTCCCCGAAATCGAGGATGCGTGGCCCCGGCGGCTGCGGCCGGATCCCCCGGCGGATGATCGCCCATGCCCACATCCCTTGAAGGCAGAATGAGGACTGATACGATGGCAAAACCCCTGATGGCCAAGGCCACAGCCGTCTGGCTGGTGGACAATACCACGCTCAGCTTCAAGCAGATCGCTGATTTCTGCGGCCTGCACGAGCTGGAAGTGCAGGGGATCGCTGATGGCGATGTCGCCGCCGGCGTGAAGGGCTTTGACCCGATCGCCCACAACCAGCTTGACGAAATCGAGATCAAGAAGGGCGAGGCTGACCCGAAGCATGTCCTGAAACTGAAGTTCAATCCCGCCTCGGTTGGTGAGGAGAAGCGCCGTGGTCCGCGTTACACGCCGCTCAGCAAACGTCAGGACCGCCCCGCTGCGATCCTTTGGCTGGTCAAGTTCCATCCCGAACTGGCCGACGCTCAGATCCGCAAGCTGGTGGGCACGACGAACCCCTCGATCCAGGCAATCCGCGAGCGTACGCATTGGAACATCCAGAATATCCAGCCGATTGATCCGGTTGCGCTTGGCCTGTGCCGCCAGTCCGAACTGGACGCCGAGGTTCAGAAGGCCGCCAAGAAGAAGGCAGCCGAGGGCGGTGTGATGAATGACGACGAACGCCGCAAGCTGGTGTCGACCGAGCAGTCGCTGGAAATGACAACCGAACCGAAATTGCCCAGCAACATGGCAGGGCTGGAGAATTTCACCCTCTCGCGCGAGAGCGATGAAGAGAAACCGTCGAACGTTGATTATTCGGATGCCGACAGCTTCTTCAACCTTCCCCAGTCAGGCGATGACGAAGACGAAGAAGAGGGCGGCGAGGATACCGCGCGCCGCTGAGGCTGCACGCCGGGGCCGCGTGCGCCGGACCTTCCGTCGGTTCTTGGCGGAACTGACAAGACTTCCAGGTCACATCTCTAGGGGCGCGCGGCGAAGTATCGTCGCGCGTTTCTGTCTTTGGCGGGGCGGGTGTTGCGGAAACGTGCTGTGGACGAGGGCTCTCTGGCGGTTGTTGCCCAGAGCGCGTGAACCCCGGGCCCTACCAGCGCTTCAGCGCCGATTCGTCAGCGTCACGCGCCGCCACCCAGCCGGTGCTGCCACTGGTGGTGGTTTCCTTCTTCCAGAAGGGCGCGCGCGATTTCAGGTAATCCATCAGGAATTCGGCGGCGGCAAAGGCATCGGCGCGATGACGCGCGGCGGTGGCGACCATCATGATCGTTTCACCGGGGGCCAGCAGGCCGTGGCGGTGGATGATCAGCGTGTCTGAAAGCTGCCATCGGTCGCGGGCCTCGGCCTCGATGGCGGCAAGGGCGCGTTCGGTCATGCCGGGGTAATGTTCGATTTCCATTTCGCTCAGCGTGGCGCCCTCGTCGCGCACGATTCCGGCAAAGGTGACAATGGCGCCGGCATCCTGCACAATCTGCGCGAAGGCGTTGCACTCAGCGCCATAGTCAAAGGCTTGCTGCTGAACACGGATCGCCATGGGGTCAGCCGCCGGTCATCGGCGGAAAGAAGGCGACCTCGCGCACACCACGCAGCGGTGCGTCGAAACTGGCCAGTTCCTGATCCAAAGCCACGCGAATTGCCGCCATATCAGAGAACGCCAGCGCATAGCGTTCCTCGCGTGCGCGCAGTTCCTCGACCAACGCGGCCACGGTTTCGGCCTGGGTTTCAAAGTCTTCGCGCGGTGCCCCGATGCGTTCGCGCAGCCAGGCGAAATACATGAGTCGCAGCTTCATTGCCTTTGATCCTTCAGATACGGGTAGGCTTTGCGCAGGTAATCCCAGCCGGTGATAAGCGTCAGTGCGGCGGCGATCCAGATCAGCACCAGCCCGGCCATCCAGACGACTTCGCCTCCATAATTGGCAACCTGCAACAGGTTGACCTCGGCGGTGATGCCGGTGGCCTCCATCTCAAGGATCAGCACACGGTTGCGCGCCAGAGCCTGCTCGCGGATGTATTCCAGCCCGAGCGCCCCGAAAAGAACCGAAATCGCCACCATCTGCGCGGTGGTCTTCCACTTGGCAAGCTTCGTCACGGCAAGCGTGCGCGAGGTGTTGCCGAGATATTCGCGCAGGCCCGAGACAAAGACTTCGCGAAACAGGATCATCGAGGCCGGCAGGATCAGCCAAGGGTCCATTCCCGAATAGCCGGTGATAACCAGAAGGGCGATGACCACCATCGCCTTGTCGGCGATCGGGTCCAGCATGGCACCAATGCGGCTTTCCTGTTTCCAAAGGCGGGCCAGATAGCCATCGAAATAGTCGGTGATTGCGGCACCCAGGAACAGAACCAGCGCGATCCACTCTGCCCAGGGACGTGCGAAATACAAAAACATTACCGCCACGCCAGGTGCGGCAAGCAGCCGAAGAATGGTGAGCGTATTCGGGATCGTCCAGTGCATAGCTCTATCTAGGCCCAATCCGAACGCGAGGGAAGAGGGGACAGCGGTGATACGGCCACATGTGGGGAAAGCCGCCGTTCGGGGTGGTGCGCCAGGCATGCGATTGCCCTGATGTTGCGCCTGTATTCAAAGGCGCATTCCCGCCAGCCAGATATGTATTGTGGTGCTATTCGCGCGCATTGAAGAAATCATGGATCTTGCGCGCCAATGCCTCGGAAATCCCCGGCACTGCCATCAGATCGGGCAGGCCCGCCCGTGTCACCGCCTTGGCCGAGCCGAAATGTGCCAGAAGCGCGCGCTTGCGAGCCGCACCCACGCCCGGCACGTCATCCAGCGGTGTGCTGGTTGTGGCCTTGGCGCGGCTGGCGCGGTGGGTGCCGATGGCAAAGCGGTGCGCCTCGTCGCGCAGCCGCTGGGTAAAATACAGGACCGGATCGTTGTGGCGCAGCGAAAAGGGGCGGCGACCGGGGCGGTGGAACTCTTCCTTGCCGGCGTCGCGGTCGATGCCCTTTGCGACGCCGACCATCGGGATATCCGCAACGCCCATCTCGCTCATGATCCCGGCCACGGCAGACACTTGCCCCGCCCCGCCGTCGATCAGGATCAGGTCTGGCCAGGCTTCGCTTTCTCGACCGGGGTCTTCCTGCACCAGCCGCTCAAAACGCCGGCGCAGAACCTCTTTCATCATGCCGAAATCATCGCCCGGCGTCAGCGCGTCGCCCTTGATGTTGTATTTTCGATACTGACTTTTCACAAAGCCCTCAGGCCCCGCGACGACCATCGCCCCCACCGCATGCGCGCCCTGGATATGGCTGTTGTCGTAGATCTCTACGCGCTTTGGCGGCGCGTCCAGATCAAAGGCCTCGGCCAGACCTGCCAGCAGTTTCGATTGCGCCGCGCCCTCGGCCATCCGCCGTCCGAGGCTTTCGCGGGCATTGCGCGCGGCGTTTTCCACCAGTTCAGCTTTTTCCCCGCGTTGTGGTACGCGGATTTCCACATTGCGGCCCGCGCGCGCTGACAGCAACTCGTGGATGAGATCCTCGTTGTCGATGGGATGCGACAGAAGGATCTGGCGGGGCGGCGGCTTACCGTCATAAAACTGCGCCAGAAACGCCTCCAGAATCTCGCCTTCTTCGGCGCCAGCCCCGGTGCGCGGGTAGAAATCGCGGTTGCCCCAGCTTTGATTGGCGCGAATGAAGAAGACCTGCACGCAGGCCTGCCCCTTTTCCAGATGCAGCGCGATGATATCGGCCTCGGACACGCCGCGCGGGTTGATGCCCTGGGTCTGCTGCACCTGGGTCAGCGCGCGGATCCGGTCGCGCAGGGCGGCAGCGCGTTCGAACTCCATCGCATCCGAGGCTGCCTGCATCTCTTGCGCCAGTTCTGACTGGATATGCGTGGTCTTGCCTGACAGGAAGCGCTCTGCATCCGACACCAGCCCGGCGTAATCCTCGGGCGAGATCAGCCCCACGCAAGGGCCGGAGCAGCGCTTGATCTGGTAAAGCAGGCAGGGGCGCGAACGGTTGTTGAAGACGCTGTCGGCGCAGTTGCGCAGCAAGAAGACCTTTTGCAACTGGTTCAGCGTCCGGTTCACCGCAGAGCCACTGGCGAAGGGGCCGAAATAACTGCCCTTGTCGCTGCGCTTGCCACGATGCTTGCGGATCTGTGGAAAGGCGTGGTTCTTGGCGATCAGGATATTGGGAAAGCTTTTGTCGTCGCGCAGCAGCACGTTGTAGACGGGTTTGAGCTGCTTGATCAGGTTCTGCTCCAGCAGCAGCGCCTCGGTCTCGGTGCGGGTGCTCAGAAACATCATCGACCGGGTTTCGCCAATCATCCGCGCAATCCGCGCCGAATGGCCGGAGGGGCGGGCATAATTCGACACGCGCGCCTTCAGATTGCGCGCTTTGCCGACATAAAGCACCCGCGCTTCGGCATCGAGCATGCGGTACACGCCCGGCGAATTGTCGAGCCTGCGCACGTAGGACTGGATCAGGGCGTGGCCGGTCAGGCTGGTTTCGGTCATGGTCTGTGTCGCGGAGTGATTCTGTCTGTCGCTGCACGGATACGAGCGTGATTTCAAGCCCAAAGCTGTCCACGGTTTCTGTGGATAACTTTGTGGATGTAATGGGGGAAGGGGCAAAAAACCATTGTATCCATGCGGCTTCCTCGCGGTGCACAAAAAATAGGCACATTTGCAAGCTTCTGAAATGTATGTATTTTTATTCTTCCGTTCTGCAAGGCACTGAAAAAACTAACAATTTCTTAACGGAAATGTGACATCCCCTTTGCCGGTGGACAAGCTGTCGCGGATTGCCTTGTCTGGCGCCTTTGCCCATCGCGCGAGTGGCTATTCAACGCCCAGAACGTCAGGGGTCTGCCAGCCCAGGTGCTGACCGCCATCGACCATCAGGATCTGTCCGGTCACCGCTGGCGCATCGAGAAAATACGCCAGTGCGGCGGTGATGTCGGCGAGGTTCGCGCCGCGCTCCAGCACTGTCGATGCACGCTGGCGGGCGAAATGACCGGCGCTCTGCCGGCTGCCCTGCAAGGTGGGGCCGGGGCCGATGGCATTGACCCGGATCGCCGGCGCCAGCGCCTGTGCGGCGGTGCGGGTGAAGGCCCAAAGGCCCATCTTGGCGATGGTATAGGTCATGAACTCAGGCGTCAGTTTCAGCACCCGCTGGTCGATCATGTTGACCACCAGTGCGGTTGCCACCGGCTCGCCCGCTTCGTCGCGCCCGGCGGCGGGGGCCTGGGCGGCAAAGGCCTGGGTCAGAACGAAAGGCGCGCGCAGGTTGGAACCGATATGCCGGTTCCAGCTTTCCTCGGTCGCGCTGTGCAGCGTGTCGTATTCAAAGATCGAAGCGTTGTTGATCAACACCGTGAGCGGCCCGCCCAGCGCGGTCGTGGCCTGCGGCACCAGCCCGGCCAGCGCCCCTTCGTCCAGCAGATCGGCTTGCAACACCTCAGCCCGCACCCCCATTGCGCGTGCCTCTTCGGCGGTACGCTCGGCTCCCTCGCGGCTGGTGGCGTAATGCAGCGTCACGTCATACCCGCGCTCGGCCAGAGAAAGCGCCATCGCCCGCCCCAACCGCTTGCCCGCACCCGTGATCAGTGCCTTGCCCGTCATCGCCAGCCCCTACCAGTAGAACAACGATACAACATAGGCGGCGTAGAGAATAAGCAAGACCATACCCCAGACGCGCCCGATATCGCGTCGCAGCCAAATGAACCCGCCCAGCAGCAGCGAGGCTCCCAGCATCACCCAAAGGTCGATCTGCAACATGTCCAGCGGCACCGGAATGGGCCCGACCAACCCGGCCACACCGATGATGCCCAGCAGGTTGAATACGTTCGATCCGATCACATTTCCCAGTGCTACCCCGGCCTCGCGCCGTATCGCGGCGGCAACGGTGGTTGCCAGCTCGGGCAGCGAGGTGCCGACGGCCACCAGCGTCAGGCCGATGATCGCCTCGCTGACGCCCAGCACTGTCGCCACGCCAACCGCACCCTCGACAAGGAAATGCGCGCCCAGCGGCAGGCCGACGATCCCGGCCAAGAGAAAACCCGCGATCTTCGCTCCGGACATGCCCTCTTCTGCACCTTCCAGTTCCAAGGCACCCACCCGCTGACGCCGCGCGCGGATGTAGCAATCGCCCAGCATCAGCACCAGACCGACCAGCAGCACCAGTGCCTGCCAGCGCCCGAATTCGCCGGTGAAGGCCAGCGCAATGAACAGCACGCTGGCGGCGATCATGATGGCGTAATCGCGCGTCAGGTTGCGTGCCACGGGAATGGCCGCGATCAGCGCCGGAATACCCAGGACCAGCAAGATATTGGCCGTGTTCGATCCGACCACATTGCCCAGCGCAAGTGCGGGAACGCCCGAAATGACGGCCTGGATGGAAACGATCAACTCGGGTGCCGAGGTGCCGAAAGCCACCACCGTCAGGCCGACAATCAGCGCGGGAATGCCCAGCCGAAGGCTCAGGTTCACGGCACCCTTCACCAGCGCATCCCCCGCCAGCACCAGCACCACCAGCCCGCCGGTAATCATCAGAAGGTCAAGGAGCATCATCGATACACACAACCAGGACGTTTGCAGGGGCCGGGATTGGCCGAGATCTGGATGCGCTTGCAGGTCGGACAGCGCAGCCGGTCGATGGCCTTGCGTTTTGGCGGTTTGCCCAGCCGCAGCAGCTTTTGCACGCTGGCCATAACCACCATGAAGACCAGGAACAGCGCTACGACCTTCAACAGCATTCTAAACCCCCAGTCGCGCCCAAAGCGCACGCTCATCGACCATGGTCATCGCATCTGCGGCGAGCCCCATGCCGAAACGCGCCAGAAGCGGACGGCGCACGCCATAGGGGACCAGCCGCACCTTTTCGCCATAGCGCGCCTTCAGCACTGGCACCGCATGGCCGATAGCGTCGGCCAGCCCCAGCCGAACCGCCTCCGCGCCCAGCCAGAAACTGCCGTCGAACAGCTCGGTCTCGCCGTTCAGCCTTGCCCCGCGCCGGATGCGCACCTGCCCGATGAACGCGTCATGCATCTGTTCCAGCAGCCGGTTCAACCGCTCGATATCTTCGGGCTTCTCGGGGTGGAACATATCCAGCTGGCTTTTGGAGCGTCCGGCGGTATGCACCCGCCGCTCCACGCCGTGCCGGGCAATGAACTCCTGCAAGCCGAACCCCGCCGCAATTACCCCGATCGATCCGAGAATCGAGCAACTGTCGCAATGGATGTCATCGGCCGCCGTCGCGAGCCAGTAGCCGCCCGAGGCCGCGGCATCCTCGACGAAGGCATGAACCGGCACACCGGTTTCATCACCCAGTCGCCGGATGCGTGCCGCGATCAGCGAGGATTGCACCGGCGATCCGCCGGGCGAATTGATCGAAAGCGCCACCGCGCTCGGCTTGCCGGCACGAAATGCACGCTCCAGCACCGGGGCAAGTTCGGCATCATTCAGCCGGCCCCGCCCCTGCGCGGCAATCATGCCTTGCAGACGAACCAGATTGACACGAGGCGCGCGCCCGAAGAGGCGCGCAGGCAAGGCAAGCGCGGTTTTCATCGCCCCGATGTAGGGCGCTCGGTGGCGCGCAACAAGCCCGGAGGTTGCTTTGCCGGGTTATTTCGTCGTGCCTTCCGCCGCCCGCCTTGCCATCTGCGCGACATCGCGGCTTAACGGCAGCGCGTTCTCCATCCCGTCCAGTGCCACCCAGCGGGCATCCAGGGCGTCGTCGGCGGCCAGGGGCTCACCCGCGAGCCATTCACACCGCACCGCGATCAGGACGAAATGTCGCTGCAAACGGCCATCGGCGGTGCGGTCCCAGGCCTCGACGGCGCCAATCACCTCCTGGGCGGTTGCACGCACGCCGGTTTCCTCCAGCAATTCGCGTTCGGCAGCCTGCACAAGGGTTTCGCCGAACTCCACCTTGCCGCCCGGAAAGCCCCAGAGCCCGGCATCGGGCGGGTTGGCGCGCTGAACCAGCAGCACCTGTCCGGCGCGGATCACGACGGCCAGCACCGCAGCCTCAGGGCGCTGATCGGGAGGGCGATGGGTGGGCTGATCTGGCACGCATCTCTCCTGCGTTTTTGTCGTGCGTGGCGATAGCATCCGCCGCGACCCGGCGCAAAGCTTCCGCTCTGGTCAAAGTGCTTCCGCGTGGTTATAGCGAAAACCATGACCGACACATTGCCCCCTTGCCCCGAATGCGGCTCCGTCTACACCTATCAGTCCGGCGCGCTGCTGACCTGTCCTGAATGCGGCCATGAATGGTCTGCTGAGGCATTGGCCGAGGGTGCAGACACCGTGCGCGACAGCGTCGGAAACGTGCTGCAGGACGGCGACACGGTCACGCTGATTAAGGATCTCAAGCTCAAGGGCTCGTCGACGGTGGTCAAGGTCGGCACCAAGGTCAAGGGCATCCGGCTGGTGCCGGGCGATCATGATATCGACTGCCGCATCCCCGGAATCGGCCAGATCGGCCTCAAGTCGCAGTTCGTGAAGAAGGTGGCGGAGTAGGGAAGGCCGGCGCAGTCGATTGCAGAGTGGTCTGGTGCCGGGGAGTGTCGGCAGTGCGGGACGGTGCGGACGATCAGGCGCGTTTGACACTGGCCGCAAAACAACCGGGTTTTGCATAGTGAAGGTGCAGATATGATACTGCGGGGTTGGCGAATGCCTGCACGATTGCCCCCTTTAATTCGGTCCCCGGCACAACATCTGCCTCAACCATCATGTCATCATGGTCGAACACGCGGAGTGAAATCAGCCGTGAGAGCATAACCTTCGGTACCTCACCGACTGCCAAGTGCGACTGCTGTACTCCTTTGCGGACGAATATCGCATGGCTTGATCTGTAAGGGGTTTTCGCAGGCTGATGCTCGTAATTCACCAGCACGACGGTCTCGCCCACTTCGGCGTCAACCAAGCTAACACGGCACGGTGTGCCGGGGCTGGCTGTCACAACCATCTTACGCGCATTGCGGCGTGCCAGTTCATCGGCGCACATCGTAAAGAACGCTGCGAAATCTTCGGGCCGCAAACCAACTACTTGGAACGTCATATGTCATCCTCTCTGATAGGAATGACATTTACCGCTCCTGGAATTGTCGCGCCAACCCGAATCCTGCTGTTTCGCCGGCGACCGTCCGCAGTGGGCTCCTTCGGAACGTTGGTTAGGCAGCCCTTCAAGCCGTCGTCAACGCCTTCTTCAACCGGTCCCGCCGCAGGTTCTGTGCCAGCAGGTCCATGGCCGCCATGCGCACCGCAACCCCCATCTCGACCTGCTCCTGAATGACCGAGCGGTTGATGTCATCGGCGATGGTGCCGTCGATTTCGACACCGCGGTTCATCGGGCCGGGATGCATGACGATCGCATCGTCCTTCGCATAGCCCAGCTTTTCTGCGTCCAGCCCGAAGCGGTGGTAGTATTCGCGCTCGGACGGGATGAATGCGCCGTCCATCCGCTCTTTCTGAAGGCGCAGCATCATCACCACATCCGCGCCTTCCAGCCCTGCGCGCATGTCGTCAAACACCTCGCAGCCGAACTCGGCCACGCCCGCGGGCATCAGCGTCGGCGGACCGATCAGGCGCACTCGGTTTTCCATCTTGCCCAGCAGCAGCAGGTTCGAACGCGCCACCCGGCTGTGCGCGATATCGCCACAGATCGCCACGGTCAGCCGGTGCAGCCGCCCCTTGGCTCGCCGGATCGTCAGCGCGTCCAGCAGCGCCTGGGTGGGGTGCTCGTGCCGTCCGTCGCCGGCGTTCAGCACCGCGCAGTTCACCTTTTCCGCCAGCAGGTTGACCGCGCCCGAGGCCGGATGCCGCACCACCAGAAGGTCCGGGTGCATGGCGTTCAGGGTCAACGCCGTGTCGATCAGCGTCTCGCCCTTTTTCAGGCTGGAATGCGCCATGGCCATGTTCATCACATCCGCGCCCAGCCGCTTGCCCGCCAGTTCGAACGAGGCCTGGGTGCGGGTTGAAGCCTCGAAGAACATGTTGATCTGGGTCAGCCCTTCCAGCACATCGGAATGCTTGGCCGTCGAGCGGTTGAGATCGACATACCGGTCGGCAAGGTCCAGCAGGGTGGTGATCTCGGCGGGGTGGAGGTGTTCGATCCCCAGAAGGTGGCGGGCGGTGAAGGTCATGGCCGGTCTCCGGATCGCTTGGGCGGGGCGGGCGTTCAGAATGGACGGGGTATAGAAAGCGCCGGGCGTCGGGGCAAGGCCAAAGCGGGGCGCGCGCGGGGCAAGGCCCGCAGTCGTGCACAAAGCCGTGCACTGCGGCAATGCGGCAGTTCCATCGCGCGCGGCAATCGGCTAGCGTCGCGTCATGAACGCGGCACTGGATTGGCATCTGGCAAAAGCCCTGCTGGAATGGCAGGTGGAACTTGGCGTGACCGAGGCGGTTTCGGATGCGCCGGTCAACCGATTCACCGAGAGCGAAGAGGCTGCGAAGCCGGCAGCTGTCGCAGACCGCGCCCCCGCACCGGTTGCCGCCCCCGCCATTGACCCGGTGGCCGAGGCCAGGCGCCTGGCCAGCGCCGCCCCCGATTTGCCGGCCCTGGCCGAGGCATTGGCGGGCTATGGCCATTGCGAGCTGCGCAAGGGCGCGCGCAACTGCGTCTTTTCCGATGGCAACCCGGCTGCACGGGTCATGATCATTGGCGAGGGGCCGGGGCGCGAGGAGGATCAGCGCGGGTTGCCTTTCGTCGGTCAGGCCGGGCGGATGCTGGACCAGATGTTCGCGGCAATCGGCCTTGCGCGCAACGCCCCGGCCGCCGAATCGGCGCTCTATATCACCAACACTGTGCCATGGCGCCCGCCCGGCAACCGCGAGCCCACACCCGAAGAACTGGCGATGCTGCACCCCTTTCTGGCCCGCCATGTCGAACTGGCCGCGCCGGATATGCTTGTTCTGATGGGCAATGTCGCCTGTCAGGCACTGCTGGGGAAGCGCGGCATTCTGAAGCTTCGCGGCACATGGCAAGAGGTATTGGGCCGTCCGGCCTTGCCGATGCTGCATCCGGCCTATCTGTTGCGCAATACCGATGCCAAGCGCGACGCCTGGGCGGACCTTCTTTCCCTGAAAGCGCGACTGAGAGAGCTGCCATGATCCTTCCGCATCGTCTGGATGACTCCCGCCCCTTCGTACCGGTGCGTTTTGCCGTGCTCACGGTTTCGGACACCCGCAGCGCGGCTGATGACCGCTCGGGTGATACGCTGGCTGCGCGGATCACGGATGCGGGGCATGCACTGGCTGCCCGTGCGATCTGCCGTGACGAGCGCGCCGATATCGTGGCCCAGTTGCGCGACTGGGTCGCTGACCCGGCGGTGGATGCGGTGCTGTCGACCGGTGGCACCGGTCTGACGGGGCGAGATGTGACCGTTGAGGCGCATCGCGATGTCTATGAAAAGGAGATCGAGGCGTTCGGCACCCTTTTCACCTATATCTCGATGCAGAAGATCGGCACCTCGGCGATTCAGTCGCGGGCCTGTGCGGGGGTGGCGGGCGGCACCTATCTGTTCGCGCTGCCCGGCAGCCCCGGCGCCTGCCGAGATGCCTGGGACGATATCTTGCAGCCGCAATTCGATTATCGGCATATGCCCTGCAATTTTGTCGAGATCATGCCGCGGCTTGACGAGCATTTGCGACGGAAATGAACCAGTGACGCGTTGAATTGATTGGGCCGCCGGATTCCGGCGCCCAAATCTTGTAGCGAAAGAACCACAATGCGTTTTCTGACCCGCAGCCTTGTTGCTGTTTTCCTTGCCGCGCTGTCGCTGGGCCTGCTGGGGCTGGCGGCGGGCACAATCCGCGCCACGCTGGAGGAGCGCGCCGAGCGCGCCCAGATGCCGCGAGTGGCGCGCGAGCGTGTTTTTGCGGCAAGGGTCGTGCCGGTGCAGACCGGCGTGCAAACCCCGGTTCTGTCGGCCTTTGGCGAGGTTCGCGCGCGTCGAACGCTGGAGTTACGCGCACCTCTGGCCGGGCGGGTTCTCGAAGTGGCGCCGGGGGTTGTTGACGGGGTCGAGGTTTCGGCAGGTCAGTGGCTGCTGCGCCTTGATCCGGCCGATGCGATTGCGGCGCGCGATCTGGCGCGCAATGATCTGGCGCGCGCCGAGGCTGAGCTGCGTGATGCCGCTCGTGGGTTGGAACTGGCGCGGATGGATCGTGCCGAGGCCGAGGCGCAAGCCGATCTGCGCCAGCGTGCCTTCGAGCGCCGCCGAACGCTGACCGAGCGCGGGGTGGGCACCGAAGCGGTTGTTGAAGAGGCCGAACTGGCCTTTGCCGCTGCACGCGCTGCCGTTATCGCCCGCCGTCAGGCCGAAGCGCAGGCCGAAGCACGTGCCGAGACTGCCGAGAACGCATTGGCACGCCAGCGCATCACCCTGGCCGAGGCCGAGCGGCGGCTGGCCGAGACAGAACTGGTCGCGGCCTTCGACGGTGTGCTGGCCGATTTCAACGTGCAGCCCGGCGGGCTGGTCAGCATGAACGAACGGTTGGGGCAGGTGATTGATCCTTCCGCACTGGAAGTCGCGTTCAGGCTGTCGACCGCGCAGTATCTGCGCCTTCTGGATGACGATGGCGCGCTGATCGCCGCTTCAGGCGATGTGGCGCTGGAACTGGGCGGGCTTGAAATTTCGTCGCCTGTCACTCTGGCGCGGGTCAGCCCCTCGGTCGGTGAGGGGCAGACAGGGCGGCTGGTCTTCGCCGATCTGGCCGCGCCACGCGGTTTTCGCCCCGGTGATTTCGTCACCCTGCGGCTGGCCGAGCCTGCCTTGTCCGATGTCGCTCTGATTCCGGCATCGGCAGTCGATGCCGAGGGCGGCGTGTTGGTGCTTGGCGCTGATGACCGGCTTGAGGTTGCTCGTGTCGCGGTGGTGCGGCGGCAAGGGGACAGCGTGCTGATCCGCGCGCCGCATCTGGAGGGGCGCGAACTGCTCGCCGCGCGCAACCCGCTTCTGGGGGCTGGCATCCGCATCCGTCCGCAACGTGACGAGGTGCCCGAAAGGGGCGCCGAGCTGCAACCACAGGCCACAGGCCTTGTTTCGCTGGACGCGGAGCGCCGCGCCGCGCTGATCGCCCGGATCGAGGGTAACACCCAGATGCCCGAGCCGGTGCGCAGCCGCATATTGGCCCAGCTACAGGAAGATCAGGTGCCCGCCCAGCTGCTTGAGCGGCTGGAAAACGGCATGCAGGGGGGCTGAGCCATGTCGCGTGCACGGTTCCTCAAGGTCACGGCGCATGGCCTGTTTCGCTATTTCACCCGTCACCGCACGGCGGCAAACCTGCTTCTGGTGCTGATGCTGGCCGGTGGCCTGTTCGCGGCCCCGCGCATGCATGCCCAGTTCTTCCCCGATATCGTGGTCGACAGCATCACCGTGTCGGTCCCCTGGGCCGGGGCCGGGGCCGAGGATGTCGACCGCGCCATCATCCAGCTTCTGGAACCGGCGTTGATGTCGGTCGAAGGGGTGGCAGGCACATCGGCCACCGCATCGGAGGGGCGCGCGCGGATCGCACTTGAGTTCGAGCCGGGCTGGGACATGACGCGCGCGGCTTCCGATGTGCAAGAGGCGCTCGATCTGGTCACCACCCTGCCCGAAGACGCCGATGAGCCGCGCTTGCTGCGCTCGAACTGGGGCGACCGGGTCACAAACGTGGTGATCACCGGGCCAGTGGCGGTGGATCAGCTTGCACGCTTTGCCGATGAATTCGCCGTGCGGCTTTATGATGCCGGGATCACGCGCACCACCATTCAGGGCATCGCCAGCCCGGAAATCATGGTCGAGGTACCCGCACTCAGGCTGGTCCAGCACGATATCACGCTGGCCCAGATCGCCCAGGCGGTTGCCAGCGCCAGCGCCGTCGATCCGGCGGGCGAACTGTCGGGTGGGGCGGCACGAGTGCGCACCGGGACCGAACGCCGCACCGCTGAGGATATCGGCGCGGTGGTGCTGCGGTCGCAGGCAGATGGCACAGCGCTGACGGTGTCCGATATAGCCGTTGTAAACGCCGGAGCCATCGACCGCGCACGCGCCTATTGGGTGGGCGCGGACCAGGCGATCACCTTGCGGGTGGACCGCTCGCAATCGGGCGACGCCATCGCCATCCAGAACACCGTCCAGCGCATAGCCGATGACATGGCCCTGTCCCTGCCCGAGGGGGTGAGCATCGATCTGGTCAACACCCGCGCCGAGATGATCGCCGGGCGGCTGACGCTGCTGGTCACCAACGGCCTGATGGGGCTGGGTCTGGTGGTGGTGCTGCTGTTTCTGTTCCTCAACGCGCGCACCGCTTTCTGGGTGGCAGCGGGCATTCCGGTGGCGATGCTGGCGGCGATCGGCATGATGTATCTGGCGGGCATGAGCTTCAACATGATCTCGCTTTTCGCGCTGATCATCACGCTGGGGATCGTGGTGGATGATGCGATTGTGGTCGGTGAACACGCCGATTACCGCTTTCGCACCCTTGGCGAAGCCCCAGCCGAAGCCGCCGAGAATGCCGCCACCCGCATGGCTCTGCCGGTTTTCGCGGCCTCCATCACCACGATCACCGCTTTCGCCGGGTTGATCGTGATCGGCGGGCGTTTTGGCTCGATGATCGCGGATATCCCCTGGACAGTCATTCTGGTGCTGGTGGCCTCGCTGGTTGAATGCTTCCTGATCCTGCCAAACCACATGCACCACGCTTTGGTGGGTGCCGCCAAAGAGCATTGGTATGACTGGCCCTCGCGGCAGGTCAACCGCGGCTTTGACTGGCTGCGCGAACGCGCGTTCCGCCCGGCGATGCGTCTGGTGCTGGCCGGGCGCTATGTGGTGTTGGCGGCATTGGTTCTGCTGTTGGCTGTGCAGGCTGCATCGGTGTTGCGCGGCGATGTGACCTGGCGTTTTTTCAACCAACCTGAACAGGGCACGCTTTCGGGCAACTTCCTGATGTCGACCGATGCCACGCGCGCCGATAGCCTGGCGATGATGCGCGAATTGCAGCGCGCCGCCGATGCGCTGGCCACGCGGCTGGAAGCTGAACACGGGCACTGGCCGATCCGTCACGCGCTGGCAGAGATCGGCGGCAATGCGGGCCGGGCGTTGGCCGGGGCGAGCACGCGCTCGGCCGATCTGGCGGGGGCTATCACCATCGATCTGATCGATGCCGACCTGCGGCCCTACTCTTCGTTCGAATTCACCGCGATGCTGCAAGACGAGGTGCGGCGACTGCCGATGCTGGACGAGCTGAGCTTTCGCAGTTTCGGCATGGGGCCGGGGGGTGATTCACTGTCGGTCGATATCTTCGGCGCCGATTCCGGAACTCTCAAGGCGGCCGCCGAAGCGTTGAAGGCGCAACTGGCGGATTACCCCGAGGTAACGGGGCTGGAAGACACGCTCGCCTATGACAAGGAAGAGCTTATCCTGACGCTGACGCCGCAAGGTCAGGCGCTGGGGTTCTCTACCGACACGCTGGGGCGTGAATTGCGCCAGCGGCTGACCGGGATCGAGGCGGCGACATTCCCTGAAGGCGTACGTTCGGGTGCGATCCGCGTTGAACTGCCCGAGGATGAGCGCGCGGGGAATTTCCTGGAGAACACGCTTCTGCGTTCGGCCTCGGGCCGGTATCTGCCGCTGGGCGATATTGTGCAGATCGAGGCGCAGCAGGGGTTTTCTACCATCCAGCGCGAGAACGGGGTGCGCCTTGTCACCGTTTCAGGCGCGATCTCCGAGGATGACCCGCAGGCCGCAAGCGCCGTCAACGAGGCGCTTCAGTTCGCCCTGTTGCCCCGGCTGGAAGAGGACTTCGGAGTTACGACGCGCCGGTCGGGGCTGGCGCAGCAGGAACAGGAATTCCTCAGCGATGCCCTTCTGGGGCTGATCGCCTGCCTGATGATCATCTATGCCACGCTGACATGGATCTTCTCCAGCTGGTTCAGGCCGCTGGTGGTGATGGCCGTTATTCCCTTCGGGCTGATCGGGGTGATCCATGGCCACGCAAGCTGGGGCATGGCGTTGTCGATGTTTTCGGTCGTGGGAATTCTGGGCATGGCCGGGATCATCATCAACGATTCCATTGTTCTGGTGACGACGGTTGACGAATACGCACGCGAGCGCGGGCTTTTCCCCTCGATCGTCGATGCCGCGGCCGACCGGCTGCGCCCGGTGCTGCTGACTACACTGACCACGGTTCTGGGCTTGGGGCCGCTGTTGTTTGAGCGGTCATCGGATGCGCAGTTCCTGAAGCCCACTGTCATAACACTGGTTTACGGGCTGGGCTTCGGCATGGTGCTGGTCTTGTTGATTGTACCCGCGCTGCTGGCCGTGGGCCATGACGTCAGTCGCATGACACGCTCTCTGCGCCGCGCGCTGGGCCTTCAGGGAATGCGTGCAGGGGCAGGGGTGCGTTTGGTGCCCTTGCTGGCGTTGGTGGGAATGCTGGCGCTCTTTGTCGCAACGCTGGGATGGACGGTGGCGACCGGTGCGCCCGGGCCGCTGACGGCGCTTGTGCTCCCGGGTGCGGGCGCGGCGCTGGCGCCGGCCTTGGGCCTTTTCGCGGCGGGGGCTGCGGCGGGTGTTTTCCTTCTATGGCTGGCGGGCGGCATGGCGCTGGCACTGTCGAACCGCAAAGGTTCCGCTCAACCGCCGGTGCAGCCCTGATGCACAACCATCCGGTCCTCGCTGAGGATGGTAAAGGCGACCGACCCGCGCTGGATGCTGACGGCACCCTGCTGCGGTGCGCGCACGCGTGAGCGGCCCACCAGTTCGCTACCTTCGCGCCAGGTCTGGCTGTCGGACACCCAGTAGCCGGTGCCCGGCAGTTCCACCACCATATGTTCGCGCGCGCCCAGCCGGGGCAGCGCGGCGCGCAATGTCAGTTCAACCCCGCGTGTGCCCGGCTCCACCCGGCAGGTGGCCTGCGTCAGCCCCGCACCCGCGCCCGCCTCGGGGCGTCGTGCCAGCGCGGCGGCAATCAGCGGATCATGCGCACCGGCATCGCGCAGGGGCAGCGACAGCGTCAGATCGACTGGCACACAGGTGTCGCGGCAGATGCCGATGGTGACCTGTGCCATCAGCGCCATGGGCCGACCCGCGCGCTGGGGGGTGAACTCCAGGGGCAAGACCAGTTCGCCATCATAGCCGATCGAGCGGAAACCGTTCTGATCGAAAACCATGGGGCGCGGCCAGTGCGCGGTGACCGAAGCCACGTTCTGCGATTGCGACCAGTCCAGTTGCGGGGCAATCCCGGCCTCGCCGGGGATGCGCCAGTAGGTTTTCCAGCCATCGGCCATCCGCAGATGCAGCGCCGCCATATGGGTGCCGTTCTCGGTGCGCCAGCCGGGACGCAACTCGGCCTGGACAAGCTGCGTCGTGCTCAGTCCCTGCGCCTGCGCCACTGACGTGATGGCGGCGGGAACAGAGGGCAACAGCACCAGTCCAAGCGCAAGGCCGCGCAGTGCGGCAGGAAGAAGGGCAAAATGTTTCATGCGTTCAGCGTTACAAAGTGCCATCTTGAAGCGGAAGTCACATTTCAGCGACTTCGGGTGATAACGCGCTTCTGTGGCCGTTTCGCCCCGATCCGACCCTTGGCATCCGTCGCCATAGGCGGCAGGATTGGCCAATGCGTTGCAGGCAGGAGCAGGGTGATGAACAAGGATGCGGCGGCTTTCGATCTGACCGGCAAGCTTCTGATCTCAACACCCGCGATGGGCGATCCGCGCTTTTCGCACGGGGTAATCTACCTTTGCGCCCATTCGGCCGAGGGGGCGTTCGGCCTCGTTGTCAACCGCCCTGTTGCCGGCTTGGGGCTGACGTCGGTGCTGCAACAGCTGGATATCCCGCTTGCCGGCCCCGTGCCCGACAAACCCGTTCTGGCGGGTGGGCCGGTAGAAACCGAGCGCGGTTTCGTGCTGTTTCGCGACGGTGGCATTGACGCCCCGGACAGCGAAATGCTGCCAGACGGCTTGTCGCTGACCTCATCGCCCGCGATCCTGGCTGCCATCGCGCGCGGCGAAGGGCCATCAGACTGGTTTCTTGCGCTGGGCTATGCAGGCTGGGGGCCGGGGCAACTGGAAAGCGAAATTGCCCGGAACGGCTGGCTGACATGCGAGGCCAACGACGCGCTGATCTTTGCCAAAGAACCCGGTGCACAGGTCTGGCACGCGGCGCTGCGTTCCATGGGGATCGACCCGCTCAGCCTGTCAGCGGTCGCCGGGCGCGCCTGAGCCGCGTTCGTCATCGGTTTCAGGCTGCGTTTCGGCCACGACGCGCAGGTCATTAAGCATATCCAGAAGCTCTTGCATCCGCGCTTCGCCAAAGGCCGCATTGAGTCTGTGGCGAATACCCTCGGAGCGGACAACCAACCGGTCGAACAGCGCCACGCCCGCCGGGGTCAGCGCAACGGTGTGGCGGCGCGCATCGCTGCTGGTCACCTGCGCGATCAGCCCGCGTTCAGACAATGCGCGCAGGATGCGTGTCAGCGAAGGCGGCAGGATCACGCAGCGCTGGCACAACGTACCCGCATCCAGAGGCTCGCCATCGGCCAGGGCCCGGATCACCCGCCATTGCGGCAGTGTCAGGTTCTCGGCATCGGAAAACCGCTTGAAACGCCGCATCGTCACTTCGCGCGCCCGCAACAACGCGACGGTCAGCGAACGCTCGTAGTAATCCTTGCCTGACTGGATGTCCGGCGGCGTTTGATCGGTCATGCGCCCATTATCTGTTTTCATGCGGTAATAATCATCGCTGCAGATGCAAAAGCAAGCAATTTCTTGGCCGCTTTCGCTGTCACGCCCCTCTGGACCGTGGCTTTCGCGCGGCCTATAAGCGCGCATATGTGGATCCGGCACAGGCATATCCCGCGAATTACCGGCCCGGCGCGCTGACCAGCCGCCGGGACAATGGTGCCGCGCCCGTCGCACCGCAAAATGCCCAAGACCCCTCATTTTCAAGGTTTTTCCATGTGCGCTGATACGCCTGACTACAAAGACACGCTCTTTCTTCCTGAAACCGATTTCCCGATGCGCGCGGGGCTTCCCCAGCGCGAGCCTGAATGGCTGGCCCGCTGGGAGCGCATCGGCATCTATGACCGCCTGCGCGAACGTGCCGCCGAGCAGAATGGTGCGCGCACGCCCTTCATTCTGCACGATGGCCCGCCCTATGCGAATGGCCATCTGCATATCGGGCATGCGCTGAACAAGGTGCTCAAGGATTTCATCGTGCGCTCGCAGCAGATGCTGGGGCGCGATGCGCGTTATGTGCCCGGCTGGGATTGCCACGGCCTGCCGATCGAGTGGAAGATCGAGGAACAATACCGCGCGCAGGGGCTGGACAAGGACGCCGTGCCGGTGGTCGATTTCCGCCAGGAATGCCGCCGTTTCGCCGAGGGCTGGATCGACATCCAGCGCGAAGAGTTCAAGCGGTTGGGCGTCACCGGCAAATGGGATGATCCCTACCTGACCATGGACTACCACGCCGAAGCGGTGATCGCGGGCGAGTTCATGAAGTTCGTGATGAACGGGACATTATATCAGGGGTCAAAGCCCGTGATGTGGTCGCCGGTGGAAAAGACCGCGCTGGCCGAGGCCGAGGTGGAGTATCACGACCACACGTCGCATACTGTCTGGGTGAAATTCCCGATCGTGGAGGATGGGCGGCAGGCGTCGGATTTGCGTATTTCCGGCAAGATGAAACCTGTGTCGGTCGTCATCTGGACCACTACACCCTGGACCATCCCGCAGAACCGGGCTGTTTGCTATGGGCCGGAGATTTCCTATGGTCTCTATGAGGTTACAGGGCTCGGTGAGTATGCGAAGGCCGAGGTAGGGGAGCTTGTGGTGCTGGCCGATGCGCTGGCCGAAAGCTGCTTCGCTGCCGCGAAGCTGGAGGCAAAGCGCCTCAAGGATGTGCCGGCTGCCGTGTTCGAAGGCATGACGCTTGCCCATCCCCTGCGCGGTGTCGAAGGCGGAAACAGCGAATGGGATTATGACGTTCCCATGCTGCCCGGCGATCACGTCACCGACGAGGCCGGCACCGGTTTTGTCCATACCGCGCCAAGCCATGGCGATGATGACTATCAGGTGGGCCTGAAACACGGCCTGCCGATGACCTACAATGTCACCGAAGACGGTAGCTTTCGTGCCGACCTGCCGCTTTTCGCGGGCCAGCACATCATCACGCCCGAGGGCAAGGAAGGTCCGGCCAATGTCAGCGTCATCAAGGCGCTGGCCGGCGCGGGGGCGTTGTTTGCCAAGGGCAAGATCAAGCATTCCTACCCCCATTCATGGCGCTCCAAGGCACCGGTGATCTACCGCAACACGCCGCAATGGTTCGTCGCCATCGACCGTGCGCTGGATGACGGCATGAGCACCTATGGCGACACCATCCGCAAACGCGCGCTCAACTCCATCAACCAGTTGGTGGAATGGACCCCGATCACCGGCCGCAACCGCCTGCATTCGATGATCGAGGCGCGGCCGGATTGGGTGCTGTCACGCCAGCGCGCCTGGGGCGTACCGTTGACCTGCTTTGTGAAGAAAGGCGCGAAACCCACTGATTCCGATTTCCTTTTGCGCGATCCGCAGGTCAATGCCCGGATCGTCGAGGCATTCGAGGCCGAGGGGGCTGATGCCTGGTATATGGCAGGGTTCAAGGAGAGAATCCTTGAAAACCAGCATGACCCGGACGCCTATGAGCAGGTTTTTGACATTCTCGACGTCTGGTTTGACAGCGGATCGACCCACGCTTTCGTGCTGCGCGACCGTCCCGATGGCGCAGCCGACGGCATCGCCGATCTTTACCTTGAGGGCACCGACCAGCACCGGGGCTGGTTCCACTCTTCGATGTTGCAGGCCTGCGGCACCAAGGGCCGCGCGCCCTATCGTGGCGTGCTGACGCATGGGTTTACCCTCGACGAGAAGGGCATGAAAATGTCCAAGTCGCTTGGCAATACCGTCGCCCCGCAAGAGGTGATCGATCAGTATGGCGCGGATATCCTGCGGCTTTGGGTGGCGCAGTCCGATTACACGGTCGATCTGCGCATCGGCAAGGAGATCCTGAAAGGCGTGGCTGACAGCTACCGCCGCCTGCGCAACACGCTGCGCTTCATGCTGGGAGCCCTTTCCGATTTCGACCCGGCCAAGGCTGTTGACCCGGCGCATATGCCGGAACTGGAGCGGCTGATGCTGCACCGGATGGCGGAACTGGACGCTCAGGTGCGCAAGGGCTATGCGGCCTATGATTTCCAGGGCGTGTTCCAGTCATTGTTCACCTTCGCCACCTCCGATCTTTCGGCCTTCTATTTCGATATCCGCAAGGACGCGCTTTATTGCGATCCGGCAGACGGCGCGGTGCGCCAGGCCTGCCTGACGGTGATGGACGCGCTGTTCCACCGGTTGACGACGTGGCTTGCACCTTTGCTGCCCTTCACGATGGAGGATGTCTGGTTGTCGCGCTTCCCCTCTGACGCCGACAGCGTGCATCTGCACGATATCCCCGCCACGCCTGAAAACTGGCTGGACCCGGAACTGGCAGCACGCTCGGTGAAACTGCGGGCCGTCCGTCGGGTGGTGACCGGCGCGCTGGAGGTGGAGCGGCGCAACAAGACGATTGGTGCCAGCCTCGAAGCCGCGCCGGTGGTGTATCTCAGCCCCGACCTGGCCGCGTTGATTGCCGATGCGGACACTTTCGCCACGCTGTGCATCACTTCGGCGCTGACGCTGACGACAGACCCCGCGCCGGAAGGGGCCTTCTCCATGGAGGACGTTCCGGGCGTCGCGGTGGTCTTTGCCCGGGCAGAGGGCGCGAAATGCCAGCGTTGCTGGAAAATCCTGCCGGATGTCGGCACTCATAAACATCCAGGCACCTGCGGGCGGTGTAACGACGTTCTGGGCTGACAGACTTCGCCCGGCGCGACATTTCGCGTCGGGGGTTGTTCTTCATATAATGCAATATTATGAATATATGAAGAGAGGCAGATGAAATGGTGAACGACGTGAAACTTCGAATAATGACCGGTTTGATGATGGGCACCATGATGTCTTTCATCATGTCCGCCTTTATTACCGTAGTGAATACCGGCATCGATTCGGGCTATCCGGGGCGCTGGCTCAAGGCCTGGGTTCTTGCCTGGCTGATTGCGGTGCCGCTGGCTGCTGCTGTCGGGCCTTTGGCACGACGCTGGGCAGAAAGACTGGCGACACGCTGACCCTCAGCGCGCGGCAGCCTCGGCCAGCCGCGCGGCTTCGGCGGCAGCCTGTGCCGCCAGCAGGATCGAAGTGTGGCGGTTCTTGAACTCGCGTGCCGGGACAAGCGCTTCGAACCCCTCAAATGGTGAAACCGGCACCGGACCGCCCTCCTTGAGCATCGCCTCCAACTGCGCGGCGGCTTTCTCCAGTTCGGCTACCGAGCGCCCCATTACGGCATTGCCCAGAACAGCAGCCGCAGCCTGACCCAGCGCACAGGCCTTGACCTCTTGTGCGAACCGGCTGACGCGCCCGCCCTCCAGATCCAGATCGACCGTAACCGTCGAGCCGCAAAGAGGCGAGCGTTTGCGAACGCTTGCTTGAGGGTTCTCCAGCCGGCCCAGATGCGGAATATCCGCCGTCAGAGCCAGAATCCGGGCGGAATAAAGCTTGATCAGATCACTCGTTTCGGACACTAACGGCCCTCCTGTGGTGTTGCAGAGGATATAGACCATGGCTTTCGATCCGCAATCCCTGACCTACGATGACAAGGGGTTGATCCCGGCAATTGTGCAGGATCACACGACAGGCGAGGTGCTGATGGTGGCCTGGATGAACGCCGAAGCGGTTTCGCGCACGCTGAAAACCGGGCGAGTTACCTATTGGTCGCGCTCACGCCAGTCGTTCTGGATCAAGGGTGAATCCTCGGGGCATGTGCAACGGCTGGTCGATTTCCGGGTGGATTGCGACCGCGATTGCCTGCTGGTGCTGGTCGAGCAACACGGCCCCGCCTGCCATACCAACCGCCGGACGTGCTTTTATACCGCCGTGCGCGATGGTGCCGAGGTGGAGCTGATGAAGCCAGAGGCTTAGGGGGCGCTGCCCCCGTCGGCTGACGCCGCCTCCCCCGGCGTATTTCTGGCAAGATGAAGGGCCTACAGGCCGACCATCGCACGGATATCGGCGGGGGTGGCGCCCTCGGCGCGGTAACGTGCCAGGGCGCGGGCGTCGTCGCGCTTGGCCAGCCGCTTGCCGACTTCATCGCGGATCAGCCGATGGTGGTGATAATGCGGGGTGGGCAGGCCCAGAAGCTGCTGGAGCAGCACGTGGATCGGCGTGGCGTCGAACAGATCTGCGCCTCGGGTGACCAGTGTCACCCCCTGGGCGGCGTCGTCGACCACGACGGCCAGGTGGTAGGACGTACCGATATCGCGCCGTGCCAGAACGATATCGCCGATGGTTTCGGCCATGGCCTGTGGGTTGTGCAGGCCAGGGTATAGCGGGCCGGTTTCGGTGAACGAAAGCGTACCGGCACGGTGCAGGGCCTTGCGCATGTCCAGACGGATCGCGGCATGATCGGCGTCATGCCCCGCCTCACGGCAGGTCCCTGGATAGACCGGGCCATCGGGGCCGATGACCGGCGCGCCTTCCTGGGGGGCCGACAGGGCGGTGCGGATATCGCCGCGGGTGCAGGTGCAGCGATACGTCAGCCCCATGGCCTTGAGCTGTTGGAGCGCCTCGGCATACTGCGCCATCCGCTCTGACTGGCGCATTACCGGAACCGGCCAGTCCAGACCCAGCCAGTGCAGGTCATCAAGGATCGCTTGTTCGAATTCCGGCTTGCAGCGGGGGCGGTCGATATCCTCGATCCTGAGCAGGAACCCGGTTCCCGGTGCCTGCTCCCATGCTGTCAGCGCCGAAAAGGCATGACCCAGATGCAGCGGGCCGGTGGGCGAGGGTGCGAAGCGGGTGATCAGCCCAGCCATGCCTGGAACGCGGATTTGGCGCGGTCGGTATAGGCCTTGTAGCGGTCCTTGCGCCCGCGCCGCCCGCCGCGTGCCTCGATTGGTGGGAAGAGGCCGAAATTCACGTTCATCGGCTGGAAGGTTTTGGCCTCGGCCCCGCCGGTGATGTGATGCAACAGCGCGCCCATCGCGGTTTCGCGCGGCGGCGGCGGCAGGTCTGTGCCCTTGATCTCGGCAGCCGCCAGGCGACCGGCCAGCAACCCCATCGCCGCCGATTCGACATAACCCTCGACCCCGGTTATCTGGCCCGCGAAACGGATATTCGGGCGCGCGCGCAGGCGCATCCGGTCGTCCAGCAGGGTCGGTGAATTCAGGAAGGTGTTGCGGTGGATACCGCCGAGCCGGGCAAAGGCCGCGTTTTCCAGCCCCGGTATCATGCGAAATACCTCGGTCTGGGCGCCGTATTTCATCTTGGTCTGAAAGCCGACGATATTATAGAGCGTTCCCAGCGTGTTATCGCGCCTGAGCTGGACGACGGCATGGGGTTTCACCAGCGGCTGATGCGGGTTGGTCAGGCCCACGGGTTTCATCGGCCCGTGCCGCAGTGTCTCGCGGCCGCGTTCTGCCATCACCTCGATCGGCAGGCAGCCGTCGAAATAGCCGGCGGTTTCGCCTTCGTGGAATTCGGTTTTGGGTGCGGCCAGAATGGCGTCGATGAAGGCCTCGTATTGCGCGCGATCCATCGGGCAGTTGAGATAGGCTTTCTGCTGCTCCTCGGTGTCGCCCTTGTCGTAGCGCGACTGGAACCAGGCCTTGCTCAGATCAATCGAATCGAAATGGATGATCGGGGCGATGGCGTCGAAGAAGGCCAGCGCCTCGGCGCCGGTGAGCGACTGGATCGAATGCGCCAGTGCTTCCGAGGTCAGGGGGCCGGTGGCGATGATCCAGTGGCCCTGTTCGGGCAGTGCGGTCACCTCACCGGGTTCGATGCGGATCAGCGGATGGGCACGCAGCCGGGCGGTGACGGCCGCGGCAAAGGCCTCGCGGTCGACGGCCAGCGCGCCGCCTGCGGGCAGCGCGTGCGCATCGGCCTGTTCGATCAAAAGCCCCTTTGCCGCGCGCATTTCCCAATGCAGCAATCCCACGGCGTTCTGTTCATCATCATCCGAGCGGAATGAGTTTGAACAGACCATTTCGGCAAAATCACCGGTCTGATGGGCAAAGGTGCCGGTCTGGGGGCGCATCTCGTGCAAGACAACCTGCACGCCCGCTTCGGCCGCCTGCCACGCGGCCTCTGACCCGGCCATGCCGCCGCCGATGATATGGAGTTCCGCTGTGTCGTTCATCGGGCTGATGTAGCCGTACCGCTGGCAATTGAAAAGCCCTGGCGCAAGTCCTGGCCCCTTTCGGCGACACTAGACCAGCGCCAGACGCTCGACCCGCTCGGGGTCGGGGAAGGGGCGGTAGAGCCCGAATTCGACAGAAGCGACATGCTGGCGCATCTGGTCGTATCGCCGCGTCGCTTCATCCTCGCCGCGGCCAAGGAAGCGAAAGGCGGCATCAAGCTGTGCCAGGTCTGCCACCTCAATCTCCAGCAGGAAATCGGCGCAGCACGGCCCGGCCAGGTTGAGCTTGCGCCGGAGTAGCCGCCACGTACCGATCCGGCCTTCGCTTTGCAGCAAGGCCATCCAGCTTTCCAGCGCGAGTGCAAAGGCCAGCGCCCTTGCGTCAGATTTCAGTTCGATCATGCAGTGGTAAAGGTTCATCGCCATCCTCCATCACCCGCAACGCTATCCGCCCGGTGTGTAGAAGGGGTTAATGCCTCTCAAGGTTCGAACCGGCAGGGTCAGGGGTGGAGCATGACCTTTCCCGCACCGCTTCTCAGCGCCGGAAGAATTCCGTCGATGGCGTCGGACAGCGGCAGGCGCGCAGCGATCCGGGTTTGCCATTGACCCGAGGCAAACCGTTCCTGCACCTGGGCCACCATCGCCGCGCGGCGTTCAGCGCTGGCGGCGGGCAGCCAGCGTGACAGCCAGAACCCTTCGATCCGTTTGTCCATGAAGATGAACTGTCCCATCTGCGTGAGGGTGGGAGGCGTGTCACTCATCCGGCCATAGCTGACCCAGCGTGCCCCGGCGGGCATGGCGAAAAAGATATCCGCCGTGTGTTGATCGCCGACCGCATCCAGCAAGGTGCGCGGTTTGTGGGCGCGGATGGCGGCCTGCGCCTGGGCCTCGAAATCGGGCGCGGAGGAGACCAGCACCGCGCTGGCGCCCAACGCGCGCAGCTCATCAGCCTGATCGCCGCGGCGAATCACGGCGACGGCTTCCAGCCCCTCGCCGCGCGCCAGTCCCAGGATCAGCCGACCCAGTTGCGAGCCAGCAGCATTGAGCACAAAGCCCTTGCCCCGCCCCTCGCGCACGATCTCCAGCAGTGCGACTGCCGTCAGCGGGTTCACGATCAGCGCAGCGGCGTCCTCGTCGCGCAGATCGTCGCGCAGCGGGATGCACAGCGCGGCCTCGGATATGGCATGCGCGGCCCAGCTGCCGCTGGCGGTGCCAAGAAAAGCCACGCGCTGGCCCAAAAGCGCCTCGGCCTGCGGACCCTTGCCGCCGATCACCCGGCCCACGCCTTCGAAGCCCGCCGCCGCGCCTTGCATCCGGGGCTGGCCGTAACCGCCCTGAATGAAGAACAGATCAGACGGGTTGACCGGTGCCATGATCACCTCGATCAGCACTTGACCGGGGCCGGCGGCGGGCAGGGTGGTTTCGCGGTATTCCAGATGCGGTGCCAGTGCCTCGGGAACCTGCGGCACGGGGCTTGTGGCATACCCGCCCTCGCGAAGGGCGAGCGCCCATGTGGTCTGCGCTTTCTGGTCAGGCATGATTTCCTCCGCTTGTTTTGCCATACGCTAGCCCGGATGCCATGCGCGGGCAAAGGGCGGGCGGGTGTTACTTTGCGTCAGTTCGCACCGTCCGGCGCGGGGCCGGGAAGGTCGGTGCTGGCGAGCCGTTTACGATAGTTTGACGGTGTTTCACCCATCTGTCGGCGAAACGCGCGCGAGAAATAGGCCGGATCATCAAACCCCAGCGCATAGCCGACTTCGGCAATCGTCATCTGGGTATAGGCGAGAAGGCGGCAGGCCTCATGGAACTGGCGCGATTCGATAAAACGCGCGGCCGAGAGGCCCGACAGGGCGCGGCTGACACGGTTCAGATGCGTGGGGGACAGTGACAGCGCGGCGGCATAGTCGCGCAGGGTCCAGCCGTCGCGCAGATGATCGCGCACCAGCCCCTCGAACGCCTGCATGTGCTGGGTATAGCGTGACGCACTGTCACGCTCTCTGAGTTGCAACGCACGCGCCGTCAGGCAGGCGATCTGTAGTGCCAGCGCGCGCAAGATCGGCGTGCGTGCGGCATCGGTAATGGCACGCTGGCGTATCACTTCTTCAAAGAGTACTTCGATCGCCGGGTCGGCCGGGGCTGCGCCCCAGGTAGCCAGGGCCGGAGCCAGCGCCGCACCCTCGCCAAAGGCTTCGGACAGAGCGGCAAGCGGTACGGTCAGCACAAACCCCTCGGTGCCCGCTGCGAAACGAAAGCCATGCACCACCCAGGGCGGAATGCTGATCAGGACTGGCAAGGTCAGATCGCGCGCGCGACCGTCAACCGTGATCCAGGCTGCGCCACTGCGGATCAGGAAAAACTGATGGAGGTTGGGGTGACGGTGCGGCGCGATGCGCCAGTCATGCAGTTTGGCGCGGTCGGCGGTGCGTTCGCAATGCAGCACATCGGGAAAGCCGCGCCCTTCGCCGTAGAGCGCATAGGCGGGGATGAGGGGCGCGGCATGGTCAGGCATGTTCCGAAAATACCAGAGAAAGCCAAGATTATCCATTCATATGATATATCCATGTCATAGATTTACCAGCGTAGCGAAGCGCCGGGAGGAATCATGCGGACACAGGTTGCCATCATTGGCGGCGGCCCTTCGGGGTTGTTGCTGTCACAGTTATTGATGCGGGCCGGGATCAGCACCGTGGTGCTGGAGCGTCAGACCCGCGCGCATGTTCTGGGCCGCATCCGCGCGGGCGTGCTGGAGCGTGGCGCGGTGGAAATGTTGCACCGGGCGGGATGCGGCGACCGGCTGGCGCGGGAGGGGATCGCGCATGAGGGCTGCAACCTGTCCACCGTCAACGGCATGTTTCGCGTCGATTTTCAGGCCCGGGTCGGTGAGGCGGTCACCGTCTATGGCCAGACCGAGGTGACGCAGGATCTCTATGCAGCACAGGATACGGCGGGCGCCGTGATCATCCATGAAGCGCAGAATGTCGCCTTGCATGATCTGGAGGGCAGCGCGCCTTGGGTCAGTTATGAAAAGGACGGCCAGAACCACCGGATCGACTGCGACTATATCGCGGGCTGTGACGGGTTTCATGGGGTCAGCCGTCAATCCATCCCTGCCGAGGAACGCACGGAATACGAACGTGTGTATCCGTTCGGCTGGCTGGGCGTTCTGTCACGCACCGCGCCCGCCGCCGAGGAGCTGATCTATGCCAACCACCCGCGCGGCTTTGCCCTGGCCTCGATGCGCAACCCGACTTTGTCGCGTTATTACATTCAGGTGCCGTTGAGCGATACGGTCGAGGATTGGTCGGATCAGGCGTTCTGGGATGAACTGCGCCGTCGCCTGCCAGCCGCTGTGGCCGAGAGCATGCAGACCGGTCCCGCCATCGAGAAATCCATTGCGCCGCTGCGCAGTTTCGTATCCGAGCCCCTGCGTTGGGGCCGGCTGTTTCTGGTGGGGGACGCCGCCCATATCGTGCCGCCGACGGGAGCGAAGGGGCTGAACCTTGCCGCGTCGGACGTGCATTATCTTTTCGAAGCCTTGCAAGGTGCGATTCTGGAGCGTGACGCAGGCGCGCTGGATCAATACGGGCCGCGCGCGCTGAAGCGTATCTGGGGCGCGATGCGGTTCAGTTGGTGGATGACCTCGATCCTGCATCGCTTTCCCGGCCAGTCGGATTTTGACCAGAAAATTCAGGAAAGCGAGCTTTTGCAGCTTGAGACATTGGAAAGCGCGCAGGTTACCATGGCACGCAACTATACCGGGCTGCCGTATTGAGCGCGGCTCAAGGGGGAAGTGATGAGCGAACGCCATGAAAAGGGTATGCAGATCCGCCGCAAGGTGCTGGGGGATGCCCATGTGGACCGGGCCGAGGCCGCCAAGGGCGCAGCGGACGCGCCATTTCAGGACCTGATCACCGAGGCTGCCTGGGGCACCGTCTGGGCCTCGGACGCCATCAGCCTGCGCGAGCGGTCCATGCTGACGCTGGCATTGCTAGCCGCGATGGGGAATTTTGAGGAAATCCCCATGCATATCCGCGCCACCGCTCGCACCGGGGCCAGCAAGAGCGATGTGATGGAGGCGTTTCAGCATGTCGCCATTTATGCCGGTGTGCCGCGCGCCAATCATGCGATCAAGCTGGCGAAACAGACCTATGCCGAGATGGAGGGGGAACTCAATGACTGACCTTGGCCCGCTGATACCGCGTAACCGCGCGGCCCATCCGGTGGCGTATGACCCTGATTACAAGACATCGGTTACCCGCTCGCCCAATCTGCCGCTTTTGTCGATGGAATCCACCCTGACCGAGGAAACCGGGCCACGCTTTGGCCACGGTCTGCTGGGCGCGCTGGACAACAACCTGATCCTCAACTGGACCAAGGGCGCGGCACCGGCGATTGGCGAGCGTATCCTGATGCATGGCCGGGTGCTCGATGAACTGGGCCGCCCGGTGCCGCAGACGCTGGTTGAAATCTGGCAGGCCAATGCCGGGGGGCGCTACCGGCATGTCAAGGACGGCTACCTGGCCCCGCTGGACCCCAATTTCGGCGGTTGCGGGCGCACGATTACGGATGAAAACGGTTATTACCAGTTCCTCACCATACGCCCCGGCGCCTATCCCTGGCCTAACCGCGCGAATGACTGGCGGCCCATGCATATCCATATCTCGGTCTTTGGCCACAGTTACGGCCAGCGGTTGATCACCCAGATGTATTTCGAAGGCGATCCGCTGATCGACCGTTGCCCGATTGCCGCCACCATCAAATCGCGCAGCCAGCTTGACCGGCTGGTCGCGCCCCTGGACATGGCGCATGCCCGCCCGCTCGATTTTCTGGCCTACAAGTTCGACATCGTGTTGCGTGGGCGGCGGCAGACGATGTTCGAGAACAAGCTGGAGGGGATGTGATCATGGTGCAGAAACTGGACACATTAATGGAAACACCCTCGCAGACGGGCGGCCCCTATGTGCATATCGGCTGCATTCCCAGCTTCGCGGGGTTGGAGGGGATCTACCCGGAGGATCTGGGCAAGCGCGCCATAGAGGACGGGGCGCAGGGCAAGATCATCACCATCACCGGCTCGGTTTTCGATGGCACGGGCTGGGCGCTGCGCGATGCCATGATGGAAAGCTGGCAGGCTGATGCCACAGGGCGTTTTGCGGGGCAAGAGGGGGCGGACCCCAAGGTAAACGGGTTTGCCCGTTTTGCCGCCGATGGCGAAAGCGGCGAATACACGCTGCGGACGGTCAAGCCCGGTCAGGTGCCAATGCGTGGCGGCGGCTTCCAGGCTCCGCATATATCACTGTGGATCGTGGCGCGCGGCATCAATACCGGCCTGCAGACGCGGATCTATTTCGAGGACGAGGACAACAGCGCCGACCCGCTTCTGCGCCGGATCGAGCAGCGCCACCGGGTTCAGACCCTCATTGCGAAGAAAACCGGTGACGGGCTATACAGGTTCGACATTCGCCTTCAGGGAGAGGGTGAAACCGTCTTTCTGGACCTCTGAAGGAATGCCTATGCCAACCGAAACTCCGGCCCACACCCCCGCCCGCCGTCCTGAAGAAAACCCGTGCATCATCTGTGTGGCGATCACCGGTTCGGTGCCGACCAAGGCGGACAATCCGGCGGTTCCGGTGACGATCGACGAACAGGTGGAAAGCACGCAGGCCGCATTCGAGGCAGGCGCGAGCATCGCGCATTGCCACGTGCGCGACGATGCGGGCCTGCCCACCTCGGACCCCGAGCGCTTTGCCCGGCTCAAGGAAGGGCTGGAAAAGCACTGCCCCGGCATGATTATCCAGTTCTCCACAGGTGGGCGTTCTGGCGCAGGGGCGGCGCGTGGCGGGATGCTGCCGTTGAAGCCGGACATGGCTTCGCTGGCGGTGGGAAGCAACAATTTCCCCACGCGCGTGTATGAAAACCCGCCCGATCTGGTGGATTGGCTCGCCTCGGAAATGCTGGTGCATGGGGTGAAGCCCGAAATCGAGGCATTCGATCTGTCGCATATCGTTCAGGCGGCGAAAATGGCCGGTGACGGGCGGTTGAAGGCACCGCTCTATGTGCAGTTCGTGATGGGGGTCAAGAATGCGATGCCCGCCGATGAGCGGATTTTCGATTTCTATATCGAAACGCTGGCGCGATTTGCGCCTGATGCGCTGTGGTGCGGGGCCGGGATTGGGGTAAACCAGCTTGTCGTGAACGAATGGTGTATCTCCCGCGGTGGCCATACGCGCACGGGACTTGAGGACAATGTGCGCCTTGACCGTGAAAACCTCGCGCCATCGAACGCCGCGCTCGTCAAGCGCACGGTGGATCTGTGCGAGAAATATCACCGGCCTGTCGCCAGTTGGAAACAGGCACGCGAGATCCTTGGCCTGCCACTGCGCGCGGGCTGAGGGCCGCGGCCTTTGCGCGGCTCTTGCTGAGTCAGTCGTGGAACTGCACCATGTCCGCCAGTGCCGCGCGATCGGTCCGGGCGGCATTGGCGGGGTGGTCTGGATCCTCAAGGCCAAAGGCGATGCCCATGACCAGCTGCGGCCCTGCCGGAACATCGAGATGGCTGCGAACGATCTCGGGGTAGAGCGACAGCGCGCCCTGTGCGCAGCTGGCGATCCCGCGGCTGGCCAAGGCCAGCATCAACGTTTGCGCATAGCCGCCCAGATCGGCGGCTTCGCGCAGGCCGAACCCTTCGGGCAGGAAAAGAAACGCCGCATGGGGCGCGCCGAAGGCGTCGAGGTTGCGCAGGAAGGCGCTGGCCCTGCCGGCGTGGTCGTCGCGGGGGATGCCCATCGCGCCGTAGAGCGCGCGGGCGGCGTCTATCTGGCGCTTTCGGTGTGCGCCCTCATACCGGCTGATCATCGCAATATCTGGCGCTGCGGGCTGACCCTGCTGCGCGGCTTCGGTCTGCGCCTTACCCAGGGCCCTGAGGGCACCCCCTGAGGCCACATGCACCCGCCAAGGCTGGACATTGCAGTTTGAAGGCGCGCGCGCGGCAAGGGCGAGAACCTCGGTGATCAGCCTGCGGTCAAGCGCCTGCGGCAGATAGCCCCTGACTGATCGGCGGGTGTGCAGAACGGTATCGAAATCGCGCATGGGGCCTCCTGTACACGGGATTATCCGAGCTTGCGCGCGGCAGCAATGGTTGCGGTGTGACGCTTGGCGCTGCGGGGAATTGGTTTTAGGTTGCGATGCAGAAATTTTTGGGGGCGAGCATGCGTATGGTTCTGGCTTTGGCACTGGTGGCGCTGGGCGGTGCGGCGGCCTATGTGAGCGGCCCGAACGGTCTGCATGCGGGAGGCGGCATTTCGGTGGCCACCGGCGGGGGCGTGGCCGTCGAGGTGGTGCAAGCTGTGCCGGAACCGGTGATTCCGGTGGCGGCCGAGACGCCGATGGTAGGTGTATCGGGGGCGGATGAAGCGGTACGCGATATGCCCGAGATCTTGCCGGTAGCACCGCGTCCGCTGGACCTGCGCGTCATCCTGTCGGGCCACAGTCTGACCGATCCGATGGGCCAGGCGCTGCCCCGGCTGGTGGTGGCGGCGGGCGGGCCGGGGGGCAGCATAGCGTTGTCGACCATTCCCGGAGCGCCGTTGGACTGGCGCTGGAACAACCGCACCCGAACGCCCGATGCGCGCGAGGATATCGCCGGGTTCGATGTAATGGTGCAGACCGAGCGGGTCTCGCTTTCCGGCACGCGGCGTTGGCACAACAGCGACGACGAGGCGCTGCGCTGGGCGCGGCACGCCTGGGAGAATGGCGCGGGCGGGCAGGGGGCGGAGGTGCTGCTTTATGCCAGCTGGGTTTCGCTCGATTCCGGGCCGGGCTACGAGGTGCAGCATGACGAGGACAGCGGCCTTCCTTGGCGAATTCGTCTGGACCGCGAGTTTGCCGCCTGGGAAGGGATCATGGCCCATGTCAACGCGCACCGCCCCGACGATGCGCCGCAAATGCGCATGATCCCGGCCACTCTGGTTATCGCTGCACTCTACGATGCCATTGACGCGGGACATGCGCCCGAGGGGCTGAACGATATCCGCCAGTTGTTCAGCGATGATATCCATCTCTCGCCACTGGGTGCATGGTTGGTGGCACTGACGCATTACGCGGTGATCTATGCCCGCGATCCGCGCGGGCTGCCGGGGCCAGCGGGAGCGGCGGCTGAACTGGTGGACTGGGCGCAGACGCTGGTCTGGGAGGTGGTGACAGGCTATCCGGGCACCGGTGTTCAGGACGGTTCCTGACGGGCCGCGCGCCGGAAGGGCGGCGGGGGCTCGGTGCGGAAGGGTGCCGATGGCCTCTTGCATCGACCTGCTGCGGCGTGGTTGAGAAGAGACGGATGTATCAGCCGCCCCCAGACGGGCAGGAAGGACGATGATGAGCACCCCGATTCAGCGTATCGAACCCGGCACCCGCATGAGTGGCGCCGTGATTCACGGCGATACCATCTATCTTGCGGGTCAGGTGGGGCAGGGCGCCGATGTGACCGCGCAAAGCAAAAGCGCCCTGGCTGAGGTCGAGCGCCTGCTGGCACTGGCAGGGTCGGACAAGTCGCGCATTCTGTCCTGCACGATCTGGCTGGCCGACATGGCCGATTTCGCGGCGATGAACGCGGTCTGGGATGCCTGGGTGGACCCGGCCAACCCGCCTGCCCGCGCCACTGGCGAGGCGAAACTGGCCACGCCGGATTACAAGGTGGAATTCATGGTCACCGCCGCCAAGGCCTGATGCGGAAAAAAGAAACGGTGGCCGCCGGCCCGGAGGGGGCAAAGCCCCCTCATTCTTTGCGGTGCCGGTTCTAGGCGTTCTTGCGGTGGCGGGCGATCTCGGCGGCGGCGGCGGCCAGTGCGCCGCTGCCGTGTTCGATCCCCAGCGCCTCCATCCCCGCTTCCATGACCGACAGTGCGCCCAGCACCATATGCGCGTTCACATGGCCCATATGCGCCAAGCGGAAGAACGCATCCGCTGCGGGCGTGCCGGGCTCGGCCATGCCCAGCCCGATGCCCAGTGTCACCCCGGCCTCGTGTTCGCACCATTGGCGCAGCCGCGTGCCGTCGGTGCCCGACAACCGCATGGCGGTGACCGAATGGCCGCGCGCCGCCGGATCGGCGATGTTCAATCGGAACGCTCCCTGCGCCGACCAGGCCGTGCCCGCCGCCCAGACCGCGCGCGCCAGCGTGGCGTGGCGAGCCCAGACGGCCTCCATCCCTTCCTCATGCACCAGCATGTTCAATGCCTCGCGCAGGCCGAACAGGTGGTGCGTGGGGGCAGTGCCACAGAAATGCTGGTAGAAGCCATCCGCAAAGGCCCGCGGCTCCCAGTTCCAGTAGGGGGTGCACAGGTCGTTGCCGCGTGTGGTTTCGCGCGCCTTCTCCGAGAACCACAAGAAGCCCAGCCCTGGCGGCACCATCAGCCCCTTCTGGCTGGCGCCGACCAGCACATCCACGCCCCAATCGTCCATATGGAAGGTGTCGCAGGCCAACGAGGCGATGGCGTCGACCATCAGGAGCGCCGGATGACCCAGATCATCCAGCACCCGACGCAACCCGGCAATATCGTTCTTTGCGGTCGAGGCGGTGTCGACATGCGTCACCAGTACCGCCTTCAGGCTGTGGTGGGTATCGGCGCGCAACGTCTCGGCCACGCGCGCGAGGTCGATGGGTGCTGACCGGCCGAAATCCAGCCGCTCGGTTTGCACGCCCATGGCTTCGGCACTCATTGCCCAGCCTTCGCCGAAACGCCCGGTGATCAGCACCAGCGCCCGGTCGTCACGGTTGAAGACATTGGCATTGGCGGCTTCCCAGGCAGCATGGCCATTGCCGATGTAAAGCGCCACATGATGGCGCGTCCCCGCAAGGGTTTTCAGATCAGGCCAGAGCGTTGCAACCATCTCGATCAGCGCGCCTTCATAGATATTGGGCGCGGCGCGATGCATCGCATTGAGCACACGATCAGGCATGACCGAGGGGCCGGGAATGGCCAGATACTGCCGACCGCGGGCAAGGGACATGGGCGAACTCCTGAACATGTGAATGACTGCACCCGGCACTCTAGGAGCGCGCTCATGCAGCGTCAATCTCGGCCCCCTGTCAAATGATGCAACGCTGCACTATATCCGGCCCAGCACGCAACGGCGAGAACCGGCGAGGACAGATGACCGATACCCAAAGCGAGATCCGATGCGCCCCCGCCCCAGATCGCGCGATCCTTCGCATCGGCGGGGTCGAGCGGTTGGCCTTTTTGCAGGGGTTGGTGACGAACGACGTGAACAAACTCGCCGCGCAGAGAATCGTTTATGCAGCGTTCCTGACGCCGCAGGGCAAGTTCCTGGCGGATTTCTTTCTGGTAGCGGAGGGCGAGAGCGTGCTCATCGATACCGATGCCTCGCTCGCCGATGATCTGGAGAAACGCCTCACGCTGTACCGGCTGCGCTCGAAAGTGACGATAGAGCGGCTGAAGATGCCGGTCACACGCGGTATCGGCCCGGCGCCCGAGGGCGCGCTGGCCGATCCGCGCCATCCGGGCATGGGCTGGCGGCTCTATGGCCAAAGCCTGACGCAGGGCACGCCGGTCGACTGGGATGCGCGGCGCGTCAGTGCTTGCGTACCTGAAACCGGCGCCGAACTGATTCCCGGCGAAAGCTATATTCTGGAGCAGGGGTTCGAGCGCCTGAACGGGGTCGATTTTCGCAAGGGCTGCTATGTCGGGCAGGAAGTGACGGCCCGGATGCACCACAAGACCGAATTGCGCAAAGGGCTGGTGCGGGTCAGCGTTGAAGGTCTGGCCGATCCGGGTACACCGATCACCACCGATGACGGCAAGGTCGCCGGAACATTACACACCCGCGTCGGCAATCATGCCCTCGCCTGGCTACGCCACGATCGTGCCGAGGGCAGGTTGCTCGCAGGGCAGACGGTTCTGCATTGGGACGGGGAATCCGCTTGACGGCCGCGCCCTGAGTGAGTCCGGCACCCCTCCCGCCCGTCTTCATGCTGCGCGTTCGCACAACACTCATCCCGTTTGGTCGGGCCGCGTGGGTGAGCCACGTGGCAAATGTGACCGTCTTGCAACGACACTTTTTGCCCCGCCTCAACAATTGCGGGGTGAGGCGAGGTCAAGCCCAAAATCTGTCACGAAGGTCTAAAAATTCCGTTGACGCGTCCCCCCGTTATGCGTCAGTTTGTGTTGGTCGGCGTCGCGGACACAACATCTAGTTGGTGCGGCGCTCCGGACAACCAGAAAACCCAGGAACCCATTGCATGGAAAAGGCATGGGGTCGCCGCGCTGGCACAGGCGGGGTGTGGGGCTGATTGGCTGGTCGTGCCGACACCGGGTTGGATAAAAAAGGGACAGGCAGATGAACATCGAGCGCAGATTCACGAAAGACGGCCAGGACGCCTATGCGGCACTGGCTTTCACCACTGTGGTATCAGAAATCCGCAATCCCGACGGCACGGTGGTGTTCCACAATGACCAGGTCGAGGTTCCGCAGGGTTGGAGCCAGGTGGCCTCTGACGTGATTGCGCAGAAATATTTCCGCAAGGCCGGGGTTCCGGCGCGGTTGAAGAAGGTTGCGGAAGAGGGTGTTCCTGAGTTCCTGTGGCGTTCGGTTGCCGATGAAGCGGCGCTTGCAGCACTGCCCGAGGGTGAGCGATTCGGTGGCGAGACCTCTGCGCGGCAGGTGTTTGACCGGCTGGCAGGTGCCTGGGCCTACTGGGGCTGGAGGGGCGGCTATTTCGCCGGCGAGTCTGATGCCCGCGCCTATTTCGATGAGATGCGCTTCATGCTGGCTGCCCAGATGGCCGCGCCCAACAGCCCGCAATGGTTCAACACTGGTCTGCACTGGGCCTATGGTATCGACGGCCCCAGCCAGGGCCATTTCTATGTCGACCCATTCACCAAGAAACTGGTGAAGTCGAAATCCAGCTATGAGCATCCGCAGCCGCATGCCTGTTTCATCCAGTCGGTCAGCGATGATCTGGTGAACGAAGGCGGCATCATGGACCTTTGGGTGCGCGAGGCGCGGCTGTTCAAATACGGCTCAGGCACCGGGACCAACTTCTCATCGCTGCGCGGAGAGGGCGAGAAGCTGTCGGGCGGCGGCAAATCCTCGGGCCTGATGGGGTTCCTGAAGATCGGTGACCGCGCCGCCGGGGCGATCAAGTCGGGCGGCACAACGCGGCGGGCGGCCAAGATGGTGATCTGCGACATGGATCACCCCGATATCGAGGCGTTCATCAACTGGAAGGTCATCGAGGAGCAGAAGGTCGCCAGTCTTGTTGCCGGTTCCAAGGCGCATGAGCTGCGCTTGAACGAGATTTTCACCGCGATCCGCGAATTCGAAAGCGGCAGCGAGGATGCCGTCGATCCGGCCAAGAACCCGGCGCTGAAAGCCGCGATCCGTTCGGCCAGAAAAGCCATGATCCCTGACACCTACACCAACCGCATCCTGCAATATGCGCGTCAGGGCTACACCTCCATCGAGTTTCCCACCTATGACACTGACTGGGATTCGGAAGCCTATGTCTCTGTCTCGGGTCAGAATTCCAACAACTCGGTGCGCGTGACGGATGCCTTCCTGAAAGCGGTGAAGGATGATGGCGACTGGGAGTTGCTGCGCCGCACCGATGGCAAGGTCGCCAAGACCATCAAGGCGCGCGACCTCTGGGAACAGGTGGGTCACGCGGCTTGGGCCTGCGCCGATCCCGGCATCCAGTTTCATGACACGGTGAACGCCTGGCACACCTGCCCCGCCGATGGCGCGATCCGCGGTTCGAACCCCTGTTCGGAATACATGTTCCTCGATGATACGGCCTGCAACCTGGCCTCGATGAACCTGCTGAAATTCTACACCGATGGCGCGTTTGATGCCGAGGCCTATATCCACGCAACCCGGTTGTGGACCGTGACGCTGGAAATCAGCGTGATGATGGCGCAGTTCCCGTCGAAAGAGATCGCGCAGCGCAGCTACGAGTTCCGCACGCTGGGGCTGGGCTATGCCAATATCGGCGGCCTTCTGATGAACATGGGGCTGGGCTATGACAGCCCCGAAGGCCGTGCACTCTGCGGCGCACTGACCGCCCTGATGACCGGCGTTTCCTATGCTACCTCGGCCGAGATGGCGGCCCGGCTGGGTGCCTTCCCGGGCTATGCCAAGAACCGCGATCACATGCTTCGCGTGATCCGTAACCACCGCCGCGCGGCGCATGGCCTCGCTGATTACGAGGCAATCAATGTCGCGCCCGTTGCGCTTGATGCAACTCATTGCCCGGATGCGCGGCTGGTAGAACTGGCCCGCGCTTCCTGGGATGAGGCGCTGGCGCTGGGTGAGGCGCATGGATACCGCAACGCGCAGGCCACCGTCATTGCCCCCACCGGCACCATCGGGCTGGTGATGGATTGCGACACCACCGGGATCGAGCCTGATTTCGCGTTGGTGAAATTCAAGAAACTGGCCGGCGGCGGCTATTTCAAGATCATCAACCAGTCGGTTCCGGCTGCGTTGCGCAAGCTGGGCTACACCGAGGCCCAGATCGGCGAGATTACAGCCTCGGCGGTCGGCCATGGGACTTTGGGCAACTGCCCCGGCATCAACCACACCGCGCTGATCGGCCACGGGTTCGGTCCCGAGGAAATCGCCAAGGTCGAAGCTGCGTTGCCCTCGGCTTTTGATATCCGTTTCGTGTTCAACCAGTGGACCCTGGGCGAGGCCTTCTGCCGCGAGACGCTGGGCATTCCGGCCGACAAGCTGAACGATGCAAGCTTTGACCTGCTGCGCCATCTCGGCTTCTCGAAAGCGCAGATCGAAGCGGCGAACGACCACGTTTGCGGGACGATGACGCTTGAGGGCGCGCCGCATCTGAAGCCCGAGCATTACGCGGTCTTTGACTGCGCCAACCCCTGCGGCAAGAAGGGCACGCGCTTCCTTTCTGTTGACAGCCATATTCACATGATGGCGGCGGCGCAAAGCTTCATCTCGGGCGCGATCTCGAAAACGATCAACATGCCCAACGCAGCCTCGATCGAGGATACGCTGGCGGCTTATGAGCTGAGCTGGTCGCTGGGGATCAAGGCCAACGCGCTGTATCGCGACGGATCGAAGCTGAGCCAGCCGCTGGCGGCAGCGCTGGTCGAGGATGATGAAGAGGCCGAGGAAATTCTGGCCACCGGCAGCAATCAGGAAAAGGCCGCCGTGTTGGCCGAGAAGATCGTGGAAAAGGTGATCGTCAAGGAAGTGATCCGCAGGAACCGCGAAAAGCTGCCTGAACGGCGCAAGGGCTATACCCAGAAGGCGGTTGTCGGCGGCCACAAGGTCTATCTGCGGACCGGCGAATACCAGGACGGCAAGCTGGGCGAAATCTTTATCGACATGCACAAGGAAGGCGCGGGCTTCCGGGCGATGATGAACAACTTCGCCATCGCCGTATCGGTTGGCCTGCAATACGGTGTGCCGCTTGAGGAATTCGTCGATGCCTTCACCTTCACCCGGTTCGAGCCGGCGGGCATGGTGCAGGGTAACGACAGCATCAAGAACGCCACCTCGATCCTAGATTACATCTTCCGCGAACTGGCCGTCAGCTACCTGGATCGCACCGATCTGGCGCATGTCAAGCCGCAGGGCGCCTCGTTCGATGACCTGGGTGGCGGCGAACGCGAAGGCAAGTCGAATGTCTCGGATGTGAGCGACGATGCCGCCTCGCGCGGGCTGGAAGTGCTGCGCCAGATCAGCTCAACGGGCTATCTGCGCAAACGTCTGCCACAGGAACTGGTGGTGCTGCAGGGCGGCAACACGACCCGCTCGCTTGATGCAACGGCCCTGGTGTCGGGGAGCGATGTGGCGGTATCCCTGCGGTCAGAGACCTCGACCGAGGCGCTCAGCGTCGCCACCATTGACCCGCGCACCAAGGCCCGGATGCAGGGCTACGAGGGCGACCCCTGCGGCGAATGCGGCAACTACACGCTGGTGCGCAACGGCACCTGCATGAAGTGCAATACCTGTGGCGGGACGAGCGGGTGTAGCTGATGGCTGAAGACTCTTTGTGTAAGAAGATCCATATATTGTCCATTAGGACCATGAATTGACCATTGAGTGACCCCATAAATTGTCCATCGCCCGCCAGTCGGCGGGCGATTTCTTTTTTAATCAACAGGTTATGGTTTGGCGCTGAAACGGCGTATAGGAGAGGCTTCGCCTTGCGTCGCAGAAGTCAGGGAGGCGTGGGCCCGGATCTCAACTGTTCCGCCCTGTGCTGTGCGATCAGTTGCGTCATCACAACCGCCCCTCGCATGACGCAACCAGTTCGACGTCACGCTGCCGAAGCCGCTTCTTTCTTATCCCCGGCGCAAGCATGCAATCTCACTTTTCCGTTGTGTGCCCGATCATTCCCAAGGCCCGCGCCGCCGCAGCTTGCGGGTAAAGCTTTCCCGTCGAGCGCGGAATGGCGATCAGGGGCTTCACGCCATAGCCGATTAGGGTCTGCCGAGCCTCGGAAGGCGAGCAACCGGCCTTTCAGGCCAAATCGCCGACGGGGGATCGCCCGCGTGGCAAGTTCTTCGATGTCAGCGCGAAGGACGCGTGTCATACGCAGTTTCGTGCGCGGCAGTGTAGAAGCTTCCCTTTGCAGGATGGCGAAGCGCGCCCATGCTCCGCCGCCCTCAGCCTGTCGCCTGCCAGACTTCATGGCCCGTTTCTCGAAGCGCCGATTCGGCCTGGCCCGCCGCAAGACCGGGCAGATACCGGCGGCATACTCCCATGAGTTCATTGATTGGCAGCGCCACTTGCAAATGCGGCGTGTGGCCTTGACAAGCCCAGCCCGTCAAACTCACGAATATCAACCTGACCAAGGGACATGACAGCGCGGAGATCGGGAATTCGAAAATGTGTCGGATCCATGATCTCGATCACGCCGTCCCGGTGCAATTTCTGTGTCACGCGAGAGATCGTTTCCACCGACGTGCCCAGCAGATCCGCCATATCGGAGCGCGGTAGGGGAAGGCGGACAAGGAGGCTGCCATCCATCGCGGTATGTGTCGGCAGAAAACGGGCGCCCAAAAACAAGAAGGCATTGATCCTTTCGATCGGACGCAGCGCGCAAAGCATCCATGTCAGGAACCGAACCCTTTCAAGCCTGATGTCCTGCTGGCGCAGGACCAGGCGACGGATCCTGTTGTTCAGCGCGCGAGCTGTGTCAAATGATCGTCGGTTAAAACAATGAAGAACCGAAGATACGCATGCCTCCATGCTGCAACTGTTGCGGTCGTTCGGGTTGATGCCAATCAGCTCGCCCGGTCCGCAAAGGTTCAGGATATGCCGCCGACCCTCGCGGTCAATGTGCTGCATGCGCAACAGGCCCGAATCGACGAATAACACGTGTTCCCGGCGATCGCCGGGATAGACCGCGATATCGTTCGGTGCCAGAATGATCCGCCGATCGTTACTGACCGGCCTGACGGCCCCCAGTGCCTCACGGATGACCTGTAAGGTAAGGGCATTTTCTATACTGGAATGGTGTTGCCCGATAACGTCGGGCGAAAATGACACAGAACACATCTTCCGATCACCCATCTGACGGAAAGAAAAAGCAACTCCTCAAGACCACCCGTATCGAGCACCATACGGATCTATAGTATCCTAAATGGCCAGGATGTGGTGGCGGCTGAACTTTCGATTTCCACTGTTTCCATTGTGGGAAATCTGCACCTTGATTTGCATCAATTGCCCCGTTCTTTCAGGCGAAAATTCCGAAAGTTCTGGTTAAGTTTGCCAATCTTGCTTACCCTCGCAGGTGCATTGGTGGGCAATGTTGGGGGTTGAGCCACCAGAGAATTGACCTGGCTGAGCAAGGAGGCGTCATGACCGACTCAGACCCTGTTTGTTCCCGTCCAACGAAACCGCTGCTGACGCCAGGCATCGCAACGGTGCTTTCAGATCTCATGGGTTCACTGGATGCCGATACAAAAGAGCGGTTGCTGGGCTTGGCGACACTGCAGAAAGTCACGACCGGCACGATCGTGATTGGTGAGTTTGAAGCGTCGCGAGCATTGGGGTTCGTGTTGTCAGGTATGTTGGGTATGGTCAAAAACCTGCCGGACGGGCGCACGCATCTGATTGGTTTTCTGGTGCCCAGGAACAGTTTCGGCCGGCTCTTCAATGGTCCGAGTAGCTACCGGCTGGAGGCCCTGACCGATGCCACTCTGCTCATGCTTGAACGTGAGGGTCTGGAAGCGATCTTGCGCGACAATCCGGAAATCGCAGAACGTTTGTTCGTCCACCTGCTGGACGAGTTGGATGCGGCGCGCGAATGGGTGCTTTTGATTGGTGGCACCAAGGTTGTTGAACGCGTTGCCTCCTACCTGTTGATTCTGCTGCGCCGATCACGCCCTGCACATGGCAGTTATCCAGCGGTTCTGCATCAGCCGTTGTCGCGGCGTGACCTGGCCCATTATCTGGGCACAAGCCGTGAATCCATCAGCCGTGCCTTCCGCACACTTGAAGACAGTGGCGCTCTTCGCATCGAAAGCCCCGACACGTTCCAGATCACCGATATTCGGCGGCTCGTGGATATTGCCGGCAAGGATTTGCTTCTCGAAGACCGAGGCATGCGCCGCCCTGCGGAGTGATGCCCGTTCAAGCGGTTTTTTCGGTCAGATACCGGGTCATGGCGGCAAGGGTGGCCACGCGCGGAAAGTCACCCTCTGGGATCTCCACGCCCAGTTTCTTTTTCAAGGCAGCAACCAGATTCAGGAAATCCATCGAGTCGATGCCCAGATCGTCGAGGAAATGGGCATCATCGGCAATGGTCTCGCCTTCCAGATCGGGCGCGACGGCGACAAGTTGGGCCATGATCGTGGCGCGGAGGTCTTGTGCACTCATGCTGTTTCTCCTTCCAGCGTGGACAGATCGCCCTTGGGCAGTCCAAGTTCGCGTGCACCGGGAAGACGGCGCTTTTTCTTGGCCGAGCGGGCGCGCGGCGGGGCTTGACGAAGTTCGATGACGCGCGGGGCTATGGTCGGCCGCTATCATGAGTGGCCTCAACCCTTGCCCGGCCCGCCTTGCAGACCAGCCGGGCCGTGTGGGCATCTGCCGTCATTGCACAGCGCCACGCCCGGCAATCCGTCCCGTGACCAACGCCTGTGTCAATGCGCCGCCGCCGATGTAATCGTGAAAGAAGGTGGCGCCCGCGCATTCACCCGCGGCAAACAGACCCTCGATCACCCGTCCGTCAGCCTCAAGCGCGCGGGCGTCGGTGTCGATCATCACCCCGCCGAACGTCAGCGTGATGCCCGGCACCAGCGGGGAGAATGCGTAGAAGGGCGGTGTCTCGATCCGGCTGGCCAGTTGCGCCTTGGGCGGCTGGGCGCTGGTGGCCGCGCCATCGCTGACGGCGGCGTTGAAGGCCGCGATCGTTTGCTGCATCGCGTCGGCGGGCAGGCCGGTGAACGCCGCCAGTTCGGCCAGAGTGTCGGCCTGATGCACCTGCAGGCCCAGCCGGTTGAAGGTGGCAATCACGCCCTCGGCCACGCGCTCTCGGATCGCCTGATCGAAAACCAGCGTCGTGCGCTGGCCGGGCTGATCAAGCACCGCCTTGCCATGCATCACATAGCCCAGCGATTCATCGACGAACCGCATGCCCGCATCGTTGATGCTGATCGCATGCGGCACGACCGCGGCGGGCTGGCCCGCCGCCGTTTCCACCGCATCGACCGCCGCGATATGCAGCGCCATCAGCCCGCCCATGCCTTTCAGCCCGGCCCCCGCCTGCTGTGCCAACCCGTGACCATCGCCCGTGGCCCATTTGATGCCCCGAACCATCATCGCACCTGCGTTCGGATCGGAATATGCTTCAAGGATCTGGCTGTTGCCCGCATAGCCCCCGGTAGCGATCACCACCGAATGGGCGCGGTAATCGGTCAGCCCGTCGCGTCCCTGCGCGCGCACCCCGCGAACTGCCCCGCTGGTATCCATTAGAAGCTGCCGCGCCTTGGTTTCAAAAACCAGATCGCATCCCATCTCCTCCAGCCGGGCGCGCATGCGCCGGAAAAAGGCGGGCATCCCGGCAAAGAAACCCGGCGAGGCGATGGCCATCTGAACCCGCGAGGGCGGCCAGGGTACCGATGGCTCGAAGGCAATGCCGTGGCTTTCAAGCCAGGCCAGGTCTTCCTCAATATTCTCGGCCATCTGCCGGAAGATGGCCGCATTGCCGCGGCCCAGGCAGAAGGTGGTATAGTCTTCCACATAATCATCGCGCGCCTGTGCCGTGCGCGCCAGCGGCAGGGAAAACCCGCCTCCCGCCAGGAACGAGTTGCCGCCCATCCAGCGCGCATCGGCCTTTTCCAGCATCACCACCCGCGCGCCCGCACCCGCAGCTTCCAATGCCGCAGCGCAGCCTGCCGCCCCTGATCCGATGACGACCACATCGTAATCGGCCTTGCGGTCAGGCTCGGGCAGAATGGCGGCTTCGGCACTTGAATACGCGGCGAGCGTCAAGGTGCCGCCTCCCGCCCCGATCCCGGCGAGAAGCGTGCGGCGGCTGAGGGTGGTTTTTTGTGTGTCGGGCATGGTGTGGTCCTCCTGATCTGGTGCGGCACTGGCCGCGTCAACGCATGTCGAATCGCATGGCCCGATGGCACATGCTGCAAGTCGCTTCCGAGGGCTGGTGCACCTGATGGCAGGTTGTGCATTCGGGCACTTCGCCCACCGCCAGATGGGGCGAGCGATGCGGGTCTGGCCCCTCGGCGGGAGGCGGGCGGGACTCGTCGATCATCGTGCCATGGCAGGCAATACAGGGCTGAAAGCCCGGCGCGGGTTCGGGGGGCACGAGGGTGTGGCATGCCGCACAGGCCATCCCGGCAGCGCTATGGATGTCATGCAAGAGCCCGTTGGCTGACGGCTGGGCAAGACCATTGTCACGCAACGCATGATCCCCCAACCCCTGCGCAACCGGCGGGTGAATGCCTGTCGTATCGGTACTGCGGCCGACATCATTGGCCCCTGCCGCACCGTATATTGTCAGGAGCGCCAGGATGATCGGTGCGAGCAAGGAATATCGGCTGGAAACAAGACATCGCATCAGCGCTCCCCCTTCGCGCACATGTTCCCGCGCTGTGCAGGGGGGGCGCATTGATGGCTGTCAACGCTGCGTTGGCTGTGCCTCAACCTGCGTGAGTATCGGTGCCAGATGCGCTTCCAGAAAGTGTACGGCGCCGCGCCGGTTAAGGTGGTCAGCGTCAAAGTAGAAACCTGGATCGGGCAGGGCATCCGTGAAATCGTGAAACGCCACTTCCTCGCGCTGGAGCAGTGCGCCAAGCGCGGCATCAAAGGCAGCCTCGTCCGGAAACAGCGCGGCGAAGCGCGCAGGCACCGGGGGCTTGATCACCACCACTTCCGCGCCCGATGCACGGGCCACCGCGAACAATGCCGCCAGCTCATCCAGATAACGCGCCACCACCGCTGCATCGGGCGGTTGCGGGTAAAGATAGGCGATACGCTCGTTATCGGCATGGGCCGAGGGGCGGATCGTGCGGTCGAAATTGTCCTCTGCCTCCCAGCGATCTGGCTGAAAGCGCTCATGGTTGTTGATCTTGGAAAATCCTGTCGCGTAATCCAGCAATGCGCGCGGATCGAGGCCGTGCGCCAAGAAGTGTCCGAACAGCCGCAACACCCTTGCGTCCAGCGGTGTGCGCGACAGCAGGTCACTGTCAGCGAAACGGTCTTCGTTCCATTGTTCGCTGTAGAAGGCAAAGCTGTCCACCACCACCAGAACCCCATCTGCGCGGTGCGTGGCAAAGAAACGCTCGGTCAGGAAGCGATGATACAGCGGCCCGGTGCCGGGCGTGGCAAGGTTCAGAACGCGTTGGCCCGTGGCCTGCGTGATCTGCGCGCCAAAACCCTGAAAATCCAGCGGCATCGCATGCGAGGCGCCCAGAATGACCCAATCCTGCCCATCCGGCTGGGCGGTCAGGATCCGATGCACCGGATTATGCGCGGCCATACGGCGCGCCAGCAGTTCTGACCCGGCAAAGAGAAGTGCATAGAGAACCAGCCCGACGACAACAAACAGAAGCGCGCGCCCGGGGCGAAGGGCGACAGTGGCGCTGTTGGTATCAGCTTCTTTGGTTTCCAGTCCCATCAGAACCCCTGATAGATGAATGCGCCCTCACCCCAGCGGCCCAGAAGCAACAGCGCCGCCAACCCGGCATACCACGCCGACCAGCGCAGGGCCGTTGGCCAGGCGCGAAGCCGCTCGATGAAGCCGCGCCTTTCGGACAAGACCTCGACCGAAAACAACGCGATGATGAGACCCGCGCCCAGTGCATGTTCGGTTGTGAAGGGATAGCGCAGCACCAGCCCCGCCATCTCAGGCAGCGCCGCGCCGATGCGTTGCAAGATCAGAACCGCGTTTTCGACCGTATCGGCGCGAAAGAAGGCCCAGGTGATCAGGATCAGATGAAAGGTCACGAAAACGCGCAACATCGCCATCACCGAACTGCCGGCAACAAGCGGATAGCGCCGGGCAAAGCGCCGCCCGGCAGGCTGCAACATCTTTTCGACCGAGACATAGGCGCCATTCAAAAGGCCCCAGATCACAAAGGCCCAGCCAACGCCGTAACCCTGCCCCGCATGCCACAGCCCGCTGGCCGCGAAGACCGCCAGCAGCGCCAGATGCTGGCGCAACGCGCTTGCGCCGCGCGAGCCGGTGAGCGGGAAGAACAGGTAATCCCTAAACCAGTTGCCCAGCGAGATGTGCCAGCGTTTCGACCAGAACTCATTGACCGTCAGCGACAGGAAGGGGCGGCGGAAGTTTTCGCGCAGGGCGATGCCAAACAGAAGCGACAGGCCGATGGCCATATCGGTATAGCCCGAGAAATCACAATAGAGCTGGAAGGCGAAGAAATAGAGGCTGATCAGCAACTCCATCGGCGGTGCATAGGCCGGAATGGCGAATGTGCGATCAACCAGCGGGGCCAGATTGTCAGCGATCACCACCTTCTTGATCAGCCCCCAGAGGATCAGTTGCAGGCCCAGCGCGGTCTGCACCGGATTGGCGCGCATCGCCTCGCCCAGTTGCGGCAGGATCGACCCGGCGCGTTCGATCGGCCCCGCCAGGATCTTTGGAAACCAGCTCAGTTGCAGCGCGGTCTGCACCAGCCCGGTGGGCTGAACCAGCCCGCGCCAGACATCGACGACATAGGCCGTCGCCATGAAGACATAAAAGGAAAAGCCCGGCGGCGCGGTCAGACCGGTGCGCAGTTCGGGCATACCGGTTGTGCGCGCCAGTTCGGCAAGGGCGAAATCGCCGAACTTGCTGAAACCCAGCGCCGCGATCAGCCCGCCCACGCCCGCTGCCAGCATCGCCCGGCGGTGCGCCGGGGTGGCCGCGCGCTCCAATCCATGCGCGGCGGCGTGGGCCAGCGCCACCACGAAGACCAGATGTAGAAAGGCCCCGATCCCGTAGCTGGCATAGAACACCGCCGAAGCCGCCAGAAGCCAGGCCAGCCGCATCCGGCCCGGCAACGCCAGAAAACCCGCCAGAACGATCGGCACGAAGAGGAAGAAGGCAAGCGAGGTAAACGCCATGGCTTCTTCCCCGCCAGATCAGTAGGATGCGCCGCCCGCGCGCAGTTCGCGCGGGATCTGTTCGATCGGTATCCCCGCGTTGAGCACCAGATAGTCGGCCATTTCGCTGCGCTCGTCGGCGTTCATGGCGACCTCGACATGGCTGGGGTTGTTGAGTGTTCCCAACCAAGCCTCACGCGTGCGCTCCTGGGTGACAGTGACGGTGATGATATGGCAGGACTGGCAATACCGCATGGCCAGGTCGCGCCCGTCGCGCGGCATCGCGCCGCGCAAGGCGTCGCCGGTCAACCCGTCGGCCTGTGCTACCGGGGCAACGTTGCCCAGATAGGCCGCCAGCGTGCGCAACTCCCAGTCATCGAGCACGGAAAGCCCGCTCACCGCCTCGCGGTTGTCCTCCAGCCAAAGCTGCCATTCGGACGCATCGCGCGCATCACCGAGCATCGAAGCGATCGTGGCATCCTCGGCACCCTGTTCCAGCAAACCGGCCAGAAGCGTCCGCCCACCCGGCGGCACAAAGCCGAATAACGGGTCTTCTTGCGGCGAAACAGGGGCCGCGACCAACGTCAGCAAGGTGACGAGGGGCGTGAAAAGGCGAAATCTGCTCATCTCGCTCGGTCCTTTCTGTTGCAGGCGGATCAGGCAGCGGTCGCCCCGAACCGCAGCCACTCTCAGTAGCGAAAGTCTGGCGGCACCTCGGAAATCGGCATCGGCAGGTTGATTGCCGAGTAATGCGCGAAGGTGCGTCGCTCGACAGGGTTCATGCGGATTTCCATGTGGAAGGGCGAATTGAACACAACCAGCCAGCCGTTGATATCGCGGTCATGGCCCAGATAAGCCGTGTAGAACCCGTGGCAGAACTGGCAATGCCGGATCGCCAGATCCTTGCCGTCAAGCGGCAGGGCCAGTGCCAGTTCCTCGGGGCCGAGACCCTCCAGCGCGGCGGGGTCATCCATCGGCAGGTTCAGCGCCAGGTAGCTTGCCAGTGTCAGAGCCTGTTCCTCGGCCAGATCGGGTGCCTGATCATCCAGAACCGCGCGCCAGCCCTCGACGTCCCGTTCATCGGCGGCGACACCAGCAAGCCCGCCCGGCCTTTCCGCGAATACCTCGACCGCCAGGTTGCGCCCGCCATCGGGCATGAACGCGAACTCCGACTGTGCCCAGACCACGCCCACCATGGCAACCAGCGCGGTGGCGAAGATCATGAACCTGCGAACGATCATCTTGGCTTCTCGGCGCAGGGAAACGCGTAAACCGGCACGCTCAGGCGCATAACCGCGCCTTGCCCGGCGAAACCGCGCGCGCGCATCAGATCAAGCCGCATCACGGTGTCATCCTCGAAATACCGCTCACGGCAGGACTGGCAGACCAGCGCAGGCACGTCGCGGATGACGGCAAGGTCTTCGTCTTCCCAAAAGGCGGTGCTGACGCGCGCGCGGGCCACCGCGCCACCGCAGGCGGGGCAAGCCCCGTCTGGCGCCGTTATCTGTTGGACCATCGGCCCGGTGTGCTGATTGCTGTCCATGCATCCCTCCCATTTCCAGCCTGACATTGCCCCCCGCCCCGCAGGGCGGGGGTGCGACAGAGCGTCAGCCGATCAGCCGCCGTGCGGCATCGAACACATGATCGGCATTGGGCCGCATCCACAGGAACATCTCGGGCGAGGCCGGGGGCGGTGCATCGGGGAAGGCGATGCGCTTGTAGCGTGCGCCGTCCACGTTCTCGGCGGTCCGTGCGATGACCTCGGCGCCAGGGCAGAGCGTGTAATAGGACATATCGACCGTCAGCAGCCGCTTGGTCTTGGCCACGGAATTGATGAAGGTCTCGCTGTCCATCGTCTGCAAGGCGCGCAGATCGATCACCTCGACACCAACACCCTCGGCCTGCAGCCGCTCAGCGGCCTCCATGGTGATCGGCATACCGGGGCCTGAACTGACAAGGGTGATGTCGCTCCCCTCGGTGCGCACTGCGGCCTTGTCCAGCGGTACTTCATAGGCTTCGTCCGGCACCTCTTCGGTCAGCATCCGCAGCCCTGCGGGATATAGAAACACCACCGGATCGGGGCTGCGCAGGGCGGCATGCATCATGCCCTTGGCGTCATAGGGCGTCGAGGGCACAACGGTGCGAACACCGGGAATATGGGCATAGGTCGTGTCAAGTTCGTAATCGGAATGCTGCCCGGCGAAACCTGGCGTCTGGCCCGTCAGCTCGACCACGAAGACCACCGGCAGCGAGGCCTTGCCGCCGGTCATGTGCCGCAGCTTGCCGACATGGTTCTGAATGATCTGGAACGGCATCGCCGCACCCTGATAGGGGATGTAGGTTGCCGCGCGAGAGCCGGCAAGCCCGGCGCCGGCGACGGCCGCCGCCATCCACATCTCGTCGATACCGGTATTGACCACGCGCCTGCGGCCAAACTCGGTTTCGAGATTGATCACCGGCATACCGGGGTTGGAGGCCACGGGCGGTGTCAGCTCAAAGATCCAGGTCATCGCAGGGTCGGCGCGCATCTCTGCCTGGACGGCTTCGAGCACGGAATACATCCAGCTTTTCTCGGTCATTGGTCGATCCTCCTCGATGCGCCGGTCAGCCGAACTGACGCGCGATTGCCTGACCTTCGGCAAAGACATGCTTCAGGCCATCTTCGGGGTTGCACAGCGGCTGCTCGGCGGCCCAGGCGAATGCCTCGTCCACCTCGGCGCGGATCTCGGCCTCCAGCGCGTCGGCGCGTTCGGCATCCAGCACACCCCAGTTGATCAGCGTTGCACGGGCAATGTTCACCGGGTCGCGCTGCATCCACGAGCGCAACTCGCGCTCGGGCCGGAAGGACGAGATTGCGAGCGGGTCGTAACCAAAGGCACCCAATTCGCCCACCCGCGCCCCCGGTGCGCCCCAGTGGTTGTAATAGCGATAGGTCTTGGTCTCGATGAAACTGGGCCCTTCGCCCGCACGGGCCCGCTCCACGGCCTCGTGCATCGCGTTATAGACCTGGAACACATCCTGCCCGTCCACCACCCGCGCCGGAATGCCATAGGCACGCGCAGCTTCGGCGATATCGGTATGCGGGCAGGAGAAGGAATAATGCGCATACTGGTGATAGAGATTGTTTTCGAGCACGTAGATAAAGGGCAGATCCAGTATCCTGGCGTTGTTCAGCGCCGAGTGGAAATGCGGCGTTGCATAAGTGCCGTCGCCGCCGAAGAACACCGCCACCTGATCGCTGCCGCGCGCGCGGATTGCAAAGGCTGAACCGGTCGCAAGCACCGGGCCCGGGCCGATCATGCCGTCGGCACCGATGAAGCCCACCGAGGGATCGCTCAGATGCATCTGAGCGCCGTAGCCGCCGTTCAGCCCGGTGGCACGGAAATCATTCTCGGCGCACATCAGTTTCAGATCGACGCCCTTGGCGATGGCATGGCCGGTCGGCCGGTGCGTCGAATAGACCAGATCGATCTGGTCGAACGGCCCGTCGTTGCGCAGGGCGGCACAGCACCCCGCTGCGACGGCCTCCTGACCGGCATAGAAATGATTGTAGCCGCGGTAGTCAGGGTCGCTGAGCATCTTGTCGGCCATGGTACGCTCATGCCAGCGAATGCGAAGAATGGTCGCGAACATGTCGGTCAGCTTCTCGTCGCTCAGATCCTTGGACCAGAAGCCGATCACGTCATCGGCGCGCGCCACGCTTGATGCCAACGACAGGCTGACCCCGGCCAACCCGGCGATGCGAAGAAAACCGCGCCGTGACGTTGTGGTCAGGCCCGATACTGCACCCGGCGCATCCCCACGCTCATGTTCTGCGTTCTCGGAATGGAAATCGTCGCGTTCAAAACTCATGGTGCTCCCTCCCAGTAGCCGAGCGGAGCCCACACTGACCGCCGCTCATGAGTGCCTGAACTCTAGGAAGCGCTACGTTTCGTTGTCATTGACGGCTATCAACGCTGCAACTGGAAGGCGCTGGGCCAAGGTGAATCCTGGGATCTGCAAGCTTTGCTATCTGATGGAGGCCTGTTGTCGGGAAGGCATGCGCTGGTTGGATCTGTAATCCGCCAATATGCGAGCAGAGAGTGTTGAGCTCGATGTGCGCTGAACCCCGGACCAGTTCTCTCGGGGGCGCGCAAACGCCTGAGAAAGGGTGCGCGAATCCTATGCCTGGTCGGTGGTATGGTGACGCCCCGGTTGAACTCGTTGCTTGTCGGTCGCCGCATTTCGCGCCGTAGTTCCAGAAACATCACCTTTATCGAAAGCCAACCGGACCCGAGCCGGGGCGCGGAAATGCGGTCGGTCCTTCAAGGGACTATATGGCGCTTATGGCTGCGGCGGCATGTTCCGATGTCTGGGGCATTTCGGTCGCGATGAAGATCTTGCCCCACCACGCTCAGGTCCGCATCGCGCGCCTGCGCCTGCCCGCCGATACCATGGAAGGCGTGGTCGGTGATCGCAACGCCCCCTGCTTGAGACGGTACACCAAGACCCGCGATCTGGTCCGGCAGAAAGCCCTCGGCGCTGGCTATTTCCTCGCGTGCCCGGTTCTCAAGTTGATCTTCCTCGACCGCATGCGGCACAGCCCGCTGGGCAGCGGGCTACGCGCGCAATGAGCGATTGGAGGCCGCGAGGTTCGATCTCAGCACGGCCCTAACGAGATCTTTTAATTATTTCGACATTCATAAAGTATGACAATGAATTCCCGTTGTGAAAACCCGCAAAGCCCTGCCGCCATACGCTTCACCTGTATGCCCTTGTCTCAGCCCTGGAAGCGATGCTGCGCGGCATCCTTTGCCCTGACTGTACTGATACTTGAGCTGTTCGGACCGGGACGGCTGTAAAAACCCGTTACGGCCGCGCTGATCCTGCTTGCCGCGCCGGCAGCCTATTATGAGCGCACCTTTGGCGTGCTGATCGACCGTGAGATGGTGCGAAATGTCTTTGAAACCACGGTGGCCGGATCGCGCCATCTGATCAGTGTCTCTGCCATTGCCCAGGTTGCGCTGACCGGCATCCTGCGTGCCGCACAGGTCTTCCGGCCCCGTATTTCACGGGTCGGGCGGTGGCATCACCTGTGGCGTTGGCCGCTGAGGGTGGCAGTGTGTTTTTCGGTGATGGCTGGCGGGCCGTTGGGGGGCAAGGCTTTCTCCGCCACCCTGCGCGAGCGTCATGACCTGATGGGAAGTTATCAGCCCGGAGCGACCTTGGCTACCGTACTGCACCATGGGCCGGAGCAATGGAAAACCGCCGATCCCGTGGCCCTCCCGATCGCCACGGATGCGGTGGGGGGCACTACCGGCCGCAGCTGAGAAGCCCGTGTTTCTGGTGCTGTTTGCAGGAGAGACATTGCGCGCGCAGAAATCTGGCCTGAATGGCTATGCCCGCGACACCACGCCCGAGCTGGCCGCGTGGGGCGTCATCACTTTCCCGATGTCACCGCCTGCGGCACCTCGACCGCCGTTTCGCTGCCATGCATGTTCTCGTTTCTGGCACAGGCCGATTACAGCCGCGAAGGCTTTCTGTCGCAAGAGACGCTGCTTGATGTGCTGGTTCGCGCGGGGTTTGATGTGTGCTGGGCCGACAACAACACCGGCGACCAGCGCAGCGCCGCGCGCACCGGCTGGACAATGGTCGAGGCATCCCTCGACCCGCTCGCTTGTGCCGCGGAGTGCACCGACGCCGTGTTTCTGCCGCTGATCGAACAGACGCTTGCGTCCATCGATACGGATACCGTGCTGGTGTTGCATATGATCAGCAATCATGGCCCGGCCTATTACCTGCGCTATGACAAGGCGCACACGCGCTTTCGGCCAGATTGCCGGGCCGCACGTTTCGCCGATTGCACGGTGGATGAAATCGTCAACGCCTATGGCAAGGCTGCGCTGGAAACCGACCATGTCCTGTCGCGCGCGATTGATCTGCTGGCCGCATCGGAGCGGGTTCTGCCTGCGATGGTCTTTTTGTCCGACAATGGGGAATCGCTGGGGGAGAACGGCCTTTATCTTCACGCTGCCCCCCGCTTCATGGCGCCGGATGTGCAGTTGAAAGCCCGCTTGGTGATGTGGCCGGGTGACAGCTTTCGCGCAGCCTTGGGGCTTGATGCCGGTTGTCTGCATGCTGTCGCCCGCCGCACGGCGAGCCATGACAATCTCTTTCACACGGTCCTCGGGCTGGCCGATGTCGAAACCGGTGCGAGCAATCCTGCGCTCGATCTGACGCAGATCTGTCGCTCGGGAGTAACCGGCTGTTGCGCGGTGTCGCTGAAGCGCCCCGGCAGACCGTGCCCCCGCGCGACGGTCTTTTACATGTCGTCGATGCCGCCCGCTATTCCGACGCCCGGCCTGTCTTGCGCTTCTGCCAACGCGTGCCAAAGGCGTTCAGCGCATGAATATGGGCGCGCGATGTGCCCTGTCTCGATCAATGTGTGTTCGTTGGCACCGACTGAATGGTCATTGCCCAGCTTCCCTGTCCGGCGCGCGGGCAGGGAATGGCATGGGGGCAGCACCGGCATTGCACCGGTTTCCCCCTTCATCCACGATACGAGACGCGGACACCGCAGCCACTCCGTGAAAATGTCTTTGGTGTCCTTGCGCGTCCTCATCGGCGCCGACAGGCAAGGTCGTCCAATCGGCACGAAACGCGCGGGCGGCGCTGACACGTCCTTCAGGCAAGAGGGCACCATGCCCAAGCTTTTCGTTCACGGTTGCCGCCGCATGTCCGGAAAGATTTTTTTGATGCATAACCAGACCGACACCATGAGGAACGGGGCAAGGGGTGACAGCGTCATGCTTGTTGCGGTGTGGATGAATGTTTATGATACTTTGGTTCATGGTATTGATTTGAAAGGGTGTGACATCCTGATCCGAGGCACTTGCAGGAAAAGACATCGCGCCGCATTTGGCCTGTCTCTGGATAATGCCATGGTCGGCGTTCATCGCGCGCCTGGAGCAATCACAAACCGCGCCCGGACGGGTTGGCGGGCCGCTGGGATTACGCTTCTCTTGCGCCCCCCGTCGCGCCCTATCCTGGCCTGGGTTGTCGCGCGCGTATGAGCCGGGTGAAGCAAACAGGGCGCCATGCGCTTGCGTGGATGCCGCGGCCCAGCCTTCCCGCGCTGGCCCTGGGCACGTTGTTCTTCACCGCCTCGCTCACCCCCAGCCTTGTGCCGCGCGACACCTGGGTGCAGGCAGTCCTGAGCGGTGTCAGCCTTGCGGCGGGGCATGCCATCGGGCTGATGCTGTCGGCACTGTGGCACAGGCTTGAGTTTCCACCTCTGCCGCACCGGGCGCAGATACATATTCGTGCGTTCGCCGCTCTGTTGTGTCTGCTGGTCGTGTCGGTGGCACTCTGGCAGGCGTCGGAATGGCAAAACGGCTTGCGCGCGCTGATGGAGATGCCGCCGGTCGATACCGTGCGCCCGTTTTTCATCGCGGGCACGGCAGCGGCGGTGTTTCTGGCGCTTGTCTGGTTCGCGCGGCTGTCATGGCTGGTTGTCAGAAAACTGTCGAATACGCTGGCGCGGGTGTTGCCGGGTCCTCAGGCCCTGCTGATAGCCATCACGCTCACGGCGCTGCTGTTCTGGAACATCGGTAATGGCGTTCTGGTTCGGTGGGCCTTGACGGCGGCGGACAGCGTCTATGCCGGGCTGGACGGCGTGTTCGAGGAGGCCAGCCCGCGCCCGGAAGACCCAAGCAAGACCGGTGCACCCGGCTCGCTGATCGATTGGGACGAACTGGGGCGGACAGGCCGTGCGATGATTGCCGCAGGCCCCGACCGCGCGCAGATCGAGGCCGCGACGGGTGCTCCTGCGCAAGAACCGCTGCGCGTCTATGTCGGGCTGAATGCCGCACCGGACCCAGAAGCCCGTGCGGCCCTGGCCCTGGCTGAGCTCAAACGCATTGACGCATTCTCGCGTGGGGCATTGGTGATTGCCACGCCCACCGGCACTGGAACGGTCAATTCCTTGGGCCAACAGGCGCTGGAATACATCCTGCATGGCGATGTGGCGACCGTATCGGTGCAATATTCCTATGTTGCAAGCTGGCTCGCGCTGCTGACCGACCCGGAATATGGGGTCGAAACTGCGCGCGCTGTCTTTGCTGCGGTCTACGGCCATTGGCGCACGCTGCCCCGTGACGCGCGACCAGCGCTGTATCTCAACGGGCTGAGCCTTGGGGCTTTGAATTCCGAACTGAGCCATGACCTGTTTCAGGTTGTGGGCGATCCGTTCGATGGCGCGTTCTGGGTCGGGCCGCCGTTCAACAGCCCCACCTGGACCGAAGTGACCCGCAACCGCAACCCCGGAACGCCTGCCTGGCTGCCCACATATCGTGACAGCAGTGCCGTGCGCTTCATGAACCAGACGGGGCTGACATCGAACGTCACCGCTCCTTGGGGCAGCTTTCGAATCCTGTATCTGCAACACGCCAGCGACGCCGTGACGTTTTTCGACCCGCGTGCCGCCTGGCGACGCCCCGACTGGATGACCGGACAGCGCGGGCCGGATGTTTCCTCGGATTTCCAGTGGTTGCCGGTTGTCTCGTTCCTGCAACTTGCGGTGGATATCATGACGGCGATCAAACCGCCCAGGGGTTATGGCCATCGATACTCCTTCGACAGCTACGCCAGGGCCTGGGCAATGCTGCTTGATCGTCCGGACTGGACCGACGCGGCGATTGACGCGCTTGTCGATCACGTCGATCCACCCCGTTGAGAGAAACGGTCAGACCCCGACAAGAGGGGGTATTGGAAGCCCCGGAACCTTGATCGCCGGACCCGACGCGAAGCACTTTCTGGCGGTCAATCCCGCCGTGCCCACTAACGAAGCACTGTTTCAGGCTGGCCCGATTGCTCTGCCGTGACCGACAAGAGCGCTCGGAGGGTTGACCCTGTGTGATCAGGCGTAATAGCATCGTTTTCACAAAGCTGTGAAAAGTGCAGAAAAATCAAATGTAAACCACGTGGAGGGAAAGCTTTGACACGGAAGTTCATGTTGGCCGGCACATCGATGCTGGCAATGGCAGCGCTCGTTGCACCGGCGATCGCGCAAGAGCGTGTCGCGCCGGTCGAAATCCTCACAACAACGGAATCCTACGACCCGATCCGTTATGAGGGCGCCTTCATTATCGCCGAGGCCTGGCGCGAACTGGGGCTGGACGTGTCGGTGCGGCCGATGGAGTTCAGCACGCTGCTCAGCCGCTTCTATACGGAACAGGATTTCGACGCGACCATCCTGGGCTGGTCAGGGCGTGTTGACAGGCTGGACCCGCAGTTCTTCCTGGGCACGCTGGACAGCCGGCAGGCAGAACTGGGCGCCAACAATCCCGGCGGCTATGCCAACCCGGAGTACGACGCGCTTTATGACGCGCAAGGCGCCGAGTTCGACATCGAGGCGCGGCGCGACATTGTCCATGAAATGCAGGAACTGTATATGGGCGATGTGCCGGTCGTGGTGCTGTTTCACCGCGACGAAGTTGTGGCCTATAACAACACCCAGTTCACCAATATGAACGCCATGGCTGGTGAGGGGCTGTATTCCGAATGGGTGCCGATGGAGGCCCAGCCTGTGGGTAACCGCGCCACCCTGCGCATCGGCGGCCCGCAGGAGCCGGACAATGTGAACCCGCTCGCCTCGACCAGCGTCTGGGGCTGGAAATGGATGCGCATGTATTATGACCGGCTGGTGCGCCTGTCCCCGGATGTAGAGCCGATGCCATGGGCCGCAGAAAGCGTAACTCCGGTTGATGATGTCACCATCGAGGTCACCCTGCGCGAGGGCATGACCTTTCATGATGGCGAACCGGTCACCGCCGAGGATATCGCCTTTACCTTTAACTATTACATGGACAGCGAATATAGCTACTTCAATTCCTATCTCGCCCCGATTGAAACGGTCGAGGTGACGGGCGATCTGACCGTGCGCTTCAACCTGTCGGAACCGTCGGCGCCGTTTGCGACCATCACGCTGAGCCAGATCCCGATCCTGCCGAAGCATATCTGGTCGGAAATCGATGACCCGCAGGCCCTGACCCCGGAGCAGATTCCGACAATCGGGTCCGGTCCTTTTGTCTTTGACCGCTACGATCGCGGCGAGTTCATGTCGCTGACCACCAATCGTGACCATTTCCACGCCGACAATATCGCCGTGGATGGGGTGGAGTTTGTGATCTACGCCGATGCCGAAGGCGTTTTCACGGCGTTGCAAACCGGCCAGATTGACATGACAGCATGGCGGATGGAGCCGGGGCAGATCCCGCTGGCTGAAGGCAATGACGCCCTGACGGTCGTTTCGGTGCCTGATTTCGGTTATTTCCACATGACCTACAACACCCGCCGCGAGCCATTCGGCGATCGCGCAATGCGCCGCGCGCTGACAATGGCGATGGACCGCGAGCGGATGGTCAATGTCCTGCTTGATGGGCGCGGCGAAGTGGGAACGTCGGTGATCGCACCGGTCAATGCCTTCTGGCATAACCCGTTTGTCGAGCGTTTCGATTTCGACATGGACGCTGCGCGCGCCGAGCTGGAAGCGGCTGGCTACAGCTGGGACAGCGAAGGCCGCTTGCAGCGCTAAAGCCGACACGAACACCTTTGCCCTGCCGCATCCCGTTGCGGCAGGGTCTGTTTTGCCCGGCCGGGATCGTTTTGCCCGGCGCAGCGGGATCTCGCCCAGAAGGACCAGGCAATGACACGCCGCACCTATCTGATCAAACGCGTGCTGCAGGCGATCTTTTCGCTGTGGATCATTGCGACGATTCTGTTCTTTCTATTCCGCATGGGCCTTCCAGACCCGACTGCGGCCCTTATTACCGAAGGGTTGAACGCCGAGCAGCGCGCGGCGGTGCGTGCCCAGTTCGGCCTCGAAGACCCGCTATGGCGACAATATGTGCTGTTTCTGACCAATGCCGTGCAGGGAGAGTTCGGCACCTCCTTCAGCTACCGCGCGCCGGTCTCCGAAATCGTTTGGGAACGGCTGGGCAATACCATGATCCTGATGCTGGCCGCTATCGTGCTGGCCTATGCGATCGGTGTGCCATTGGGGGCATGGTTGTCCTGGCGGCGCGGCTCGCGCATGGACACGGCAGGCATTTTCTTCGGATTGATGTTCCGGTCCGCACCGATGTTCTGGACGGGCATGATCGCGATCCTGATATTCGGTGTTGGACTGTCGGTTTTCCCGACATCCGGCATGCGCACGCTGCCCTATGACGCAGACGGGTTTTGGGACAAGATTCTCACACTGGATTTCCTGTGGCACGCGATCCTGCCCGTGTTGATCGTGGCACTGTATTACCTTGGCTCGCCGCTCTTGATCATGCGCAACACGATGCTGGAGGTTTACGGCGAGGATTTCATCGAGATGGCCCGCGCCAAGGGCCTGCCGGAGCGCGATATCCTGTACAGACACGCCGCGCGCAATGCGCTGTTGCCGGTCGTCACCCAGCTTGCGGTCACTATCGGCTTGGCTGCCGGTGGGCAGGTGGTGGTTGAGGTGGTGTTCTCCTGGCCTGGGCTGGGCCGCGAGATCCTGAACGCGGTGCGCACGTCCGACTTTCCGCTGGCGCAAGCCAGTTTCCTGATCATGGCGGCTTTCGTCATCACACTGAATTTGCTGGTGGATATCCTCTATACCACACTTGACCCGAGGGTGAGCTTCCGATGACCCTTCCTCCCGTCTTACGCGCGGCCGTGGGGCCGCTGCGCCTGATGATGCAAGACCGGCTGGCCGTGATCGGCATGTGCGTGCTGGGTGTGATTATCGCAATGGCACTGTTTGCGCCGGTTCTGGCGCCGCATGATCCGCGCCATATCAATGAAATCGAGGACGGCTCGGTGCTGGAGCGTCGCGCGGATGGGTGGTCGTTGCGCGAAAGCCTCGGCCCGTTAGCGCTGAATGATGCGGCCCATCAGGGCGGGCAATCCATCATTGTCGGGCGCAGTGGCACAGTCTGGGCGCGCGAGGGTGCGGGCGACTGGATGCGCGCCGATGTTGCGACCGAGGCCGATCTGAACGCGGTTGATCTGAGCCGGGAAGGGCGCGCGGTCGTGGTCGGTGCGTCAGGCACGATCCTGTTGGGCAATGGCAGTGACTGGCAGCGTGTTCCCGCCCCCGAGGCTGATTTGCGTGGCGTGATCTGGCTGGATACGGACAGCGCGCTGATCGTGGGTGCGAATGAGGTGATCTGGCACCTGGATGCGACGACAGCCACACTGGAAGAAATCGATAGTCCGGTCGGGCGCGGCTTTCCGCTGAACTCCGTGGCGCTTGATGCCGATGGCACTGCGCTGATCGTAGGCGAACGGGGGCTTGCTATCCGCTATGACCCTGCCAATGGATCGGTGGCGCTGGAGCGGATCGGTTCCAGCCGCGACCTGAACCATATCCATATCGCGCCGGGGGGCGCGGCGCTGGTCGTGGGCGAACGCGGCACCCTTCTGCGGCGCGACACGGCGGACGGCAGGTGGGTCAGTGACCCGGCGCCCGACACGCGCGCGCTGCGCGCTGGCTGGATTGGCGACGACGGGCGCGCGGTTGCGGTCGGACGCAACGGCATCATCATGGAATGGGACGGCGCGGCGTGGCAGCTTGCCGACACCGAAAGCGAGCGTCATATGCGCGCGCTTCTGGTGGAGGGCGATGCGTGGTTGGCGCTGGGGTCTGACCGCTTTGTCACCCGCCTTGCGCCGCCTTCGCGCACGCATTGGTTCGGAACCGACCATCTGGGTCGCGACCTGTTCAGCCAGAATGTGCATGGCAGCCAGATTGCGCTGCTGGTCGGTTTTCTGGGGGCCACGCTGGTGGTGCTGATCGGCACCAATGTGGGCCTGATCGCAGGTTATTACCGGGGCCGGACCGAAACCATCCTGATGCGCACGGTCGATGTGATGTATGGCATCCCGTTTGAACCTTTCGCGCTTATCCTTGTGCTGTTGTTTCAGCCCAGCCTGACAATTGTCATTCTGGCGGTCAGTTTGCTGACATGGCGCACGGTCGCGCGGCTGATCCGCTCTCAGGTTCTGTCCCTGCGCGAGCGGCCTTTCGTCAAGGCTGCGCGTGTTGCGGGGGCGTCGGATTTGCGGATCATGTATCTGCATATCTTCCCCAATGTGCTGCCGCTGGTGTTTCTGGAGCTGGCGATCATCGTTGGCGTGTCGATCATCGCCGAGGCGACGCTGTCATTCCTCGGACTTGGCCCGCCGCAATCGATCAGCTGGGGCGGTATCCTGCATGATGCGCGGCTGTCGGGCGCGTGGCGCACGGCGTGGTGGTGGAACCTGCCGCCGGGTATTCTGATCATGACCACCGTTCTGTCGGTGTTTTTCATCTCGCGCTCGCTTGAAGTGGTCGCCAATCCAAGGCTGAGGGCCCGGCAATGAAAGATATGGCTGCGCAAACGCTTCTGGATGTGCGTGATCTGGCGATCCATTATCGCACGGGCGCGGGGCCGGTTCAGGCCGTCGACGGGATCGATTTTTCCATCCGGCCCGGCGAGGCGTTGGGGCTGGTCGGTGAATCCGGTTGCGGTAAGACGACGGCGGCTAAGGCGATGCTCAAGCTGCTGCCGCCGAATGGCATGATCCCACGCGGGGTCATTGATTTCGCGGGGCGTGACCTGGTGCCGCTTCACGGCGAAGATATGCGCCGCGTGCGCTGGAAGGAAATCGCCTGGATTTCGCAGGCCGCGATGAACGCGCTTGACCCGGTTTACCGTGTGGGCGACCAGATCGTCGAGGCGATGCAGGCCCATATCAGGATCGACAAGGCCGATGCCTGGACGCAGGCCGAGGATCTGTTTCGTGCCGTTGGTCTGGATCCGTCGCGCTTGCGCGCTTACCCGCACGAGATGTCAGGCGGCATGAAGCAGCGCGCAGTCATAGCCATGGCGATGGCGCTGCAACCGCAGCTTCTGATCGCGGATGAACCGACAACCGCGCTGGATGTCGTGACGCAGGCACAGATCCTGTCACGGCTGGCGCGATTGCGCCGCGAGCGGGGCATGGCGCTGATGTTCATCACGCATGACATCTCGGTCGTGGTGCAGACCTGTGACAGGGTGGCGGTCATGTATGGTGGCAAGATCATGGAGACGGGCCCCGTGCGGCAGGTTTTTGGCCAGCCGTTTCATCCCTACACAATGGGGCTGACCAATGCCTTTCCGACGCTGGAAGGCGCGCAACGTGAACTGATCTCGATTCCCGGCACGCCGCCTGACCTGCTGAACCCGCCATCAGGGTGCCGCTTTGCCGAGCGTTGCCCCTTCGCCACCGACCGCTGCCGCGCCGAGGAGCCTGCACAACACGCCGTCGGCCCCGGACGCTTTGCAGCATGTCACTACCCCGACCGGGTCGAGGAATTTCGCCGCGTGGCTGCAACCAATGACGCCTGGGCCGAAGTGGGCCGGCGTCTGAACGAAGAAGTCACCAGCGTCACCCGTCACGCGCATGAAGCCAGCGCCGAGGTTCTACAGGTTGAAGGGCTGGTCAAGCATTTCCCGATTCCGGGCGGGTTTTTCGGCAAATCGGATTCGTCGGTTCATGCCGTGGACGGGATCGACCTGACCTTGCAGCAAGGCGAGATTCTGGGGTTGGCGGGCGAATCCGGGTCGGGCAAGACAACCACGGGTGAAATGCTGGTGCGGTTGCAAGACCCTACCGCTGGCCGGATCGTGTCAGAAGGCGAAGATATCGCGCCTTTGACGGGCGCTGCGCTCAAGGCGTTCCGCCGCCGCGCGCAGATGGTTTTCCAGGATCCCTACCAGACACTGAACCCGCGCTTCACCATTCAGGATATCGTGGGCGAGCCACTGACCATTCATGGGCTGGCGAAGGGCGCCAAACGCCGCGCGCTGGTTGTGCAAGCGCTTGAACGCGCCGGGCTGAAACCCGCCGATACCTATATGAACCGCTTCCCGCATGAGCTTTCGGGCGGGCAACGCCAGCGCGTGGCAATTGCCCGCGCCATTGTTCTTGAACCGCGCTTCATCATTGCGGATGAGCCCGTGTCGATGCTCGATGTGTCGATCCGCGCGGGAGTGCTGAACCTGATGCGCCATTTCCGTGATGAAATGGGGATCTCCTTTGTCTATGTCAGCCATGATCTGCCGACGATCCGCTATGTGGCTGACCGCACCGCGATCATGTATCTTGGCGAGATTGTCGAGGTTGGGCCTACCGAGACGGTCATCGCTGAACGCCGCCATCCCTATACGCAACTGCTGCTCGATGCCTCGCCCGAGCCTGATCCGTCTGTTGAAAAACCGCCGCTGGAATCTGCCGGTGAGATCCCGTCAGCCAGCGATATTCCCAACGGGTGCCGTTTCCATAACCGCTGCCCTCTGGCAACGGTCCACTGCGGTTGGGAAGGCCGCGATGTGATCGCCGCGCTCGCCGAGTGGGATCTTTATGAACGCAACCGCGATGCCCTTGGCCAACCGCAGCGCGACGGGTTTGGGGTGCGCATTCCTGCGCCCAAGGGGGCAGCAACCGCGCGCGCGCAACTGGCAGAGGTGCTGGCGTCGCGCCCGGCGTCACTGGCCGAAGCCGCACGGGTCGAGGAAGCGGGCGATGCGCTGTTGGTGCACTTCGATCGCTACCCATCGCCCCGGCGGCGCAAGATCGCCGAGGGGCATGAGGTTGCCTGCGTGCTTTATCCTGAATAGACGGGGGCGTTATCGCCCGACGGCATAGGCCTGCATCAGGCGCGGCGAGGCGCCTGCGCGCAACAGCCCGTCCGCATCGCGTGCCGCAGCCGTCAACCGTCCGATGGTCATATGCGGCGCGCATCGCACGTCGTGCCCGCGCGCCTTGAGGTCAGCAATGACCGGCGCGCCGAAGGTTTCCTCGATCATGATCTGACCGGGACTGCGCGAGCGCGGGTAGAAGCTGGCAGGGAAATGTGTCGAATGAAACAACGGCGCATCAAGGGCTTGTTGCAACCCCATCCCGAATTCAGCGTGATACAGGAAGAAAATCAGTTGCCATTGATCCTGCTGATCACCACCGGGCGTGCCGAAGGCCATGCGCGGCTGGCCATCGTGCAGGGCGAATGTCGGTGACAGCGTGGTGCGCGGGCGTTTGCCCGGTGCCAAAGATCCGGGCAACCCCTCTTCCAGCCAGAACATCTGCGCCCGAGAATTCAGGCAAAAGCCAAGGTCAGGGATGGTGGGTGAACTTTGCAGCCAGCCGCCTGACGGGGTGGCCGTGACCATGTTGCCCTCGGCATCGATGACGTCCAGATGCACTGTGTCGCCGCGTTTGCGCGCCAGATGGGACATTGTCGGCTCATAGACCGCGCCATCGGTCTTGCTGAGCCGGTCGAGCGCGTCGAGCATGTCATGTCGCTGTGCCTCGAACCCCGGCAGGGTGCCGGGGCGCAATTCCAGGCTGGCCTGAGCCCCGATCAGCTCCCGGCGCGCGTTATTATACCCATCTGACAGCAAGCTCTGGAGGGGTACATCGGTGAAATCCGGATCGGCGAGATAGATTTCACGGTCGGCATAGGCAAGTTTCATCGCCTCGGTAACCAGATGGATGAACTCTGCGCCATGCGGGTCCAGCCCTTGCAGATCCATGCCGCGCAGCAGCGCAAGAGATTGCAGCATCACCGGGCCTTGCGTCCAAGCCCCGCATTTCGCGATGTCCCAGTTGCCGTAGCGGCCCCAGACCGGCGTTTCGATCCGGGCGCTGAAACCCGCCATGTCCTCGGCGTTCAGCACGGCGCGCTGCATGTGCCCCTCGCTGTCGGGAAGTTCCTGGCCAGCAAGCCAGGCGCCCATCTCCTCGGCGACAAAGCCGCGATAGAACGCGTTGCGCGCTGCCTCGATCTGGGCGTCGCGGCCCTTGCGGGTTTCGGCCTCGGACAGGATGCGGGAATAGGTGTGGGCGAGGGCAGGGTTGCGCAATAGCTGGCCCGCTACAGGAACCTGTCCGCCAGGCAGCCAGGTGTCATATGAACTGGGCCAGTTCTCGCGGAAGAACGCCGCCAGCCCGGTGAGCGTATTGGCTACGCGCGGCAGGCAGGGATGACCGGCGCTGCAATAATGGATCGCCGGCTGCAGGACATCACGCAGAGGCAGCCGCCCATAATCGCGCAGCATCAGCATCCAGCCGTCCCAGGCACCAGGAATGACCGTGGCCAGAAGGCCATCGCCGGGAACATGAAGCAGCCCCTGCGCGCGGTAATGCGCGATGGTCGCCCCCGCGGGCGCGGGGCCTTGCGCGCAGATGACATCCGCGCGTTGCGCATCTGCCGACCACAGGATCGCTGGCAATTCGCCGCCGGGGCCGTTCAGGTGCGGTTCCACGACTTGCAGGACCAGCCCGGCTGCGACTGCCGCGTCAAAGGCATTTCCACCCCGTTCCAACATCGCCATCCCGACACTGGAAGCAATCCAATGGGTCGAGGTGACGACACCAAAGCTGCCAAGAATTTCAGGGCGCGTTGTGAAGCTGGTCATGGGTGGGGCAGATCCTTGATCAGAAAAGGTTGCGCGGACGAGTAAGCGCGCGGCTCTGGCGCAAGATCAGGCAATAGCAGCCGGTCGGCAAGCGAAACCCGTTGCGATCGGTGCCAAATGCCTTGTTGGCGCACGCGTTTCGCGTGCGGATGTGCCTGCCCACTCCGTCAGCAGCAGCGCCGAAAGCCCAAAGTATCGCAGGCGCAATGCACCGACATTGCGCGTTCGTCTACATGGATCAGGTCGGACAAAAGCGGGTCCTGTCTTGCCGCCTCGACGAACTCAAAAATCTGGGCCTCGCTGCGATGGCCGGGCGTATCGGGTGGGGTGAGGCTGCCAAGAATGCCTTTGCCCTGCCGGTCCATCACGGCGATGCGATGTGACAGGCGCGCGGCCTCGTGCAGGTCATGGGTAATGAACATCCCGCCAAACCCGCGCGCCTCGGCCAATGACAGGACAAGATCCTGCATCCGGCGTCGCAGGGCCGGGTCCAGCGCTGCAAAGGGCTCGTCGAAGATCAGGAAATCAGGCTCGACAGCCAGGGCGCGGGCGATGGCCACACGCGCACGCATTCCACCCGAAAGCTGTTCGGGCATTTTCATCAGGTCTTCGGACAGAAGGGCCACCGCCTGTGCCGCGGCCTCGGTCCGTGCAATGACCTGCGTGCCGGTCATGCCACCCAGCGTCAGCGGATAGGCGATGTTGTCGCGTGCCGTGGCCCAGGGCAAAAGGCGCGATTGCTGGAAGACCATGCCATGGCGCTTGTAGTGACGCAGGATGCGGCCCTGATCGGGCTTCAATATCCCGCCTGCGATGGCGGCCAGCGTACTCTTGCCGCAACCGGACGGCCCAACCAGCGCGACCAGTTCGCCCGGACGGATCACCAGGGATACCGTATCCAGTATTGCCCGGCCGCCGAAGCCATGGCTGATCGTTGCCAGTGTCAGCCCGCTCATGCGGTGATCCTTTTCCAGCCGCTTGCACGGCTCTGGAACGGTCGGATGACCAGATGTTCGATGATCACCAGCCCCGCCACGGCCAGCGCGACATTGGCCAGCGCCATGTCGATATCCATATGCGCGCGTGCTCGTGCCATCGAAGCACCCAGCCCGGCGACATTCGTGACCAGTTCGGCCATGATTGCCACTTTGAACCCCAAGGCCAAGGAAATGCCGAAGACAGGGCCAAGGCTGGCCATGATCTGCCGCAGCGCGATGGTTCGAAAACGGGTGAGCCATGAGGCCCCGAAACTTGCCGCCATTTCTTCCAACCGTTTGTCGCGCGTCAGCACGGCATCGACTGTGCCGATATAAAGGATTGGCCCGGTGACAATGGCGATGGTGAACACGATCGCGCCATGCGAGGGGCCGAACCAGATCATCGTCAGGATTACCCAGGCCGTGGCGGGCATGCCCAGAAGGATGGTTGCCACCGGTGCAATTGTAGCGCGGAACAGCGTGGCATAGCCCGCAAGCAAGCCCAGCCCGCCCCCGATCATCGCCGACAGAGCAAGGGCCAGCGCCACCCGCGCCAGAGTCGCACCAAGCGCGGCCCAGCCAGCGCCGATTGACAGCGCGGCCAGAACCGCCGCGCCCGTCTGAAGGGGCGAGGGCAGGATGAAGCCGCCATAGCGCAGATGTGCCGCTTGCCAGAGCGCAAGAAACAGCGCAAGCCCCAGCATCGGCGGGCCGAAGCGCAAGGCGGTGCGGCTTGCCAGAATGGGGGCCATGTCCACCCATTCGGCCAGTCGCGCGCTGATCCGTGCGCTTGCGCGACTGATGCCCGGATCAGACGGCATAGAGGCCGTCATCGGGCAGCGCGCCGCCGATTATGCCGGGGTCTGCGGCAATCAGTGCCTGATAGAGCGCCTCTATCTCGGGGCGGGCCTGCGCAGCGGGAAGGACATTGATATTGGCAAACGGGATCGCCTGCGCCAGCATCGGCGCCGCCCGGTCGAGGAACGGTGCCGCATTGGCCGCCGCCGCCGCCGGGTCGGCGTTGATGCTGTCTGCTGCCTCGGTCAACGCTGCTGTCAGTGCCTGCACCAGCCAAGGGTGTTCGGCGGCGTAGTCGGCACGTATGGCAAGTGATGCTTGAGGCAGCGACGGACGCAGCCCGGTGATCGCGCCCAACTCGTCGCGCATCTGCACGCCGCGATGCAGGTCCTGCCCGTCATTGCGCCCGCGCATCAGCGCTGCCGTCGCACCGGGTTCGGCCAGAAGCGCCACATCGGCGCGGCCTGACAACAACACCTGCGCCGCCTCCATCTGGGTGGTGGCGGGGATCAGCGTCAGTTCTTCCTGCGACACGCCATGATGGGCCAATGCCAGCCGCATCATATGGCCGGTGAAGTCATTGAAGGCGGGCACAACGACAGACTTGCCGCGCAGATCGGGGATGGTGCATTCGGGCATGCCGCGCGCAACAAGCCCGCAATGGCCATCGGTCAGCGTGGCGGCCAACCGGACGCCGAAGCCACGATTATAGAGACTGGCCGCCGCCTGCGTGGGCAATACCGTGACCGGCACCGCGCCGGAAACCAGCCCCGCGCGCATCTCGTCCGCGGTGGTCCAGATCGACAGATCGACCTCATCCGCGATGCCATCGAAGAGCCCCAGCGCACGGGCATGGGCCATCAGGATCGCCGGCCCGGAACCCGGCGTCTGCAGTACCAATTGCGGCAATCGGGATGTATCGGCACGCAACAGTGCCGGGGTGGCCAGGGTCGCGACGCCCATCATCAGGGCGGTGCGGCGGGTATAGGAAGGGCTGTCGATGCTCATTGAAAGACCTTTTTCTTGTTCGAGTTGCCTTGCATCGAGATGACCTCTTGCGCCGTGGCCGACATTGATCTGGGTCAAACATTCCAGCGCTGGAAGGTTTAAGTATTCCGGCGCGCGAATGTGTCGCAGCCAACGTCACCATTGTGCTTTCAGCATGCTGGGGTCTGCTGCCGCATGCGCGACGCAAACCCTCCCGGCGTGAGGGGCATTGCGATATGGGTCAGTAGGTGACCGTCACCACGATCGTATCGCTGTAGGTTCCTGCCGGTGGTGTGTTTTGCGGCGGAACGCGGCCATAGACCGGAAAGCTCTGGTTGCTGCCCGATCCGGTTCCGGGGCGTGCCGCACCTTCGGCCAGGGTGCCCCAGGGCAAGCTGCGCGCGGCGTCCTGATAGAGGCCGTAGCGAACCGAGCTGCCCGCGCCGTTGCGCATGAAACGGTCAAGTGGGCCGGTTCCATAGAGGCCGTGATCAAGGCCGACATGGTAATCGGTCTGGGCCGTGCAGGTGACGCTGACTTCGCTTGCGGCATCGATGGCGGATGTCAGCACGCCGACCGATCCGAAATCGAGATTGGTGGCCGACACGAGGCAGTTGTTCTCGACCTGGGCCAGCACATCGAAGGAAAAGGTCGCCGTACGATTGGTGCAGATCAGAAGCAGGTTGCAGGTGCGGTAATTGACACGCACATCAATCGGATCGCGGAAGAAGTTTGACTGGTAGCTTCCCGGCGCGACCCCGTGTTGCGCGCCGAAAACGCGGCCATAGAAGGGGATGTTTGCGCTGCCGCTGCCGATGATCAGAACCGCAAAGGCCGAAATGTCGATGGTCTCGCCATGCCCCCAGTAATCCGAGCCGAGCACGACGCTGCGGGCACTGTCCTTGTAAAGCTGATAGTTCAGGTCCGTGGCCGTTGTCGCGCTGGTCATCTGCCGCGCGCTGCCGTTGCCGCCGCCGCTGCCTTCGCCGACATGGATGCTGCCGGTTACCGAGGACAGCAAGCCCAGCAGCGCCGAGCAGTTGACGGTGATGGTGCCAGAGATATCCGTTGCGCCACTGCCCAGGGTATTGACGGTGCCGAAGTTTACATTCGTGGCGCTGAACGAACAGCCTTGTGCCTGCGCGATGCCCGCGTTGCAGGCCATCAGGACGACCGCGCAGAAAACCCCGAACAACCTCTTTGCGATCATTCGCATATCACTCCCCCGATCTGGCTGATCGTGCCCGGCTGGCGCGTGTAGCCGAACGCGGCGCGGCAGGTGCTCATATCCGGGAAATGTACCACAAGTTCGTTTACGGGCTGAAGCCCACGAAGATAGACCTGCCCGTCATATCCCACAAGGTAGCTTTCACCACTGGCGGAATGCACGGCCGTTACTCCCACCTCGATCGGCTCACCCGTCGGGGTGACCAGGCCGACAAGCGCCGTTGCCGGGGTGGCATCGATGCCGAAATCGAGGGTGACGCCGCTGCGCTGGGCCGGTCGCACCACCTCGCGGGTCTGGGGCACATCGGCGTCAAGGGGCAGGGCCGCCGGGTCAATGGAGACAACATTGCGTTGATACGAGCGCAAACCGGGCACCAGAAGCCGCCCTGAGCGCCCGGTCATGCCAACGGGGCGGTTTTCGAACTGCACCGCGATACCCGGCGCGCCCGCGTTCACCACCGCAAACGAATCCTCGATACGGTCGGACAGGAAAACCCCGCCGCCCGCAATGACCACCGAACCCTGCGCGCGAAGGCCCAGCGCTTGCCTGTCGCCGGAATACCGGGTGGCCAGTTCAACGCGACCATACTGCGTGCGGCGTTGGGCATGGGCCGACACATCGACTTGCGCATCACTGATGACCTGTGCCCGCCAGTGCCAGCCACGCCCGCGATTCTCTGGAGCACCCGAGATGAAAGCGGTGCTGCGGAACCTGCCGTCGCGCCTGTCGATACGGGTTCCTGCCGACCTGTTCCTGCCCAGCGGAACATGCATTCCGAAGCTCACCAAGGCGTCGGAAGTCTCGCCCTGTGTCGCGATGGCCGACAGGCTGATCGTGCTGCGCTCAAAGACCTGCTGCGAATAGGAAACGCCCAGACTGCGCTCGCGCGCCCCGTCGGCGCGTGTTGTGTCGGCATAGAAAAGACTGCTCCCGCCTCTGCCGCGTCTTTGTGCCGGCATGGCGATGCTCAACTGGTTAAGCGAGGTCAGCGGGGCGGGGGGCGCGGTGGTGGTGTCGGCATCAGGCATGACCGCCGTCACGCGCGCAATGTCCGAATAATCGCCCCATGTGCGCATCGCCCGCGCCGAGACACGCAGGCGCCCGAAACTCAGCCGTGTGGAAAACTCGCCCAGGGTTCCGGTGCCGATGGCGGAACGGCTGTGGGCAAGGCTGGCAGTTGTGGTGCCGATCATGCCCACCTGAAAAGTGCCGCCAAGCCCGGCCATGCGCAGATCCGGGCCGATCTCGGTATGAGCCATGAGCGTCAGCCCGGTGCTTACGCCGAAACGCAAGGAGCCGACGCCGTGCAGCCCGCCCTCATAGCGATCGGTTTCAGTGCCGATGCCAAGGCGCGGAACGCCAAGCGCGAAAGAGTAATCCACCAGACCGGGCCGCATCAGATCGGACGACACGAAGAACGGGCGCGAAACGCGTGTTTCCCGCCCGGTCACGTCGCGTACAACAATTTCTGCCTCTGTCGTGCCGGTGGGAAAGGGCAGGCCGGTCAACTCGAACGGGCCGAAGGGAACCGGGCTGGAAAACCGACGGATCGAATCGGAAAAAACCTCGACCGTTGAAGGGACAGCCGCACTGCCCTCGTAGCTTGGCAGGGCAATGGTGACCAGATCAGGCCGCATCTCGAAATTGCGTTCCAGCAGAATACCGCCCAAGCGCACGGGGCGCGACCAGGACGGGCCGCGCGTGGTCAGATCCCCGATCTGAATCTGCGCGGCGCGATCTGGCAGCGGGGTGCGCCAGTAGGTGTTCAGCCGACGATAGCTGTGTCTGTCGCCTGGATTGCGTGTCAGGGCAAAACCATGATTGAACGTGCCCAGCGGCATGAACAGACGCGCATCGAAATCACCGGCAAGGCGACGTGAATACCCGCTCGAACGTGTGGTTTCGGCATCAAGATTGTAATTGAGGACGATGCCCAGACCGGTATCGACCTCATCCGGCAGCTGGTCACGAGGTCTCGGGGTGGCCTCGATCACGCGGGGGGAGCAGCTTGCCGGCGCAGCGGTGAAATGCAGCGTCTGTGCCGCCTCATCCAGATCAAAGTCGACGCCGTCGATCCGATCTACCCGGATGTCGCCTTGGCCTCGCCGGCCCTCGATGATGGGCCTGATCCCGGTTCTGCACAACTCGTCCGCATCGGCCAGCAAACCGCCATCACCCAGATCGACAAAGCGGGTGATGAACCCGGAGGGCCATCCGTTGATGAACACCTCCAGGTGCAGTGTCTGGCTCTGTCCGGCATCGGCCTCATCGGCACGACCTTCGGTGGTAGCAGCCAGGACAAGCAGTAAAAGACCGATCAGGAAAAGCGCAAGGCCGGGCCGGTTAGCGTGCTGCAACCGGGGCATTCAAGGTCCCTCGGCTGGTTGTTGCGGTCAGATCTGCACTTGCGGTTCCAATCCGGGCTGCCGGTCCCAGCGGCCAGCGCATGGTCGAGCCGCCCAGAGCGTAGCCGAAAAGCCCGTCACGCCGAACGACAGCGGAACCGCCCCGCGTCAGCCGGACATTTCCCAGGCGCAGACGCACATCGCCTGCATTGCGCGCTTCAAGATATGCCATGCCGCCACTTTGGGTCAGTGCAAAGCTGACCTGCGGCAAGCGGGCGCCCGCCTCGGTGAAGAAAACCGGGATCCGCAGCCGGGTGGCAAAAGCAACCTGACCGGCCTGAAGCCGCGAGCGGTCGGGCACCTCGTCTATGTAGATACGATAGGCTTCCTCTCCGCGCACCGGCGATGTGTCCGTGCGGACCACGCGCACCGTCTGCTCGGCGCCCGGGCGCAGCTGCGTCATCGGCGGGCTGACGACAACGGCATTGGTGGGTTCGAACCGCTCCTGCCCGTTTTGCTGCACCCAGCGGAACACCCGCGCCTGAACGGTCATCGGTTCGCGCCCGTCGTTGCGCAAGGTCAGCGTGGTCGTGGCGCCCGGTGCCGTCACTTCCAGCGTCACCGGAGATACGCGCAGGCCATCGGCCAAGGCTGCAACAGGCGTCAGCATGGCAAGCGCGGTGGCACAGGCAATGGCACGGAGTGTGGCGTTGATCGGTCTCATGTCACGCCCTCCGCTCAAAATGTCACGGTTACGGTGATGGTATCGTTATAGACACCTGTGGCCGGGGTTGTCTGTGGCGGAACGCGGCCATAGACCGTGTGTGTCACGACCGAGCCGGTGCCAGTATCGGAAACGGTATCGGTTGGCGGGGTATTCCCCCAGTTCACGCTGCGCCCGGTATCCTGAAAAAGACCGTAATCGATTGTCGCTCCTGCGCCCGTCATCCTGCGCACGGTGATCGTGGCGCCATCGCCGGTGCCCTCGTCCAGTCCGACATCATAATCGGTTCCCGGTGTGCAGGTGACCTCGATATTTGCCTGTTCATCGATATTGCTTGTCAGCACCCCGACAGTGCCGAAATCGAGCGTCTGCGTGGACGTGATCTCACAATCCGCCTGAATGGTGATGATGACATCGAATGTATCGGTTGCTGTCTGTGCCTGTGCTGCGTTCACGCCAGCCACCGATGCGGCGACCATAACAGCAAGAACACGCGGTAACGCGGTTCGTTTCATCTGACTTTTCTCCAGAATACTGCCTAAAAACCGGCATCTGCTCATTTTTCTCATTCGCTTGACGGAATGCTGATCGTTAAATTGCCATAGTGAATGAAAGAACTCAAGCTTTGTGCAAGAATATGCTGGAACCTCGGGAAAAAACTGGGCACCGGCCAAGGACGGCGTTTCGCTTTCAAAGACGTATGGTGGATCTGCCCGTCATCGGGCTCTCAATGTCGAGGTAAAGACGGAGAGGGGCGAACCCCGATGCGTTGCGCAATCCGAGGTCAACCGGCCTGGCGATCCGGGTCAGGGTGGTGGTGCGCTTGTCGCGGCCCATCCGTCATTGCAAACCGTCTGTCATGCGGGCGGTGGCGCTTTCGCCACCGCCCATGGGGCTATTCGTTCACCCGCCCGGGCAGGCTGAGATCGCCCGAGGCCACGTCAAACACGTCCGTCACGCACAGAAGTGGGGCATGGATATTGGCATCCACGCGCAGCGCTGCCGTCACGCCATCATAATTTGCCGCTTCGACGGCCCCGATCTCGGCAAAAGGAACGCGGATGCTGAGCGTTTCGCCCGTGAAAACCGGGGACCAGCCGGGGCTGTCGATCAGGATCGGCAGCCCCGGCCAGGTCAGCGGCAGGTTCGGGCTGGCGCCATCGGGAATGTCGATCACCTTCAACGCGCCCGGCCCGCAAACGTCATCAGGGCCAAGCACGACCCAATGGCTGTGCCAGACGCCGCCGTCGTCGTCGGTGCGCCCGGTGTTGCCTTCATCAAAGAGAGGCGTGTCGTCAAAATCAGGGTGAATGGTGACCGCAAAGGCCAGTATCCCTGCACCCGCGTCGAAGCCGACGACCGAGGGGTCAATGCTGGTCGGCCAGACATAAGAAAAGACCGGCGCATTTCCCAGTTGGCCGACGGGTTGCGGCGTTGTTTCGCCCGGCGTGCCGGCAACCGACATGGTGAAGGTGGCGATATGGCCCTCGGTGGTGATGCTGGCCGCGACGATGTCGAAATCGGCACGTTCAGCGCCGCCCTCGGTCGCGATGATGCCATGGGCGAGTGCAGGGCCGGCAAGCACAACTCCGAGCGCTGCTGACAGCGCGGCTTGGCGGATCGTTCGGTTCTGTGTCATGATAAGGGGCTTCCTTTGATTGTCGTCAGGGGTTGCATTCCGGGCCCTCGGGCGGTTGCCGCCGCTCCGAGGGCCCAACTCAGGCCGCAGTGTCGAACCTTGCCCAAGTCAAGGCTCGGTCCTGGTCTGCGGCTTCTTCGTGCTCGGCGCAGTCGAGGCGCAAGTTTGCGTCCCCAAAGGCGGCGTCCACGAAAGCGCAATGATGCGGTGCCGCCGCGTCATCATGAACATGGGGGCGGAAATGCTGACAGGTGGCGCAGATCCGTTGCACCGGGATGGCGCGGGCCTCTTGCAGGGCGCGAATGATCCGGGTCAGGGCACGCAGCATCGAACCGGCCTCGGCGGCGGGCAGGGCGCAAAGGGCGGCGAGCAGGTCTTCGGGAGCTTCTGGCAGGGTTGCTTGTGTCGCTTTCCCCAGATCGCTCAATGTAATCTGCACCACGCGACGATCTTGCGGATCTGCCCGGCGCCTGATCATCCCTTTGGCGTTCAGGCTGGCAACTGAATCGCTCAGGCTGGCGGGGCTAACCCCCAGAACTGAAGCGAGATCGCCTTGCCGTGTGGGTCCGCGCCGCGACAGATATGCCAGAATCTCGGCCTGGGTAGGGTTGAGCCCCGCCGCCGTCACGGCCTTCCAGGCTGCCGCGCGCCAGTAAACGGCGACCCTGCCAAGCCCTGCGGCAATCTGTTCAGCATGATCTGGCATTCGCCCCCTCCTCCGAAATAATATAGGACTCCTAATTTAATAGTGATCAAAAGTCAACCGGGTGAACCACACGGTTTTGCACGATCTCCCTCATTACGGTTTCCTGCATTCGCCGGCGGCGTTTTTCAGCACCAGAGCGGGGAGGTTCTGCCCGCTTGTTCGGAAGGTCCATGAAGTGCGTTGGCAAGCCCCAAGCAACCACACAAGCCGATGGCCGCCTCCGCCGGGGCGAGCGCGTCAGCCGCGAACCCGTTCGTTCAGATGGGGCCATGGCGAGGCTTCAATGCTAGCTCATGCCGGCAGTGCCACGTTGCGCTGGAAACTTTGTCAGGGCCTGTCCTGAACCGCTGGGACAGAATTGGAGGATCTCATGATACGCAAACCTTTTACCCGCGTTCTTGCGCTGATGGCTGCATTGGGGGTCAGCGCGCAGACAGCCCCGATCTGGGCCCAGCAATTGATTGAACTGGACGGGATCATTGGTGAGCAGACCAGCTTGCCGTTGAACCGCTTTCCCGGCGATCACTTCACACCGACGCAGTTGCGTCAGTTCAGCGCGCAGAGGATTCGCACCGCAGGCGATCTGATCGCGGCCGATGCCGAAACAGTCGGGCGGATTCTGGCCATTCAGCCGCGTCAGGCACGCATGCTTCAGCGACAGTTGCGCGAAGCGATGAGCAGCCGTTGATCACGGGCGTGCTTCGCGCGCGATCAGCGCGTCTCGCAGTCTTCTGACCATTGCCCGCGCCAGATGCGCCAGGCGGTCGGCGGCGCGTG
>CAZCAX010000008.1:0-143652 GCA_964496915.1 uncultured Rhodobacter sp.
CGCCTTGGACGAAATCAGGGGAAACAGGTAGGAAGTGTCAGACTCGCAACGCTAGGATGCTTTTTGCCTCTATGCCAAAATTGAAACAAAGGGTCGAAAGCGTTGACCCCACGCAGGGGTTCTTTCGCCGCGGTTCTACCGGGGTATTTCGCGACGTCGCGTCTCCTCCAGTCGCAGGAAAACCAAGAGGGGGTACAAAGCCCTTCGCAGCGCTTAAGCGTTTTTTCTATGTGGGGCTTGATGTGGGGCGAACCTCACATCGGTGAATATTATTCAATGAAATCAATGGTAACTGGCGGAGAGACAGGGATTCGAACCCTGGGTGGGCTCTCACCCACAACGGTTTTCGAGACCGCCCCGTTCGACCGCTCCGGCACCTCTCCGCGCTGGGGTCGTCAGCGGTGATTTAGTAAGTCTCGGCGGCGGGTGCAAGGGTGAATTTTGCTTTTGCCACTGCCCTCGTCCTTCTGTGGCCGGGGCCGAGCTGGTAGTCTTGCCAGCGCCTTTCAGCCCAGGACCTCGGTCATTGCGGCGCTGAAGATTGCGACGCCCGGCGCGATCAGACTGTCGGGGAAATCGTAGTCGGGGTTGTGCAGCGCGGCATGCTCTTCGCCCGCACCGAGAAAGACCATCGCCGTCTTCGATACCGTGCCAAAGAGGCCGAAATCCTCGGAAGCACGCATCGGCAGGGTGCCGGGACTGTGGGGAATCCCGGCGGCGTCCAGCGCGCGGGCCAGAACGGCGGTGGCGTCGGGGTGGTTGTGGCAGGCGGCGAAGTGGTCTTCTACATGATCATCGACCTGCAATCCGCCCCGTTCCGCCTCTGATTGCGCGAGCGCGCGCGCCGTTTCCAGCATCTGGTTCAGCGTTCCATCGTCGATCGCGCGCAGGGTCACCAGAAGTTCGGCCCAGCCCGGCGCGATCCCCAACGCGCGTTCGCCCAGCCTTGCGTGAGTGACCGTCGCCAGCCGATAGCCCGCCCCCGGCGCACCGCCCGGGCCAAGCGCGCTCAAGCCGGGGATAAGCCGGGCCAGCGCAAGGGCTGGCGAGAGACCGGCCTCGGGCTGGGAGGCATGCGCGGTCTTGCCCCGCAATGTCAGCACGAGCCCCAGCGAAGCGCAGTTGACCGGCCCCGGCGCCAGCCAGGCCGTGCCCTGCGCCACACCGGGCAAGTTGTGGAGGGCGAAGGCCCAGTCGCAGGCCAGCCCCTCGAAGCGCGGATCAGCGATGACCGCGCGCGCACCGGCACCGGTTTCCTCGGCAGGCTGGAACAGCAACACCACACGCCCGCGCGCCGGGCGTTCACGTGCCAGATGTCGTGCAAGCCCGATCAGGATGGCCATATGCCCGTCATGGCCGCACAGATGCCCCCGCCCTGCCACAGTCGAGCGCCAGGGCGGGGTGCCGGTTTCCAGTATCGGCAGCGCATCAAGCTCGGCGCGGAACATCACCGACGGCCCCCGCGTGCCGGAATCGAACACTGCCGCAACCCCTGCCCCGCCCAGCCCGGTGATGATCTCGCAGCCCAGCCCCTCCAGCGCGTCGACGATGCGGTCGGCTGTCGCATGCTCGTCGCCAGACAGTTCGGGGTGACGATGCAGGGCGTGGCGCAGCGCCACGAGGCTTTCCAGATCATGTGCGGTCAGGGTCATCTTGGTCCTTTTCCGAGGCGGCCTGCGACGGCAACGGCAGCGCAGGCCCAAAGTTCCCGGGCGTTCACGCAGAGGAGAGCGAGCGCCTTCCCCTACGCCGGCATCCGTTGTTCGACGATTTCGGCCCACCAGCTGCATCCGGCCGGGATGATATTGTCGTCAAAGTCATATTTCGGGTGGTGCACCATCGCCGTATCGCCATTGCCGACAAGGATATAGGCCCCTGGCCGTTCCTCAAGCATGAAGGCGAAATCCTCGCCGCCCATGATCAGCGGCGCTTCCTGACAGCTTCCTGCCACCTTTTCGGCTACTTCCGCGGCAAAAGCGGTCTGTTCGCTGTGGTTTACCATCACCGGATAGCCCTTGATATAGGTCACCCTGGCACTCGCACCAAAGGCCCCTGCCACGCCCGCCGCCATCTCATTGATGCGTTTTTCGGCCATGGCGCGTGTTTCAGCATCCATCGAGCGCACGGTGCCCTTAAGCTCCACATGTTGCGGGATCACGTTGAAAGCCTCGGATTCGGTGCGAAACGAGGTGACCGACACCACGAGGTTGCGGACCGGGTCATGGTTGCGGCTGGCAATGGTTTGCAGCGCGGTGACAAGATGGGCAGCCACCACGGTGGTATCAACGGTTTCGTGTGGCTTGGCGGCGTGGCCGCCCAGCCCCTCGACATGAATGCGGAACTGGTCGGTCGCGGCGAAGAATGCGCCTTCGCGGATGGCGAACTGGCCTGCGGGCAGGCCGGGCATGTTGTGCATGCCGTAGACCTCCTGAATGCCGAATCGGTCCATCATGCCGTCTGCGCACATCTCGCGCCCGCCCGCGCCGCCCTCTTCGGCGGGCTGGAAGATCACCACCACCGTGCCGTCGAAATTGCGCGTCTCGGCCAGGTATTGCGCGGCCCCCAGCAGCATCGCCGTGTGGCCGTCATGGCCGCAGGCATGCATCGCACCGGGGGTTTTGGAGGCGTGTTCTACGCCCGTCGCCTCGAAGATCGGCAGCGCATCCATGTCGGCGCGCAGCCCGATCACCTTGCCCGAACCGGTCTTGCGGCCCTTGATAACACCCACCACGCCGGTGCGCCCGATGCCTTCCACCACTTCGTCGCACCCAAAGGCGCGCAGCTTTTCCGCAACGATCCCGGCGGTGCGATGCACCTCATAGAGGATCTCGGGATGTTCATGGAAATCACGTCGCCAGGCAGTGATTTCGGGCAGGAGTTCGGCAAATCGGTTCTTTACGGGCATTTCCAGATGGTCCTTCCTGGGTTGTCAAAGCGGCATGCGACGCTCAGCGAGAGTCGCGAACCAGCTGCAACCGGCCGGGATCGCCTCATCGTTGAAATCGTATTGCGGGTGGTGGCACATGGCGCTGTCGCCATTGCCGATGAAGATATAGGCACCGGGCCGGGCCTCCAGCATGAAGGCGAAATCCTCGGCGGGCATCAGCGGCTTGATGTCGCGGATCACCGCGCCGGTGACTTCTTCGGCGATATCGGCGGCGAATTCGGCATTCTCGGGCGTGTTCATCGTCACCGGATAGCCGCGCCTGTAGTCGATCGCCGCCTCGGCGCCATAGGCGGCGGCTGTGTGGCTGACCAGCGCCTTTACCCGCTCTTCGGCCAGATCGCGCAGCGCGGGGTCAAGGCAGCGCACCGTGCCGCCCAGCTTAACCTCATGGGCAATGACATTCGAGGCCACGCTGTCGGTGTGAAAGCTGCCCACCGTTACCACCATGTTGCCCAGCGGATCGGCATTGCGCGACACGATGGATTGCAACGCCACCACCACATGACTGGCCGCCAGCGTGGTGTCGATGGCAGCATGCGGCATCGCGGCATGGCCACCCTTGCCGGTGAGCGTGATGTCGAATTCATCGGCCGAGGCCAACAGCGCGCCGGGCCGGATGGCGAACTGGCCGACAGGAAGACCGGGCATGTTGTGCATGCCATAGACCTCCTGAATGCCGAAGCGCTCCATCAACCCGTCATCGACCATCGCCTTGCCGCCCGCGCCGCCTTCTTCGGCGGGCTGGAAGATCAGCACCGCCGTGCCGTTGAAATGCCGCGTCTCGGCCAGGTATTGCGCCGCGCCCAGCAACATTGCGGTGTGCCCGTCATGGCCACAGGCGTGCATCTTGCCCGGCGTGGTCGAGGCATGGTCCGCGCCGGTCGCCTCATGAATGGGCAGCGCATCCATATCGGCGCGCAGGCCAACCACCTTGCCGGATGCAGTTTCGCGGCCCTTGATCACCGCTACCACGCCCGAACGCCCGACCCCTTCCACCACCGCGTCGCACCCGAATGCGCGCAGCTTTTCTGCCACAATCCCGGCAGTGCGCGGCAGATCATAGAGCAGTTCGGGATGCGCGTGAAAATCGCGCCGCCATGCGATGATCTGCGGGTAAAGCTCGGCGAAACGGTTTTTCAAGGGCATGTGGGTAATTCCCGCTGAAGGCTGTCAGATGAACTGAAAGGAAACTGGCGCGAAACCGAGGGCAGGACAAGAAAATTGTGTTCGCGCTCACAGACGTTATGGGCGGCGGATTTCCGCAGATGGAATTTACAGGTTTCGTGAACTATGCCATTCTGTGAGAAGCGGCGGGAAAAAGCCGCATAGACAATAACCTGAGGAAAGAGCAGATGCACAAGACATTGACCGGGCGCAAATTGCGCCCATTCCTGCGTTCGCGTAAGTTCGCGTCGGCTGCGCTGGTCGCCAGTGCGCTGACGGGCGTGGCGCTTCCCGCTCTGGCCAACGGGCTGACACATGTGCCTGTCGATCCGGTTGTGCCTGCGCCGCGCTACAGCCCCGCACCGGCCATGCCGGCCTATTGGGAAGGCGCCTATGCGGGCTTCACGATGGGTTACAACTTTCGTGGCCGCGACCGGGTGGAGCTTGCCCCCGCGCCGCCGGGCGTGATCGGCACGATGCGCGTGCACGGCGCGCTTCTGGGCGCACAGTTTGGTTACAATTGGCAATCAGGCGCAATGGTCTATGGTGTGGAGGGCGCGCTGAACCTGACGCGGACCCGCGATTCCATCGCCCTTGGCACCGCCAGCGCTAGCATGCGCATCAATTCCTTCGCCGATCTGCGCGGGCGCGTGGGCTATGCCGTGAATGACGGGCTGGTTTATGCCGTCGGCGGCCTCAGCGCCGGGCGCATCCGCTATGCGGCCTCGGATGGCGTGACCTCGGATATCAACGATACCTATAACCGGATCGGCTATTCGGTGGGTCTGGGTTACGAGCAGCAGATCGGCAACAACTGGTCGATGCGCGGCGAATACAGCTATACCCAATATCGCGGGCGTGATCTGACGGATGGCGTGCATACCACACGCGCAACGCCTGATTTTCACAGCCTGCGCTTTGGCCTGAACCGCCGCTTCTGAACCCCATGCAGGCCCCCGGATCCTGTCGGGGGTCTGCCCATGACGGCTTCAACCGGCGCAAAGATCGTCGATGAGGCGATCGACAAAGGCCTCGCCCGCCGCGAACTGCTCAAGCGTGATGTATTCATCGTTCTGATGCGCCTGCGCGATATCGCCTGGCCCGCAGACCACCGCCGAATAACCGCGGACCTGAAACTGTCCGCCCTCGGTGCCATAACTCACCACATTAAGCGCATTGTCGCCCGTCAACCGCCGGGCCAGCGCCTCGGCGGGGCCATCGGTTTCGGGTCTTAGCGCGGGCACATCGAACACCCTGTTGAGCGTGATGCCGGCTTCGGGGCGGATTGCCTTCATTCCGGCCTCGACCTCGGCCACCCTGGCCAGAAAGCGCGTATCCCAGCCGCTGTCACCCGGAACCTGCCGGAACGAGAGAACGAAGTTGCATTTGCGCGCGGTGATATTATGCGCCGTCCCGCCAGTGATCATGCCCACATGCACGGTGGTGAACGGCGGATCAAAAGGCGCGGCCAGTTCCGAGGGCGTAGCGGCGGCATTTTCGGCGTTGCATTCATTGGCCCACTGGATCAGACGCGCGCCTTCCATGATCGCGCTGACGCCATAAGGCTGAAGCGAGGAATGAACCTCGTAGCCGTTCACATCAACGGCAAAGCCCAGCCCCCCCTTGTGACCGGTCACCACCTTCATCATTGACGGCTCGCCCACGATCACCGTCTCGGCGCGCGGCAGCCCTTCGACCATCGCCTCGACCAACGAGGCGACGGCCATGCAACCAACCTCCTCGTCATAGGACAGCGCCAGTTGCAGCGGGCGCTTCAGGTCGCGCGCCTTGGCCTTGACCAGGCCGGCAATCGCCAGCGCAACAAACCCCTTCATGTCACAGGTCCCGCGCCCGTAAAGCCTGCCATCGCGTTCCGTTACGATCCAGGGGTCGGTCGTCCAGTCCTGCCCGTCGACCGGCACCACATCGCTATGCCCGGAAAGCGCCACACCGCCCGCCACTTCAGGTCCGACATGGGCGTAGAGATGCGCCTTGGTCCCGCAATCCGAAGGCACGCGCGTGCTGGCAATGCCATGACCGGCCAGATAGGCTTCGACCCACTCGATCAGCGGCAGATTGGTGTCGCGGCTGACAGAAGGAAAGGCGACCAGCTTTTCCAGAATGGCGCGGGGTGAAAGAATATCGGGGCTTGGCATGCGAAACCTGTCCGGCGTTTATTGAAAGGCTCTTCATCCAGATCAGCGTGCAGCGACCTCGTCAAGGCGCAACAGCCGTCCGAGAGGGGCGAAAAGTAACCGTGGGCGCGAGCGGTAACATTTCCTGCCGGACGCGGGAAGATTAAGGCTTGCCGGAGCGGACGTTTGTTGCAATGGTCAGCGAACAACGTCCAGTCGGCGTCAGATCGAACTGGTAACAATAAACATTTCCCTGGGGAGGGATGCATGCCCGATGGGGCCTTGCCCGTTCTTGATGTCAAGAACCTGAAGACCGTATTCCGCACCCGTGCGGGCGATATCCACGCGGTGAATTCCGTCAGCTTTCATCTCAAGCCCGGCGAATTGCTGGGCGTGGTCGGCGAAAGCGGATCGGGAAAATCAGTGACGATGATGTCGCTTCTGGGTCTGCTGCCCATGCCTCCTGCTGAAATCCGCGACGGGCAGGTACTGCTGGAGGGGCGCGATCTGCTGAAAAGCGGCCCGGACGCGCTGCGCGCAGTGCGCGGGCAAGAGATCGGCTTCATCTTTCAAGACCCGATGACCAGCCTCAATCCGGTGTTCACCGTGGGTTTCCAGATCATGGAACCCCTGCGCAAGCATATGGGCATGAACCGCAAGGCCGCCCGCGCGCGCGCCGTGGAACTGCTGGAGCTTGTCGGCATTCCCGATGCCCAACGGCGGCTGAAGGATTATCCGCACCAGTTTTCCGGCGGCATGCGTCAGCGCGTGATGATCGCCATCGCGCTGGCCTGCGACCCCAAGGTGCTGATTGCGGATGAGCCCACGACGGCGCTGGATGTGACCATTCAGGCGCAGATTCTGGAGCTGGTGAAAGAGCTTCGCCAGAAACTGGGCATGGCGATCATCTGGATCACGCACGATCTGGGCGTGATCGCCGGCATCGCGGACCGGGTGATGGTCATGTATGCAGGTCAGGTTGCCGAGCAGGGGCCGGTGAAGGAGATTTTCCGTAACCCGGCGCATCCCTATACCCGCGCCCTGTTGCAGACCGTACCCAAGCTGCACGGCGAGCGAGATGAGAAATTGCGCGTGATCGAAGGGCAGCCGCCATTGCTGGCCGCCCATCCCACTGCCTGCCCGTTCCGCGACCGCTGCGCACATGCCTTTGCGCGCTGCGGACAGGAAAACCCGTCCCGTCGACCGATCGGCAACAATCATGATGTGGCCTGCCACTGGGATCACCGCGAGGCCGCGCCATGAACGCACCTGACACACCGACCGACACCGCGCCCGGCATCGGCCAGAACGCCACCGATCGCAGCCGCAAGCTGGTCGAGGTGAAGAACCTGAAACTCTATTTCCCCGTCTACGGTGGCCTGCTGCGCCGGCATGTGGGCGATGTGAAGGCTGTCGATGATGTCTCGTTCGATATCTACGAGGGCGAGACACTGGGCATCGTCGGTGAATCCGGCTGCGGCAAGTCCACCTGCGGGCGTGCCGTGCTCAGGCTTTACGAGCTGACGGAAGGTTCGGTGCGCATCGCGGGCGAGGATATCGCCACCCTCTCACCCGAGAAGCTGCGCCGCAAGCGGCCAAGCATGCAGATGGTCTTTCAGGATCCACAGGCAAGCCTAAATCCGCGCATGACCGTGGCCTCTATCATCGGCGAACCGCTGGACGAACACACCGACTGGTCGCGCGCCAGAAAGCTCGAACGCATCTATGAATTGATGGATGCGGTGGGCCTCAACCGTGACTATGCCAACCGCTACCCGCATGCCTTCTCCGGCGGGCAGCGCCAGCGGATCGGCATTGCCCGTGCGCTGGCGCTGAACCCCAGGTTCATCGTCTGCGACGAGCCGATCGCGGCGCTGGATGTGTCGATCCAGGCGCAGGTGGTCAACCTGCTGGAAGAATTGCAAGAGCAGTTCGGGCTGACCTACATGTTCATCAGCCATGATCTGTCGATGGTGCGCCATATCGCCGATCGTGTGGCCGTGATGTATCTTGGCAAGATCGTCGAGCTGGCGCCGGTGTCGATGCTTTATGAAAGCCCGTTGCACCCCTATACCGAAGCGTTGCTGTCGGCCGTTCCCGAAGCTGACCCTTTCACCGAGACGCATAAGGAAAGGGTGGTATTGAAGGGCGATGTCCCCTCGCCCTCGAACCCGCCAAAGGGCTGCAATTTCTGCACCCGTTGCCCGAAAGTGATGGAAATCTGCCGCCAGTTTGAGCCGCCCGTGCGCGAACATCGCCCGGGGCAGTTCGCTGCCTGCCATCTTTACGAAGAAACGAGAACCGCCGGAACGAGCGGCGTCACGAGGTCTGAGCACAATGAAACCAGTGTCCAGCAAGGAGAGGATGCATGAAACTTAAACTCGCCCTCATGGGGGCAGCCGCTGCGGTGGCGCTTATCCCGTTTTCGGCCATGGCCGAGCGCGGATCAAGTGGTCATCTGAACATCATCTACTGGCAGGCGCCCTCGATCCTGAACCCCTATCTTTCTGGCGGGACCAAGGACGTGGACAGCTCCAACCTGGTCCTCGAACCGCTGGCGCGCTACAACCAGGTCGGGGAACTGGTGCCCTGGCTGGCCGAAAGCATCCCCACGGTTGAAAACGGTGGCGTGGCCGAAGACCTGATGAGCATCACCTGGGTGTTGCGCGAGGGTCTTCTGTGGTCCGACGGCACGGCGCTGACGGCCGCTGACGCCGTGTTCAGCGCCGAGTACTGCATGCATCCGGAAGGCGGCTGCGCCCAGCGTCGCTTCTTCAACGACGTCGCCTCGGTCGAGGCGCTCGATGATCGCACCATCCGGGTGAATTTCGAAGTGCCGATGCCGGTACCCTACGGGCCTTTCGTGACCGGCTATTCGCCGATCATTCAGGCCGCACAATTCGCCGAATGCCTCGGCGCACGTGCACCCGAATGCACGCAGGCAAACTTCTATCCGATCGGCTCCGGCCCCTTCGTGGTGGATGATTTCCGCCCGAATGACGTGATTTCGCTCTCAGCCAACCCCAACTACCGTGAACCTGATCGCCCGTTCTTTGCCACCGTCACGTTCAAGGGCGGCGGCGACGCGGCATCGGCCGGGCGCGCGGTGATGGAAACCGGCGAGATGGATTATGCCTGGAACCTGCAGCTTGCGCCCGACGTGATCGCCACCATGGCGCGCGGTGGCCGTGGTGAGCCGGTTGCGGCCTTCGGCACGCTGGTCGAGCGGATCGAGATCAACATGACCGACCCATCGCCCGATCTGCCGGCCGATATCCGCTCCACCCGCGCCGCGCCACATCCGATCCTGTCGGATATTCGCGTGCGCGAGGCGCTCAGCCGCGCCATCGACCGCGATCTGCTGGTGGAAATCGGTTTTGGTCAGATGGGATTGCCCACCTGCAACCTGGTCCCCGCCCCGCCCGCCTTCGCATCAGACGCCAACGACAACTGCCTCGTGCAGGATCAGGACCGCGCGCGCGAACTGCTCGATGAAGCCGGCTGGGTGCCCGGAGCGGATGGCATCCGCGTGAAGGATGGCCGGCGCCTTGTGCTGGACTACCAGACCTCCACCAATGCGGTGCGTCAGGATTTCCAGGCACTGATCCAGCAGTGGTGGCGCGAGATCGGTGTCGAAGCCAATCTGCGCAACATCAACGCCTCGGTCTTCTTTGGCGGTGACCCGGCCTCGCCCGACACCTTCCAGCGCTTTTATGCCGATGTCGAGATGTATGCCAACAACTTCCCGGGCACCGACCCCGAGCAGTATCTGGGCGCCTATCTTTGCGGACGCGAGCCGCGGCCGGAAACCCAGTGGCAGGGCGAAAACATCAACCGATTCTGCGACCCGGCCTATGATGCCCTGCATCAGCAGCTGTCGCAGACCGCCAGCATCGAAGAGCGCGCGCGCATTGGCCGCGAGCTCAACGATATCCTGATGCAGAACTACATCATCATTCCGCTGGTCCACCGTGGCCGCGTTTCGGCCATTTCCAGCACACTGGGCGGCACGGACCTGAACACCTGGGATGTCGAGCTGTGGAACATCGCCGACTGGCACCGGACCGAATGATCTGACACGCGACTGGGCTGCCCCGGCACGTCCGGGGCAGCCCGCCCTCCTCACGCTCCCATCGAGAACGCTGACCCAAGGCGCGCCGCTCCATGTTCAACTACACCCTGCGACGGTTGCTTCTGGCGATCCCGACGCTTCTGTTCATCTCTCTGGTGATTTTCCTGCTGCTGGAACTGTCACCGGGCGACCCGCTGGCCGACATGCCACTGTCGATCCCCCCCGAGGTGCGCCAGGAGATGCGTATCGCGCTCGGCATGGGCGAGGTGTGGTATATCCGGTTTTACAAATGGCTCTATCTCTTCACGGTGGTCGAACCCAGCCACGTGATCGCCGGTTTCACCGGGCTCGATATCGCTATCGAGGGACAGCGCATCCTGTCGTGGCAGACCCGCTCGCCGGTTTCCGACATCATCATCCAGCGCATGCCGCAGACATTGTGGGTTGTGGGGCTGGCATATCTCTTCGGCGTGCTGGTTGCGGTGCCGATCGGGGTCTATTCGGCCTATCGCCAGTATAGCTGGTTCGACCAGACCGGCAGCTTCATCTCGATGGTCGGCTTCTCGCTGCCTACCTTCTTTACCGGACCGCTCCTGATCCTGATCTTCGCGGTCTGGCTCGGCTGGTTCCCGATCATCTATGACACAACGCTGAACGTGAACAACTGGGAGACATTCCTGAAACAGGTGCGGCAGATGGCGATGCCGGTCTTCGTGCTGACGCTCTACAACGCCGCCCAGATCAGCCGCTTCATGCGCGCCTCGATGCTTGACAACATGACCCAGGATTACGTGCGCACCGCCCGCGCCAAGGGCATGACCGAACGCATCGTGGTGCTGGTGCATGTGCTGCGAAACTCGCTCATTCCGGTGGTGACGGTGATCGCGCTGGGTATCCCCACGGTATTCACCGGCGCCATCATCACCGAGCAGATCTTCCGGGTGAACGGGCTGGGGCAGCTTCTGATCACCGCGATCTATGCCTCCGACATTCCGATGGTGCTGACACTTTCGGTCGTGTTCGCCATCCTGATCGTGCTGTTCAACCTGATCGCCGATCTGCTTTACGCCATCCTCGACCCGAGAATCCGTTATGACTGACGCGCCCGCCCCCACCCCCGAAACGGCCGCCGCCGCCTTCCGCCCCCCGCGCAACCAGTGGTGGGACGTCTGGGATCAGTTCAAGACCCACAAGGGCGCGCTCAGCGGTATGATCGTCTTTGTCGCGATCGTGCTGTTCTGCTTCATCGGCCCCTGGCTGTGGATCCATGACGCCACCTATATCAACATCCGCGCGCGCAATCAGGGTTTCAGTTGGACACATCCGCTGGGCACCGACCAGCTGGGTCGCGACATGCTCGCGCGCATGATGAAGGGCGGGCAGGTTTCGCTGGCGGTCGGCATGGCGGCAATGGTGCTGTCAGTGCTGCTGGGCACGCTGATCGGGGTGGTCGCCGGCTATTTCCGCCGCATCGACGGGCTGCTGATGCGGATGACCGACCTTTTTCTGGCCCTGCCACTCTTGCCGCTGCTGCTGGTGATGTCGATGCTGTTCCGCCAGCGGCTGTCATCGCTGTTCGGGGTTGAAACGGGCATGTTCATCCTGATCGTCACCGCCATCGGCGTAACCAGCTGGATGCAGACCGCCCGGATCGTGCGCGGCGATGTGCTGGCGCTGAAGGAACGCGAATACGTGCTGGCAGCGCGCTCGATCGGCACGCCGCCGCGCCGTGTCATCGGGCGTCATGTTCTGCCCAATGTACTGTCGCCGGTGATGGTCTCGGCCACGCTGATGATCGCCACGGCCATCATTACAGAAAGTGCGCTCAGCTTCCTGGGTCTGGGATTCCCGCCCGATTTCCCCACCTGGGGACGGCTGGTCAGCGACGGGATCGACTATCTGCAACAATACCCATCGCGCGCAATCTTGCCGGGGCTGTTCATCTCGCTGACCGTGCTGTCGGTGAACTATATCGGCGACGGTCTGCGCGATGCCCTCGACCCCCGCATCCGGGGGCGCTGACATAAGCGTGCACTCTCCCGTGACAGGAAAGGCAAGGGGGCTTTGCCCCCTCTGGGCCTGCGGCCCATTCACCCCCAGCGTATTTCCGGCAAGATGAAGGGGGCCTGGCACCCCTGCTTCACCTGTTCAATAAATATCCCGGGGGAGTCCGTTCTGCGCAGCAGAGCGGGCGGGGGCAGCGCCCCCTAACGCCGCGCAGCGGAAAACAAACAGGTATCTGCGCAAGCAGGCAATCAGGTCACGGGCCGGCCTTGTGGCCTTTGCGAAAGGGCGGCCCAGAGGAGCCGCCCCTTCGTTTCTTCAGCACGCGCGCGGGTTCACTCGGCGGCAAGTCGTTCGATCAGGTCGCGGAACTGAGCGGTCTGGTAGCCATATTGCGCGCCAGCCCCGATCAGCGCCTCGGTGGGTTGACGCCCGGCATTGGCCAGTGCCCAGACAATCGAGGAACGGTTCCCCGAGGCACAGAAGGCAAACACCCGTTCACCCGTCTGTTCTGCGGCATCGATCGCGGCGCGCTGCAGCGCGATGTTTTCCCTTGTCAGCCCGCCCGGCACCACCGGATTGTTGACAAAGCGCATGCCTGCCGCCTCGGTAGCGTTTTTCAGGACTTCGGCGCGTTGCGCATCGCCCACCTCGCCATCGGGCCGGTTACAGATCACCACCGAGAAGCCCGCTTCGGCAATCGCCGGGATATCCTCGGCGGTAATTTGCGGGCTCACGGCATAGTTGTCGCTTAGGGGACGGATTTCCATGATTGATCTGCCTTATGCTCCAAATTCCGATTTCGCGCCCAGAGATGTTGCCGCGCTATCGAGCCGCCGGCGCAGCGCAGGTGCGATGACCATACCGCCAATCATTGCCAGCAGGAAGACCACGCCGCCGAGTCCGCCCCAGGTGATCGAGGCAACCGCAGGCCCCGGGCAAAGCCCTGCCATGCCCCAGCCCGCGCCAAACAACAGCGAGCCGATCACCAGGTTCCGGTCGATCTGGGCGCCGGGCTTGCCCGGCATATCGCCGCCCAGCACCGGTCGTGCACGCCGGGTCGCGAAATTCCAGGCCACCGTCATCGGAAGGATCGCGCCGCCCAGCACGAAGGCCAAGGTAGGATCCCAGTCACCGAAGATATCCAGCCAGCCCTGAACCTTTTCAGTATTGGTCATACCGGAAACCAGCAGCCCCACACCAAAGAGTCCGCCGGCGATGAATGCAAAAAGGTTGCGCAACATCAGATCACTCCCAGCAGATGCTTGAACAGAACTACCGCGAGGCCACCGGCCAGCAGATAAAATATTGTTGCGCCCATACCGCGCAGCGAGAAGCGCGAGATGCCGCAGACCCCGTGCCCCGAGGTGCAACCATTGGCCAGCCGCGTACCGACACCCACCAGAATCCCCGCTGCGATCACCATCCAGAGATTCGAGGTAATGTTCGTACTGACCTCAACCGTATAGAGCGGAAGCACCAGCACCGGTACCAGCGCCAGCCCGGCCACGAACGCAAGCCGCTCGGCCCAGGTCGACCAGCCCGAGCGGTCTACCAGACCGCCGATGATCCCCGAGGCACCCATGACTCGGCCGTTGATCAGCAGAAATACCGCCGCGGCAGAACCAATCATCAGGCCCCCTACGAGGCCCCAGATCCAATCCGTTTCCATTTTCATCTTCCCGTTTTATCGCCCCGTCAACACGGGGCTTATCGCATCATCTCAGCCCGAAGTTGCCGCGCCCCCTTCCCGAGGCGCGGCAACTGGCACTCAGAGCCCGTTAACCGGCACCTTAAGGTAACTTGTGCCGTTGTCTTCAGCGGGTGGCATCTGGCCTGCGCGCATGTTCACCTGCAACGAGGGGATGATCAGCCGCGGCATGGCCAGTTGCGCGTCGCGTTCGGTGCGGGCGCGGACGAACTCATCCTTCGACTTGCCCTCGCCGACATGCTTGTTCACCGCCTTCTGCGCGCCGACCGTGGTCTCCCAGGCATACTCATCGCGCCCCTCGGCCTTGTAGTCATGGCCGACAAAGATGCGCGTGGCATCGGGCAGGCTGAGGATCTTCTGGATCGAATCCCACATCGTATCCGCCGATCCGCCAGGGAAATCGCAACGCGCCGTGCCGAAATCGGGCATGAACAGCGTATCGCCGACAAAGGCCGCGTCGCCAATAACATAGGTCAGGCAGGCGGGCGTGTGGCCCGGCGTGTGCATCACGTCGCCGCGCAGCTGGCCGATGTGGAAGCTGTCGCCGTCCTGGAACAACGCGTCGAACTGGCTGCCGTCACGCTGGAACTCGGTACCTTCGTTGAAGACCTTGCCGAAGGTATCCTGCACGACAGTGATATTGCGGCCAATGGCGATCTTGCCGCCAACCTTCTCCTGGATATAGGGGGCAGCGGACAGGTGGTCGGCATGGACATGGGTTTCCAAAAGCCACTCCACCTCGAAATTCTTCTCCTTGACGAAGGCGATCACGGCATCCGCAGAGCGCGTGTCGGTGCGCCCCGAGGCATAGTCGAAATCAAGCACCGAATCGACCACCGCAACCTTGCGGGAGGACGGATCGCGCACAACATAGGTAACAGTGAAGGTGGCTTCGTCAAAGAAGGCAAAGACTTCAGGTTTCATCGGGTGATCTCCAATTCTTTCAGCTGGGGGCAATATAACCCATCGCACTCATATTGCAAGTTGTGAATGTGTGTTTTTGACCTGTATCATCTCGCAAAGCCATTGAGCCTCGCTATTCTTGAGAATCAACCAACAGGAGAAGATGCATGACCACCCTGCCCAAAGCCGAACTTGACCGCCGCAAGGCCCAGCTTCTTGGCCGTCTGTCTGAGCTCGACAACCGCCTGCACGGAATCGAGGCGGAACTCCTGACGCATGACAGCAAGGACTGGGAAGACATGGCCACCGAGCGCGAGCAAGATGAGGCGCTTTCGGCGCTGGGCGAGGAAGGCGTGGCCGAGATCCGCATGATCCAGGCCGCCTTGACCCGCATCGATTCCGGCGAATACGGTTTTTGCACCCAATGCGGCAGCGCCATCGCCGCCGAGCGGCTGGATCTGCTTCCAGCAACACCCTTTTGCGCAAAATGCGCGCGATAGGCAGGCTTTCAGCGGAAAAGACCTGTCAACGGCTTCACAACCTGCTTTAATATCCGTGGCAAACAGGGGAGGAGGCAGTGCGCGAGGAACATGGCACAGACGCAAGTCAACCCGCCGCCGCGCCCGGCATGTCCCGATCGCTTCGCGGAGCGGGGGCAAGCGCGGATTACGTGCAGCGGCGCACACAGGACGGCATCGCCATACTGACCCTCGCCGGGCCGGGCGGCAACCGCTTCGCCCCGGCGCTGGTTCAGGCACTGGAACGGGCCGTGACGACGGCGCTGCATGATCCGGGGGTGCGCGCGCTGGTGATCACGGCGCGCGGCCCGGATTTCTGCGCCGGACCGCACGCCGATCTGCCGCCCCCCGGGCCCGAACCCGCAGAACCGCCCGCGCTGATGGATATGTTCGATCATCTGTGCCAGCATATCGCCGACAGCCCGCGCCCTGTCATCTGCGCATTGCACGGGCGTGTGGCTTCGGCGGGATTGGCGCTTGCGCTGGCGGCGCAGGAACGGATAGCCGACCCGCGCGCGGGGTTGCATTTCCCGGAAACCCGGATGGGGCGGTTGCCCCCCGGCAACGGCGCGGTGCGCCTGGCCTGGCAGATCGGCGCCGGTCCGGCGCTGGCTCTGATGGCGCGCGAGGCGCCGATGCCCGCCGACGCAGCGCACACGCTTGGCCTGGTCGACGCGCTTGAACCCGAAGGGCTGCTGCCCGCTGCCATCGCCCGTGCCACTGCGCTGGCAATGGCACGCCCGCCTGCCGGGGCGATGCCCCCCGGGCTGCACGATGCCACTGCCTTTCGGGCCGCCGTCACCACGGCACGGGCGGCGCTGCCCAACCCTCTGCCGCCGCATCGCCAGCACGAAGCACTGCTGATCGACGCGGTTGAGGCCGCACAGCTTCTGCCCGCCGAGCAGGCACTTGAGCTGGACTCGGTTCTCGCCCGCGATGCCGCCACCGCCCCGGCGGCGCGCGCGCTGGCGCATCTTTCGCGCGCCGCGCGACGCGTCCTCGACACGCCCGAAACCCGCGCGAGTTCCAGCGCGCGCCCCATCAAAAGCCCGCTTGTCGCCGCCCTTGCCCCCGCCGAAGCCGCGCTTCTGGTGCCGCCCCTGCTGCGCGCGGGCGAGACCATCACGCTGATCGCGCCCGATACCGACAGCCTGAGCGCCGCTCTCGAAGCCGTGGCCGAGGTACAGCTTGCCGCCGTTTCTGCCGGAACGCTGACGCGAATCGACGCAGATGCCGACTGGGCACGCCTGGAAGGCGCCCTGGCGCCGGACACCGACACCCCGCCTACGCTTGCGCTGGCCGGGCCCGGGCAACTTGAAGCGCTTGCGGCCTGCCTGCCCGCCGAATGCCGGCTACTGGCCTGGAACACGCCGATAACGGCGCTGCCTCACCCCGAATGTGCAATCGCGCTGATGCCTGCCCCCGTGCGCAGCCGCAGCGGGCTGCCGCAGTTGATCGAACTGGTCGTGCGCAACGGCATGGCGCCCGAGACTGCCGCAAGCGCAACCGAACTGGTGCTGGCACTGCATCTGACACCCCTGCGCGCTGGCGGCGCACCGCTTCTGCCGCCGTTGCTGCACGCCGCGCGCGACGCGGCGCATCGGCTGGTCTCGCTGGGTGTGGCTCCGAACGAATTGCGTGACTGCGGCCTCTTGCCGCCCGCAGCCCTGCTACCGGGGCCGATGCCGTCGGTTGCAGCTTCGCCCGCAGCTTCGCCGCCCGCGACCCTGCCGCTTTCCGCTGAACGGCTCCTGTTGCTGGCGCTGATCAACGCCGGCGCAAGACTGCTGGAAACGGCGCAGGCCCTGCGCCCCTCGGATATCGATATCGCGATGGTTTTGGGCGCAGGCTATCCCAACTGGCGCGGCGGCCCGATGGCCGAGGCCGATACCTTGGGCCCGCTGGTGCTGCGCCATGAGCTGCAACAGGCCGCCGTGCTCGATCCTGCCCTTTGGTCACCTGCCCCGCTGATCGGTGAACTGATCCGCCAGGGTTGGCGCTTCGAAGACCTCAACACCGACTGAGCCGAGGCATCACGCGTCCCTTCATCTTGCCGAAAATACGCGCGGGGGTGAATGGCCGCAGGCCAGAGGGGGCGGCAGCCCCCTGCCCCCTGCCCGCGCCAAACCGCTCAACGCCGATTGTGTCGGCTTCCTATTTCAGCGAAACCCCCACGACCACCAGCATCAACCCGATGACCGAGACGAACAGCGCCGCCATGTTCCAGACCACGCCGCGCTGAAGGCGCGCGCGCAAGGCGTCCTCGTCCAGCCCGCCACGCCGCAGCCGCACCACATAGACAATGCAGGCTCCCAGCCCGGCAACGCCCGCCAACGTCACCAAGGCCCCGGCCCAGATGATGATATCGAAAAGACCCATGCGCCCGTCCCCCTTACCTGTTCCGCCGCACCTGCCTGTCCCCGCGCCGCTGGTGCCGGGCGCCGCCGCCCGTTGCGGCTGGGCGCGCCGATATAGCCGAAGCTGCCCGGCCGCCGCAACCCCGCGCTACGCGCTCTTGCCTGCGCAGGGACGAGCCGCTAGGACAGGCGCCTGGAATAGCCCACCACAGGCGACGAGAGAGGCAATCATGAGCAGCCCCGACACCACCTATTCGGTCACCGCCGAAGAACTGCGACAGTTCATCGAACGCTACGAGCACCTTGAGGCCGAGAAGAAGGACATCGCCGACCAGCAGAAAGAGGTGATGGCCGAGGCCAAGGGGCGCGGCTACGACACCCGTGCGCTGCGCAAGATCGTTGCCATCCGCAAGCGAAAACCTGACGACATCGCCGAAGAGGAAGCCGTGCTAGAGGTCTACAAGGCCGCGCTGGGCATGGAATAAGCGCCGGCCCCGCCCGGTGCCGCGTGTTGTCCCCCCCCCTCAGGGTTCAAGGAAATCAACGCCCGGCATCTGGGCGATCAGATCGACATCCTGGGCATATAGCTCGCTCAGGATATCGGCATGGTCTTCCTGCCAGTCAGGCAGCGCGGCCTCGACTTCCAGCTTTTCGGGCAGCGCGAACTTGTCCAGAAATGCGCTGAGAACCCTCCGCCGTTGCAGGTCTGTCATCGGCGGGCGCTCCCGCAGCCAGCCCTCCATCAACCGCAGCCCCTCTTCAGAGACGAAGCCGCGAAACCAGTCGAATACCCCTTCCAGCACCATCTCGTCAGGATGGCCCGACACTTCGCGCAGAATCTCGGGCCACAAGAGCGGCGTATCCTCATCGCACCAGACCGTCAGGCGGCAATCCGGCACGGCCTCGTGAATGCGCGCCAGCGTGTCGGACCAGCGCAGCGACAGCGGGCTCTCGCCCCCCATCACCTGTTCAAACCCGCCCGGACCGGCATGCTCGACCAGCCCGGGCAGAAAGGTCGCTGGGTTACGGATCGCCATGTAGAACTCGACCCTGGCGTCGGGGAACAACCGGCGCAGCCCGGCCACCTTGGCCCCCGCATCGGGATAGATCCGCCCCTTGCCGATCGCCCAGCGATGGTTGCTCAGAAAGCAATCATGCGAGAACACCACCCGCTCAACAATGTCTTCGGTGATCAGACTGTCCAGCAGCGCTTCCTGCGTCTCGGCATCGGTGGCAATGTTGCGCATCTCATGGGCAGTGCGGCGCAACACGGTACGGTAGCGGCTGGTGCCGGGAATACTGATTCCCTTCGCTGCAAGGGCCGCGCGGTTGCGCATCAGGCAGCGAATGAGGCGGTCTTCATCAGTCAGATGCGCCCCGAGATGTATGGCAATTTCCATGGGGTCGGGAACGTCCTTCCATCTCCTGACAGCGCGTTGATTCTGGACGATTTCGTGCAATGGCGCAACCCCGCCGGACCAGTCGCCGCCTTGACGCCGTGCCTGGGTCGAAAACCATGCATCAAGGCGCGTCTAGCCGCTTGAGCGTCCGCCCCAAACCCGCTATCAGGGGCCTGCGGCCGGTTTAGCTCAGTTGGTAGAGCAGTGGTTTTGTAAACCGAAGGTCGGGGGTTCGAGTCCCTCAACCGGCACCATTCTCCCGCCTGTCACCGGCACGCAACCGTGTGCCGCTCAGCGGCAGCCAATCGCGCGCGATGGCCACATGGACCTGCGCGCCGTGCATCAGGGAGTCATCGTTGAAATCATACCCCGGTGCATGCAGTGGCGCCGATCGCGTGCCATTGCCGATGAAGGCAAAACAGCCCGGCACTTGAGCCAGAAACCGCGCGAAATCTTCCGAGCCGGTCATTGGCGCCTCTGCCTGCGCCACCGACGCCGAAACCGGCCCCGCCGCGCGCAGAACCGTGCGGGCAAGCGCCGGGTCATTCACAAGCGGCACGAAGGGGCGCGCATAGTCCAGCGTGCATTTCAACCCGTGCCCCGCCGCTACCCCTGCCGCAATCCGGCGCATCTCGGTCTCGATGCGGAGCGATACCTCGGGGAAAAAACTGCGGGCATCACCCAGAATGCGGGCCTGACCGGGCAGCACATTTTTGGTGCCGTCGGTCAGCAGCTCGGTCACCGAAACCACGGCGATATCCGCCGGGTCGAGGCGGCGGGCGACGATGCCTTGCAACTCAAGAACCAGCGCGCAGGCGGGCACCATCACCTCGCGCCCCCAATGCGGGCTGGAGGCATGACCGCCCTGCCCCTCAAGCCTGATCTCGAAGCTGTCCTCGGCGGCCATGAAGGGCCCCGGACGGGTTTCCAGATGGCCAGTCCGAAGGCCCGGCATGTTGTGCAGCCCGAAAATGGCATCGAAGGGAAAACGCCGGATCAGCCCGTCATCGAGCATCGCCTGCGCCCCCTTGCCCCATTCCTCGGCGGGTTGGAACACGAAGCGGATGGTGCCGTCAAAACCACCCTCGCGCACCAGAATGCGCGCCGCCCCCAGCAGCATCGCGGTATGGCCGTCATGGCCACAGGCATGCATCAGCCCCGGCCGGAGCGAAGCATGGGCCGCACCCGTGGCCTCGGTGATGCGCAGTGCGTCCATATCGGCGCGCAAGGCGATGGCACGGCCTGACGTTCCGCGCCGCAGCGTGCCGACAACCCCGGTGCCGCCGACACCTTCAGCCACGTCCAGCCCGAAACCACGCAATGTCCTTGCGACAAAGGCAGCGGTGCGTTTTTCGTCAAAGCCGAACTCGGGATGGCGGTGCAGGTCATGGCGCCAGGCGATCATGTCCTGACGCAGCGCGGCCAGGTCTTCCGGTTCGGGAGGCTTGTCTGGCGTGCCTGGTCTGGGGCCGGGGATTGGCATGGCGTCTTTCCGGTGGATGCGCGGTGCTATCGCGTCACTATTGCAACGGACGTGCCGAAAGGCGAGGATTATCGATGCTGCCAGGCGACCGAAACCGACACCTTGCGCCTCTGGCTGAACGAACACCCTGCCGCTGTGGACTTTCCGCACCCGGCGCGGCAGTGATTGCGATTTTTTCGGAACCAGCTTAAACCGGGCGAAGTTACCGCTATCATAGCCTCGGGCACGAAAGGATACACATGGTCGCTCGCGTCATTCCCGTCGATCCTTTCGATCTGGTCGTCCTGGGCGCAACCGGTGATCTGGCCCAGCGCAAGATCCTTCCCGCCCTGTGCCGCCGTCTGGCCGATGGTCAGATGCCGCCCGATGCACGGGTGATCGGTGCCGCCCGCACAGCAATGACGCTGGCGCAGTTCAAGACCATGACCGAGGATGCATTGAAGGCCGAACATGGCGCGCCGCAGATCTCGGATGCCGATCGTGCGGCCTTTCTGGCGCGTCTGGATTATGTCGCCGTCGATGCACGCACCGAAGAAGGCTGGGCCGAACTGGCAGCGCTGTTGCGCCCGGACGTAACCCGCGCCTTTTATTTCTCGGTCGCGCCGTCGCTCTTCGGTGATCTGGCGCAGCGCGTCACCGACCATGGACTTGCGACGCCGCAAACGCGGATCGTGGTGGAAAAACCCTTCGGCCACGACCAGGAAACCGCGCGTGCCCTCAATGCCATGCTCTCGCTTCATTTCACCGAGGCGCAGATCTACCGGATCGACCATTACCTGGGCAAGGAGACGGTGCAGAACCTTATGGCGGTGCGCTTTGCCAATATCCTGTTCGAGCCCTTGTGGAATGCGCGTTTCGTCGATCACGTCCAGATCACGGTGGCGGAAACCGTGGGTGTGGGTGGTCGGGCAGAGTATTACGATCACGCAGGCGCAATGCGCGACATGGTGCAGAACCATCTGATGCAACTGTTGTGCCTGATCGCGATGGAGCCGCCTTTCAACTTCGAGCCAGACGCGGTGCGTGACGAGAAGCTGAAGGTGATCCGCGCGCTTGATCCTGTTTCCCCTGACGATATCGTGCGCGGGCAGTATGGCGCGGGGACGGGCAGCGCCGCCTTCACCGAGGAAGTGGAGAACCCGCACTCCTCCACCGAAAGCTATGTGGCGCTCAAGGTCGGCATTTCGAACTGGCGCTGGAAGGGCACGCCCTTTTATCTGCGCACCGGCAAGCGGCTGGCGGCCCGGGCCTCGGAGATCGCGGTGATCTTTCGCGATCCGCCGCATTCGATCTTTGGCGAGGATGCCGAATGGCGCGAGAATGTGCTGGTGATCCGGCTGCAACCTGACGAGGGGATGACGCTTCGGGTAATGATCAAGGAGCCGGGGCCGGGGGGCATGCGCCTGAAGGATGTCGCGCTGGATATGTCCTTTGCCGAGGCGCTGGGCGATGATATGCACATCCCCGATGCCTATGAGCGGTTGATCATGGATGTCATCCGCGGCAACCAGACGCTGTTCATGCGCGGCGACGAGGTCGAGGCTGCCTGGGCCTGGACCGACCCGCTGATCGCGGGCTGGCAGGCGGGCGGCACCCGGCCCCTGCCCTATGCGGCCGGGTCGGACGGGCCAGAAGCGGCCGCAAGGCTGTTGCAGCGCGACGGACGGGCCTGGCGGGAGATCCGGTGATGGAACTGAACGAATACATTGATTCCGACATGATGATGATAACGCTGGCCGGCGCACTGTCGCGCGATCTGCGCGCGGCGCTGGGGCGGCGTGAGCGGGTGTTGTTCTGCGTGCCCGGCGGCAGCACGCCCGGCCCGGTGTTCGACCTGCTGGCGGCGGTCGAACTGGATTGGGGGCGTATCGATATCGTACTCAGCGACGAGCGCTGGGTGCCCGAAGATCACCCGCGATCGAATGCCGCTCTGGTGCGGCGGCACCTGCTGCAAGGCCCCGCCAGTGCCGCACGGCTCCTGCCGATGTGGCGGGCCGGGTTGGAACCTGCCGAAGCCGCCAGGGCGCTGAGCGCCGAGTTGGTGCCGCAACTGCCCCTCGATGTGGTGCTTCTGGGAATGGGAGCGGACATGCACACCGCCTCACTTTTTCCGGGCGCGCCAGAGCTTGACCTGGCGCTGGCCGATGATGCGCCACCGGTCATGGCCATGGAGGTGCCGGGCCAACCCGAAACCCGCATCACACTGACCGCCCCGGTCCTGCGCGAGGCTTTCGCACTGCATCTGCTGCTTACCGGGGCCGAAAAACGCGCAGCCCTTGAGCGCGCGGAAAAGGCAGACCCACTGGATGCACCCGTTGCAGCGCTCCTCGATCAGGCAATTGTGCACTGGGCCGAATAAGCGCGCCGGGCGCAATCGCTTGAGCATAGCGCCCCGTTGCCCTATCTGGACACATAGCAACAGCATCAGGTCCATGCCTCGCCTCAGCCATCTGGCCCCATTACTGGCCCTCGTCGCCCTGGCCGCCGCCCCTGCGCGGGCGCATCCGCACGAGTTCATTGACGTCGCGCTTGAGCTGCGCTTCGATACCGTCGGGACGCTGACCGAGATTGGGGTCGAATGGCGCTATGATGCCTTCACCTCCATGCTGATCCTGGCCGATCTGGGCCTCAACCCCGCAGCCGAGGCTCTTTCCCCCGAGGATGAGGCCGTTCTGGCGGGGTTCGATCTGAATTGGGATGAAGGTTATAATGGCGATCTGTGGCCCATGCAGGCCGACACGCCGCTGTCACTTGGCCCGCCGGTGCCGGAGACAACCACGCTGGACGCAGGCCAGATCGTTTCGCGCCATGTCCGACCTGTGCTGGAGCCGGTCGATCCGGCACTGGGCCCGCTGGTCATTCAGGTTTATGACCCCGAATACTACATCGCCTATACGATTGCCGGACAGACCATCATCGACGGAAGCGAGGATTGCCGCGCGCGCGTTTTTGTTCCTGATCTGAGCGCCGCGAATGCCCAGCTGGAGGCCGCGCTGGATGAACTTTACGCCGGGGGGACATTCGATCTGGAAGCCGACTTTCCCGCTGTGGGACGCAACTTTGCCGAGGAAGTTCGAATCGACTGCGCCCCCCGGACAGAGTGAGCGGCAAAGCCGACCGCAGATCAAAGACTGATCTTGCCGGTTACCGCATCGGCCAATGTGTGCTCGTCAAACACCTGAACAAAGGCCGCCAGCGCGCGCTTCATCAACGGTGGAAGGCGGCAGTGACGCACCAGCCGACAGGCGTTGTCAGGGCCCAAGCATTCAACCAGCCTGAAATCGGGCTCCGTTTGCCTGATAAGCGCGCCCAGGTTGATCTCCTCGGGCGTCTTGCCCAGCGTAAAGCCGCCGCTGCGCCCGCGCTGACCGCGCAGATAGCCCAGCTGTGTCAGCTTCAGAACCACCTTCTTGACATGCGCGCGTGAAATCTCGTTGAACTCGGCGGTTTCGTCGATGGTTACCAGCCGCTCGTCATTCAGCGCTGCGAAGATCAGCACGCGTACGGAATAATCAGTGAACTTGGTCAGGCGCAATCTTTGCCCTCAAAAGCGGTGAAACCGAATGAAACGTGACGGCGAGAGGCTGGAGGTAGCGCGCATGCGCCTTCCGGTAAAGGGCAAAGCCGCGCCTGCGATCGAAAAGCTGTGTCACAGGGTTGTTTACCGGGCCTGCGCGTTTCCGTAAGGTCAAAGGGAGATTCTATTTGACCCAAATCAAGGATTTGGAAAGGTTGCCCTGATTAAGTGCCCCCATGAATAACCCTTTTAGATCTCTCCTTGTCACCTTTGTACTGGCCCTGTCGATGGCGGCAGGTGCGGTGGTGCATGGCATGACACTGGCCACACTGCCGCGTGGTCAGGCCGATCTGCAAGAGATCGTGATCTGCGTCAGTGATTCCGGCGAAGCCATCATCAGCATCGACAGCAATGGCAACCGGGTTGACCCGGCGCAGGACGATTGCGCGCCCCTCCCCTGCGCTGACTGCCTCGGTGCCACTGCTTATGCATTGCCCCCAGTCCTGTCTGAACAGGTGCGGGTTGTGACGGGACGCAGCGCGAACTGGCCTGCGCCCGGACAGATTCACCAAGAACGCCCCTATACCCTGCCCGCGGCCCGCGGCCCCCCGCAAAAGGTCTGACTTATGTGCAATACCCGCCTTGCCACCAGCAGCTCGCGCGCTGTCCCTGCCCGCCCCTTCCTGTTCGGCCTTCTGTTCCTGCTGGCGCTGCTTCTGCCCTTCGCCGCCAGCGCCCAAAACCTCCATCTTCCCCGTTTCCTCGCCGAAACCGACCCCGCGATGATCGTCGCCGATGCCGATGGCTATGGCCCGATTCGCGAAGATGCCCCCGTCGCGCCACTGTTGCGCGGGAATGAGCGCATCGGCTGGGTCTTCATCACATCAGATTTCGTGGGCACCACCGGCTATTCGGGCAAGCCCATCCACATCATGGTCGCGCTGGACGATGAGGCGCGCATCCTGGGGATCAATCTGGTCCACCATTCAGAGCCGATCGTGCTGATCGGCATTCCCGAATCGCGCATTCGCAACCTGATGGCCGAACATGTCGGGCTCGATCTGGCAGCGATAGCGGCAGCGGGTGGCACGGTTTCCGATTTGAATATCATCTCGGGCGTGACGGTCACCATCATGGTGATCGACGACTCGATCATCCGCTCGGGCATCCGCGTGGCACGCCTTCTGGGGCTGGGCGGACTGGAAGCGCGCACCGCCCCCACCGGCCCGCGTTTCGAGGTCAATGCCGAAGCCGAACCGGCGGGCGGCTGGTCGGTCATGGTCGGCGATGGCACGGTGCGGCGCATGACGCTGGAGGTGGCCGAGGTCAACGCTGCGTTCGAGGCGCTCGACGATGCCCGCGCCGCCCGCCGCCCGATCAACGAGCCTGACGACGCCCTCTATATTGACCTCTTCGCCGCGCCCGTCAGTGTGCCGGGAATCGGGCGCGAACTGATGGGCGCGGCGGAATATGCCAATCTGGAAGGCTGGCTGAAAGAGGGCGAGCATGCTATCCTGCTGGCCGGGCGCGGACCCTATTCCTTCAAGGGATCAGGCTATGTGCGCGGCGGTATCTTTGACCGGATCGTGCTGATCCAGGGCGATACCTCGGTGCGTTTCCGCGACCGCGATCACCGCAGGCTGGGCGAATTCGCCACCCCCGGCGCACCCCGGTTCAACGAACTGGACATCTTCCGCATCCCCGCCGATGCCGGTTTCGACCCCACGCAGCCCTGGCGCATCCAGCTTCTGGCGCAGCGCGATGTGGCGGCGCTGGAGCGGGTCTTTACCACCTTCGATCTGGGCTATCAGTTGCCGCGCGCCTTCATGACAGAGTTGGCGCAGCCCACGCCTGTATCGATGGACGATGTCCATGACGCACAAGCCGAACGTGCGGCGCAAATGGCCCTGATCGAGCGTATCTGGCATGACCGCAGGTTCGAGATCGCGGGGCTCGTGATCATGCTGACAGTGCTGACGGCGGCCTTCTTCTTCCAGATGTTCCTGACCCGCTCGGCACGCGCAACCTATTGGTTCCGCATGGGGTTTCTGACCTTCACGCTGGTTTTTCTGGGCTGGTATGCGGCGGCGCAACTCTCGGTGGTCAACCTTTTGGCGCTGGTGGACAGCATGCGCGACGGCTTCAGCTGGCAAGCCTTCATGCTGGACCCGCTGACCTTCATCCTGTGGTGGGCGGTGGCAGCGGCGCTGATCTTCTGGGGCCGTGGCGCCTATTGCGGCTGGCTGTGCCCCTTTGGCGCGCTTCAGGAACTGACGAACCAGATTGCACGCTTTTTCCGGGTGCCGCAGCTCACCCTGCCCTGGGGGCTGCATGAACGGCTCTGGCCGGTGAAATACATCCTCTTCCTGGTGCTTTTCGCTGCCGCATTGGCCGGTGTGCCCTGGTCAAGCCAGCTTAATGAGGTCGAACCCTTCAAGACGGCGATCGTGCTGAAATTCGACCGCGCCTGGCCCTTCGTGACCTTCGCGCTGGTGGTGCTCGGTATCGGGCTTTTCATCGAGCGCTTCTACTGCCGCTACCTGTGCCCGCTGGGGGCGGCGCTGGCGATCCCGGCGCGGATACGTATGTTCGACTGGCTCAAGCGTTACAAGGAATGCGGCAACCCGTGTCAGACCTGCGCCAACGAATGTTTCGTGCAGGCCATTCACCCGACCGGCGAGATCAACCCCAATGAATGCCTCAACTGCATGAATTGCCAGGTGCTCTACCAGTCGAAAACCAAATGTCCGGTGGTCATCCGCCAGTTCAAACGGCGCGAGGCCGTAGGCGGCACGCCGCGTGCACTGAACATGCCGAACCGGGCGGCAAAGACTAAACCATCAACCAAGGAGACTGATAATGTCTGACAAAACGCAAATACCAGGCATCAGCCGGCGCGGCCTTCTGGGCGCCACGGCGGGAACCGCGGTGCTGGGCGGCATGGGCCTGCCCCGTGCGGCCATGCTGGCCGGGACCGCCGCCACGTTGGGCGCGGCAACCGCAGGCCGGGCCGCGGCTTCTGTGGCCGATGCCCATGTCGAGCCTGGTCAGCTTGATGAGTATTATGGTTTCTGGTCATCAGGCCAGACCGGCGAGCTGCGTATTCTGGGCGTGCCGTCGATGCGTGAACTGATGCGCATCCCGGTGTTCAACCGCTGCTCGGCCACCGGCTGGGGCCAGACCAACGAATCGATCCGCATCCATCAGCGGACGATGTCGGAACAGACCCGCAAGTTCCTCGAAGCCAACGGCAAGAAGATCCACGACAACGGCGATCTTCACCACGTCCACATGTCCTTCACCGAAGGGCGTTACGATGGCCGCTTCCTGTTCATGAACGACAAGGCCAACACCCGCGTGGCACGGGTGCGCTGCGACATCATGAAATGCGACTCGATCCTCGAGATCCCCAACGCCAAGGCGATCCACGGTCTGCGCCCGCAGAAATGGCCACGCACCAACTACGTCTTCGCCAATGGCGAGGATGAAGGCCCGATGGTCAATGACGGCACCATTCTGGATGAGCCCGAAAAGTATGTGAACTTCTTCACCGCCGTCGATGCGGATGAGATGGAAGTGGCATGGCAGGTGATGGTTTCGGGTAACCTCGACAACACCGATGCCGACTACGAGGGCAAATGGGCGTTCTCGACCAGCTACAACTCGGAAATGGGCATGAACCTGCCCGAGATGACCGCCGCCGACATGGACCACGTCGTGGTGTTCAACATCGCCGAAATCGAGAAGGGCATCGAAGAGGGCGACTATATCGAGCTCAACGGCGTCAAGGTGATCGACGGGCGCAAGGGGGTGAACAAGAAATACACCCGCTACATCCCGATCCCCAACAACCCGCACGGCTGCAACATGGCGCCCGACAAGATCCACCTGTGCATCGGCGGCAAGCTTTCGCCCACGGTGTCGGTGATCGATGTGCGCAAGCTCGATGAATATTTCGAGAACGATGACCTGGACCCGCGCTTCCCCGTGGTGGCCGAACCCGAACTGGGGCTCGGGCCCCTTCACACCGCCTTCGACGGCAAGGGCAACGCCTATACCACGCTCTTCCTCGACAGCCAGATCGTGTTCTGGAACATCGAGAAGGCCGTGCAACTCTACAACGGCGCCGATGTCGATCCGATCATCTCGAAGACGGATGTGCATTACCAGCCCGGCCACAACTCCACCTCGATGGGCGAAACGCTGGACGCCGACGGCAAATGGTTCGTGTCGATGAACAAGTTCTCGAAGGACAGGTTCCTCAACGTCGGGCCGCTGAAGCCTGAAAACGAACAGCTTTTTGCCATCGACGGTGACAATCTCAGGCTGGTGCATGACGGCCCCACTTTCGCCGAACCGCATGACTCGATCATCGTGCACCGCTCGGTGGTCAACCCGGTCCATGTCTATGACCGCAACGACCCCACCTGGGCCGAGACGCGGGCGCAGGCCGAGGCCGACGGCGTCGATATCGACGACTGGATGGAAACCGTGGTGCGCGACGGCAACAAGGTGCGCGTCTACATGTCCTCGATGGCGCCGAACTTCAGCCTTGAAAGCTTCACGGTGAAGGAAGGCGACGAGGTGACGGTGATCCTCACCAACCTTGATGACATCGAAGACCTCGCGCATGGCTTCTGCATGGGGGATCATGGTGTCGCCATTGAAATCAGCCCGTTGCAGACTGCCTCGGTCACCTTCGTCGCTGCCAAGCCGGGCGTTTACTGGTATTATTGCCAGTGGTTCTGTCACGCTCTCCACATGGAGATGCGTGGCCGGATGTTCGTCGAACCGAAGGACGCCTGATCATGCTGCGCTTGCGTTTTCTGGTCCTGGCCCTGGCGCTGGTCGCCGTCTCGTTTGCGGGTCCCTCCCGCGCCGAGGAACGGCTGGTGCCGGCCGAACCGGGGGCGCTGGCGCAGGCCATCGCCGGGGCCAGCCCCGGCGATGTGCTGATCCTTGCCCCGGGCCGTCATGACGGCCCGGTGGTGCTGGGTACGGCCCTGACCCTTGACGGGCAGGGCACAGCGCAGCTTGTGGGTAACGGGCGCGGCTCGGTCGTCACCGTGACCGGCCCCGATGTGACGCTGCGCGGGCTGGAAATCAGCGGTTCGGGGTCCGAGCATCCGGTGGTGGATTCGGGCATCAAGCTCGACCGCAGCGCCGAACGCGCGGTGATCGAACACAACACCCTGATCGGAAATCTGGTGGGCGTGCATGTCTTTGGCGCCCGCGACAGCCTGGTCCGCGACAATACCGTGATCGGCCGCCAGGACCATCGCATGAATGACCGCGGCAACGGCATCTATGTCTGGAATGCCCCCGGCACCGTGGTTGAACGCAATGACGTACGCTATGGCCGCGACGGCATCTTCGCCAATGCGTCACGCGACAACATCTTCCGCGACAACCTGTTTCGTGATCTGCGCTTTGCCGTGCATTTCATGTACACCAACATGAGCGAGGTCTCCGGCAATACCTCGATCGGAAACCGGCTGGGCTTTGCGATCATGTTCTCCAACCGCGTGGTTGTCACCGACAACCTGTCGCTGAGCGACATGAGCCACGGAGTGATGCTGAACTACGCCAACAACGCCGATGTCAGCGGCAATCTGGTGCGCGGCGGCACGCATGAGAAATGCACTTTCATCTACAACGCGCATCGCAACCTGATCCATGGCAACCGGTTCGAGGGCTGCGAAATCGGCATCCATTTCACCGCCGGATCGGAACGCAACGCCATCACCGGCAACGCCTTCATTGGCAACCAGACGCAGGTGAAATACGTCGGCACCCGTGATGTGGAATGGAGCCATGACGGGCGCGGCAATTTCTGGTCCGATCATCCCGCCTTTGACCTGGACGGCGACGGCATTGCCGACAGCCGCTTTCGCCCGAATGACATGATGGATCATATCCTCTGGTCCCAGCCCGCCGCTGCGTTGCTGCTTGGCTCGCCCGCCGTGCAGCTGATCCGCTGGAGCCAGGCGCATTTCCCCGCCACCCTGCCCGGCGGTGTACTCGACAGTTTCCCCCTTACCCGACCCGTGGAAATCGCGGTTCCCGAACACATCGCCCGGATGGAGGCCGAAGCCCGGCCCGCCTGGCGCTATGGAAGACAGATCGATGACGACACTGACCCTCTCACGAGTCACTAAGACCTTCGGCGCGAACCGCGCGCTCGACGGCGTGGGCTTCACGGTGTCGCCCGGCGAACGGGTGGCACTACTGGGTCACAACGGCGCCGGCAAATCCACGCTGATGAAGATCATCCTCGGGCTGATCACATTCGACAGTGGCACCGTCTCGGTGCTGGGCGCCGCGCCCGGAAGCCATGCGGCACGCCGTCAGGTGGCCTATCTCCCCGAAAACGTGGCCTTTCACCCAGCGCTGACCGGGCTGGAACAACTGCGCTACTATCTGCGCCTGCGCGGCGAGAAGCCCGGTGCGGCGATGGACCTGCTCAGGAAAGTGGGCCTTGGCGATGCCGCGAAACGGCGCATCGGCACCTATTCCAAGGGCATGCGCCAGCGCGTCGGCCTGGCGCAGGCGCTGATCGGCAGCCCCCGGCTTCTGGTGCTGGATGAACCGACCTCGGGGCTGGACCCCGTTTCGCGCCGTGAATTCTACGCCATGCTCGATGATCTGGCCGCCGAGGGCGCGGCGATCCTCCTGTCCAGCCATGCGCTGACCGAGGTTGAAGCGCGCACCGACCGGATCGTGATCCTGTCCAGAGGCGTGATGGCCGCCAATGACACGCTCGCTGCGCTGCGTCGTCAGGCCGCGCTGCCGATTCACCTGCAAGTCACCGCCCGCCCCGGTCAGGCCGATGCCGTGGCGCGCAGCCTCGATGGCGCACGGATGAATGGCATCATGGTTGATCTGACCTGCGGCCATGACCAGAAGCTTGCCCGCCTGGGCCAGATAGCCACCCTTGGCGCCATGATCGAGGATGTCGAGGTGATCCCCCCCTCACTGGAAGATCTCTACAGCCATTTCAGCCGCCAGACCGATGGGAGCGCACGCCAATGACCCGCATCTTCGCCGCAGCCGGAGCAGAATTCCGCATCGCGCTCCGCAACCGCTGGGTAACCATCGCCGTAGCGATGATGGCGCTCTTCTCCATGGTGCTGTCGGCCGCCGGCAGCGCCCCTACGGGCGCGCTCGGGGTGGACAAGCTGTCAGTCACCGTGGCCAGCCTGACCAGCCTTGCGGTCTATCTGGTGCCGCTGGTCGCACTTCTGATGTCATTCGATGCCGTGGCCGGCGAGATCGAGCGCGGCACCCTTCCGCTGGTGCTGACCTATCCGGTCAGCCGGGCCGAACTTTTACTGGGCAAGTTCACCGCCCATCTGGCAATCCTCGCGCTGGCCGTGGCGGTTGGCTATGGCATTGCCGCCGGCGCTGCCCTTTATCTTGACCCGCGCGCCGGGGCCGGGATGCCCGCGCTGTTCCGGCTATTCTGGACATCGCTTTTACTGGGCGCGGCATTCCTTGCCATCGGCTATGCGCTTTCAGCCGTCGCCCGGCGCCCGGGCGCGGCGGCGGGGCTGGCGATCGGCCTCTGGCTGGTGATGATCGTACTTTATGACCTTGGGCTTCTGGCCGGTGTGGTTGCTGATGGCGGCGGGTATTTCACCACGCATGTCTTTCCCTGGCTTCTGATCTGTAACCCGGCCGATGCGTTCCGCCTCTACAACCTCGCCGCCTCCGAAGCCACGGCCGCCGCCGCCGGTATTGGCGGGGCCGCCAATTCCATCCCCCCCGGCCACGCGCTGACCTCCATCCTCCTGTGGCCGCTGGCCGGGCTGGTGCTTGCCACCCTGGCCTTGCGAAAGGTGACGCCATGATCCGCTCCGCTTTCCTCATGCTTGTGCTTCTGGCGCTTGCCGCCTGCCGCGAAGACAGCGCCAGCGCGCCGCCTACCCCCGTTACCATGACGGCCGAGGCCGTGGGCCATTACTGCCAGATGAACCTGCTGGAACATCCCGGCCCCAAGGCGCAGGTGCATCTTGACGGCCTGCCCTGGCCGCTTTTCTTCAGCCAGGTGCGCGATGCGGTGGCCTATCAGCGCATGCCGGAACAAAGCCACATGATTTCAATGATCTACGTCTCCGATATGGGGGCCGAAGGCGCGGATTGGGATGACCCCGGCGCGGATAACTGGATCGCCGCCGAAAACGCGCTCTATGTCGTCGGTGCCGCCGTCGAAGGGGGGATGGGTGCGCCCGAACTCGTACCGTTTTCAACGCGCGATAGCGCCGAAGCGTTTGCCCACCGCCATGGTGGAACGGTGCTGGCGCTGAGCGAAATCCCCGATACCGATGTCCTCGCCCCTGTCACCTTCGACGATGACATCGGCGCCGAAGATGACGCCGATTTCAACGAACGCCTGCGGGCATTGTCCCGCGAACTGGAGGGTTAACATGACCGGCTTCACCCGCCGCCGCTTCCTGGCCATTGCCGCCGCCGCCAGCGCCGCCGCCCCCGCCCGCGCCGCGCCGCTCTACCAGTGGCGCGGCACCGCGCTGGGCGCCGATGCCTCGATCACGCTGGCGCATGATCAAGCCGAAAGCATCGTGCAAGGCGCGCTGTCCGAAATCACCCGGCTGGAGCGCATCTTCTCACTGCATGATCATCAGTCGGCGCTGATGCAACTCAACAGCGCGGGATACCTCGACAATCCGCCCTTTGAACTTCTTGAATGCCTGACGTTGTGCCGCAGCGTCCATGCCGCAACCGGGGGGCTGTTCGACCCGACGATCCAACCGCTCTGGGTCACCTATGCCGAACACCATGCACAAGGCCAGCATCCAGACGCCGCGTCACTGGCCGAGGCCCGCACCCGCACCGGATGGGACGGGCTGACCTTCGACAATACCGGTGCAACCCTGCGCCCGGGCATGGCACTCAGCCTGAACGGCGTGGCGCAGGGATATATCGCTGATCGTGTGGCGGACCTGTTGCGCGGCCAGGGGCTGGAGAACGTGCTGGTCAACACCGGGGAATTTCAGGCAATCGGTGGCCAACCACAGGGCGGTGCCTGGCCAGTCACACTCGATGACGGGCAAGCGCTGCACCGCAACGCCGTGATGCTGGAAAACACCGCGTTGGCCAGTTCCGCCCCGCATGGCATCACCTTTGACCAGTCCGGCCGGGTCAGCCATATCCTGAACCCGCTGACCGGCCTTCCCGCCCCAGCGCACTGGCGTCTGATCAGCGTCACCGCCCCGCGCGCGGCACTGGCCGATGCTCTGTCCACGGCATTCTGCCTGATGGAGCGCGACACGATCGAGGCCTCGTTGCGCCATTTCCCCCGCGCCCGGCTGGCCCATGCAGGCTGAACCCCTTCATCTTGCCTAAAATACGCTGGGGGGTGAGCGGCGATAGCCGCGAGGGGGGCAACGCCCCCCTTGCCTCTTCAGAACACCGCTCGTGGTAGCCAGGTGGCGATCGTCGGCATCAGCCAGATGATCAGGATCGCCGCCAGTTGCAGCACGATATACGGCACCACGCCCTGATAGATCATGCCGGTCGTCACCTCAGGCGGAGCCGCACCGCGCAGGTAGAACAGGGAAAAGCCGAAAGGCGGGGTCAGGAAGCTGGTTTGCAGATTGACCGCAATCAGCACTGCCAGCCAGATCGGGTCATGCCCCATCAGGATCAGCGGTGGAATCAGCAAGGGCAGCAGGATCACCGAGATCTCCACGAAATCGAGGAAGAAACCCAGCACGAAAACAAACAGCATCGCAAAGATCAGCGCGCCCGTCGCCCCACCCGGCAGCGCTTGAAGGATCGCCGCCACACGATGTTCCCCCCCCAGCCCCACGAAGACCAGGCTGAAGAACGAGGCCATCAGAATGGTGGCAAAGATCATCGCCGTAACGATCATCGTCTGCGCCAGCGCCGGTTTTATCAGTCGCTCCCGCGTCAGCGCCCAAAGCGCCGAGGCGATTGCCACGATCCCGACCAGTCCCAGCAAAGCGTAGCCGCCGGCCATCAGGTACTGCACCAGCCCGGTATCCGAGCGTTGCAGCCGCACCGGCGCCAGCCCTGCGGCCACCGCCAGCGCCAGAAGCGCCGCCGCACCCGCCAGAATCAGCCCGCGCGGTGCGCCCCGGCGGTAGCCTGCCAGCAGGATCGCGCCGATCGCACCCACGCTGGCGGCTTCGTTGGGCGAGGCCACGCCGCCCAGTATCGCCCCCAGGACCGCCACGATCAGCAGCACCGGCGGCACCACCGCGCCGAAAATCTCCCCGCGCGACACCGGCTCCGTTCGCTCGCGCATCGCCGGCGCATCATTCGGGATCAGCCAGGCCCGGCCCAGGATGTAAAGAATGTAGATCCCAACCAGCAGGAACCCCGGCATCAGCGCTGCGGCGAAGGTCTGCCCCACCGAGATCGTCTCGATCGAGAACCGTCCCTGTTGATACTGTGCCTGCTGGAACGACGTCGACATCACCTCGGCCAGGATGATCAGAAGTGTCGAGGGCGGGATGATCTGGCCCAGCGTACCGGCTGTGCAGACCGTGCCCGCCGCAAGCCTTGGGTTGTAGCCGTTGCGCAGCATTGCCGGCAACGCGATCATGCCCATCGCCACCACGGTCGCGCCGACAATCCCGGTCGAGGCCGCCAGCAGCGCGCCCACCAGCACCACCGACACCCCCAACCCCCCGCGCATCGCACCGAACAGGCGCCCCATGGTTTCCAGCAGTTCCTCGGCGATGCGCGACTTTTCCAGCACCACGCCCATCAGCACGAACAGCGGAATCGCGGTCAGCACCGGGTTGGTCATCACCGCGAAGAAGCGTTGCCCCAGCGCGCCCATCAGATTGATGGAAAACACATCCAGCCACCAGCCCAGCAGCGCAAAAGCCGTCGCCACCCCGGCGATGGTAAAGGCAACCGGATAGCCCATCAGGATAAAGACGATGAGGGCTGCGAACATCCACAGGTCAAGCGCCATCAGTCGTCTCCCGCAGGCGGATAACATCGCGGATCAGGGCGGAAACCCCCTGAACCAGCAAGAGCACGCAGAACGCGGGCACCAGCGATTTCAACAGATACGAGGCCGGGATACCGCCCACCGATATCGGCCCCTCAAGGATCGACCATGAGCGGCGTACCATCGGCCAGGACCAGTAGAGAAGCATCAGAAGTGACGGGCCAAGCAGTGCCAGATGGCCGAAGATATCGACGATCGCCTGTCCGCGCTGCGAGAACCTCGCATAGAAGATATCCACCCGCACATGGCCCTGCGCCCAAAGCGTGTAGCCTGCACCCAGCATGAAGATCGAGGCATGCAGGTAAAGCACACTCTCGTTAATGAAGATCGAGGAAAAGCCGAAGACATAGCGCAACAGAACAACGCCGAATTGCACCAGCACCATCGTCAGTGCCAGCCACATCACCACCGCGCCCACGCCACGGTTGATCCAGTCCAGAGCATCGGCCAGTCGCGCCATCCGCCACCCCCTAGCAAACAAGAAATGGCCGGGCGGAGTCCGCCCGGCCAGTCGCGGCTGATCAGCGCGCGTAGGTAAAGTCAAGGCTGCGCGACGCAAGCTGCGCGGCCTCGGCATGCGGCTGGTAATCGGCCATCAGGCTACGGTAAGCGATGAAGCTTTCGGTGATGCGCCCCACCAACTCGTCGCTGTCGTTGCGCATCTCTTCCAGAACCTCACCCATGGCATTGCCCATGGCGATGATGATCTCTTCAGGCCACTGGCGCACCTGGGTACCCGATGCGATCAACTCACGCAGGGCCATCGCGTGCTTGGTGTTATATTCGGTGTGCACCACGTTATAGAGGCTTTCGGCCGCCATCTGCACCGCGCCCTTGAGGTCATCTTCCAGCGCGTTCCAGGTATCGAGGTTAATCGCGCATTCTTCGGCTGAAGAAGGCTCACCCACGCCGTTATCGTAGTAGTAAGGCGCAACCTGTTGCAGGCCCAGCGCTGAATCCGACCACGGGCCGATGAACTCGCCCGCATCCAGCGCGCCCGACTGAAGCGCCTGGAACATCGCCGGGCCCGACATCGCCTCGACCGCGACGCCGAGTTTCGACATCACTTCGGAGTTGAGACCAGTGGTGCGGTATTTCAGGCCGCGGATATCATCGAGCGAGTTGATCTCGTTGCGGAACCAGCCCGCCCATTGCGGCCCCGAGTTGCCGCACAGGAAGGGCTTGAGGTTGAAGCGGGCATACATCTCGTCATAAAGCGCCTGTCCGCCGCCGTGCAGCATCCAGCCGTGCTGCTCATTGGCCGTCAGGCCCAGAGGCTGCGAACCAAAGAGCAGGATACCCTTGGATTTGGAACCCCAATAAGCAGGAACGGCGTGGTAGATGTCGGCCGTGCCCTCGCCCACGGCGTCAAACACGCCCGCTCCCGGGACAATCTCACCGGCTGCGAACAGTTCCACCTCAATGCGCCCGCCCGACAGCGTGGTGATCCGGTCGGCCAGCATCTGCGCAGCCACACCCGGCCCCGGCAGGTTGCGCGGCCAGGCCGAGACCAGACGCCACTGACGGATGTTTTGCGACAAGGCCGGCGTGGCCAGCGAGGCCGCTGCGGCACCCACCGTCGCGGTGGTCAGAAATGCACGTCTTTTCATGGGAAACTCCCCTTGGTTGGTGGTTGGTCGTTGCCCTGCCGGCGGTGTATCTTTTGAGCTCGGAAGCCTCCGGCGGGGATATTTATGAACAGATGAAGCCTCTCAGTCTTTCAGGATACCAGGCAGATTGAGCCCGTGTTCGCGCGCGCAATCAATGGCAATATCGTAGCCTGCGTCGGCATGGCGCATCACGCCGGTTGCCGGGTCATTCCAGAGCACATTGGCAAGGCGCCGGTCGGCATCTTCGCTGCCATCGCAGCAGATGACCATGCCCGAATGCTGTGAAAAGCCCATTCCGACCCCACCGCCATGATGCAGACTGACCCAGGTGGCACCCGATGCACAATTCAGAAGCGCATTGAGAAGCGGCCAGTCGCTGACAGCGTCGGAGCCGTCTTTCATCGCCTCGGTTTCGCGGTTGGGCGAGGCAACCGAGCCCGAATCAAGATGATCGCGGCCGATTACCACCGGGGCTTTCAATTCGCCGTTGCGCACCATCTCGTTGATCGCCAGCCCCGCTTTGTGCCGGTCGCCCAGCCCGATCCACATGATCCGCGCGGGCAGGCCCTGAAAGGCGATCCGTTCGCGCGCCATGTCGAGCCAGTTGTGCAGATGGGTGTTGTCGGGGAACAGTTCCTTCATCTTGGCGTCGGTCTTGTAGATGTCTTCCGGATCACCCGAAAGCGCGGCCCAGCGGAACGGCCCCACACCCCGGCAGAAGAGCGGGCGGATATAGGCGGGCACGAAACCGGGGAAAGCGAAAGCGTTTTCGAGCCCTTCCTCCAGCGCGACCTGGCGGATGTTGTTGCCGTAATCCAGTGTCGGCACGCCCGCGTTCCAGAAATCGACCATCGCCGCGACATGGGTTTTCATGCTGGCGCGCGCGGCCTTTTCCACCGCTTTCGGGTCGGTTTCCTGTTTCGCGCGCCACTGTGCGACCGACCAGCCTATGGGCAGATAACCATGGATTGGATCATGCGCCGAAGTCTGATCGGTAACCATGTCGGGGCGCGGCCCGCCGTCTTTCATGCGTCGGGCCAATTCGGGGAACACTTCGGCGGCGTTGCCGATCAGCGCGACCGACTTTGCCTCGCCCGCATTGGTCCAGCGCTCGACCATCGCCAGCGCCTCATCGAGCGAATGGGTCTTTTCATCGCAATAGCGGGTGCGGATGCGGAAATCGGCGCGGGTCTCATCGCATTCCACAGCCAGGCAGCAGGCCCCGGCCATCACGGCGGCAAGCGGCTGCGCGCCACCCATACCGCCAAGGCCCGCGGTGAGGATCCACTTGCCCTTCAGATTGCCGCTGTAATGCTGGCGTCCGGCCTCGGCGAAGGTCTCGTAGGTTCCCTGCACAATGCCTTGGGTTCCAATATAAATCCACGATCCGGCGGTCATCTGGCCATACATCGCCAGACCCTTTTTATCCAGTTCGTTGAAATGGTCCCAGTTGGCCCAGTGCGGCACCAGATTGGAGTTGGCGATCAGGACGCGCGGCGCGTCCTTATGGGTGCGGAACACGCCCACCGGCTTGCCGGACTGCACCAGAAGTGTCTGATCTTCCTCAAGATCTTTCAGCGAGGCGACAATCTGGTCAAAGTCCTCCCATGTACGGGCGGCGCGGCCGATGCCACCATAAACCACCAACTCATGCGGGTTTTCGGCGACATCGGGGTGCAGGTTATTCATAAGCATGCGCATCGGCGCTTCGGTCAGCCAGCTTTTCGCGGTGATCTCGGTGCCGGTGGCGGGGTAGATATCGCGGGTATTGTGGCGCGGATTTGTCATGAGTGCCTCCTCAGGCGGCCAGCAGATGGCCGGCAATGATGTTGCGTTGAATCTCGGATGAGCCCTCATAGATGCGCATGATCCGCACATCGCGGGCGTAGCGTTCGAGCGGGAAATCACGGGTGAAACCGTAGCCGCCGTGGATCTGGATCGCCTTGTCGGTGACGCGGTGTGCCATTTCGCTGGCGTGCAGCTTGGCCATGCTGGCCTGTTCAGAGAACCGCACGCCGTCTTGCCGTAACCGTGCGGCTTCGAGCGCCAGCAGCTCCGAGGCGCGCAGGTCCAGCGCCATATCGGCGAGCATCCAGCGGATGCCCTGTTTCTCGGACAGCGGCTCGCCGGAGATGATGCGGGTTTTCGCCCAGTCGGTGGCGGCATTCAGCGCGGCGCGGGCGATGCCGATGCACATGGCGGCCACTTCCAGCCGCCCGTTATCGAGCACCTTCATGGCGGTGCGAAAGCCCGTCCCCTCGGCCCCCAGCCGCTGGGTTTCCGGCACCCAGAGGTCCAGATCCAGCTCCCAGACATGGCCGCCGCGCAGACCCATCGTGTTCTCGGCGCGGCCCGGCGTGAAACCCGCGGTGCCCTTCTCGACCACGAAGGCCGATATGCCCCGGTGGCGCGCGGCGGGGTCGGTCACGGCGTAGACCACCACGAAATCGGCCACGCCACCGTTGGAAATGAAGCACTTGCGCCCCTTGATGCGGTAGCCATCCCCCTCCCGCGTGGCGCGGGTTTTCATATCGGCGGGGTCAGAACCTGCCGTGGGCTCGGTCAGACCAAAAGCGCCCAGTTTCGCACCCGTCGCGGCGTCCGGCAGATAGCGCGCGCGCAGGGCGTCATCGCCGCCGATCAGAATGGAATCGGTCGCCAGATAATGCGCCGTCAGCGCCGACACGGTGGAGCCGCAGCCGCCCGCGATGACCGATACCGCCCTGAGCAGGGCCTGCGCAGAAATGTCGGCACCACCCCAGGCTTCCGGCAGGTTGGCGCCCATCATGCCGGTCTCGGCCAATGCGGCGAGCTGGTCATGGACAAAGGCGCCGCTCTCGTCCGTCGCTGCGGCTTTCGGGGCCAGTTTTTCGGTGGCGAAGCGCTCCAGCATGGTGATGAAGCTTGCCTCGGTATCGTCCAGCATGTGGAAAAGCTCAGCCATCTACGGCCTCCATGATGATCCCTGCATCGCGCAATCCGGCGATTTGCACTTCGGTCAGACCAAGGCGTATGAGGGTCGCCCGGGTGCCTGACCCCAGCGCGGGCGCGCCGGATTCCGACATTGGTTTCGCGCCGTCAAAGCGCACCGGCTGGCCCACCACAGGCGCGCTGCCAAGCCGGTGATGCGGCAGTTCGGACACCAGATCGCGGGCGCGGGCATGGTCGCTTTGCGCGGCCTCGGCCAGCGACAGGATCGGAGCTGCCGGGATATGCGCGGCGCGCAGCGCGTCAATCAGCTGTGAGGCGGGGCGGGTCGCGGTATAGGCTTCGATCAGGGCGCGGACCTGCGGCTCGTGGCGGGTGCGTTCCTCATCCGTCGCAAAGCGCGGGTCTTGCGCGGCATCGGGCTGGCCGACCAGCGCGCAAAGGGCAGCAAACTGGCGTGCACCAAGGGCTGCAATGATCACATGGCCATCCTGCGCGCGATAGGCACCGAACGGGGTAGACAGCGGGTGGCGGTTGCCGGTGCGGGTGATGGGCTGCTGCGCATAAAGGTGCAGCGCGTGGCTGGTGGGCAAAAGCGCAAACAGCGCGTCGAACATCGCCACATCAAGCGTGGCGCCGGTGCCGTGGCGCGCGCGCCCGACAAGGGCCGCGCAGATCGCCCAGGCCGCATAGAGGCCCGCCATCAGATCGCCCACCGCCTCGCCCACCTTCAACGGCGCGCCGCCTTCCTCGCCCGTCGCGTCCATCAGGCCGGACATGGCCTGCACGACGATGTCATAGGCCGGAAGCTGGGTGAACGGGCCGGACTGGCCGAAACCCGAAATCGAGCAATAGACGAGATTGGGGTTCTCCGCGCGCAGCCGCTCGGCGCCCAACCCCAGCTTGTCGGCGACGCCGGGGCGGAAGTTTTCCACCACGACATCGCAACTGGCTGCAAGACGCCGCGCAAGGTCTTGGCCTTCAATATTTTTCAGGTCCAGAACCAGCGATTGCTTGCCTCGGTTGGTTAGCGCGAAAAGCGCGCTTTCACCCTCAACGAACGGCCCGATGTGGCGATAATCATCACCCTGCGGCGGTTCGAGCTTGATGACCTCTGCCCCCAGATCGGCCATGAGCGCGGTGCAGAACGGACCGGCCAAAACCCTCGTCAGATCCAGAATTCTGATACCTTGCAAGGGCTTCATGGCACAAGCTCCAGGACTTTTTCGTTCAGGGTTTGCAGAATTTCGGCCAGAACCGGGCGCAAACGCGCAGCTTTCTGTTCGCTATAATCAAAAGGCGGCGCTTCGGTTTCCAGATGGGTCGATTGCGCCAGTTCCATCTGTATCGCGTGGAAACCTTCGGCCGGGCGGCCGTAGTGCCGGGTGGTCCATCCACCCTTGAAACGACCATTCAAGACATGCGTGTAAGCTTTTGCTTTCGCGCATATTTCAAGCGTAGAGTCCTGAAGCGACGCGGCACAACTTGTGCCGCTGGCAGTGCCGATGTTGAAATCGGGAAGGATGCCGTCGAACAGGTAAGGAATGTGCGAACGGATCGAATGGCAATCATACAGCAACACCACGCCATGCAGCGCATGGACGCGCGCCAGTTCGGCCTCAAGCGCGGCGTGATAGGGCGCGTGATATGCCGCGCTGCGGGCCTCGATCTCGGCGCTGTCGGGCGGGTCGATCCAGATGTCGTGCCCGTCAAAATCGGTCAGCGGGACAAGCCCGGTCGTGTTCTGGCCCGGATACAGGCTTTCACCATCGGGCGGGCGGTTGGCGTCAATCACATAGCGGTGGAACGTGGCGCGAACCGTCGTAGCATTGTCAAGCAAGCCATTGTAAAGTTTATGAATATGCCAATCCGTATCAGCAAGAATCTGACCCCGCGCATTCAACCGCGCCATGATATCGGGCGGAACATGTGTGCCGGTATGCGGAAGGCCCAGCACGATGGGGCTGTCGCCGCGGAAAACCTCGACCGGCATCATGGCTGCAGCTCAAGTGCAGCCGCGCTCAGCATGCTGCCATCCCGGATCAGGGTGCTGGCGGCCTCGATCTCGGGTGCAAGATAGCGATCGGCACCCAGTTCCGGAGCCTTTTCACGCATCACCGCCATGCAGGCCTGCAACTTCGGCGAGGTGACAAGCGGCGCGCGGAAATCGATGCCCTGCGCAGCGCACAGCGCCTCGACACCCAGGATCACCGAAAGATTGGCGTTCATCCTTCCCAAGCGCCGGGCACCATGGGCGGCCATGCTGACATGGTCTTCCTGATTCGCCGAGGTTGGGGTGGAATCCGTCGAGCAAGGATTGGCGAGGTGCTTGTTCTCGCTCATCAGGGCCGCCGTCGTCACCTCGGCGATCATGTAGCCCGAGTTCAGGCCGGGATCAGGCGTCAGGAAGGGTGGCAGGTCATGGCTGAGTGTAGGGTCAACCATAAGCGCCACCCGCCGCTGGGCGATCGCGCCGATTTCGGCCAGAGCAAGAGCGATAATATCCGCTGCAAAAGCAACAGGTTCTGCATGGAAGTTACCACCGGACAGGATACCGGCACCGACCACCAACGGGTTGTCGGTAACCGCATTTGCCTCCATCTCAAGCGTGGTGGCGGCAAAGCGCAACAGGTCCATCGCCGCGCCCGCCACCTGTGGCTGGCAGCGGATACAGTAGGGATCCTGCACACGGGCATCATCGGTACGGTGGCTTTCACGGATCACCGATCCCGCCATCAGATCGCGCATCGCCTGGGCAACCTCGATCTGGCCACGATGGCCGCGCAGGGTGTGGATTTCAGCCTCCAAAGGCGCGGTTGACCCCATGATAGCATCCGTCGAAAGGCAGGATGTTATCATAGAATTCAACAGGTTACGCCATCCCTCAAACAAACCGACCAGCGCCAGTGCAGTAGAAAACTGGGTGCCGTTGATCAGCCCCAGCCCCTCCTTTGGACCCAGCACCAGCGGCTCCAGTCCGGCCGAGGCCAGCGCCTCCGCGCCTGACATCCGCCGGCCCTGATAGACCGCCTCACCCGCGCCGATCATCGCCGCCGTCATATGCGCCAGCGGTGCCAGATCGCCCGAAGCCCCGACCGAGCCCTGCGACGGCACCACAGGCGTGACCCCGCGTTCCAGCATCGCCTCGATCTGGGTGATAACCTCCCAGCGCACGCCGGACGCTCCGCGCCCAAGGCTGAGAAGCTTGAGCGCCATCATCAGCCGCGTCGTCGCCTCGTCCAGGGCATCGCCCACGCCGCAACAATGGCTGAGGATCAGGTTGCGTTGCAGCGCCGCCGTGTCACCGGGCGCAATTTTCACCGAAGCGAGTTTTCCGAAGCCCGTGTTCACGCCATAAACCGCCTCATTACCCATCGCCGCGCGTTTCACGGCAGCGGCGGCCGCAACAACACCAGCACGCGCCGATGGGTCCAGCCGGGCCGGAAGCCCCGCGCGCCAAAGCTGTTCGAGTTGCGCCAGCGTGGTGGCGCCTGGGATCATGGTCAGCATGCGCGGCCTCCGAAATAGCGTTGGTGCAACGGGTTGAAGCCGATGCGATAGGCCAGCTCGGCCGGGGTTTCGACATTCCAGACCGCCAGGTCGGCGCGCTTGCCCGGCGCGATCACGCCGCAATCCTCCAGCCCAAGCGCGCGGGCGGCGTTTACCGTCACGCCGCGCAGCGCCTCGTCCGGGGTCAGCCGAAAGAAGGTGCAGGCCATGTTCATGGTCAACAAAAGCGAGGTCAGCGGCGAGGAGCCGGGGTTGCAATCCGTCGCCAGCGCCATCGGCACGCCATGGGCACGAAAAGCGGCAACCGGCGGCGCCTTGGTTTCGCGGATGAAGTAATAGGCGCCGGGCAGCAGCACCGCGACGGTGCCTGACGCAGCCATCAGGCGCGCGTCCTCGCCGGTGGCGTATTCCACGTGGTCGGCCGACAGCGCCCCGTACTTCGCGGCCAGCGCCGTGCCGCCCAGATGCGATAACTGCTCGGCATGCAGCTTGACCGGCAGGCCCAGTTCGCGGGCCAGGTCAAACACGCGGGCGATCTGGGCGGGTGAAAAGGCGATCCCCTCGCAAAACCCGTCCACCGCATCGACCAGCCCCTGCCCATGGGCGGCGCGCAGGGCGGGAAGGCAGACCTGTTCAAGATAGCTGTCAGCCTCCTGCCCTTTCGGCACGGCATGCGCGCCCAGAAAGGTGGTGCGCACCCGCACCGGGCGCTCAACCGCAAGCTGCCGCGCCACGCGAAGCATGGCCAGTTCGGTGTCGGTATCCAGCCCGTAGCCGGATTTCACCTCAAGCGTGGTCACCCCCTCGGCAAGCAGCGCATCCAGCCGGGGCAGCGCCTGCGCCAGCAGTTCGTCCTCTGTAGCACCCCGGGTCGCTTCGACGGTGGAAACGATACCGCCCCCTGCCCGTGCGATCTCCTCGTATGACGCGCCCTCAAGCCGCATCTCGAACTCGCGTGCGCGGTGGCCGCCGTGGACGATATGGGTATGGCAGTCAATCAGCGCCGGGGTGATGAGGCGGCCTTGCATATCCTGTTGTTCGACACGGGAATACCCGGTGGGCAGGTCATCCTGTGGCCCGGCCCAGAGCACCGTATCACCCGCAAGAACAACCGCCCCGCGCGCCACAAGAGGCGCCGCCATCGTGGCCAGCCGGGCGTTTGTCAGAACCTTTGAGGCAGGTGTTTCCATCTTGATTCCCTCTCGATCTTGCGACATTATGTATATACTTATTTTTCAAGTCAACGGGGAATGCCATGGACAGGATCTGGGCGGAAACGGCGCTGCTGGATGGCGGATGGGCCAAAGACGTGAGCCTTGCCATCGACGACGGAAAGATCGCGGAGGTCCGCACCGGCACCTTGCCCGAACCCGGCGCAACCCGCGTCGGCGTGCTGCTGCCCGCGCCCGCCAACCTGCATTCCCATGCCTTTCAACGCGCCATGGCCGGGCTGACCGAGCGGCGCGGGCCAGACCCGCGCGACAGTTTCTGGACATGGCGGCAACTGATGTTCCGATTCCTTGACCAGCTGACACCTGATGACGTGCAGGCCATAGCCGCTTTCGTGCAGATGCAGATGCTGGAGGCCGGTTATGCGGCGGTGGCCGAGTTCCATTATCTGCACCATGCGCCGGGCGGTGTGCCTTACGCGCGGCTGTCGGAAATGGCCGGGCGGATCGTGGCGGCGGCGGATCAGAGTGGAATTGGCCTGACCCTGCTGCCGGTGCTTTATCAATACGGCGGGTGCGACCGGCGGGCGCTGGGGCCGGGGCAGATCAGGTTTGGCAATGACCCTGAGCGGTTCGCGCTTCTGGTGGACGAGGCCGAAAAGGTGCTGGCCACCCTGCCCCGTGACGCCCGCCTTGGCGTGGCCCCCCACAGCCTGCGTGCGGTGTCGCCCGAGGGAATGACCGCCGCCATTGCCCTGCGCCCCGATGCGCCGCTGCATATGCATCTGGCCGAACAGATCGCCGAGGTGGACGAGGTGCAAGCGGCCTGGGGCGCGCGGCCGGTGGAATGGCTGCTGGCGAATGCGCAAGTCAACGAGCGCTGGTGCCTGATCCATTGCACACAGATGCAACGCCACGAGACGCTGGCGCTGGCGGCCACCGGCGCGGTGGCGGGGCTGTGCCCGATCACCGAATCCAGCCTTGGCGACGGGATCTTTGATGGCGTGGCATGGTCAGGCGCGGGCGGGAACTGGGGGATTGGTTCGGACAGCAACATCCGTATCAGCCTGTCCGAAGAGCTGCGTACGCTCGATTATTCGCAACGCTTGCGCGATCATTCCCGCGCGGCACTGGCAACGGCTGAAAAATCCACCGGACGGATCTTGTTTGAGGCTGCCACACAGGGCGGCGCGCAGGCCACCGCGCGCGATGCGGGCGCAATTGCGCCGGGGAGGCTGGCCGATCTGATGGCGCTGGACACCACGCATATCGACCTTGAGGGGCGCGACGGAGACACCTTGCTTGACGCCTTCGTCTTTGCCGCCGATGATCGCGCAATCAGCGATGTCTGGGCTGCCGGGCGGCATCTGGTCAGCGGGGGGAAACATGTGCAGCATCAAGCCATCACCGAGGCGTATCGCCGCGTCCTCAGACGGTTGACCGCGCTGTGATGGAAGGCCCTGTCACCTGGCAATCGGTCCGCGCCGAGGCGCTGCGCCGGATCAGCGCGCGCGAATGGCCGCCGGGCAGCCAGATCCCGCATGAAGCGGATCTGGCGGCGGAATTCGGCTGCGCGCGGGCAACGGTGAACCGGGCTTTGCGCGATCTGGCGGAATCAGGTTATCTGGACCGGCGGCGCAAGGGCGGCACCCGCGTGCCGCTGACGCCGGTGCGCAAGGCCACCTTCGCGATTTCGATCATCCGGCAGGATGTTGAAGGGCGTGGACAGGCCTATGGTTACCGGCTTCTGTCGGATGAACTGACACTCTCGCCAGAGCCGGTCTGCACCGCCCTGAAACTGGACGCGCCCATGCCCCTGCGTGCGCTGAAAGCGCTGCATCTGGCCGATGATCGGCCGTTTTGCCTGGAGTGTCGCTGGATAAACCCGGCCTTCGCTGGGCCTGAGGTGCGGTTCGACAGCATCAGCGCCAATGAATGGCTGGTGCGCAATCTGGCGTTTTCAGGCGGGGGTTTTTGCTTTTATGCAACGCTTGCGGATGCGGAACTTGCCGGGCTGCTGGATTGCGCGCCGGGTGCCGCGCTGTTCGCCATCGACCGCACCACCTTCTCGGACGCCCAGCCCATCACTGCCGTGACCCTGACCTATGCACCGGGCTACCGGATGGTCACCGAGATCTGACGCCCGCCTGCGCCGTGACGAAGAAAGCGCCTTGAAAGGCGCTTGCAACGCGCTTGAAACAAGCGCGTTGAGAAAGGCCTTTGCAAAGGCCTTGGCCGCGCGCCTCTGGTCGCCATGGCGCGAAGGATTGGCTGTGTCGGTGGCGGGTGGCATACGGCTACGGTACCGTGGTCAGCCCATCGCATAGCCCGCGCCGCGCACCGTTCGGATCGGATCATCGCCGCCGCGCGCGCAGAGAGCCTTGCGCAGCCGGCCGATATGCACGTCCACCGTGCGCGAGTCGACATAGATGTCTCGGCCCCAGACCCGGTCAAGCAGCGCCTCGCGCGACCATACGCGGCCGGCTTTTTCCATCAGAGCGGCCAGAAGCCGGAACTCGGTCGGGCCAAGATGCAGCTCCTGTCCGTGGCGGTAGACGCGGTGCGCCTCGGGGTCCAGGCGCAGGTCGTCCACCTCCAGCACCTGCCCGCTTTGCGCCGGACGCACACGGCGAAGGTTGGCGCGCACCCGAGCAAGCAACTCGTTGATCGAATAGGGCTTGGTGATGTAGTCATCGGCCCCGGTTTCCAGCCCGCGAATGCGATCACCCTCCTCGCTGCGCGCCGAAACCATGATCACGGCCGAATCGCGTGCCTCTGGCCGGGCCTTTATTTGTCGGCAAACCTCGATGCCGGAAAGGCGTGGCAGCATCCAGTCCAGCAAGATGACATCGGGCGCCTCTTCGGCGATGACCAGCATCGCCTCCTCGCCGTCACCTGCTGTTGCAACCCGATACCCCGAGGCCTCAAGGTTATAGCTGAGCAGCGCGCGTTGTGCCGGTTCGTCGTCTACAACCAGCACCAGTGGCATATCGGATTTTCGCATGATTCAGCCCTCGTCCCCCGGCACCACATCAAGCGTGGCCGTCGACGCCCCCTTGACGCGCTCGCCGGGTTTCTGGCCGGTGGCCAGATAGACCACCTGCTCGGCCGCGCCGGTGACCAGATCGCCCATCCGCTCGGTGTTCTTGGCGATGAAAGTATAATGCAGGCAAGCGCTGATGATGCGCGGATCTTCCATCATATGGGTGATGAACTCGCGAAACAGCGCGTTGGTCATGTGGTCGATCTCGGCATCGCGGGCGATCACATCCTCGGCCAGAGCCACATCCTGCCGGGCGAAGGCATCCAGCATGTCCTTGAGCATCTGCCCGACCTGCCGCGCCTGTCGCCGGATCGCCGCACCAGCGCCTTCGATCTGGGGGCCGTTGGCCAGCACCGGAACACGCTTGGCCATGTTCTTGGCGTAATCGCCCAGCCGCTCAAGATCGGCGGCCATCTTCATCACGGCAATAACGCTGCGCAGATCCTGCGCCTGCGGCTGGCGCAGGGCAAGCAGGCGCACAACTTGCTGATTGATCTCATCTTCCAGCGCGTCGATCGCCTTGTCGCCCTGCACGACGTCGCCAGCCAGTTCCTCATCGCGGCTTTCGAGTGCGCGCGAGGCCAGGGTTATCGCCTCTTCGACACGCCCGCCCATACCGAGGATCAGCTCGCGGATACGATTCAGATCTTCGTCAAAGGCGGAAAGGGTATGCGGTTTGCTCATGGATCAGTCTTTCGCTTTTCTGATTTCACCCTATGCGGGAGGTGTGACAGTGGCGTGACAGACGGACGCGCAGGGCAGGAAAACGGTGAAGGTGCTGCCCTCGCCGCGCGCTGAACGGATCGACAGTTTACCACGGTGACGGCTGATGATGTGTTTGACAATGGCCAGTCCCAGCCCGGTGCCCCCCATCGCACGCGAGCGGTGGCCATCGACACGATAAAAACGTTCGGTCAGACGCGGCAGGTGGATCGGGTCGATGCCGTCACCGAAATCGCGCACGCTGACGCGGAGCGCCGGGCTGCTCATGCCGGGCACCTGATCGGCGCGGGACATCACGATCTCGATCCGTCCGCCAGAGCCGCCGTACTTCACCGCGTTCTCGACAAGGTTATGGAAAACCTGCACCAGTTGGTCACGATCGCCAGTAATAGGCGCGGCATCAGCCAGATCGGTGAAATCCACCTTGATTCCGGCATCCTCGAACACCGGGCGCAATGCGGCCAGCGTTGCATGCAGCACTTCCGACAGGGAAACCTCGCCGCGCGGGCGCACCTTCTCGGCGCTTTCCACCTTGGACAGCGACAGCAGGTCGCTGACCAGCCGGGTCATCCGCTGCGCCTCGCGCTCCATGATCGACAGAAAACTGTCGCGCGCGACGGGGTCATCCCTGGCCGGGCCACGCAGGGTTTCGATGAAGCCTGCCAGCACCGTCAGCGGCGAGCGCATCTCATGGCTGACATTGGCGACAAAATCGCGGCGCTGCTGCTCGGCTTCCTCGATATGGCTGATGTCATGGAAGTAAACCATCAGCCCGGAAAAACCGATCTCGGGCGCAAGGGGGGCAGTGGTCAGGCGATAAACGGTTTCCGAACTGGCGGTCGATACGATCTTGCGAGCCTCGAACGGGCCTGCAGGCGCTTCGGGATTGGCAAGCCGCGCAAAACCTGCCTCCAGCATGGCAACGGTTTCGGGCTGGCGCAGATGGGCCATCGCCTGCGCGCCTTCAAGGCCCGGCCCCAGCAGTTCCACAGCCGCGGGATTGGCCAGTTCGATCCGCCGCTCCGCCCCGATCAGCAAAACCGGCTCTGGCAGCGCATCAAGAACGGCGCGCAGCTTTGCCCGGTCTTCGGCTGCCGGTGCCCCCGGCAAGCCCCCGTTCCCGACTTTTCCGCTGCCCATCTCGTCCATGTTGCCCTCGATCAGCGCATCTGAGCCGAAACCCCGCCCGTTCATGCTTTATGACGGGCATGCCAAGTCAATGTGACGTTGCCATGACAAAACTGCCGACGCTCCCCGCATGGCGCCTCATAAACCGGCAAAAGTGATCATGAGCAAGGCGTGATCGCTGGCATGTGGGCGGTGCGCGCCGACATCGACCAATCGCGGCCCCCTGTGGCGCACAGCCTCGCGCCCAAGTCCTTCGCGCAGGGCGATTGGGTGCGCCGCCGGAAAACGGGTGGCCAGCGCGGGCGAGGCGAGCATCGCATCAGGTCGTGCATAAAGCCCTTCGGGGCCTGCCCATGTCCAGCGTTCACCCTCGGGCATCCGAGCCACCAGATCGACCGAGAAGTCACCGATCAACGGCGCAATCGCCCGCAGCTTGCCCCCAGAATCCAACGGCTCGTTCAGATCGCCAAGCACCAGCCACAGATCCTGCGGGCCGGGACAGTAGCGTGCGATCAACGCGCGCAGGGCCAGCGCCTCCAGCCGACGCTGTTCAAAGGCGGGGTCCGGCCAGGGGGCCTTGAAATGAACCAGAAACAAAGTCAGCGCACCAATCCGCACCATCAGACAATCACGGCAGAAAACCGGCCGCGCGGGGGGGGCACCGGGTAAATCCTCCAGCCCCAGATCCGCCGCGCTGAGCGATGCATGACTGCGCACATCGTCCAGCGGCAGCCGGCTCATCACCGCCAGATCGCGCCCGGCCCCGTCATTGCCCGGCAGGCAGACCCGGTGCGGCCATGGTCCGGAACCCTCGCGCTGCCCGGCATGCATCAGGAGATGATCGTGAAAATGATCCAGCGTGGCGCGGTCGAATACCTCTTGCAGACAAAACACATCCGCGCCCGAGCGCGCCATGACCGCGGCGGTCAGCCGACGGTCGGCCAGATCGAGCGCGGCACCCTCGGGCGTGGCGTCTTCGGGCATGTCCTGATCGCGCGCACCATCATAACGCACGCCAGAGGGGCGCTGGCGCAGCCGCAGGTTCTGCACATTGAACGTGGCGATCTTCATATGCCCATCCGCGCCCGGCGACAGCCCCGGATACTGCGCGCATTCACAGCGCTGCCCTCAAGAGCCCATCGGCGTCCAGGGCCAGGGTTTTTCATCGCTGGCTGCCGACTGGAAGCGCGCGGCCTTGGCCACCCAGGCCCCCACCATGCAACCGAAATCGGCAAGTTCCTCGTTGGGCTTGCCCTTGCTGGTCAGCATGATGATTACCTGCAACACCGCGACCACCAGGAGCACGGTCTGCGCAACGCTGATCATGAAGACGATCACGATGATCCACAGAATTCTCGGCCAGACCTCGCGCGGGATGGGTTCATCCTTGCGCGGGCGGGCGGTTTCGTCCGTGTCAGGCTCCATTCGCGGGCTCCTATCCGTTCATGACTGAGGGTCACGCTAACAAGGTGCGCCAGAGCGCGCGATAGGGCAAGTCTGAAGCGGTGTATACCTCAGCCGCCCAGCCGATAATTGGGGCTTTCGCGGGTGATCTGCACATCATGGACGTGGCTTTCCTTCAGTCCGGCCCCGGTAATGCGCACGAACTGGCAGTTCGTGCGCATCTCGGCCACGGTGGCACAGCCGGTATAGCCCATCGCCGCGCGCAGGCCGCCCACCATCTGATGGATCACCCCGCCGACCGGCCCCTTGTAGGGCACCTGCCCCTCGATCCCTTCGGGCACCAGCTTGTCCGAGGCCGCGTCTTTCTGGAAATACCGGTCCGCCGAGCCACGCGCCATCGCGCCCAGGCTGCCCATGCCGCGATAGGTCTTGTAGCTGCGACCCTGATACAACACCACCTCGCCGGGGCTTTCATCAGTGCCGGCAATGGCCGAGCCGACCATGGCGCAGCTTGCGCCCGCCGCGATCGCCTTGGCGAAATCGCCGGAGAACTTGATGCCGCCGTCAGCGATGATCGGCACATCACCCGCCGCCGCCGCCGCATCGATGATCGCGGTCAACTGCGGCACGCCAACGCCCGCCACGATCCGCGTGGTGCAGATCGATCCCGGGCCGATCCCCACTTTCACCGCATCCGCGCCAGCGCCGATCAGCGCGCGCGTTGCCTCGGCAGTCGCGACATTCCCGGCCACAACCTGCACCGAATTCGACAGCGCCTTGACCCGCTCCACCGCCTCGGCGACCGAGGCTGAATGGCCATGCGCCGTGTCGATGACCAGCAGGTCCACCCCGGCCTCGATCAGCGCCGCCGATCGCTCGAAACCGGCATCGCCCACCGTGGTTGCCGCTGCCACCCGCAACCGGCCCAGATCATCCTTGCAGGCCATCGGATGCAGCACGGCCTTTTCGCTGTCCTTCAGCGTCAGAAGCCCGGTCAGCTTGCCGGCCTTGTCCACCACCAGCAGCTTTTCGATCCGCCGCGCCTGCATCAGACTGCGCGCCTCCTCTCGGTCGGCAGGCTCGCGCAGCACAGCCAGATTTTCCGAGGTCATCATCGCATGCACGGGCGTCCGGTCATCGGAGGCGAAGCGCATGTCGCGGTTGGTGACGATGCCAACCACCCGGCCCGCCTTGTCCACCACCGGGAAGCCCGTGACATTGTAACGATCAGCCAGTTCGCGGGCGTCGGCCAGCGTCTGATCGGGGGTCAGGGTGATGGGGCTGTAGACGATGCCGGATTCAAAGCGTTTGACCCGGCGCACCTCGCGTGCCTGACCTTCCAGATCCAGATTGCGGTGGATGACCCCCATGCCACCCGCCTGCGCCATGGCGATCGCCATGCGCCCCTCGGTCACCGTATCCATGGCAGAGGACATCAGTGGGATGTTCAGCCGGATCGCGCGGGTTACAAATGTCGATGTGTCGGCCTGCGATGGCAACACGCTGGATGCGGCTGGCACCAGAAGGACATCATCAAAGGTGAGGGCCTCACGAATCTGCATGGTCGCGCTCCTGTGCAGGGAATATCGTTTGGCACGTCCCTATTTCACGATGCGCAGGGAATGAAAAGGGGTGGCTTGTCGCAAGGGCCTGGTCCGCCACCCGCAAAACGATGAACTGCCGACAGAACAGGCAAATGTGACTGGCACAACCAGAGCGACAGGTTAAACTGGAACGTACGCAACGCACTTCCGGAGGTCAGGATGAAAGCCGCGATCCGACGCATGGCAACACCGGCGCTTTTCATACTGGCAATAAGCATGGGAATGGCGTTGGCGGCCAGCCCCGCTTCGGCCAATCGTGCCTGGGTACTGACCGAGACCATTTTCCTGGATCGACCGGGGCATGACGGGCGGATGCTTGGCCAGTTTCTGACCTGCGACGAGGTGCGTATCCTTGACACCTGGCGCGGCTGGGTGCTGGTGAGCGGACAGCGCGGCGTTGGCTGGGTGCAAAGTGGCATGCTGTCGCGCTTTCAGCCTGGTGCCTGCCGCTACCAGTTCCACCCGCATCCCATCTACCCGCCGCATCCCGTTCTTCCGCCCCACCCCGGCCGACCGCCTCACCCGATCCGCCCGCCACGTCCCGAACAACCGATCTGGCCACGCGAGCCCGAGATCCGCCCCCCTTACTGGGGCCCGTGACCAGACACGGACATGGCACAGCCTGCCCCACGGGCGGTTTGCAACGAATTGCGGTATGCCATTGCATACGACGCTTCCCCTGCGCGAGGATATGGGCTAAGACGCGGCCAACGACTCACACCAGACCGGAGGCCCCATGACCAAGATCAAGGTTGAGAACCCAGTCGTCGAACTCGACGGCGACGAGATGACCCGCATTATCTGGGATTTCATCAAGCAAAAGCTGATCCTGCCCTATCTCGACATCGACCTGAAATACTACGATCTCGGCATCGAGGAGCGTGACCGCACCGATGACCAGATCACCATCGACGCGGCGCATGCGATCCAGAAATACGGCGTCGGCGTGAAATGCGCCACCATCACCCCCGACGAGCAGCGGGTTGAGGAATTCGGCCTCAAGAAGATGTGGCGCTCGCCCAACGGCACGATCCGCAACATCCTTGGTGGCGTTATCTTCCGCGAGCCGATCATCTGCTCGAACGTGCCGCGCCTTGTGCCGGGCTGGACCCAGCCCATCGTCGTGGGCCGTCACGCCTTTGGCGACCAGTACCGTGCGACCGACTTCCTGTTCCCCGGCAAGGGCAAGCTGACCATCAAGTTCGTCGGCGACGACGGCACGGTGATCGAGAAGGAAGTGTTCGACGCGCCGGGCGCCGGCGTCACCATGGCGATGTATAACCTCGACCAGTCGATCATCGACTTTGCCCGCGCCAGCATGAACTATGGCCTCGTCAAGGGCTGGCCGGTTTACCTGTCGACCAAGAACACCATCCTCAAAGCCTATGACGGCCGCTTCAAGGACCTGTTCCAGAAGGTCTATGAAGAGGAATTCGAAGAGAAATTCAAAGCTGCGGGCATCACCTATGAGCACCGCCTGATTGACGATATGGTGGCCTGCGCGATGAAATGGTCGGGCGGCTATGTCTGGGCCTGCAAGAACTATGACGGCGACGTGCAGTCGGATACCGTGGCGCAGGGCTTCGGCTCGCTGGGGCTGATGACCTCGGTGCTGATGACCCCCGATGGCCAGACCGTCGAGGCCGAGGCCGCCCATGGCACCGTCACGCGCCACTACCGCCAACATCAGGCAGGCAAGGAAACCTCGACCAACTCGATCGCCTCGATCTACGCCTGGACGGGCGGCCTGAAGCATCGCGCGAAGCTGGACGGTAATGCCGAGCTGCAGCGCTTCGCCGAAACGCTGGAGCGGGTAACCGTGCAAACGGTCGAAGACGGGTTCATGACCAAGGATCTGGCGTTGCTGGTCGGACCCGAGCAGAAATGGCTCACCACCATGGGCTATCTGGAGAAGGTTGACGAGTATCTGAACAAGGCGCTCAAAGGCTGAATGCGGCTTCCTTGACCAGGCAAGAGGCGGCGAGGGAATTCCCTCGCCGCTTTTCTTTGCGCGCGCCAGACCGACGCGCCACGCCGCTTGCCCCCCGTGCCAAAACCTGCCAATCCGGAACCAACCGATCCGAAGGGGTTTTCCATGCACTGGCTCTATCTGGGCGCCGCAATCCTGTTTGAGACCATCGGAACCACGGCCTTGCACGCCAGCCAGCAGTTCAGCCGGTTCTGGCCATCGGTGCTGGTGGTTGTCGCATACGGGATCTCTTTCTATCTGCTCGCCATCGTATTGCGCTATATCCCGGTGGGCGTGGCCTATGCGATCTGGTCGGGGCTGGGGATCTGCTTCATTGCGATGATCGGCTTTGTGGTCTTTGGCCAGCGGCTGGACCTGCCCGCGGTCATCGGGCTGGTCCTGATCATCGCAGGTATCGTGGTGATCCAGGTCTTTTCGAACAACGCCACCCATTGAAGCGCCGGACACGACCATGCAGCACACGGCTTTCGAAGATGCGCAGGCACTGATTTTCGGCACACTGATGTGCGCCTTCGGGCTGGTTATCCTGACCTCGGCAGGGCTGGTAACCGGACAGACGGCGGGGCTGGCGGTGCTGATCTCTTACGCCACAGGCTGGGGCTTTGCCCCGGTATTCTTTGTTATCAATATTCCGTTCTACGCGCTGGCATTCGCGCGGATGGGCGCGCGATTCACGCTGAAAACCTTTGCTGCGGTTGCGCTGCTGTCAGCATTTGCCGCACTGTTGCCGCGCTTCGTGTCCTTCGATCTGTTGCACCCGGCGCTGGCGTCGCTGCTGTTTGGCGCAGTAACCGGTGCCGGGCTGCTGGCGATTTTCCGACACGGAGCGAGCCTGGGCGGGGTGGGAATCGTGGCGCTTTATGCGCAGGAAAAGCTGGGGATGCAGGCGGGCTGGGTTCAGTTGGGATTCGATGCCGTGCTGTTCGCGGTGGCGCTTCTTTTGCTCGATCCGGTACTTGTAGGCTGGTCGCTGCTCGGGGCGGTGGTTGTCAACACGATCCTGGGCGTAAATCACCGCCGCGACCGCTACATCGGCACCTGACCTGATTGACTGCTTCGCAGAAGCCGGTTCATTCAGTATGGGGGCGCTGCCCCCGTCCCTTCTGCTGCGCAGAAGGGACTCCCCCGGGATATTTGTCGAACAGATGAAGGGGGCCACGACCGGGCAAGGGCGCGTACAGGAGGGGGCTGCCCGCAATGGCTGGTAATCGGTCGCGCTTTCTTGTATCGCGGCGGCGCAGCATCAAAGGCAGAATTCATGGACCTTCGCAATATCGCGATCATCGCACACGTCGACCACGGCAAGACCACGCTGGTGGACGAGCTTCTGAAACAATCGGGGGCCTTTCGTGCCGGGCAGGCGGTCGCCGAACGCGCGATGGATTCCAATGACATCGAGCGCGAGCGCGGGATCACCATTCTGGCCAAGGCGACCTCGGTCGAATGGAAAGGGACGCGCATCAACATCGTCGACACCCCCGGCCACGCCGATTTCGGCGGCGAGGTGGAGCGCATCCTGAGCATGGTAGACGGCGTCTGCCTGCTGGTCGATGCCGCAGAAGGGCCGATGCCTCAGACCAAGTTTGTCACCTCGAAGGCATTGGCACTTGGATTGCGCCCGATTGTTGTGCTCAACAAGGTTGACAAGCCCGCGGCCGAACCCGACCGCGCGCTGAACGAAGTTTTCGACCTGTTCGCCAATCTCGGCGCCGATGACGATCAGCTTGATTTTCCGGTGCTTTATGCCTCGGGAATCAATGGCTGGGCCGATGCCGAACTGGATGGTCCGCGCAAGGATATGGCCGATTTGTTCGACCTGATCCTCAGCCATGTCCCCGCCCCAAGCCAGGTCGCCCAGAAGGACGAGCCCTTCCGCATGTTGGCCACCACCCTGTCGGCGGACCCGTTCATCGGCCGCATCCTGACCGGGCGCGTGGAATCGGGCACACTGAAAGCGGGAGAAACGATCAAGGCGCTGTCACGCACCGGCGACAAGATTGAACAGTTCCGCGTTTCGAAGATTCTGGCATTCCGTGGCCTGGGACAGCAACCCATCGACATTGCCGAGGCCGGAGACATCGTCACCATCGCGGGCATGTCGAAGGCTACGGTCGCCGACACGCTTTGCGCGCTTGAGGTCGACACTGCCTTGCCCGCCCAGCCGATTGACCCGCCCACCATCTCGGTCACCTTCGGGATCAACGACAGCCCGCTGGCCGGGCGCGATGGCTCCAAGGTGCAGTCGCGGGTGATTCGCGAACGGCTGATGAAGGAGGCCGAGATCAACGTGGCGATCAAGATCGCCGATACGCCCGGCGGCGAGGCCTTTGATGTGGCGGGGCGGGGCGAGTTGCAAATGGGCGTTCTGATCGAGAACATGCGCCGCGAAGGGTTCGAACTGAGCATCAGCCGTCCCCGCGTCATCCTGCGTGAAGAAAACGGGCAGAAGCTGGAACCCGTCGAAGAAGTCACCATTGATGTGGACGACGAGTATACCGGTGCCGTGATCGAGAAGCTGACCGGCCCGCGCAAGGGCGATCTGGTGGAGATGAAACCGGCCGGCACCGGTAAGACGCGGATCATCGCGCATGTCCCCTCTCGAGGGCTGATCGGCTATCATGGCGAGTTCATGACCGATACGCGGGGCTCGGGCGTGCTGAACCGGGTGTTCCACGAATGGCAACCGCACAAAGGGCCGATCCAGGGCCGCCGCCAGGGCGTGTTGATCTCGATGGAGAACGGCACCTCGGTTGCCTATGCGCTGTGGAACCTCGAAGATCGCGGCAAGATGTTCATCGGCGCGCAGGAACCGGTCTATGAGGGCATGATCATTGGCGAGCATTCGCGCGACAATGACCTGGAAGTGAACCCCCTCAAGGGCAAGAAGCTGACCAACGTGCGCGCCTCGGGCACCGATGAGGCCGTGCGCCTGACACCTCCGGTGATCATGTCGCTCGAACAGGCTATCGCCTATATCGACGATGACGAACTGGTCGAAGTCACCCCAAAGGCGATCCGACTGCGCAAACGCTACCTCGATCCGCATGAACGCAAGCGAAACGCAAAATCGAAAAACTGAGAAAGGGGGCCGCCCCCCCTTATTGATGGCCCGCCCCGCCCGCCGACGTCCGTGTAGGATGTCGGTGCGCAAAGGAGGAAGGAGCGAACCATGAGCATTGTGATACCGGGGATCGATCTCGGCAAGAACAGCTGCAGCGTCGTTGGATTGGACGACGACGGCACGGTTATTTTACGGCGGCGGATCTGCGCCGTGATGGGGTGGTCGCTCTCGCGGCAAAGCTGACACCATGCGTCAGGGCAATGGAAGCGTGCTGTGGCGCCCATCGCATGGGTCGTGCCCTGGCAGCGCGGGGCACGAGATCCGATTGATATCGCCGGAATATGTGCGCCCCTACGTCAAGGCACAGAAGAATGACGACCGCGATGGTGAAGCGATAGCCGAGGCGGCGACCCGGCCCACCATGCGCTTTGTCGAACTCAAGAGCGAGGAGCAGCTCGACGTCCAGACGCTGCATCGGGTGCGCGACCGTCTCGTCGGCGAACGCACCTCGCTGACCAACCAGATCCGCAGCCTTCTGCTGGAGCGCGGGCATATCGTGGTGCAAGGGCACGCGCAGCTGTGCTTCCTGCTCCAGGAGCTTCTGGATACCGGCATGAACACACTGAGCCGCCGCATGGCGTTCCTGCTCGGCGACATGCACGCGCGATGGGAAGACCTGGACCGTCGCATTGCCACCTTTGACACCGAGTTCGCAACCATGGCCCGGAGCGACGACAGAGCCAGGCGGCTGACAAGCATTCCCGGCATCGGGGCGCTGAACGCCACCGCTCTCGTGGCCGCGGTCGTCGCCCTTGCTGCAAGGATGGCCCGCACCGTCTGGGCGGTTCTGCGCCATGGACGGGCCTGCAACCCTGTCACGCCGACGGCGGGGTGACGAATACATGCGCGCGTCCCGAGCAGGGCCGGGCGCGGCAAGCGGCGAGTGGTGAAAGGAAGATGGCCTGACAATCGAACGGTGTCCCGAAAACCTCCGGCGAAAAAACGTCCCTCGAGGCCGGCCCCTTTATGAGGATCGGGACGCGCCGGTCTCCATCTTGGCAGCGGCCACCGAGCCGACATGCCGGATACGTTTGTACAGACTGCTTACGTCGTCACCCAATCGACACTTGCAACCGGAGCGGGGGCCAAACGTTTGACCTGCGACCGGGTCAATCCGATTCCTGCCAGGATGGCGGGGTTTCGATCAGCGGCAATCCGCTGGCAGTTTTGCAAGCCCCGCTTCGCCCCCCTAAGTTGCTGGTGCAGGCGGGCATGATCATTTGGCCCGATGCAAGAAACCGAAAGGAACCGACCATGCGATTTGCCAAACCCCTCGCCCTTCCTGCCGCGGCCATCACTCTGGCTCTTGCCGCACCGCTGGCTGCGCCAGTCCCGGCATTGCTCGGCAGCCCGGCGATGGCACAGGAAGCCGCGGCCCCCACCCTGGACGACGCACAGCTCCAGGCCTTTGTTGCCGCACTGCGTGAAGTCGATGCGATCGAACAGCGTTATGGTGCGGAACTGGAAAGCGCGGACAACGACGCGGCAAGACAGAATGTGATTGCCGAAGCCAATGATGCGATGGTCGAAGCCATCGAGAATACGCCGGGCATCACGGTGGAAGAATATATCGGCGTGCTGCAGCAGGCCCAGGCGGATCCCGAACTGAACGCGCGGATCATGGCGATGCTGCAAGGCTGATACGAACACCCGTAGCGCCCGAAGCCGGACCCAGCCCAAGGGGTCCGGCAACATTCGTTACCGTCCGAACCTGTCAGGTACCGGCCAAGGGCTTTTCATCTTGCCCCAAATACGCAGAAATCCCGGACCTGCACCCCGGACCACATGCGACAGCAGTATTCGCGTACCAAGCGGGTCCGCGTTGCGGGTGCAGGGGGCGCTGCCCCCTGCCGGGGGTGCGGGGGCAGCGCCCCCGCTACCCTGCCCCCGCAGGGCCCGGCATCTCTGATGCCGGTTACTCGGAGATCTCGACAATTATCAGATCACGATCCGACGCTCCTCGCGCATGCGACAACGCTGCCTGATATTCTGGCGAGCGGTAGCAGGCCTCGGCCGCCTCCACCGAGGGAAACCGCGCGACCACATGGCGCGTACGCTCCTTGCCCTCCAGCGTAACATAGCGCGCCGCACGGGCAATGAATGCCCCGCCATGCTGCGCAATCGCTGGCCCCGCCAGGGCGGCGTATCGGCCATAGGCCTCCGGGTCGGTCACCTCGACATGGGCGATCCACAAAGCGCTGGTCATTGCATTCCTCCGATCACGGCCTCGGCCGCCTTGATGGCAGCCTCTGCGCCGCCGATATCCGCGCCGCCGCCCTGGGCCAGATCAGCCCGGCCGCCGCCGCCCTTGCCCCCCAGCGCCGCGACCGCCGGGCGCAGCACATCCACCGCCGACAGTCGCGCTGTCAGATCCGCTGTGACCCCCGCCGCCACTGCCGGTTTGCCGCCGGTATCGGCGATCAGCAGCACCACACCCGAGCCGATACGCCCCTTAATTTCGTCGATCATGGCCGGCAGATCCTTACCCGAGACGCCTGACAGAACCTGTGCCACCAGTGCCACGCCACCAATCTCGCGCGTCTCGAACCCGCCCGCGCCGCCACCGCCCATCGCCAGTTCGCGCTTGAGCTGCGCCACCTCATTGGCCAGCGCCCGGCGCTCGTCTGCCAGCGCCTTCACACGTTCCACGACATCGGCCATAGGCGCCTTCAGAACCGCCGCCACCTCAGCCAGCCGCGCTTCCTGCGCCCGCAGATGCGCCAGCGCAGCCTCGCCGGTCAGTGCCTCGATCCGGCGCACGCCGGCCGAAGAGGCGGAATCGCCCAGGATCACACAAGCGCCGATTGCCCCGGTCCGCGCAACATGGGTTCCGCCGCACAGTTCCAGCGAATAGGTTGCCCCGCACGCGCCCTTGCCCGAGCCGGCCAGACGCCCCATTGAAACCACCCGCACCTCATCGCCATATTTCTCGCCGAACAGCGCCTGCGCGCCGATGGCGCGCGCGTCATCGGGCGTCATGATCCGCGTCTCGACAGGGCTGTTCTGGCGGATAAAGGCGTTCACCTCGGCCTCGACAGCGGCCAGTTCAGCCGCCTCCAGCGCCTTGGAATGGCTGAAATCAAAGCGCAGCCTGTCGGGCGCATTCAGCGAGCCCTTCTGCGCCACATGATCGCCAAGCGCGCGCCGCAGAGCCTCGTGCAGCAGATGCGTGGCCGAATGGTTGGCCCGAATCGCGCTGCGCCGCGCATGCGCCACCTCCAGTTTCACCGGCTGGCCCTTGCGCAGCGAACCCTCGCTCACCTCTGTAACATGCACGAAAACCCCGGCCATCTTGCGCGTGTCGCGCACCTCTGCTTCGCCGCCATCCCAGCGGATGAACCCCGCATCACCCACCTGGCCACCGGATTCGGCATAGAACGGGGTCTGGTTCACCACAACCTGCACCGTGCCGGTGGCCGTGTCCGCCGCCTTGCCATCAACCACCAGCGCCAGCACCTGACCTTCGGCGGTTTCCGTGTCATAGCCCAGAAACTCGGTGCCGCCATGGGTATCGGCCAGTTCATACCAGATCGCCTGATCCGCCGCCTCGCCCGACCCGGCCCAGGAGGCACGCGCCTTGGCCTTCTGCTCGGCCATCGCGGCATCGAATCCTTCGGTATCCACGGCCCGGCCCTTTTCGCGCAGGGCATCCTGCGTCAGATCAAGCGGGAAGCCATAAGTGTCATACAGCCTGAACGCAGCCACGCCGGGCAGATCAGCACCCTCAGGCAGCTTCTCCAACTCGGCATCCAGAAGCTTCAGGCCGCGGTCCAGCGTGGTGCGGAAGCGCGTCTCCTCCAACTTCAGCGTTTCAGCGATCAGCGCCTCGGCCCGCTTCAACTCGGTGTAATGCCCGCCCATTGCCCGCACCAGCGCGGGCACCAGTGAGAACATCACCGGATCCTGTGCGCCAAGCATATGCGCGTGGCGCATGGCGCGGCGCATGATCCGGCGCAGGACATAGCCGCGGCCCTCGTTCGAGGGCATCACGCCATCGGCAATCAGAAACGCGCTGGAACGCAGATGGTCGGCAATCACCCGATGATGGATCTTGCCCTTGCCGTCAGGGTCGGTCGAGGTGGCATGCGCCGATGCCTCGATCAGGCTGCGCATCAGGTCGGTGTCGTAATTGTCATGCTTGCCTTGCAACAGCGCGCCGATCCGCTCCAGCCCCATGCCGGTATCGATCGACTGGCGCGGCAGATCGGTCAGGCGACCGTCCTCATGCTGCTCGTTTTGCATGAACACGAGGTTCCATATCTCGATGAACCGGTCCCCATCTTCCTCGGGCGAGCCCGGCGGGCCGCCCCAGATGTGATCGCCATGGTCAAAGAAGATCTCGGTACAGGGGCCGCAGGGGCCGGTCGGGCCCATGCGCCAGAAATTGTCATCCGTCGGAATGCGGATGATCCGGCTGTCGGGCAGGCCCGCCACCTTCTTCCAGATTTCCGCAGCCTCGTCATCGGTATGATAGACCGTCACCAGCAGGCGATCCTTGGGAATGTCGAAATCCCGGGTCAGCAGTTCCCAAGCAAAGGGAATGGCCTCGGACTTGAAATAATCGCCGAAGCTGAAATTCCCCAGCATTTCGAAGAAGGTATGATGACGGGCGGTGTAGCCCACATTGTCCAGGTCATTGTGCTTGCCCCCGGCACGCACGCATTTCTGCGCGGAGGTGGCGCGGTTATAGTCGCGATGCTCCAAACCGGTGAAGACATTCTTGAACTGAACCATCCCGGAATTGGTGAACATCAACGTCGGATCGTTGCGCGGCACCAGAGGTGAACTGTCCACGACCGCATGGCCCTGACGGCGGAAATAATCGAGGAAGGTCGAGCGGATATCGTTGAGGCTTGCCATCGGCGGAGGGGCCCTTGCTTGATGAAGTGGCAGAGTCCGGCGGTTTCTAATGGATAACCGACGCGGTTCAAAGGCCGAATTGCACGCCGGAGGGAAGCCGGGGAAACCTGTCATGCCACTTTGACGATACGCGCACCTTCCAGGGCGTTTACGATGCGATCTCGAACGTGCAGAGCGGAAGGACGGCCATTGGCGTCGCGGTGCCGGGCAAAGGCCACCGTGGTCTGTGCCGTTGTTAGACTGCGTCTAACTTTTCCAGCCAGTCGCCCGTGACAATCTCGCCGTCCGCCTCGATGCTGCACAAGACGCCGCGCAGCCGCAGTGGCGGATGGCCCGGGGCGGTGATCCAGTCTTTCGCTGCCGCGCCATAGCGGGCCTTCCATTTCACGCAGCCGTCGTTGAATACATCCGACACCCGCAGAACGGCGCTACCCGCACGCAACAGCTGACCCGCAGGCAGGTTGGCCTCGCTCAGGTCCATATCAACCGCAAACGTATCGCCGGGATGTGGCACGGCCTCGCGGTCACGCCAGACCAGATCCAGAACCCGTTCCTGCAGGATGGACACCTGAATCCCCGGATGGCCGCGGCCATCAAGATCGCGCAGCCATGGGCTGGTTTCCCAGCGTTCCCCCGGTATGCCCCGCGCGCGCGTCAGGGTGATGCGATCGGGGAAAAGGCGCTGATTATAACCCGGACGAAAACAAAGCCAGCCGATGCGGGCGCGGTCACGAGGTGCGGCCATGATATGGGGGATGGCCGCATCCAGTTCTTCCCGTGTCGGCTGCGCGCGCCCGCTCACTCCTCAACCATCTCGCCATCGTCCTGGCTCATGTGGAAATCCAGTCCGTTCGCCGCGCGGATCTTGTCCTCGATCTCAAGCGCGGTCGAAGGGTTGGATTTCAGGTAGGCCTTGGCATTCTCCCGCCCCTGTCCGATCCGCTCATCACCATAGGAATACCAGGCACCCGATTTCTCCACCACGCCAGCCTTGACGCCGATATCCAGCAGTTCGCCGGTTTTCGAGATGCCCTCGCCATACATGATGTCGAACTCGACCTGTTTGAAAGGCGGCGCAACCTTGTTCTTGACCACCTTCACGCGCGTGGCGTTGCCCACCACCTCGTCACGATCCTTGATCGCGCCGATGCGGCGAATATCCAGCCGGACCGAGGCGTAGAACTTCAGCGCATTACCGCCAGTCGTGGTCTCGGGCGAACCGAACATGACACCGATCTTCATGCGGATCTGGTTGATGAAGATCACCATGCAGTTCGAACGCGAGATCGAACCGGTGAGCTTGCGCATCGCCTGGCTCATCAGCCTGGCATGAACACCCACATTCGAATCACCCATATCGCCCTCAAGTTCGGACTTGGGGGTAAGAGCTGCGACCGAATCGACCACCACCATCGACACTGCGCCCGAGCGCACCAACGTGTCGACAATCTCAAGCGCCTGTTCGCCGGTATCGGGCTGCGAGATCAGCAGTTCATCCAGATTGACCCCCAACCGCTTGGCATATTGCGGGTCCAGCGCGTGTTCGGCGTCAACAAAGGCGCACACGCCGCCCTTTTTCTGCTCTTCGGCAATCGCATGCAGTGTGAGCGTCGTCTTGCCCGAGCTTTCCGGGCCATAGATCTCGATGATCCGTCCCTTCGGCAAGCCACCGATGCCCAGCGCGATATCCAGCCCCAGCGAGCCGGTCGAGGTGGCCTCGATCTCGGCCACCGGGTTATCGGCGCCAAGGCGCATGATCGATCCCTTGCCGAACTGCCGTTCGATCTGGGCCAGCGCGGAATCGAGCGCCTTCTGTTTGTCCTGGGCACGCTTGTCGGTCATATCGAGAAGGCTCGCGGTTGCCATGATTTCAGCCTCTTATTTCATAGCCCGTTCTGGGCAGCAATAGGGATTTGTTCGCATCCTGTTCTCGCCAGAGTGCGCACAAAGAGGGAACATTGCAAGCCCCTTTTCGCATTCCATCTTTGCGCCGAGTTGGTTAAGAAATGGTTTCCAACCAATGACACTTCCAAAGAAATACAGGCAGGGGCGAATGCTGGTCTTCTGGAAACAGCGCCTGGTCATCCTGGCAACACCCAAAACCGGCACCACGTCCATCGAGGCCGCGCTGGAATCGCTCTCGGCTCTGTCCGTCACCAGACCACCAGAGCTGAAGCACACGCCCGCCTATCGCTACCAGCGTTTCATCCGGCCGTATCTGCGCGCCTCGGCAGGAGGCGATTTCACCGCCGTGGCGCTGATGCGCGAGCCGGTCGATTGGCTGGGCTCGTGGTATCGCTATCGACGCCGCGAGGACGTGATGGAGGCAGAGAAATCCACACGCGGCATGGAGTTCGCCGATTTCGTGCGCGGCTACATGCGCGATCCACGCCCGGCATTCGCCGAAGTGGGTGCGCAGGCGAAATTCCTGTCGGGAATGAACGGCGAGGTGCTGGGGGTGGACAAGCTTTTCCGCTACGAGAACATTGCGGCCTTTGTCGCCTATCTGGAGGAGCAACTGGATTTCGCCATCGAACTGCCGCACGAAAACGTCTCGCCAGCAGGCGATCTTGCGCTAGCCGATGATCTGGCCGAACGCCTTCGAGCCCATCTTGCGCAGGAATACGCGCTTTACGCCACGACAGAGTAGCAAAGGGGGGGGGGGACACCGCCCCCTTCGCTTTTCTCAGACGGCTGCCCGGCGCGTCAGATCTGCGCGGCGCTGGGACAGCTCCTCGGCCACCAGAAAGGCCAGTTCCAGCGACTGGCTGGCATTGAGCCGCGGATCGCAGGCGGTGTGGTAGCGGTCCGACAGGTTTTCATCGGTGACCGCGCGCAGCCCGCCGGTGCATTCTGTCACATCCTTGCCCGTCATCTCGAAATGCACGCCACCGGGGATCGTGCCCTCGGCCTTGTGCACGGCAAAGAAGTCGCGCACCTCTTGCAAGACGCGCTCAAAAGGCCGGGTCTTATAGCCAGAGGCCGATTTGATCGTGTTGCCATGCATCGGATCGCAAACCCAAAGCACATTGGCCCCTTCCTCCTTTACCGTGCGGATCAGGCGGGGCAGATGCTCGGCCGCCTTGCCCGCCCCGAAACGCGCGATGAGGGTCAGTCGGCCGGCCTCGTTTTGCGGGTTGAGACGCGCCATCAGCACCTTGAGATCTTCAGCACTCAGGCTGGGGCCGCATTTCAGGCCAATCGGGTTCTGAACGCCGCGCGCGAATTCGACATGCGCGCCGTCGGGCTGGCGCGTGCGGTCGCCGATCCAGAGCATGTGGCCCGAGCCTGCAACCGGAAGGCCGGTGGTGCTGTCGATACGGCACAGCGCCTCTTCATACTCCAGCAGAAGGGCTTCATGTGAGGTGTAGAAATCGACTTCGGAAATCGAACTGGCGGTTTCGCCGGTGATACCCGCAGCGGTCATGAAATCCAGCGCATCCGAAATCCGGTCGGACAGCGCGCGATAGCGCTCGGCATTCTCGCCCGAGGCAAAACCGAGCGTCCAGTTGTGCACCCGGTGGATGTCAGCAAAACCACCCTTCGAGAAGGCGCGCAGCAAGTTCAGACTGGCAGCAGCCTGAGTATAGGCCTGGAGCATGCGCGCAGGGTCGGGCAAACGGGCCTCGGTGGTGAATTCGAACCCGTTGATGATGTCGCCCCGGTAAATCGGAAGCTCCTGCCCGCCGATCACTTCGGTCGGGGCCGATCGCGGCTTGGCGAACTGCCCGGCCATTCGGCCGACCTTGACCACTGGCACCTTGGCGCCAAAGGTCAGGACAATGGCCATCTGCAACATCACCTTGAAGGTGTCGCGGATGATGTCGGCGTTGAACTCGGAAAAGCTTTCGGCGCAATCGCCACCCTGCAGCAAGAAGGCGCGGCCCTGCGCGGCCTCGCCCAGACGGCGTTTGAGCGCGCGCGCCTCGCCGGCGAAAACCAATGGCGGATACTGTGACAGCTGCGCCTCGACCGCGGCCAGCGCCGCAGGATCGGGATAATCCGGCATCTGGATGCGCGGCTTGTTCCTCCAACTCGATTTGGTCCAGCCTTCGGTCATCTCGTCCTCCGCAAGCTTCCCGCCGGAACAGGCAATCCGGCAGCACGCGGCCCGCAGCCGGGACCGCCGTTTTCAAACAAGGTTCTTACACAGGCGCGCGCGTGCATGCAAACCACAACCGTGTCTGGCAGGGATGCACAAATACGCGATGCGGAAAACAGGTCTCGGGGGCAGCGCTCCCTGTCGGTTGAAACAGGGCAACGCAGCACGCCAGTACTGTTATACTTGCCCGTGAAGCAGCGAAACGCTATGGCGAAGGGTCAAAACCGGCCAGCATACCCGCGCGCCCCGCACAGGACCGACAGTGCCATGACCGTCCGCCCTCCCGCCAATGCCAGTCATTCTCGCAACCCCGGCAGTTCACTGGCATCCAGGGCAGCTCCGGCTTCGACACGAACCGCACCACCGCCGCTGCGCCAGCGTCATTTCGTGTTCTTGCTGCTCAACCAGTTCACACTCCTGTCTTTCTCTGCCGCGATCGAGCCTTTGCGCATTGCCAACCGGATGAGTGGCCAGGAACTCTACCGATGGACCGTTGTTGCCGAAGGCGGGGTCGAGGCGCGATGTTCGAACGGCGCGCGCATCGCGGCTGACAGGGGGCTGTCGGAGGAAGTGGCACGCGACGACGTGGTCATGGTTTGTGGTGGTCTGGATGTGCGCACCAACACCACTCCGGCAGTGTTGCACTGGCTGCGCCGCGCTTCGCGCCGGGGGTCAGTCATTGGCGGACTGTGCACCGGCGCTCATACCCTTGCCAAGGCCGGGTTGCTGGACGGTCGTCGCGCTACAATCCATTGGGAAAACCGTGACGGGTTTCTGGAGGAATTTGCCGAAGTCGATCTGACCAAGACCGTTTTCACCATTGACGGAAACCGCCTGACCGCAGCGGGGGGCACCGCTTCCATCGACCTGATCCTGACCCTGATCGCCGATGATCATGGCAAGGATCTGGCCAATGCGGTGGCCGATCAGCTGATCTATTCCACCATTCGTACCGACCGCGACATCCAGCGCCTGTCGATCCCCACGCGCATCGGTGTGCGCCATCCGCGTCTGGCACAGGTTATTGCACGTATGGAAGCCTCGATCGAGGAGCCGATCTCGCCAGCCGAGCTGGCCGAGGAAGTGGGCATGTCCACCCGCCAACTGGAACGCCTGTTCCGCCGCTACCTCAATCGCAGCCCCAAGCGCTACTACATGGAGTTGCGGCTGGCCAAGGCGCGCAACCTCCTGATGCAGACCGATCTGAGCGTGATCAACGTAGCCTTGGCCTGCGGCTTTTCCTCACCCTCGCATTTTTCGAAATGCTACCGCGCGCAGTATGGCACCACCCCTTACCGCGAGCGCGGCAGTCACGGTCTGGAAGACGAGACCGGGGCGGAACCGGGAGAAGATGGAGGACCCGATGACCCGGACTACGTGGACGTGCCGATTTCCGGCAGCTAGGCGCCTCCCTGCTCGCCACCAAGGTCTCTGCGCTTCATGCCGGAAGCCCCTGTTCAAACGGAAAAACCGGCGATAAGGTCGGATCAGACAAAAAAGCCAAAGGGAGTTCTTCATGAAAAAACTGTTCCTCGCCAGCGCTGTCTCGGCACTCGCAGCCGGTGGCGCCTTCGCCAACGAGGTGAAGATCGGGATTCTGCTGGGTTTCACGGGACCGCTTGAATCCATCACGCCGCATATGGCGGATGGCGCCGAACTGGCGATCCGCGAAATCTCGGAAAGCGGGCTGTTCCTGAACGGGACAACTGTCGCGCCGGTACGTGCAGATTCGGCCTGTGTTGATTCGGCCGTCGCGACGGCTTCGGCAGAGCGCCTGATCACGTCGGACAGGATCGTGGGCATCATGGGCGCAGACTGTTCGGGCGTGACCCGCGCCGTGCTGGAAAACGTGGCGATGGGCAATGGCGTGCCGATGGTTTCCCCTTCGGCAACCTCGCCCGGTTTCTCGACCTTCGATTCGGGTGGCATCTTCTATCGCACGGCCCCGTCGGACGCCCGTCAGGGCCTCATCCTGGCCGAGATCGTGCAGCGCCGCGGCTTTGACAGCGTTGCGGTGACGCATACCAACAACGACTACGGCGCGGGCCTGGCCAACGCCTTCGTCGAGAACTTCACCGAAATGGGTGGAACCGTCACGACCGTCGTTCCGCACGAAGAGGCCAAGGGCGACTACTCTGCCGAAGTCGGCTCGCTGGCCTCGGCCGGCGGCGATGCGCTGGTGGTGCTTGGCTATGTCGACGGTGGCGGCTCGATGATCCGCACCGCCTATGAGCTTGGCGCGTTCGAGCAGTTCTTCATGCCCGACGGCATGTACGGGGACGAGCTTCTGGCAACTGTGGGCGAGGCGCTCGAAGGCACCGTGGGCACCTTGCCGTCAGCGACCGGCGATGCAGCCGAAAACTGGGCACGGATCGGTGAAGCGTCAGGCATCAACTGGTCCAGCTCGTTCGTGTCGGAAAGCTATGACGCGGCGGCCTTGCTGCTGTTGGCCGCGCAAGCGGCAGGCGAAGCCACGCCGGCCGGCATCGCCGCAAACATCCTCAACGTCGCCAATGCGCCCGGCGAGCAGATCCACGCGGGCGATCTGGCGCGCGGGCTTGAGATCCTCGCCGGTGGCGGCGAGATCGACTATGTCGGCGCCACCAATGTGGAGCTGATCGGCTACGGCGAAGCGGCCGGGACGTATCGTGAATACATCGTCGAAAACGGCGAGTATGTGACCGTTCAGTTCCACTGATCGCTTGAAACTTCGGGCAACCGAAGATACCGGCCCGGGGGGTTCACGCTCCCCGGGCTGTTTTCGAAGCCCTGAAGATCAATAACAAGGGCGCGAACAGACAGGGAGAACGCATGATCCGCGTCGAGAATCTGCACAAGCATTTCGGCGGTTTCCACGCCGTTGACGGTGCGTCACTGGAAATTGCCGAGGGCTCCATCACCGGGCTGATCGGGCCCAATGGCGCGGGCAAGACGACATTGTTCAACGTTATCGCCGGTGTGCTGCCGCCCACCTCGGGCCGGGTGTTCATGGCCGGCGAGGATATTACCGGCCTGCCACCGCATGAGCTGTTTCACAAGGGCCTGTTGCGCACTTTTCAGATTGCGCACGAATTCCCCTCGATGAGCGTGCGCGAGAACCTGATGATGGTGCCGCCACGCCAATCAGGTGAAAACCTGTGGTCCGCCTGGTTCCATCGCCGCATGATCGCGCTGGAGGAAGAAGAAATCCGCCGCCGCGCCAACGAGGTGCTGGAGTTCCTGACCATCGATCATATCGCCGATGAAAAGGCAGGCCAGATCTCGGGCGGCCAGAAAAAGCTGCTGGAACTGGGCCGCACCATGATGACCGACGCGCGCATCGTTTTTCTGGACGAGGTTGGCGCGGGGGTGAACCGCACGCTTCTGAACACCATCGCCGATGCCATCCTGCGCCTGAACAAGGAGCGCGGATATACGTTCGTGGTGATCGAGCATGACATGGATTTCATTGGCCGCATCTGCGACCCGGTGATCTGCATGGCCGAGGGAAAGGTGCTGGCCGAAGGCACGCTGGACGAAATCAAGGCCAATGACGCGGTGATCGAGGCCTATCTGGGCACCGGACTGAAGAACAAGGTCGTGAAGGAGGTGGGCCATGTCTGAGCAACGCATGCGCAGAGCCCTCATGGGTGCGGCGATGACGGCAGCCATGCTGGCCACCCCCCCGGCCCTCGCCGAAAGTTGCGCGCCGTTGAGCGCGAATTTCGTGTTGTGCTCCGAAGGCACCCCTTGGGCCGAGGCCCGCCATATCCAGTTTGGCGATGGTACGGCGCTGGAAATGGGGCCGTACTATCTGGAGTTTGTCGAGCATTGGGCAGAGCACACCGAAGACAGCACGGTTGACGCGGCACTCGACGAGCTTCTGGCGCTCATGCAGGAACACGAGCGCGACGAGGGGATGGACCCACCCGCGCTCTTGCTGCGCGACAGGTTCGAGGCAGGTTCACTGGTGGTGGCGCGGGTGGTGCAAAGCATCGACACGGGCGATGACGAACCCTTCCTCATGGCCACGATGATCGCCGAGGGTGAAGGCGCGCGGATCGCCGTTATGTTTGGCAACGACGACGCGGTAGCGCTTGAAGATCTCAGCGACGAGGCCCGCGCCTTTGTCGCGCTGATCCGCCCCGCGCAGGAGGGTTGAGTATGGAAGACCCCGTTCTGATCGGCGAGGCGATGACCGGCGGCTATGGTGGCGCCGATATTCTTCATTCCTGCACGATTGCCGTGGAGAAGGGCCAGATCGCCGTCATCGTCGGCCCCAATGGCGCTGGCAAATCAACCGCGATGAAGGCCGTATTCGGCATGCTGAAGCTGCGCGAGGGCCAGGTGCGGCTGGGGGGCGAGGATATCACCAGCCTGTCCCCGCAGGCCCGTGTGGCCAAGGGCATGGGCTTCGTGCCGCAGACCAACAACATCTTTCCCTCGATGACGGTCGAGGAAAATCTGGAAATGGGTGCTTTCATCCGCCAGGACAATTTCCGCGACACGATGGAGCAGGTCTTCACGCTGTTCCCCATCCTGCGCGAAAAGCGCCGCCAACCGGCGGGTGAATTGTCTGGCGGGCAGCGCCAGCAGGTCGCCGTGGGGCGTGCGCTGATGACCAAGCCTTCGGTGCTGATGCTGGACGAACCCACCGCCGGGGTTTCGCCGATCGTCATGGACGAGCTTTTCGATCGCATCATCGAGGTGGCGCGCACCGGCATCTCGATCCTGATGGTCGAACAGAATGCAAGACAAGCCCTCGAAATTGCAGACAAAGGTTATGTGCTTGTGCAAGGCGCCAACCGTTTCACCGATACCGGACAGGCCCTTCTGGCCGACCCCGAGGTGCGCAAGAGCTTTCTGGGGGGCTGAGATGAGAGAGCATGTTATGAAAGATCATCCGGTGAACCCCGCCTGCGATGCCGGCATCACCTTCAACCAGCGTCGGGAGGCCCGCTGATGGACCCTCTCAACGCAATCGTCTTGTTGGCCAACTTCGTGATCGTGCCGGCGCTGGCCTATGGCAGCCAGTTGGCGCTTGGCGCGCTGGGGATCACGCTGATCTACGGTATCCTGCGCTTTTCGCATTTCGCGCATGGCGATATCATGGCCTTCGGCACCGCCATCGTGATCATGACAACCTGGGGGTTGCAGGGCGCAGGCATCACCTTCGGGGTTCTGCCCACGGCGCTTCTGGCGCTGCCGGTGGGGATTGCCGCGACCATCCTCTATCTTCTGGCCGCCGACCGAACGGTCTATCGCTTCTACCGAAAGGTGCGCGCCAAACCGATGATCTTCGTCATGGCCTCGCTGGGGGTGATGTTCGTCACCAACGGGATCACCCGCCTGATCATCGGCCCCGGCGAGCAGCGTTTTGACGATGGCACACGCTTTGTTTTCTCGGTGCGCGATTTCCGCGAATGGTCGGGGCTGGCCGAGGGGCTGGCGCTGCGTTCAGCGCAAGCGTTGACAATCATCGTGGCGCTGATCGCCATGGTGTTGCTGTTCTGGTTCCTCAACCGCACCCGCGCGGGAAAGTCCATGCGCGCCTATTCCGACAACGAGGATCTGGCGCTTCTGTCGGGTATCAACCCAGAGCGCGTGGTGATCATCACCTGGGCCATCGCCGGCACGCTGATGGTGCTGGCAGGCACGCTCTACGGCCTCGACAAGAGCTTCAGACCCTTCACCTATTTCCAGCTCCTGCTGCCCTTCTTTGCCGCAGCCATTCTGGGCGGGCTGGGCAACCCGCTGGGGGCCATCGTCGGTGCTTATGTGGTGGCGTTCTCGGAAATGGGCATCACCTATGCCTGGCGCCGCTTCTTCCAGCATCTCCTGCCCGATGACTGGGCACCGGCCGGGCTGATGCAGCTTCTGCCGGTCGATTACAAATTCGCCGTGACCTTCGCCATTCTGGTTCTGGTGCTGATCTTCCGACCTACCGGCATCTTCAGGGGGAAATCGATATGAGCATCAATTTCCGCAACATCGCGCTCTTTGGCGCCATGGCGCTGGCGCTGATCCTGACCGGGATGTTCCAGAGCTGGACGCTTTCGCTGACCATCATCAACATGTGCCTGATCTCGGCGATCATGGCGCTGGGGGTGAATATCCAGTGGGGTTATGCCGGGCTGTTCAATGTCGGTGTCATGGGTTTCACGGCCTTTGGCGGGCTGGCAGCGGTGCTGATTGCCATGCCCCCGGTGTCCGAGGCATGGGCGGCGGGCGGTTTTGGCGTGCTTCTGGGGTTGATGTTGGGCGCGGCCTCGATCCTTGCGGCGATCATGGTCTGGCAACGCATGCCACCGGGGAAAGCTCGGGTTCTGGCACTGATCGCGGTGCTGGTGCTGGGCTATACCCTGACCCGGCTTATCTTTGCTCCGGCCGCCACGGCGATCATGCGCGTGAACCCCGCCACCGAGGGCTATCTGGGCGGGTTGGGCTTGCCGGTTGTCCTGTCCTGGCCGGTGGGTGCGCTGTTTGCCGCCGGTCTGGCCTGGATGGTAGGCAAGATCGCCCTTGGCTTGCGTTCGGACTATCTGGCCATCGCCACGCTGGGCATTTCTGAGATCGTCATCGCGGTTCTGAAGTTCGAGGGCTGGCTGTCACGCGGGGTGAACAACGTCTCGGGCATACCGCGCGCCGTGCCCCGCCCGGTCGAGCTGCAGACCCGCGACTGGGTGCAGGATCTGGCCACGCGCTTCGGCTTCAGCAATGCCGAAATGGCCTCGATCCTCGAAAAGCTGGGCTATGCGTTTCTGTTCATGTTGGTGTTGGCCGTGCTGATCTGGCTGTCGGAAAAGGCGCTCAACTCGCCCTGGGGCCGGATGATGCGCGCGATCCGCGACAATGAAACCGCCGCGCGGGCAATGGGTAAGGATGTCACACGCCGCCACCTGATGGTTTTCGTTCTGGGTTCAGGCGTCTGCGGGTTGGCAGGCGCGATGATGGTCACGCTTGATGGCCAGTTGACGCCGGGCAGCTATGAGCCCCTGCGCTACACCTTCCTGATCTGGGTGATGGTGATCGTTGGCGGGTCGGGCAACAACTGGGGCGCGGTGCTGGGCGGGTTCATCATCTGGTTTCTCTGGGTACAGGCCGAACCGGCGGGACGCTGGTTCATGGACATGATCACCTCGGGTCTGGCCAGCGACAGCCTGCTCAGGACACATCTGATGACCCAGGCAGCGCATACACGGCTGATCATGATGGGTCTGGCGCTGCTCTTGATGCTGCGCTTTGCCCCGCGCGGGCTGATACCGGAGCGCTGAGATGGCGCTGGCCGTCGCGCTGCTGGCGGCGGGTGCCGGGCGCCGGATGCGCGGTGGCGACAAGCTGCTGGAGAAGGTAAACGGGGTGGCGCTGCTGCGCCACCTCACGCTTCAGGCGCTGACGGCGGGGCTGGGGCCGGTAGCGGTGACACTGCGTACGGACAGCCCGGCACGCGCATCGGTGCTGCAGGGACTTGCCGTCACAATCTTGCCAGTGCCGGATGCCGATGACGGGATGTCGGCCTCGTTAAGGGCGGCGGCCCGCTGGGCTCTGGGAATGGACGTTGAAGGGCTGATGATTTGCCCAGCCGACCTGCCCGAACTGACCGCACAGGATTTCGCCACCCTGGCCCACGGCTTCACCTCTGACGGCCCGCCCCTGCGCGCGACAGCATGCGACGGCAGCCCAGGCCATCCAGTACTCTTCCCCGCCTGCCTGCTGTCCGAATTCGCGTCTCTCACCGGCGATCGCGGCGCCCTGCCCCTGCTGGAGCAACACCCGCCGCGCTTCGTTCCGCTTCCGGCAAGACACGCCGTGACCGATCTCGACACCCCCGAAGACTGGGCCGCCTGGCGCAACCGATAGCCGTTGCGACAGCGCCGATTATCGGTTGTCGGCTGCGCCGAAACCTGCCCACCTTGCCGCTGCGTAGCGTTGGGGGCGCCCATTGCTGGCCTACCCTGTTTCAGACGGCCTGTCCCGCAGCCCATCCCGATGACCAGGCCCATTGGAAGTTGTACCCACCCAGCCAGCCTGTCACATCCACCGCCTCGCCGATGAAATGCAGCCCTGGAACGGCCCGCGCTTCCAGGCTTCGGGCGTCGAGATCCCTTGTATCCACACCGCCCAGGGTAACCTCAGCCGTGCGCCAGCCCTCGGTTCCGGCGGGGACCAGCTGCCAGTCGTGCACCGCACCCGCCAAAGCAGCCAATGCCGACTTGCCCTGATCGGCAACCCGACCCTTCAGGCCCGCCCGCGCAACCACCATGCGCGCCAGCTTTTCCGGCAGATCGAGGGAATTCGCCAGATCGCGCCCACCCTGCGCCGCGCGCGCGGCGTGAACTTCTGCGGCAATGTCTCGCCCGGGAGCAAGGTCAAGGGTCAGTGCCTGCCCTTCCCTCCAGTAGCTGGAGATCTGCAGGATCGACGGCCCGGACAGTCCGCGATGGGTAAAAAGCAAACCCTCTGTGAAGGAGATCTTCGCCCCCGCCAGCCCCACCCGAGCGGGCAATGCAATCCCGGCCAGGGGGCGGATCAGTTCCAGTTGAGTATCCGTGAATGTCAGCGGCACCAGCGCCGGACGCGGGGCAATCAGTCCAAGTCCGAAATCCTGCGCAATCCGATAGGCAAGCCCGCTCGCACCCATCTTCGGAATCGATTTGCCACCCGTCGCCACCACGACCCGGTCAGCGCGCAACGGCCCCTGATCGGTCTCCACTGTGAAACCCGGCACCACCGCGCCCGGCTTCACCCCCAGCCGCAATGTCCCGCCCGCCTGCGCCAGATCGCGCACCAGCATATCGACGATCTGCCGGGCCGAGCCGTCACAAAACAGCTGGCCCAGCGTTTTCTCATGCCAGGCTATGCCTGCCCGGTCGATCCGCGCTATGAAATCGTGCTGCGTATATCGCCGCAGGGCCGAGAGCGCGAAACGAGGATTCTGCGACAAGAAGCGCTCGGGGGCGATATGCAGATTGGTGAAATTGCACCGCCCGCCGCCCGAGATTCGGATCTTTTCACCCGGTGCGCGCGCATGGTCCAGTACCAGCACCCGCCGTCCCCGACGCGCGGCTTCGATGGCACAGAAGAGCCCCGCTGCGCCCGCTCCAAGAACCACCACATCCCAGTGTTCAATCGCCATCCGCCCCCCCCGTTCATCGCCGCGTTCTAACCTGTCGAGAGAATGCGCGCCAGGGATCGGGAGAATCGCGTATCAGGCAAAAATTTTTCCGAAATGCCCTTGCGAGGCCCCGAAGGCTTGGGTAAACACCGCCTCAGTTGGGGCGTGGCCAAGTGGTAAGGCATCGGTTTTTGGTACCGTGTACCGTAGGTTCGAATCCTACCGCCCCAGCCATCTCATATTAACACGTAGTTTCAATAAATTAGAGCGGCATCAGCCCGATCAACCGGAACACTTTTCCGGCCCATTGAACCGCCTCACAATCCCCTCAGCCGACTCATACGAAATGTGTAAGGACGAAACCAGCGCTTCGCCCCAGCAATTCTTGTCGTGCTGTATTGACCAACACCGGAAACGGATAGGTCACCGCATTCACCTCTGTTCTTCCGCGATGTCGAATGCGTATTCTGGAGACGCATCTTCGCGGCTTGCGCCCTCTTACCCACGCAAAACACCCGCCCACTGCGGAACATTGGCTCTTCATGGGTCTGCGCCCTATCCGAGCATGTGGTAGGGCCAGCTGTCACATACCGCTCTTCGTGGAGCCCTCACGCGCCATGACGAACAACCGGCTGACGACGATGATGATCGCGCCGATGATCGTCCAGATCACCGGCTTGTCGCCCCACAGCATCCAGCCGAGAGCGTCCGCCCATACCAGCGCGGTGTGGTCAAATGGGGCGACGATTGCCGCCGGTGCCAGCGGGAAAACCTGTCCGATCAGCGCGAGCCCCAGGCTGCCGCAGACCGCGACGCCCAGGAACAGCCAGAGGTCGGCGGGCATGACCGGTGTCCGCACAGCCACGGAGATCGGCGCTTCGTAGAGCATCGGAAATAGCATGGTGAACAACATCATCGTCCATAAGCTCTCGTCTCGACCGATCCATCGGGCACTGATCATTAACACCGCATATATCAAGTCAGCGGTAACGGTCAGCAGACTAGCGCCGGCATCGTTGGCGACCAGCAGCGCGATACCCGCACAGATCGCCGGAATCGCCAGTTTCAGGCTGCTTGGTTCGACAGTCGGCGCACTACGTTGCAAGTTTCGCTCGGAATGACCGCGGTGCGCACCGTGGTATCAAAAGCAGGGTCAGGTTACGAGGGCATGCACGAGGCCGAGGTGAAGGCAGGTCTAAAAGGGCATCTCGACCAGTGTTCAGCCCGTCCAGCGGTCCCTCACGGTTTACGCTCGACCTTCCGCGACTGGCCAGCCGAGATGACGATCTACCCACGCGACATGGCCGAGATGGCGCTTGCCCATTTCATCGGGAGCGATGTTGAACGCGCCTATCGCCGTGGTGACATGATCGAGAAGCGCCGCGATATGATGGTGTCGTGGGAGAGGTTCTTGGTTGGTTGCTGATGTGTGCGACTTGCTAGGGTTAGCTTTCATGCTTCGGAGGGATTTCTGGAAATGACGGGTGCGCGCAAACCACGAAAGCCACGCTTCCGCGCCGCACGGGGCGGAAAGCTGCCTTACGGCGACGCGGTGACGCGGAAGGCGCAGGACACTGAAACGGTCGCTCGAGGAGTTGACCCGCATCGGCTTGCACAGTGCTATCGACTACACCAAAACCCCAGCCCGAAGTTCATCTGAACCGAACTTTGCCGGACATACAGCATTCACTCCATTCCTGATCCGCTGTTACGCTCCGGCTTCCGACCTCCCCGTCCGCGTATCCTCTCGAACTAAAGAAACCCCGTTGATCAGCGAGATTGAACTGATGCGGTGGCAGCGACACGCTCGATGTCAAGCTGACTGCCTTTGACAACCGCTTCCGCGACCGGATCGAGCGGCTCATACTGCCGGGCCAGCCCTCGTTCGGCAATATCGCGCGGGCGCGTATCCGCGGGGTTGAGCTGGAAGCCTCCTATGACTGTGACACCGCGTTCGGGCGCGTGGCGCTGAGCGCGATGGAAGGGACGAACACCGAAACCGGCGCGCGGCTGGATTCGATCCCGGCGCATGAACGTGTGGTGGAATACGGCCGACGCTTCCAGAACCACGGCCTTGAAGCCGGTTGGCGCGGCACCTTCGCCAGGGGCGCCACACGTGCCAATGGCGACCGGTTCGGCGGGTATGGCCTGCACGATGTCTTTGTTGCCTGGACGCCAGACCGGGGCGCACTGGCGGGGGCAACGTTGCAGCTTTCGGTCAACAACGTCTTCGACCGGCATTACCACAACATCCTCGACGGCGCGCTGTCCAGCGCCGAGCCTCGGCGCGGGCGCGATCTGCGGATCACGCTGGGCCGGACCTTTACCTGGTAAACCGCCGCTTCTGATTGCCGACCACCCCCGCAGGTTCATGCCTGCGGGGAGTCCTTGTTTGCAGGCAGGAGGAAGAATTGGCGCCAGCAATGTCCCCTAGAGAGGGCTTGCCCCGGGGTGGCACGCCGTGGCACCTGAGAGACAAAGCATGAGGAACCCATGACCCAGCCAATCCGCCTTGCCGATTACACAGCTCCAAGCCATCTGATTGACCGGGTAGACCTGACCTTTCGTCTGTCACCGGGTGCAACGCGGGTTCTGGCGCGCATCGCCTTTCGGCCCAATCCGGCACGCGCGGCGGGGCAAGATCTGTGGTTGGACGGCGAAAATCTGGTGCTGATCAGCGCCGCGATCGACGGCAAGCCGGTGAACATCGAACCCGGCCCCACCGGCCTCTTGCTACCCGCCGACACGCTGCCGAAGGGCGGGTTCCTGTGGGAAGCCGAAGTCGAGATCAACCCGCAGGCCAATACGACGCTGGACGGGCTTTACATATCAAAGGGGATGTATTGCACCCAATGCGAGGCCGAGGGCTTTCGCAAGATTACCTTCTATCCCGACCGTCCCGATGTCATGGCGCCGTTTCGCGTGCGAATCGAAAGCGATCTGCCAGTGCTGCTTTCAAACGGGAACCCGGTGGCACGCGGCAAGGGCTGGGCGGAATGGGATGACCCGCATCCGAAACCTGCCTATCTTTTCGCACTGGTGGCAGGCGATCTGGTTGCAACGCGCGCGCGTTTCAGCACCCGCTCGGGCAGCAATGTCGATCTGGCGATCTGGGTGCGCGCGGGCGACGAGGACAAGACCGATCATGCGATGCACGCGCTTGAACAATCCATGGAATGGGATGAGCGGGTCTACGGACGCGAATACGATCTTGAGGTGTTCAACATCGTCGCCGTCGATGATTTCAACATGGGCGCGATGGAGAACAAAGGCCTCAACATCTTCAATTCGCGCTATGTGCTGGCCTCGCCCGAAACTGCGACCGATGACGATTACGCAAATATCGAACGGATTGTGGCGCATGAGTATTTCCACAACTGGACCGGCAACCGCATCACCTGCCGTGACTGGTTCCAGCTGTCGTTGAAAGAGGGGCTGACGGTCTATCGCGACCAGCAGTTCATGGCCGATCTGCGCGGCGCGGCGGTCAAGCGGATCGGCGATGTGCTGACCCTGCGCGCGCGCCAGTTCCGCGAGGATGCCGGGCCGCTGGCGCATCCGGTCCGGCCTGCAGAATATGTCGAGATCAACAATTTCTACACCGCGACAGTTTACGAGAAGGGCGCCGAGGTGATCCGTATGCTGGCGCTTCTGGTCGGCGAGGAAAACTATCGCCGCGCGCTGGATCTGTATTTCAGCCGTCATGACGGGCAGGCCTGCACGATCGAGGACTGGCTGGCGGTATTTCAGGATGCCACGGGGCGCGACCTGACGCAGTTCGCGCTGTGGTATGCGCAGGCAGGCACCCCGCATCTGCGGGTGAGCGAGGAATGGAAGGACGGGCGCTTCAGCCTGACGTTGGCGCAACATCTGCCGCCCCAGCCCGGCCAGCAGCCCTCCAGCCCCATGATGATCCCGGTGGCCTTGGGGCTGATCGGGGCGGAGGGCGAAGAAGTGGTGCCAACCGAGGTGGTGGCACTGGAGCGTGCTGAAATGACATTGCACTGGGACGGGCTGGACAAGCGGCCCGTGCCCTCGGTTCTGCGCGGGTTCTCGGCGCCTGTGGTGCTGGACCACAACCCGCAACCGGGCGCGCTGGCGCATCTGCTGGCGCATGACACAGATCCCGTCGCGCGATGGGAAGCCGGACGCAGGCTGGCCCTGGAAACCGCGCGCAAGACAATCGCCACCGGCGATGCGCCCGACGCGCAATGGCTTGAAGCCCTGGCGCCAGTGCTGGCCGATGACGGGCTGGACCCCTCATACCGCGCCCTGATGCTGCGCCTGCCCGAAGAAGAAACCATGGCCGCGCATCTGGCCGGGCTGGGGGCTGTGCCCGATCCTTCCGCGATCCACGCGGCACGGCAACGGATGCGCGCTGCGATGGCTGCACGCTTTTACGAGCGGCTGAACGGGCTGCTGGCCGAACTGGTGCCCGAAGGCGCCTACAGCCCTGATCCGGCGGCGGCAGGGCGCCGCGCGCTGCGGATGGCGACACTGGGGCTGGTAGCCCTGCAAGACAGTGGCGCGCAGGCCCGCATGGTGTATGACGCGGCCGACAACATGACCGAGCAGCTGGGCGCTCTGGCAGTTCTGCTGGACATCGGGCGCGGCTCCGAGGCGCTGGCGGAATTTGGTGCGCAGTGGCGGCACGAGCGGTTGGTAATGGACAAATGGTTCGCGCTACAGACCAGCCATGCCGCGCCCGATGGTGCTGCATGGCTTGCGGCGGAACTGGCAGCGCATCCGGATTTCGACTGGACCAACCCCAACCGCTTCCGGGCGGTGTTTGGCGGGCTGGCCGGGAATCACGCAGGCTTTCATCATGAAAGCGGTGCCGGATATGACCTGCTGGCCGAATGGCTGATCCGCCTCGATGGCCGCAACCCGCAATTCGCGGCAAGGATGTCGACCGCGTTTGAAACCTGGCCCCGCTATGATGCGCGACGGCAGGCAAAGGCCCGCGCAGCACTGACGCGGATCGCCGGGCACAAGAAACTGAGCCGGGACATGGGTGAGATGGTGGCACGGATGCTGGACAATCCCGAGCGGGATTGACATGCGCCGCGGGGATGGAACGGCCACCTCGCCCCCTGCGCGACGCCAAGCGCCTTCGAAGGCGCTTTTCACCGCCTCAGGCAACCCGTGCGCGCGGGGCGGGCCGCACAACCGGCACTTGCCATGGATCGATCCTCGCAAGAGCATACTGTCCACTGCCCGCCATCGACTGTGCCAACGCGATTTTCAATCGCGTTCAAGCGCCTTCGAAGGCGCTTGGCGTCGCGCCAGTGGGAAGAAGGAACGCCTCAGTTCAGCGCGATGGAATAACCAAGATAGACGGTGTTCATCCCCGGATTGTGCCGGTAGATCCCCGCATTCGAGCGATGCGCCGCACCCAGTAACAGCTCGCCGCCACCGCGCAGCGCCATCCCCACCTCCAGGCTGGAGCGGAACATCACCGCGCCGCCAAGATTGCGACCACTCCCCTGCCGATAAAGCCCCGGCATCACCGCCACACGCACAAAGCCCGGATTGCTGCTGGCTCGCCAGGTATAGGCCAGCCCGGCACCGACCCAGCCCTCGGACCGGGTGCTGAGCGAAGCGCCGACAACCGGCTGAAACCCGAAGCGCAGCGGCACACCGCGCCAGCCCAGATACCCCTCGGTTGATCCATTGCTATTGTAACCCAGCGCGACTGTCAGCGCGTTGTCCTGCGCCACCGCAGGTGTTGACAGCAAGGATGCAGCCAGCGCAGCGGCAAAGGTGTTCATACGTGCAGGTTTCATATGCAACATCGACATAAGTGTTCCCCTCGCAATCAAAGCCCCAGTTTCGCGCTGACCAATGCATTCAAAGCGGCCGGGTTGGCCTTGCCGCCAGTCGCCTTCATGACCTGGCCGACGAACCAGCCCGCCAGCTTGGGGTTGGCCTTGGCCTTTTCAACCTGCGCCGGATTGGCGGCGATGATCTCGTCCACTGCGGCCTCAATGGCGCCTGTGTCGGTGACCTGCTTCATGCCCCGTGCCTCGACAATCTGTGCCGGATCGCCACCCTCGGTCCAGAGGATTTCGAACAGATCCTTGGCAATCTTGCCGGAAATCGTCTGATCGGCCAGCAAATCCAGCAGACCGCCCAGTTGCGCGGCTGAAACCGGGCTGTCGGCAATGCCCAGCCCTTCCTTGTTCAGCCGCCCGAACAGCTCGTTGATCACCCAGTTGGCGGCGGTCTTGCCGTCGCGGCTTTTGGCAACCGTATCGAAGAAGGCAGCATTCTCCAGCTCGGCGGTCAGGACCGAGGCGTCATAATCGGTCAACCCGTAATCGCTCATGAACCGCGCCTTCTTGGCATCGGGCAACTCGGGCATCGAGGCCGCGATGGCATCGACCCATTCCCGCTCAATCTCCAGCGGCAGCAGGTCCGGGCAGGGAAAATAGCGGTAATCATGCGCCTCTTCCTTGGAGCGCATGGAACGCGTCTCGCCCTTGTCGGGGTCGTAAAGCCGGGTTTCCTGCAACACCTTGCCACCATCCTCGATAATCGCAATCTGGCGCCGCGCCTCGTAGTCGATCGCCTGCTGGATGAAGCGCATCGAGTTCATGTTCTTGATCTCGCAGCGCGTGCCCAGATGGCCAAAATCCTGGGTTTCCTGATATTTCTCATATTGCCCCGGCCGGCAGACCGACACGTTCACATCCGCCCGCAGGTTGCCGTTCTGCATATTGCCGTCGCAGGTGCCGAGGTAGCGCAGGATCTGGCGTAGCTTGACAACATAGGCGGCGGCCTCTTCTGGCCCGCGGATATCGGGTCGCGAGACGATCTCCATCAGCGCCACGCCCGTGCGGTTGAGGTCCACAAAGGACATGTTGGGGTCCATGTCATGGATCGACTTGCCCGCGTCCTGCTCGACATGGATACGCTCGATGCGCACGCGGCGCGCCACACCGGGGCCCATCTCGACGATCACCTCGCCCTCGCCGACCAGCGGGTGGTAGAGCTGCGAAATCTGATAGCCCTGCGGCAGGTCTGGGTAGAAATAGTTCTTGCGGTCAAAGGCCGAGCGCAGGTTGATCTGCGCCTTCAGCCCCAGACCGGTGCGCACCGCCTGTTCGATGCAGAATTCATTGACCACCGGCAGCATGCCCGGCATGGCAGCATCGACAAAGGAAACGTTCGAATTGGGCTCGGCGCCGAAGGTGGTGGATGCGCCGGAGAAAAGCTTGGCCTGGCTGGAGACCTGCGCGTGAATCTCCATGCCGATGACCAGTTCCCAGTCGCCGGTGGCGCCGGAGATCGTTTTGGGGCGGGGAGAATCGAAGCTGAGATCGAGCATGGTGCGGATTCCTCGGGGTATGCGGATGCGGTTCTAGTGCGCCTTGCCCCCCGAGGGAAGCCGTGAATTGGCGCAAAATGGGCAAAGAATCGCCGATAAGCCGCGCAAAGCGGCGTCACACAAAGGTGAGGTCTTGCCCAAAAGCGCAACCCGGCGCAAGGGGCTGTCAACAGCAACTGCCTTCGGAGCACCCCATGCGCCATGCGCTCATCGCCGCCTTTGTTCTTGCCGCCTGCCAGCCGATCGCGGCACACCAGCCCGCCGAAGTCGAGGTCGCGGCCCGCTGGGACCACCGTAGCGAGGCATCGGAATGGAACGACGCGATGATGCAGGCGCTGATGACCGACGGCGCACCGATGCTGGCGCTGGACCCGCGCGATGCAGCCGAATTCTGCCCCGGCTACAGTGAGGCCAGCGAAGAGGGGCGCGCGGCGTTCTGGGTGGCGTTCTTCTCGGGGCTGGCGCGGTTTGAGAGCACCTGGAACCCGCGCGCGGCGGGCGCCGGCGGGCGCTATCAGGGCTTGTTGCAGATATCGCCCGCGACGGCACGGCATCATGGCTGCGATCTGTCGTCACCGAACGGATTGTATGACGGGGCGACCAACCTGAGTTGCGCCACCCGCATCGCTACCGCGGCGGTGCTGCGCGATGGTGTCATGGCCTCGGGCCGGGGTGGCGTGGCCGCCGACTGGCCGCCGATGCGCGACAGCGCGAAGCGCGCCGAAGTCGCCCGTTTCACCCGCGCACTGCCGGTCTGCCAGGGCAACGGCAGCACGGCCGCACTGGGCGAATAACCGCCGCAGCGCAGGACAATCGGAGGCCGACGGCTCATCGCCCGTCGGCTACCGCCTCACTTGCTCAACGCCGGCCCGCCGCCGCCCTCGCTGCCGTAGCCCGGCTCGATGACCTCTTCGACAAATCCGTGCAACACTACCTGCCACCATTGCAGCGTGTCATCGAAATTGGCGGCCGTCACCCCGCCCGCCAGATTGACGTCGAATTCGACGGTAGCGTTCTGGTTCATGTCCAGATAGGCGGCACTGAAACGGCGGTCACGGTTCCAGGCGTTCATCTGCTCAAGCGTATGCATGCCGTTCGATTCCCACCATGCGCGCAGTTGCAACGAGCTGCAGTTCGCGCCATCGGTGCAGTTGAGAAACGAGATCGTATAGACCACGCCATCCATCTCGGCGCGAATCCAGGGTCCGTCAACGGCATCATCGAAACGGCGCATGGCCGGGCCATAGGCTCTGGCCAGCTCCACCACACGGTCGATATCCTGACCGGTGATCATCCCTCCGACCTGGGCAGAGGCAGGCTGTGCCAAGGCAAGAAGCGGCAGCACAAGAGCGAAAGCGGGATACGTCTTCAGCATGGCCATCGCGGTATACCTCTGGGAGGGTTGATCCCTGAAGGCTAGCATTGCCCGGCGCCAGCAATCAACGGCTCTGTGTTGGCCGCGCTGCTTGCAAAACCGCGCCCCATGGCCCAAAAGGCTGGTAGCATTTTCAAGCCGAGATCAGGATGTACGAATACAAGGTCATTCCCGCCCCGCAGCGCACCGTAAAGGTGAAAGGGCTGAAAACCCCGGGCGAGCGCTTTGCGCATCTGCTGGCGGAGGCGATGAACGCCGAGGCAGAAGAGGGGTGGGAGTTTCTCCGCGCCGAGACCCTCCCATGCGAGGAACGCAAAGGCCTGACCGGCACGGCGAAAAGCTTTCAGTCAGTGCTGATATTCCGTCGCGCGCTGGGTTTCGCCGAGGAAGGCCATGCCGACTGGACGGATGACGAGGCGGGGCTTGCCAACAGCGATCATGCCGAAGCGGATACCGCATGGCGTGATCACGACCAGCCCGATACTGACAGGCCAGAGCCTTCGGCAGGTGCAACCGGCGCGACAGTTGAACAACCCCCCCGGCTGAGCCTTGTCGCCACCCGCCACGAGCCTGAAACCCGCGTACCGCTTGCCGGTCAGAAGGCAGATCAGCTCGTCAACCAGTCCGGGCGGCAAGAGCCGGTTCTGCGCCCAGGCGCCGCCGCCACGGCCCTCGCCTCTGAACGCCCGGAGCCCGTGCTGCGCACCCGCGCCCGTGACGAAGGCGAAAACAACGGCTGACCCGCCCGCCCGGAATGGCGTTCTAGCTCAGCGTCAGCCGCAGCGCATGGATGCGTGCCACCAGATCCCGCCCCAGCGCTGCATGCACCGCGCGGTGACGTTCGATCCGGCTTTGCCCCTTGAAATCGGGCGATTGCAGCGCGATATGGAAATGCGTGTTACCGCCTTCCCGCCACCCGGCATGGCCGCGATGCTTTTCGCTTTCATCCTCCAGCCGCAACTCACCGATAGTGAATGCCGCCCGCAGACGGTGCTCCATTTCCTCGATCACAGGTTTCTGTGCTGACATGGCTGCTCTGCCCTTTCCATTTTCCTGCCGAACAAACTAAACTCCTGCCTCCGACTCGCAAGGGCCGGAATCGCGCCACCCGCCGGTGAGGGACCGCACAGGCGTCAAGGCAGAGCAGAGAGAGAAAACCGGGACGAGTAATGACAGGCAACCCTTTCAATTTCGACATTCGCGCCTCGGCTGACAAGAAGAAGCGCACCAAGGGACGGCGGGGCATGTCAGGCGCGGTCGAAACCTCGTCACGCCAGTGCGAGCATCCGGGCTGCACCGAACCGGGCCTTTACCGCGCGCCGCGTTCGCGCGATGCGCTGGATGATTACCTGTGGTTCTGCAAGGACCATGTGCGCGAGTATAACCTCAAGTGGAATTTCTTTGCCGGGCAGTCCGAGGACGAGATGCTGGGCACCATGGAGCGTGACCGCGTTTGGGGTCGCGCCACCGATCCGCTGGGCACCGGCAGCAAGGCGCGCGAGGCCAAGGGCTGGGAACGCCACGGCATCAAGGATCCGTTCGAGGTGCTGGGCGACAAGGCAACCCGACGCCAGCCCGAGTCTGCGATGGCACGCCCCGGCGGCACCCCCACCCGTCGCCTGCCCCCCACCGAGCGTCGGGCACTCGAGATCCTCGATGCGCGCGACACCTGGTCGCGCCCCGAGATCCGCAAGCAATACAAAAGCCTCGTCAAGGATCTGCACCCCGACCTGAACGCCGGCAACCGCGCCGACGAGGAGCGCCTGCAAGAGGTCGTCTGGGCCTGGGACCAGATCAAGGAAAGCCGCCATTTCCGCGACTGAATGAGGGATACCATGGCGCTTGACGGCTATATCCTCTGCGCCACGCCCCGCTCTGGCAGTACGCTTCTGTGCGGGCTTCTGGCCGCGACGGGGCGGGCGGGCGATCCGCATTCCTTCTTTCGTCGCGAAGATATCACGGAATGGGCCGCCCATTGGGGCCTGTCGCCGCACGGCGGGCTGGGCGAGGATTCCGGCTTCGACCGCGCCTATCTGCACGCCGCCATAACGGCCGGGCGCGCCAGAACCCCTCTGTTCGGGCTGCGGCTGATGGCCGAAACCCTGCCTGAACTGACCGCGCTGCTTGACCGCCTGTATCCGGGCCTGCCGGACGATCGCGCCCGGCTGGCGCAGGCCTTCGGACGGCTGGCCTTTGTCCAGCTGTCGCGCGGCGATCTGCTGGGGCAGGCAATCTCGCTCGTGCGGGCGCGCCAGACCGGCCTCTGGCATCGTGCGCCCGACGGCACAGATGTCGAACGCCTGGGCCCACCGCGCGCGCCCCGCTATGATCATGCCGCCATCGCCGCTGAACTGGCGCGGCTGAAACAGGCAGGCGCGCAATGGGACAGCTGGTTTGCCCGCCAGGGCATCACGCCGACCGCCCTGCATTACGAAGATCTCGCCGCCGACCCCGCCGCCATCGTGTCAAAGCTCTGCGCAACCCTCGGCATCGCCCCGCCGCCCGCCGATGAGATACGCCCCGGCACCGCCCGTCTGGCCGATGAACTGAACCGCGACTGGGCCGCACGGTTCCTGTCAGAGACGGGCTGAAGCGCGTCAGGCCGGCGCCAGTTGCATCTTTCGCCGGATCATCGGGCTCAGCGCGATCAGGATGATAGCAAGCGAAAACAGACACCAGATCGCGGGAACCTCGTTCGGGTTCGAGGTCAGCAGCCCCGCCGCGACCGGCCCCGCCAAGGCATGAAACACCACCAACCGCCACGCCCCATAAATCAGCGGCAACAGAAAGGCGACCACCATATAGGTCGGAAATCCCCAGCGGACGCCCAGCCATTGCTCCACCGGAACCATCAGCCCGCTATAGGGCACATCCCAGGCCTGATGCCAGTCACCCGAAACGGTGCACATCTGCGCACCGCACAGGTTCGAGCCGGGCTGACAACTGCCGGCCCAGGCGAAGGGATAGAGTTGCAGGATCATCACCACCGCCGACAGACCGCACAGCCCGAAGACCAGCGCTTTCATCGCCAACGGGACACGCCTGGGCACCAAGGCCATGGCGAAGGCGTTGATTACAAAAGGCTGAAACACGATATGCAACACCGACAGAAGCGTGATCGTCTGGTTGGCAGGCGAAGCGCATTGATCGATCACCATGTAACCTGCGAACTGGAGCGCCTCCATGAGGGTGAAATAGCTCAGCGTGAAAGGAATGACACGGGCATCGCCGCGCTTCAGCGTAACCACTGTGGCCACACCGCCCAGCCCCACCATCGCGCCCGAAACCGCCATGCTCCAGCACATGCAAGCTCTCCCCGCCTGATAAGGGGTAGCCAAGGCTCATGCCTAGGCGGCCCAACCACTTTTCTGACCGATCACCCCCGCCATGGCAACTACCCAGATCGCGTCCGTCACGACAGACCTTGGCCAGATTGCCTGCTTGCGCAGAAGCCTGTTTGTTCAAGATAGGGGGGCGCTGCCCCCGTCCCTTCTGCTACGCAGAAGGGACTCCCCCGGGATATTTATTGAACAGATGAAGCAGAACACCGCGCTCCTTTTCATCTTGCCGGAAATACGCTGGGGGTGAATGGGCCGCAGGCCCAGAGGGGGCAAAGCCCCCTGAAATTGAAAGGAGAAGGGGGCAAAGCCCCCTCAAGGGCGCCTGTGCGCCCCTTCCCCTTCAGTCTTATATTGCGTTCAGTTCCTGAGTGCCACGATATCGTCCGGGGTGCCGACGGCCCGCGTGGTAGCCTCACGGGTGATACGTTTTATCATCCCGGACAAAGCCTTGCCAGCACCGATCTCCCAAAACGTATCAACCCCCTGGGCGGCCATCCAGGCCACCGACTCGCGCCAGCGAACCGAGCCCGTCACCTGCTCGATCAGCAATGCGCGGATCGTTTCGGGATCAGGGACGGCCTCGGCACGGACATTTGCGACGAGGGGCACGGCGGGGGGCTGGATGGTGACATTGGCCAGTGCTTCGGCCATTTTATCGGCAGCGGGTTGCATCAGCGCGCAATGAAATGGTGCAGAGACCGGCAGCATGAGTGCGCGTTTCGCACCGCGCGCCTTTGCCAGTTCAAGTGCCCGCTCAACCGCCGCACGGTGGCCCGAGACAACAACCTGCGCCGGATCATTGTCATTCGCCGCCTGGCACACGTCGCCTTGAGCAGCATCAGCGGCGACCTCGGTGGCGGTGGCGAAATCGAGCCCCAGAAGCGCGGCCATCGCGCCCTGTCCCACCGGCACCGCCTCTTGCATCGCGCGCCCGCGAATCCGCAGCAGCCGCGCGGTATCGGCGAGGCTCAACGCCCCGGCGGCGGCCAGTGCCGAGTATTCACCCAGACTATGGCCTGCCACGTAAGCCGCATCTGTCACGGAAAAGCCCTCGGCCTCAAGCGCGCGCATCGCGGCAAGCGAGGTTGCCATCAGCGCAGGCTGGGCATTGGCGGTCAGCGTCAGATCCTCGATCGCACCCTCCCAGATCAGGCTTGAGAGCTTTTCGCCCAGAGCCTCGTCGACCTCGTCAAAGACCGCCTGCGCGGCCGGATAAGCCTGGGCCAGGGCACGACCCATGCCAATGGTTTGGGCACCCTGCCCCGGAAAGACGAATGCTCGGCTCATCTCTACTTCTCCTTGCGGCTTTTTGTTGCCTGCCCCATAGCAACCACGGCCCAGCCGCACAATGGTGCTGCTTTGTCCCTTGCGCCACGCGCCAATATGGCTATAAGACCCCATTCCCTGCCGTACACCACGTATCCGGCGCAGTCTCTCGTGGGCGGAGCACGGCAGGGCGAACGCTTCCGCCCTGTGAAATGCGCCCCCAAAGAACTGGAGAACGCATGCCGCTTTACGAGCATGTCATGATCGCGCGTCAGGATCTTTCCTCTGCGCAGGCCGAAGGCCTGATCGAACACTTCTCGACCATTCTTTCGGATAACGGCGGCAAGGTCGTCGGAACCGAATACTGGGGCGTGAAGACCATGGCCTACAAGATCAACAAGAACCGCAAGGGGCATTACGCCTTTCTGCGCACCGATGCCCCTTCGGCCGCGGTGCAGGAAATGGAGCGCCTGGCGCGCCTGCATGACGATGTCATGCGCGTGCTGACCATCAAGGTCGAGGCCCATGACGAAGGCCCCTCGGTGCAGATGCAAAAGCGTGACGACCGCCCTGAACGTGGCGACCGTTCCGACCGCCCGCGTCGCTGATCCAGGCCAGCAAGGAGTTCGATACCCATGGCTACCAAACCGTTTTTCCGCCGCCGCAAGGTTTGCCCCTTCTCGGGCGACAACGCGCCTGCGATCGATTACAAGGACGTGCGCCTGCTGCAGCGCTACGTTTCCGAGCGCGGCAAGATCGTTCCTGCCCGCATCACCGCCGTTTCGGCAAAGAAGCAGCGCGAACTCGCGCGCGCCATCAAGCGCGCCCGCTTCCTCGCCCTGCTGCCCTACGCCGTGAAGTGAGGAGCATCCGATGCAAGTGATTCTTCTAGAACGCGTGGCCAAGTTGGGCCAGATGGGCGACGTGGTGAACGTCAAGCAAGGCTTCGCCCGCAACTTCCTTCTGCCACAGGGCAAGGCGCTGCGCGCCTCCGAGGCCAACATGAAGGCCTTCGAGGCCCAGAAAGCCCAGCTTGAAGCCCGTAACCTCGAAACCCGCAAGGAAGCCGAGGCGCTGGCTGCCAAGCTGGATGGCACGTCTTATGTCGTGATCCGTTCGGCATCGGATGGTGGCGCGCTCTATGGCTCGGTCACGCCGCGCGATATCAGCGAAGTCGTCACCGAAGAGGGCTTCAGCGTCAACCGTGGTCAGGTCGTGCTGGACAGCGCGATCAAGCTGCTCGGCCTGCATTCGGTGAATGTGGTTCTGCATCCTGAGGTCAGCGCCCGCATCTCGATCAATGTCGCCCGCTCGAAAGAAGAGGCCGAACTGCAGGCTTCGGGCAAGTCGATCCAGGAACTGGCTGCCGAAGAAGAAGCGGCTGCCGAATTCGAGATCTCCGAACTGTTCGACGATCTTGGCGGCGCCGTCGACGAGGATGGCGAAGAGTAACTCCGCACCCAGCCCCCCAGACAAACATCGGTGAAGGCAGGATTTCGGATCAAACAGCTTACGCGCGCCCCCACCGGGCGCGCGTTCGGTTTTGCTGCCCTCTTGCCGTTGCGCTTGAGCGACCTTATGTTTGGCGCGATACGTATTCGAATTCCTGCATCGCTGGGGTTGAGGACCACGTCATGCCCACTGACACTGACACTGACACTGCAGAGATCCACGACAGCGACGCCAGTTGCGCGCTGCGTCCGGCTGAAGACATGGTGGCCCAGGCCCAGTCGGCTTCGAATTTCCTCAAGGCGCTGGCGCATGAAGGCCGGCTTCTGATCCTGTGCTATCTTTCGTCCGGTGAAAAGTCGGTGACCGAACTGGAAACGCTGCTCGGTTCACGTCAGGCGGCAGTCAGCCAGCAACTGGCACGGCTGCGGCTGGAGGGGCTGGTCAACTGCCGTCGCGAGGGCAAGGCGATCTACTATTCGCTGGGCGACCCCAAGGCAGCGCGAATGATCGCGCTGATCTATGACATGTTCTGCAACAACGACATCTGAAGGCCGACAGTCTTTTTGACCACAATGCCTTAACGCCCGCGAAACAGCGTTCCCAGAACTCCGCGGGCCAGCGCCTGGCCGGAGCGGCTGCCGAGTTGGCGTGCGAAGGACTTCGCGAAGGCATCGACCGGCGTGTCACGGCGCGACGCAGTTCTGGTGTTTACCGGGCGAGTGCTGGCCGTGGTGCTACGCGCTACTGGTGGTTGATAGCGCCGGGCCTGATTGAATTCGCGCGCAGGTTCATCGCCCGCCTTGATGTCATGGCGTGCGGCCTCTTGCGCTGCAGTTTCTGCGCGGCGGGCGAGCATCTCATGCGCCGAATCACGGTCAATCATCTGATCGTACTTCCCGGCAACCGGCGAGCCTGCGATGATCTGCGCGCGCACCGCCGCGTCGATCGGCCCCATGGCCGAGCCAGGCGGGCGGATCAGCGTACGTTCCACAATCCCCGGCGCGCCGCGTGCATCCAGAAACGAGGTCACGGCCTCGCCCACGCCGACATCGCGGATTGCTTCTTCGGTCGAGAAACGCGGGTTTGCACGGTAGGTCTGCGCCGCGCGGCGCAAAGCCTGCTGATCGCGCGCGGTAAAGGCACGCAGGGCGTGCTGCACCCGGTTTCCCAGCTGCGCCAGAATGGTATCGGGTACGTCATCCGGGTTCTGGGTGATAAAATACACCCCCACGCCCTTGGACCGGATCAACCGCGCAACCCGTTCCACTTTTTCCACCAGCGCACGCGGGGCACCGTTGAACAGCAAATGCGCCTCGTCAAAAAAGAACACCAACTTGGGAAGCGGGGCATCGCCCACCTCGGGCAGTTCCTCGAACAACTGGGACAAAAGCCAAAGCAGGAAGGTGGCATAGAGCCGGGGGGTGCGCATCAGCCGCTCGGCATGAAGGATATTCACCCGCCCCTGCCCCTCTGGCGTTCGCAGCATCAGATCGTTGATATCCAGCGCGGGTTCGCCAAAGAACTGCGCCGCCCCCTGATTCTCCAGCACCAAGAGCCGCCGCTGGATCGCACCCACCGAGGCCGTGGTGATATTCCCGTAGCGCTGTGACAGCTCACGCTGATTCTCGCCCAGAAACACCAGCATTGCCTGCAGATCCTTGAGATCCAGTATCGGCCAGCCGTTTTCATCCGACAGCCGGAAGGCAGCGTTGATCACCCCTTCCTGCGCATCGGTCAGTTCAAGAATGCGCGACAGCAGAAGCGGTCCCATCTCGGCGATGGTAGCGCGCACCGGGTGGCCGTGCTCACCGAACAGATCCCAGAAAGTGACCGGCATCGCGCCGTAACCGATATCGCGCAGACCGATGGTTTCGGCCCGTCGCGCAAAGGAATCGCGCGGGGTGCCGGGCATGGCCATGCCGCCGACATCGCCCTTGATATCGGTCAGGAACACGGGCACCCCGGCGCGCGCGAACCCCTCGGCCATGATCTGCATGGTGATGGTCTTGCCGGTGCCTGTGGCGCCCGCAATCAGACCGTGGCGATTAGCGAATCGCAACAAAAGCTCCTGCGCGACACCATTACCCACGCCGCCGCCACCAATGAAAAGCGATTCCCGATGACCCATAAGCCCCTCCTGCCGCCCCAGCGGGCGCGTTGCACGCCATTAAAGACCATTCCCCGCATCCGCGCCAGCACCCAGCGCGGCAAGCGGACTTCGCAGTCGCAGCAATGGGCGAGTATCTCACGCCCAACACGCCAATATATCGGGCAGTTTTTGGATGCTGCAATTGCAAAGAGCATGGCTTTCGCGCAGCATTGCACAGCGCGCGGGCAGCCTCTGAACACAATTGCCCCAGCCACACAATCGCCTTTGTTCCAAGGAGATTACCTGTTGACGGGTGATCGTTTTCTACTTAGCGTCGCCTTCAATAAGTCGGCCAGTCCGACAGGGAGCAAAAAAGGAAAGGGTCCAGGTTCTGGGCCCTTTTCGACTCTGAACTGCCGGGTTTGCACTGACACCGCAATCGCTTCATGTTAGGGACAACCTTCTAATCCCTGCTTCGAGGCCGAACACATGACATTGCGCTCTCTTCTTTGCACCACACTTCTGTCTGCTCTGCTCAGCCTGCCGCAGATTGCGCTGGCCCAGGACGCCAGCACCGAGGCGGAAACCGGCGCCGCGGCCACCGCGCCGGAACCCGGCGAGCCCTATCTGGTTGCCACGCACCGCGACTGGGAAATCCTCTGCACCCGCTTCGAAGAGGGCGGCGAAGAAATGTGCGAAATGTATCAGCTACTGCTTGATGCAGGTGAAACCCCCATCGCCGAGATCAGCATCGCGGCCCTGCCCGCCGAATCGGGTGCCGTTGCCGGTGCTACGATCACCACACCGCTGGAAACCTTCCTGCCCGCCGGTCTTGGCTGGAGCGTGGGCGATGCCGAGGAAATGCGCGTCGAAGGTTTCCGCATGTGCGCCGTAATCGGCTGCATTGCAAGGATCGGCTTCAATGCCGAAGAGATCGAGGCGATGAAGCGCGGCACGCATGCCAATATCACGATCGCCCCGTTTATCGCCATAGATCAGCCGGTGGATATCCGCGTGTCGCTTCTGGGCTTTACGGCCGCACTGGAAGACCTTCAGGCGCGTCTGCCCGCAGCAGAGTGACTCGGCAATGACAAGCGGCCCGGCCGGTATGGCCGGGCTCAGTTCCGGCAACGACCGGGGCGCAGGAATATCCGCAAAATTGCCGGCAAGGGCGGGCAGACATGGCAATCGGTCAGCAACTGGACTTCTACATAGCCCGCAACCGGCTTGGTCAGTATTGCGTCCCGCGCGAGTCGATGCACCGGCCCTGCGCCATGACGGTAATGCGCGGCATGGTCTGGGAACCCGGCACGCTTGCCGCCATCGAGAAGCTGTATGACGGTGGCGATATCATCAGCGCGGGCGCCTATTTCGGTGATTTCCTGCCCTTCATGTCGCGTCTGGCCGGGAAGCATGACGCGGAAGTGCTGACATTCGAACCCAACGCCGTCAATTTCGCCTGTGCCACGGTGACATGCGCCATCAACACTCTCACGAACTGCCGCCTTGTTCGGGGCGGGCTGGGCGCTGACAGCACCAGCCTGACGATCAAGACCCATGATGACAAGGGCGTGCCGCTGGGTGGCGGCTCGCGGTTGGTCAAGGGGCGGACCGGCACGGAACGGGCACGCTTTGACGAAATCGAGATTCACACGATCGACAGCCATATTGCTGCGGCCACCCCGGTGGGATTGATTCAGCTGGATATCGAGGGCCACGAAATGGCCGCACTGGCCGGCGCCCGCGATACCATCGCCCGCTGTCGCCCGCTTCTGGTGCTGGAGGCCCATGGCCGCGATGATTTTGCGCAAGAGCCGCTTATGCAGCGGCTGGTTGCCGATTTCGGCTATCGCCAGATTGCCACGCATGGGCAGAACCGGTTTTTCGCCGCGCAAGGCTGATGGCTTCAAACGGCGCGCAAAGCCAGACAGGCGTTCATGCCGCCAAAAGCGAAGGCATTCGACAGCACCGCCGACACCGAAGCGTTACGCGCGGCGTTGGGCACCATGTCCAGCGGGCAATCCGGGTCCGGCTGCTGAAACCCCATGGTTGGGGCAATCACGCCCTCGCGCAGCGCCAGAATGGCTGCCAGAAGCTCAACCGCGCCGGTTGCACCGATCAGATGGCCATGCATCGACTTGGTTGATGAAACAGGTATTCCTGCCAGCACGGGGCCGAAAACCTCAGCCAGGGCAGCGGCTTCCACCCGGTCGTTGGCGGTGGTGGCGGTTCCATGGGCGTTGACATAGTCAATCGCCTCGGGCGTCAGGCCCGCATCGGCCAGCGCACCGCGCATCGCCCGGACCGCGCCGTCGCGATCCGGCATGACGATGTCGCCCGCATCCGATGTCATGGAAAATCCGGCGACCTCGGCCAGTATCTCGGCGCTGCGCGCACGGGCGTGCTCATACGCCTCGAACACGAAAACCGCTGCACCCTCGCCCTGCACCATCCCGTTGCGTGTGGCGCAGAACGGTCGGCAGCCGTCAGGGGACATCACCCGCAGCCCTTCCCAGGCTTTGACACCGCCAAAACAAAGCGATGCCTCGGCACCGCCGGTCAGCACCGCGCGCACCGCGCCCGATCGCACCATCTGATACGCCAGCCCCATCGCGTGATTGCTGGAGGCGCAGGCCGTTGACACCGTGAAGGCCGGCCCCTTCAACCCGTAGCGCATGGCAATATGCGCAGCGGCTGCGCTGTGCATCAAACGCGGGATGGTGAACGGATGGACCCGGTTCTTGCCCTGCCCGTGTAGCGCGCGATAGCTTTCATCGATGGTATTGTGCCCCCCGCCGGCGGTGCCCAGCACGACGCCCGCAGCCAGTGCCAGTTCCTCATCAACTTCAAGCCCTGCCTGTGCGATGGCCTGGCCTGCGCTTTCCAGCGCAAACTGGGTTACCCTGTCATAGAGCGCGAGCTCTGAGCGTGAGTGCCGCGCCCCGGCGTCCCAGCCATGGACCTGCGCGCCCACCTGCACCGATAGCCGGTCAACCTCGGGGAAATCCAGCGGGCCAATGGCCACGCGCCCCTCGCGGAACCCGGCGAGCGTGCCCGCGACATCGGTAGCCAGCGCATTGACGGTGCCCGCCCCGGTAATAACCACCTTATGCATGGGCTCTAGTCCTGGCGCGCACGCACCAGCGCCTCGACACCGGCAATGACGCCGGAAACCGTGCGCAGATCAAAGCCGGAGTCCTGTGGGGTATTGGCGTTGAATGGCACCGAGACATCAAAGCTTTCCTCGATGGCGAAGACCACCTCGGCCTGACCCAGCGAGTCGATGCCAAGGCTTTCCAGCGTTGCATCGGGGGCGATGTCGCTTGGTGCGCAAAGGGCCTGTTCGGCCAGAATATCGAGCACGCGGGTTTGCAGTTCGGTCAAAGTGTCTTGGCGCATATGGCCCATTGTGCCGCCTCTATCGGTTTTTGTTTGCCGCCAGAGTGTCCAACAATTCCTTGACGGTTTTCTGAAGATCGCTCACCTGGGACAAAAGCCGTGGCAGGCGGCGTTGCGCTTTGTACACTTCAATCTGCTTGTCCATCCGCATGGCGGGCGATCCCAGCAGCATACGCCCCGCCGGAGCATTGGAATAGATCTTGGTCGAACCGCCGGCGACAACATCATCGCCAATGAAGATGTTGTCGCTCACCCCGACCTTGCCGCCCAGAACAACGCGGTTGCCGATCCGGGCTGACCCGGCGATCCCCACCTGACCACAGATCAGGCAATCCTCACCCACCTGTGTATTGTGCCCGATCTGGACAAGATTGTCTATCTTGGTGCCCCGCCCTATCCGCGTATTGCGGATCGTGCCGCGGTCGATGGTGCTGTTCGCGCCCAGTTCCACATCGTCGCCCAGTTCGACCGAGCCCAGTGAATGGATACGCGTCCAGCTTTGCGCGGCGATGGTGGCAGCCTCGGTATTGCCCAGCGTTTCGCGCGCGCTTTCCACGGTCGATTTGTCAGGCGTCACAAAGGAGAAACCGTCGCCGCCAATCGCTATGCCAAAATGCCCGATAAACCGCGCGCCAATCCGCACCCGCGCGCCGATCCGCGCGCCAGGCATAAGCAGGCAGTCATCCCCCAGAACCGCATCCGCACCGATGTAGCAATGGGCCCCGATGCGTGCGTTCGCACCAATGCGTGCGCCCGCTTCGATCACGGCGAACGGCCCGATTGCGGCACCTGCGCCGATCAGCGCGCCGGGATCGATCACCGCACTTGGGTGGATACCCGGCGCGATACCCGCACCCGGATCCAGCATCCGCGTCAACCCAGCCATGGCAAACCGCGGGCGCGGCACAAAAAGCGCCGCTTCCAACCCCAGAGCCTGCCAATCCGCCCCCTCCCACAGCACTGCGGCGCGGGCATTGCCCTGCGCCAGACCTTCGGCATAGCGCGGGTCCATCGCCAGCGCCAGATCGTCCGCACCGGCCATCGCGGGTTCGGCGGCAGAGGTGACAACCAGATCGCCCCTGCCTTCAAGCCGGGCACCAAGCGCGGCGGCAATATCGGTCAGGCTGTGGGGCATCGTTCACTCCGGGCTCAGACGCGCGGCAATGCGCGCCGCGCGCTACCGGTTTAGCTTTGATGCGCGGTCATTTCCACCCCGGCGCGGCGCAACGCATCGTAAAGCCGTCCATCGCGGCCATAGACATCGTCACGATAGTTCATGTCACCGCTCACCGAGGTGAACGCCGTGCGATAGACCAGATGCACCGGCACCGGCACCTCGAGGTTCAGCCGGGTTTGCTGGCCCGTCCGCAGGATCCGCTGGTAAAGCGTCACCGGGTCATCGCTTTGACGCGACAGCAGTTCGTAGGCAAACTCTTCAGGGTCGTTCAGGCGCACACAGCCCGAGGAATGGGTCCGTACCGTGGTACGAAAGAGCGAGCGTGCCGGGCTGTCGTGCAGATAGATCGCATAGGGGTTCGGGAACATGAACTTGACGCGGCCCAGCGGGTTCGACGGCCCCGGCGGCTGGCGCACCTCGAACGGGAAGTTGCGCGGGCTGTAGCGCGAGAAATCCACCGCCTCACGCGGGACTACACGGCCACGGGAATCGATCAGTTGCAGATAAGAATGCCCCCCCGCCGCCAGCCCGCTCCAGTAGCTGCGCGCAACGATCGAACGTGGCAGCGTCCAGTCTGGATTGATTTCCAGATACTCCATATGGTCCGAGAATTCGGGCGTCTGCATATCTGAATTGCGCGCCCCGACAACCGAGACAGTTTCAAATGTCACCTGGTCGAAATCAACAATCTGGGTGTGAAAATCGGCAAGGTTGACCCAGATATGCCGGTCGCCGCGCTCTATGTTCAGCCAGCGTTCACGCTCCAGCGCCACCACGATCGAGCGCAAACGCTCTTCGGGTTCGACATTGAGAGCGGCAATGGTGGCAGCGCCCGCGATTCCATCCGCCTCAATCCCGTGGGCAGCCTGGAACTGCTGCACTGCGCGTTGCATAACGCCGTCGTAGCTGGCCGTCGCCAGACGCGGCATGTAGCCCATGGCGATCAGCCGGTTTCTGAGCGCGATCACCTGCTGGCCCGTGTCTCCCGGTCGCAGCGCCGCGCCCGACAGCCGCGCCCCCCAGCCACCGCGCGCGATCTGTGCCTCCAACTCGCGTTTGGCGTGGAACAGGCGGGCATATTCAGGCGCACGCGGAGCGAGGTTGCGAATGAAGCTGACCGGTTCGGCGCGCGAGAATTCCTCCATCAGACGCGCAGGGTCAGGGCGGGGCAGTTCGCGGACGATCTGTTCGATAATCGTCGAGGGCTCCAGCACTCCGCTGGAAATATCGCGGGCGAATTGCACGAATATCCGGCTGGCCAGCGCCTCGGCAAAGCCGCGATCACGCTCGCTTTCAACCATGCGAAAGGCGCTCAGCAGACCCGGCAGGTCATAGCGCTGCGCCGGCAGCCCATGTTCCGAAGCCCGCGACAGCGCCGAAACCAGTGCCGAGCGGCGCGCGGCATGCTCTGCCCCGGTCCAGACGGCGGCATAGCCGTTCTCGCGGTAAAATGCCGAAAGGCCGCGATCATTGGCCACCCCTTCGGCCAGCGCCTGACGAAACGCGGGGAATTGCTGTGCCTCGGCGGCTTGCGGCAACATAAACAGCCCGGCCACCGGCACGATACCCGCCGCCAGCGCAGTTGCGCCAGCCAGTGTGATCATCCGAAGCCGCCGACCCAGACGCCGCTGCAATCCCGACATGATTTTCCCCTTGTTACGTTTCTGTTCAGGCAACGCTGGCAGCAGATCGCCCGCGCGCCCCCGCGAAATGCGCGGAATTCTGCCTATGACACAGGATCGCAAAACTCTCGTCGATTCACAATCACGACAAATGCACAGATATCCGCACCGCTGCGTGTCACAGGCAACAGCTGCGGCAAAATGGCCGGGTGACAGTTGGTTAACACAGAGCGAGGCGCTGATTCTCCTCCTTCCAATTCATGGACATCTCAAAGCGCCTATGTAAGGCATTGATTTTCCAGTGCTGATTCGATCGTTAACGAGATTTCAGCAAAAACCCGCCGAAAATGGACCAGCCACCGCAACAAGAAGGAAAGAAGGCTTGGGCAATGCAGGGCTTTGTGGCATAAAAGCCCCAGAAGGAAAAAATTCCTCATATTTCCTGTTCGCAGGGCTGGTTACCACTGACACTGAAAACCGCCCCGGAGAGGACAAAACGGAAGGCCGCAGCCGAAAAGCAGCCTCCAAGACAGGCAGATACGAGCAATACTGGGATGGGACAGAAGGACCTATGACAAGAAATAACCTCACCGGGTTTTCCCGGCGCGCGCTTCTGGGTATCTTTGCGGCAACTGCCGTGACAGCAGCGCCGAAATTCGCAAACGCTTTTGCCTTCAACCGCGGCGCAGGCGACATCCGCCGCCTCAAGATGTATTCGGGCCGCACTGGCGAACGTCTCGATACCATCTATTGGGTCGATGGCGACTACATCCCCGAAGCACTGGCCGAGATCGACCATTTCTTCCGCGACTGGCGGAACAACCGCGTTCATCGCATCGACACTCGTACATTGGACATCATGTCTGCCGCCCATAGCCTGCTGCGGGTCGACGAACCCTACATGCTTCTCTCGGGCTATCGCTCTCCCGAAACCAATGCCATGTTGCGCCGCAACTCACGCGGTGTTGCGCAGAACTCGCGTCACCTTGTCGGCCAGGCCGCTGACCTGCGAGTGCGCTCACGCACCGTTCGCCAGGTTGCCCAGGCGGCAATTGCCTGTTCGGCTGGCGGTGTCGGCCTCTACTCGCGTTCGGATTTCACGCATATGGATTGCGGCCCCGTACGCTCATGGGGCGGCTGACAGAAGCGAGCTTCCGAGCGCTCACTTTACAAGACAGGACTGCCCCACCCGCCCCGGCGCCATATGGCCCGGGGTTTTTCTTTTTCTCTCGCCACCCGCGTTTCGCGCAGGGTCTTGTCACTGCAAACACATAGCCCGTATTGATGGTTCCGCCCCAACGAAGAAAAGATCATGGATTACCTGAACACTTCTGTTTGGCTCACCATCGGCGCAATTCTGGCGCTACTTGTTCTGTCAGGCTTCTTTTCCGGCAGCGAAACCGCGCTGACAGCATCGTCGCGCGGCAAGTTGCGGGCGCAGGCCGACAAGGGTTCCAAGGGGGCGGAAACCGCACTGAAGATCACCGAAGACAGCGAAAAGCTGATTGGTTCGGTGCTGCTGGGCAACAACCTCGTCAACATTCTGGCGGCCTCTTTGGCGACTGCGCTGTTCACACGCCTTTTCGGCGATTCCGGCGTTGCGCTGGCAACACTGGTAATGACGCTGATGGTGTTGATCTTCGCCGAAGTGCTGCCCAAGACTTATGCCATCACCAACCCCGAAACCGCCGCATCAAAGGTGGCCGGCCTCATCAGGCTGGTGATCATCGTGTTCGCGCCCGTCGTCGCTGCTGTACGGCTTCTGGTGCGCGGCCTTCTGGGGCTGTTTGGTGTCAAGACTGACCCGGACAGCGCGGTGCTATCCTATCACGAAGAAATTGCTGGCGCATTGGCTCTGGGGCATTCCGAGGGAACGGTGCAGAAGGAAGACCGCGACCGCCTGCTGGGTGCGCTCGATCTGGGGCACCGCACGGTCGAAGAGATCATGCTCCACCGCAGCCAGATCGAAACCGTCAATCTGGACGCCCCTATCGAGGAGATCATCGCCCAGTGCGTCAACTCCACCCATACCCGCTTGCCCGCCTGGAAGGATGAGCCAGAGAACATTGTCGGCGTCATTCATTCGCGCGACCTGATGCGCGAGGTGCATCGGCTCGTGGTCGAGAATGGCGGCGACTATGGAGCGGTCGCAGAACTTGATCTGATGTCGGTGGCGCGCGAGCCCTATTTCGTGCCCGAAACAACGCCCCTGGACGAACAGATGCGCCAGTTCCTGAGGTTGCGGCGGCATTTCGGCCTGGTGATCGACGAATACGGCTCGCTTCTGGGGCTGATCACGCTGGAAGATATTCTGGAAGAAATCGTCGGCGAAATCGAGGACGAGCATGACGAGGACATGCCCGATCCCATCACCCGGCTTGACGATGGCGCGATCGAAATTGACGGCGGCATGACGATCCGCGACATCAACCGCGCGATGGACTGGAACCTGCCTGATGACGAAGCCAATACCGTTGCCGGGTTGGTGATACATGAGGCGCAGATGATTCCTGAAGCCGGGCAGATCTTCCATTTCCACGGCTTCCGTTTTGTCGTGATCGAACGCACCGAGAACCGCCTGACCCGGCTTCGCATCCGAGAGGCTTAATCCATGGCCGATATGTCGTTATAACGGAATATAATCCGCGATATTGACAGATGTGCGAAGCAGGTTCATGCTTCTCCCAAAGCAGGAGAGTGGCATGACCAAAGGCTTTCTCAACCATCTGACAGATATGCTTGAGACCCTTCGCACCGAGGGGCTGATAAAAACGGAGCGCGCAATACGCTCCGCGCAGGGTGCTCATGTGCAGGTCAACGGCCAACAGGTGATCAACCTTTGTGCCAACAACTATCTCGGACTTGCAGACCATCCGGCACTGATCGCCGCTGCACGCACCGCGATGGAGGGGCATGGCTTCGGCATGGCCTCGGTCCGGTTCATCTGCGGCACACAGGATCTTCATCTGGCGCTCGAATCACGGCTGGCACAGTTTCTGGGCACCGACGACGCCATCCTGTTCGCCGCGTGTTTCGATGCCAATGGCGGGCTGTTCGAACCCCTTCTGGGCCCCGAGGATGCTGTCATTTCCGACACGTTGAACCACGCCAGCATCATCGACGGCATCCGCCTGAGCAAGGCCCGTCGCTACCGCTTCGCCAATTCCGACATGAATGCGCTTGAGGCGCAGCTCAAACAGGCCCGATCCGACGGTGCGCGCTTCATCATGATCGCCACCGATGGCGTATTCTCGATGGATGGCACATTGGCGAAACTGCCGGACATCCGTGCGCTGGCCGACCGGTACGAAGCGCTAGTCATGGTCGATGACTGCCACGCAACCGGCTTCATGGGTCCACAGGGGCGCGGCACGCCCGCCCATTTCGGCCTGCGCGCCGATATCCTGACCGGCACGCTGGGCAAGGCGCTGGGGGGCGCGCTGGGGGGCTATGTTGCCGGGCCGCAGCCGGTCATCGATATTCTGCGCCAGCGTGCGCGGCCCTATCTGTTTTCCAACGCGCTGCCGCCGGCGGTGGTAGGCGCGGCGCTGGCAGCACTGGACATTGTCGAGGCGGGTGATGACCTGCGGGCCCGACTATTCGACAATGCCGCTTACTGGCGTGCGGGCCTGGAACGCGCCGGTTTCATCCTCTTGCCCGGTGAACATCCGATCATCCCGGTGATGCTGGGAGACGCGCACAAGGCTCAGGCCATGGCGGCGCGGCTGTTCGAACTTGGCGTCTATGTCTCGGGCTTTTTCTTTCCGGTAGTGCCACGCGGTCAGGCCCGCATCCGCACCCAGATGAACGCGGCACTGAGCCGCGCCGATCTGGATACCGCGCTTGATGCCTTTGCCCGTGCCGGGCGCGATTGCGGGGTGGTGTGATGGTCACCATGAAGGCATTGGTCAAGACGCGGGCTGAACCGGGCCTTTGGCTGGAGGAACGCCCGATCCCGGCTATCGGCCCCGAAGATGTGCTGATCAAGGTCCACAAGACCGGCATTTGCGGCACCGACCTCCATATCTGGAACTGGGACGACTGGGCGCAGCGCACCGTCCCCGTGGGGCTGATCACCGGACACGAATTTGCCGGCGAGATTGTCGAGATCGGCGCGCAGGTCGAGGGGTTGACCCTGGGGCAGCGCTGCTCGGGCGAAGGGCATCTGATCGGCAAGACCTCGCGCCAGTCACGTTCCGGGCGTTTTCACCTGGACCCGACCACGCGTGGCATCGGCGTGAACGAGCCGGGTGCTTTCGCCGAATACCTGCGCCTGCCCGCCTTCAATGTGGTGCCCCTTCCCGACAGTATCGATGACGAGATCGGCGCCATCCTCGACCCGCTGGGAAACGCCGTCCATACCGCGCTGAGCTTCGATCTGCTGGGCGAGGATGTGCTGGTCACCGGCGCCGGGCCGATCGGTATCATGGCCGCTGCCGTCGCGCGCCACGCGGGTGCGCGGCATGTGGTGATCACCGATATCAACCCCGCGCGGCTGGAACTGGCTGCCCAGGTGGCTGATGTGGTGCCAGTGAACGTGACAAAGGAGGATCTGCGCGCCGTCATGCCCCGGCTGAGCATCGTGCAAGGCTTTGACGTCGGGCTGGAGATGTCCGGCAGTCAGGCCGCACTGGATCAGATGGTCGAGGTTATGGTGATGGGCGGACGCATCGCGCTTCTGGGCATCCCGCCGGGAAAATCGCTGGTCGACTGGTCGCGCATCGTGTTCAAGGCGCTCACAATCAAGGGAGTCTATGGGCGCGAGATATTCGAGACCTGGTACAAGATGATCGCCATGCTGGAAAACGGGCTGGACGTGCGCCGCGTGATCACCCACCGCCTGCCCGCCACCGATTTTCAGAAAGGGTTCGAGATCATGCGCGCCGGAGAAAGCGGCAAGATCGTGCTGGAATGGGGCTGAAGGACGGGGGCGCTGCCCCCGCCGCCCTCCGGGCGACTCCCCCGGGATATTTCTGAACAGATGAAGCCGGAGGCTGTTGACGCTGGGGGCCGTGCGGCCCGGAAACCGGGCACGCGCATGAGGCTGATCAGTTGTCCATCTTCAGCGCCGAGATGAAAGCCTGCTGCGGGATTTCCACCTTGCCGAACTGGCGCATCTTCTTCTTGCCCGCCTTCTGCTTTTCCAGAAGCTTCTTCTTGCGCGTCACATCGCCGCCATAGCATTTTGCCGTCACATCCTTGCGCAGCGCGGCGATGGTTTCGCGGGCGATCACCCTGCCACCAATGGCGGCCTGAATCGGGATCTTGAACATGTGCCGCGGGATCAGATCCTTGAGCTTTTCGCACATCGCCCGCCCGCGCATTTCGGCCCGGTCGCGATGCACCATCATCGCCAGCGCATCGACCGGCTCGTCATTGACCAGAAGTGACATCTTGACCAGCGTGTCCTCGCGGTAGCCGGTGATCTGATAGTCGAAGCTGGCGTAACCCTTTGTTACCGATTTCAGGCGATCATAGAAATCGAACACAACTTCATTAAGGGGGAGGTCATACACCACCATCGCACGGCTGCCGGCATAGGTCAGTTCAAGCTGGATGCCGCGGCGGTCCTGGCACAGTTTCAGCACATCGCCCAGATAGTCGTCGGGCACCATGATCGTGGCCTTGATCCGGGGTTCCTCGATATGATCGACATGCGTCAGGTCAGGCATGTCGGCAGGGTTGTGCAACTCTTGCATGGAGCCGTCACGCATATGGACATGATAGACCACCGAGGGCGCGGTGGTGATCAGATCCAGGTCATATTCGCGTTCCAGCCGGTCGCGGATAACCTCCAGGTGCAACAGCCCAAGAAACCCGCAACGGAAGCCAAAGCCAAGCGCGGCAGAGGTTTCCATTTCATAGCTGAAGGAAGCATCATTGAGCGCCAGTTTCTCGATCGCCTCGCGCAGGGCCTCGAAATCATTGGCATCGACCGGGAACAAGCCGCAGAACACCACCGGTTGCGCCGGTTTGAACCCCGGCAGCGGCTTTTCGCAGCCCTTCTTTTCATGGGTGATCGTGTCGCCTACGCGGGTATCGCGCACCTGCTTGATTGAGGCGGTGAACACGCCGATCTCGCCCGGTCCCAACTCGGCGATATCAACCATTTTGGGTTTGAGCACCGCCAGCTTGTCGATGCCGTAGACAGCGCCGGTCTGCATCATCTTGATGCGCTCACCCTTCCTGATGACACCGTCCATGACGCGGATCATGACCACGACGCCCAGATAGGGGTCATACCAGCTGTCGACCAGCATGGCCTTCAGGGGGGCGTTGCGATCGCCCTTGGGTGGCGGCAAACGCTTGACAATGGCTTCCAGCACATCGGGGATACCAAGGCCGGATTTGGCCGAGATGAGCACGGCATCCGAGGCATCGAGCCCGATCACATCCTCGATCTGCGCCCGCACCTGGTCAGGCTCGGCAGCGGGCAGGTCGATCTTGTTGAGAACCGGCACGATTTCGTGATTGGCATCGAGCGCCTGATAGACATTGGCCAGGGTCTGCGCCTCGACCCCTTGCGAGGCATCGACCACCAGAAGCGACCCCTCGACCGCGCGCATTGAGCGTGACACCTCATAGGCGAAATCGACATGGCCCGGCGTATCGATCAGGTTGAGGATATAGGTGTGCCCATCCTTCGCCGGATACTCGATCCGAACGGTGTTGGCCTTGATGGTGATCCCGCGCTCGCGCTCGATATCCATGCTGTCCAGCAACTGGGCCTTCATGTCGCGTTCCGCGACGGTGCCCGTCAGCTGGATCAGCCGGTCGGCCAAGGTGGATTTACCGTGGTCGATATGCGCCACGATGGAGAAATTGCGGATTCTGTCGAGCTCGGTCATGGGGGCATATGAGCAGGAATCGCCGGGCGGTCAATGGCAATGCGTGATCTGGCGCGCAGTGCTTGACGGAAGGGGTCTGTGCGGGTGACATGGAGGCATGAATACCCGCCCTGACATTGTCGAACAACTCGCCGAAGCCCTGCGCGCTGCGCGCAAGGCCCGCGGGCTGAGCCTTGAGGCGGTGGCGAAGCTTTCGGGCGTCAGCCGTTCGATGGTCAGCCAGATCGAGCGCGGCGAATCAAGCCCCACCGTGGCGACGCTGTGGAACCTGACCCAGGCCTTGCAGGTCGATTTCGCGGGGCTTCTGGCCGGGCGTGAGGCAGACGGGATCGATGTGATCCGCGCCGATGCCGCACCTGTGATCGCAGCTCGTGGCGAGGGGGTGCGAATCCGGATCTTGTCACCGCCCGAGAGTGTCGGCAGTCATGAGGTCTATGAGTTGATCTTCGCCCCCGACGGCGCACTGGACAGCACCGCCCACAGTGCCGGCTGCCGCGAGCATCTGACGGTGATCGAAGGGCGGGTGGCGGTGGCTTCGGGTGCCGATACTGCGATTCTGGGGCCCGGCGACACCGCGCGCTATGCCGCCGACCGTGCGCACCGGATCGCTGCCGACGGAGGGGCGGCGCGCGCGATCCTGATCGTGCAGGGCAGCTGACAGAGTCCTGCTCAGGCGTTCTCCAGCGCGCGGATGATCGGACTGAAATCAGCCGCTTTCAGCGATGCGCCACCAACCAGTGCGCCATCGACATCAGGAAGGGCAAAGATTGCCGCGGCATTCCCGGCATTGACCGACCCGCCGTAAAGCACTGAAATCGTAGCATCGGGCAGATGCGCACGCAGGAAGCCATGAACTTCGGAGATCTGCTCGGGTGTCGGGGTCAAGCCGGTGCCGATGGCCCAAACGGGTTCATAAGCCACGATGGTATTGGCACCATGCGCGCCCTCTGGCAGCGACGCCGCCAGTTGCGCGCCCACCACCGCCAGCGTCTGGCCCGCGTCGCGCTCGGCCAGTGTTTCGCCGATGCAGACCACCGCAACCAGCCCCGCCGCATGGGCCGCCTGCGCCTTGGCGGCGACCTGCGCGCTGGTTTCACCATGATCAGCGCGGCGTTCGGAATGGCCCAGAATGACATGCCGCGCCCCCGCATCAGCCAGCATCACGGCCGAGATGTCTCCGGTATGCGCACCCTTCTCTGCTGCGTGACAATCCTGCCCGCCCAGCGCGATGGCGCTGCCCGCCAGTGCCTCGCTCAGCCGGTGCAGCAGGGTGGCCGGCGGGCAAAGCAGGATATCGACGCCGGGCGCGGGATGGGCGGCGGCCAAATCACGGGCCTCGGCCAGGCTGGTGCCCAGTCCATTCATCTTCCAGTTTCCGGCAGCGATCTTGCGGCGTTGCGGCATGCGGGTCTCCTTTTGGCGCAGACCCCGTGATAGCGAAGCTGCGTGCCGGGATCAAACCCTGTTACCGCCCCGTCATTCCGCCGCGCGCGATGCCCCGGTGGCATTCATTCGCGCGCTCAGGGTTTCCACATCGTCAAACTTGATCGACTCGCCGCAACCGCACGCCTCGGAAACATTGGGATTGCGGAACTTGAAGCCGCTTTCCAGCAGGCCGGTCTGATAATCGATCTCGGTGCCAAACAGGAACATCTGCGCCATTGGCGCAATGATCACCCGCGCCGCGCCCTGTTCCACCACCTCTTCATGCGACTCGACCGTATCGGCAAACTCCATCGTGTATTCCATACCTGCGCAACCGCCCTTCTTGACGCCGATGCGCAGCCCCTTCTTGCCCTGTTTTTCCATCAGCCGGGCGATATGACGCTCGGCGGCGGGGGTAAGGGTAACGGGCGATTTGCCGGGAATGGCGAACATGGGCTTTCCTTGGTTCGGAGTTTTGCAGACCGGGTTCAGATAAAACCCAGCTCCAGCCGCGCTTCGTCTGACATCATGTCCATGCCCCACTGCGGTTCGAAGGTCATTTCGACATCGACCTGCTTCACGCCTTCGATGGAATTGACCGCGTCCGCCACCCAGCCGGGCATCTCGCCGGCCACCGGGCAGCCCGGCGCGGTGAGGGTCATGGTTATGGCCACAGCGTTCTCGGGCGAGATATCGATGGTATAAATCAATCCCAAGTCAAAGATATTGACCGGGATTTCAGGGTCATAGACCGATTTACATGCTTCAACCACCGTATCGTAAAGCGGGTGATCGGTGGTCGATGGCTGGATGAGGGGCGCACCCTCGGGCAGTTCGCTGCTCATATCTGTCTCGCCTCGCGCGTTTCTCGACTGTTTATATAGGAATATACCGTGCTGCGTCCAGTGGGGGGCGGCTTGGCTTTTGGCATGGAATGCCGCATGGAGGGCCGGAAAACTTCAACGGTGGGTGAAATGCGCTTTCAATTCGACCTTCAGGCAACCGATGGCGCGGCGCGGACCGGGGTTATCCACACCCCGCGCGGCGATATCCGCACGCCTGCGTTCATGCCGGTAGGCACGGCGGGCACCGTCAAGGCGATGATGCCCGAAAGCGTGCGTGCAACCGGCGCCGATATCCTGCTAGGCAACACCTACCATCTGATGCTGCGCCCCACGGCCGAGCGGATCGCCGCGTTGGGCGGACTGCACCGGTTCATGAACTGGAACCGCCCGATTCTGACGGATTCGGGCGGGTTTCAGGTTATGTCGCTGGCCAGCCTGCGCAAGCTGTCCGAGGAGGGGGTGCGGTTTTCCAGCCATATCGACGGATCAAAGCACATGCTGACGCCTGAACGGTCGATGGAGATCCAGCGCCAGCTCGGCTCCGATATCGTGATGTGCTTTGACGAATGCCCCGCCCTGCCCGCCGATGAGGCAACGGTGGCGCGCTCGATGCAGTTGTCGATGCGTTGGGCGCTGCGCTCGAAAGAGGCGTTTGGTGACCGGCCGGGGCACGCGCTGTTCGGGATCATGCAAGGTGGTGTAACCCGCGACCTGCGCGAGGAAAGCGCCAAGGCACTGGTCGATATCGGTTTCGATGGTTACGCCGTGGGTGGGCTTGCCGTGGGCGAGGGACAGGAGGCGATGCTGGGCGTGCTGGATTACGCCCCCGGCTTCCTGCCCGCCGACAAGCCGCGTTACCTGATGGGTGTTGGCAAGCCTGATGACATCGTCGGCGCGGTGGAGCGCGGAATAGACATGATGGATTGCGTGCTGCCCTCACGATCCGGGCGCACCGGTCAGGCCTGGACGCGGCGCGGCGCGGTCAATCTGCGCAACGCCCGCCACCGCGACGACCCGCGCCCGCTGGACGAAGCCTGCACCTGCCCCGCCTGCCGGAATTATTCGCGCGCCTATCTGCACCATGTGATCAAGGCTGACGAGATCATCGGCTCGATGCTGCTGACCTGGCATAACCTGCATTACTATCAGGAACTCATGGCCGGTTTGCGGGCTGCTATTTCCGAAGGTCGGCTGGCCGCCTTCGTAGCCGAATTCCATGCGCAGCGAGCCGCGGGCGATATCGACCCCCTCTAGAATCGGCACCCGCCAGCCGTGCCGGTTCACGCGTCGGTCACCGTGGCATCGTAATCATGGACCCAGGCATAGCGTCTAAAAGGCAGTCCCGGCGCTATCCGGTCGCCCAGCCACAAGAGAGCATGCGCCAGTTGAGCAACGGGCGCGCGCAAGTGATAGGCGCGCGCATTGCCGTTGGCCGCCGCGACGACGGCACGGGCGCGCGGTTGCCGAAGCGTCTGGTAGCGTTCCAGCGCGGCGGCGGAATCATCGGGTTCAGCCGCCAGACAACGGGCCAGCACCCAGGCATCCTCCAGCGCCAGATTGGCACCCTGCGCCATGAAGGGCAGCGTCGGATGCGCCGCATCGCCCAGAATCGCCGCCCTGCCCTGCCCGTCATGCCACTGCCCCGCCACCGGATGACGAAAGAGGCCCCAAAGATACGGCTCGTTCACCGCTGCCAACCATTCCGGCACCGGCCCGCCAAAACCGGCGAAGGATGCGCGCAGGTTTTCGGGCGTATCGCGGTGGTTCCAGCCTTCGTCGGCCCATTCGGCGCGCTCTTCCACGGCGACAATATTGCGCAACGCCCCTCCGCGCAGGGGATAGCTGACCAGATGTCGCCCCGGCCCCATGAAGACCTGCGCCACCGGCGGCCCGCCGTCGCCGGGAATCGTGGCTCGCCAGGCCACCTGCCCCGTGAAGAACGGGTTTGCAGGTTGGTTCAAGGCGGCGCGGGTTCGCGAATGCAGCCCGTCGGCACCGATCAGAAGCGGGGTTTCCAGCACGGTGCCACTGGCCGTCTCCACTTGCGCGCCTTGCGCGTTCAGCCCGATGGCCGTCGCCTGTGTCGCAAGCCGGATCGTTCCGCCGGCCTGCTGGAACCCCTCGGCCAGCGCCTCGACCAGATCGGCGCGGTGGATCAGGTAAAAACCGGGCGCAGAGGGCGGCATCAGTCGTGTGACCAGTCGCCCGCGCCTGTCGCGCAGCTCGATCGCCTCAGTGCGGGTGGCGAAATCGCCCGGCTCCAACCCCAGCGCACGCAACACGCGCGTGCCATTCGGGCTGATCTGCAACCCTGCCCCCACTTCGCGAATCGCGGGAGATTGCTCCAGCACGGCCACTGAGGCCCCGAAGCGACGCAGCGCAAGTCCTGCAGCCAGCCCCGCCACACCGCCCCCCAAAATCAGGGCGGAACGATCGGCAAGCGGCAGGGTGGTGGCGGGCCGGGGCATTGGAAGATCCATGAAAAAGGCCGCCCGCTAAGGGGCGGCCCACAGCCGGGAAATATCGCGAGTGGTCAGTCGTCGCGGTGAACGCGTTCACTGCGCTCATGACGCTCTTGCGCTTCAAGCGTCATGGTAGCAATCGGCCGGGCATCCAGGCGGCGCAACGAGATCGGCTCGCCTGACACCTCGCAATAGCCGAACTCGCCATTGTCGATCCGACGCAGCGCCGCATCGATCTTGGCGACAAGCTTTCGCTGCCGGTCGCGCGTGCGCAGCTCAAGCGCTCGGTCTGTCTCTTCCGAGGCGCGATCAGCAATATCGGGCAGATTCCGGGTGCCGTTCGCAAGTCCCACGAGGGTTTCCTTGCTGCCGCACAAAATATCGTCTTTCCATGCCAGAAGCTTGCGGCGGAAATATTCGAGCTGTCGCTCGTTCATGAACGGCTCGTCTTCGGCTGGGCGGTAATCGTCTGGTAGAAAAACTTCGGGCTTCATCTGCACTTCCCCTGTTCGCCCGGGGTCGACGGCATCTGAATCAACGGTCTGTTTCGCTGCGGTCATCCGGGCCCCTCGCGAGGTCGCTTTACTTCAAGGCACCGGCATTGTCACGCAGTAATCGCGCGACTTCCTTCCATAGTTCCACTCTTGCTGCGCGGCTGACCGGGCAATCACACATATGCTCGGCACATCACCTTGAAGCCCCTGCGCGCGCAAGCTAGGTTTCGCCCGCGCGCCTAACCGGCACGGCCCTCCGCCTCTGACAAGGACAATCCTGCATGCGCTTTTCTTCGACCGAGACCTACATCGCCACCGATGACCTGACGATGGCTGTCAACGCCGCCGTTACGCTGGAACGCCCGCTTCTGGTCAAGGGCGAACCGGGCACCGGCAAGACCGAACTGGCCCGCCAGGTCGCCCAGTCGCTGGGCATGCAGATCATCGAGTGGAACGTGAAGTCGACCACCCGGGCACAGCAGGGTCTTTATGAATACGACGCCGTCAGCCGGTTGCGCGACAGCCAGCTTGGCGAAGAGCGGGTGGCCGACGTGCGCAACTACATCCGCAAGGGCAAGCTCTGGCAGGCATTCGAAGCCGAAGAGAAAGTGGTGCTGCTGATCGATGAGGTGGACAAGGCCGATATCGAATTCCCCAATGACCTGTTGCAGGAACTCGACCGGATGGAATTCTTCGTCTACGAGACCGGCGAGATGGTCCGCGCGCGGCACCGCCCGGTGGTGATCATCACCTCCAACAACGAGAAAGAACTGCCCGACGCCTTCCTGCGGCGCTGTTTCTTCCACTTCATCCGCTTCCCCGATGCCGACACCCTCGCCCAGATCGTGCGCGTGCATTTTCCCGGGATCAAGGAGGGGCTTCTGTCCAGTGCACTGACCCAGTTCTTTGAACTGCGCGAAACGCCGGGGCTGAAAAAGAAACCCTCGACAAGCGAAATGCTGGACTGGCTGAAACTGCTGCTGGCCGAGGATCTGGGGCCAGAAGACCTCAAACGCGACGGTGTCAATGCCCTGCCCAAACTGCACGGTGCGCTATTGAAGAACGAGCAGGATGTCCATCTGTTCGAACGCCTGGCCTTCATGGCCCGCCGCCAGAGCCGCTGAGGCCCCTGTTTCAGCGTGACCTGAATGCCTGCTTGCGCAGAAACCTGTTTGTTCGAGAGAAGAGGATTCTGCCCCCGTTCATCCTCAACTGAAGAAGGGACGCCCCCGGGATACTTCCAGACACGAAATGAAAAGCACTGACATCCTACCATTTTCTGTCTGAAAAGATCCCGGGGCTGAATGGGCCGAGAGGCCCAGAGAGGACAAAGCCCCCCTGCCACAAGGGCCACGCGCGCTTCAATCCGGCTTTGCGCGTAGCGCGTTGGGCAGGATCAGCCGCACCTCCAGCCCTGAAAGCCCCGGGGTTTGCCCTTCCTCCAGCCGCATCCTTCCGCCATGGCTGCGCAGCGCATCAGCCACAATCGCCAGCCCCAGCCCGGCACCCGAACCGGCGTTGCTGGCGCCGCGAGCAGCGTCGAGGCGAACGAAGGGTTTGATCGCCTCGGCGCGTTCCTTGCGTTCGATACCCGGTCCGTCATCCTCGACGATCACGGCGACCGCCGTATCATCTGCCTCGATACGGACCTCGGCCCGTGCAGCGTAGCGCAGGGCGTTGCCAAGGACATTATCCAGCGCACGGGTAAACAGTTCGGGGCGCAGCATCAGCATCAGCGGGGCGCCGCGTGCGCCTGCGCCAAGGCTGACACCCGGCCCCGCCCGCGTCACCGTCTGTGCGACCAGGGCGCGCAAATCGACAGGACGCGCCTCTTCGGCGACATCGGCGCGGGCGAATTCAAGAAAGCTGTCGATCAGCGCCTCCATCTGCCGCACATCGGCCAGAAGCGCGCGTGCCTCGGGTTCGTGATCGAGCATCGACAGGCCCAGTTTCATCCGTGTCAGCGGGGTACGCAAGTCATGGCTGACACCGGAGAGCATCAGCGTTCGCTGCTCGATGAAATGCTCGATTCGTCTGCGCATCTGCACAAACGCACGCCCGGCGGCGCGCACTTCGGTCGCACCCGAGGGATAGTAGGGTTTGATCTGCCCGCGCCCGAAAGCCTCGGCCGCTTCGGCCAGCCGTCGGATGGGACGCATCTGGTTCTTGAGAAACAGAAAGGCGATCAGTGACATCAGACAACCGCTGAACAGCATCACCACCAGCAATTGATGCGGGTTGCGCGCCGAGACCTGACTAATCGGAAAGGTCATTTCCAAAAGACCCTGCCCGCTTTCCAGCCGCAACCAGACCATGCCATCAATCACGCCGGCGAAGTTCACCCCCTCCATCACTGTCTGCAACTGGGCCTGCACGATACGGCTGTTGAGATCGTAAAACGCTACCGGATCGGATATCAGGGCGGGCACGGGTTGCTGGCGAAGCCTCAGTTCGATGCCGAAGGCCTGCGCCAGTTCATCCGTTCGCGCCATGGCCGCCTCCCGGTCTGGCGCGCGCTCGATCTCGGCGCGCATGTAATCGGCGGTGCGCGCGAAGTTGCCGGTCATCTGCCGTGTGACCCCTTCATAGTGGCGTTGTATGAAGAGCAGGGACACCACCAGAAGGATCGTCACCACCGGCACAAAGAGGATCAGCGCAGCACGCCAGTAAAGGCCGCGTGGCATTATCGATTTGAGCAATCCGGTCAACATGTGCATACCTTACCGTCGCCCCCAGCCCTTGACGAGGCCCACCGTGACCCAGCCACCAGTCTTTGCCCCCCGCGCCGGCGTACCGCTTCTCCTTGATATCGGTCTGCGGCTGGTGCTGGCGCCGAACCCCTCTCCGATGACCGAGCGCGGCACCAATACATGGCTTCTGGGTGAAGGCGCGATAACGGTGATTGACCCCGGCCCCGCCGATCCCGCGCACCTTCGCGCCATACTGGAGGCGCTGGAACCGGGCGAACGGATCACGCGCATTCTTGTCAGCCATTCCCACCTTGATCATTCCCCCGCCGCCCGCCCGCTGGCCGAAGCCACTGGTGCGCCGGTGCTGGCCTATGGCGATTCGACGGCCGGACAGTCAGAGCGGATGCGTGCACTTGCCGGGCAGCCTATCGGCGGCGGCGAAGGGGTGGACAGCACGTTTGCCCCTGATGAATGCCTGCCCGATGGGACCGAACTCGACATCGGCGGGCTGGCCCTGCGCGCGCTTCACACGCCCGGCCATCTTGGCAACCATCTGTGCTTTCTGTGGGGCCAGGCGCTTTTCTCTGGCGATCAGGTCATGGGCTGGGCACCCAGCCTGGTGTCTCCTCCCGAAGGGGATCTGACCGATTTCATGGCCAGCCTTGCCCGGCTGGAGGCGTTGGGGCCGACCCGCCTTTACCCGGGCCATGGCGCGCCGGTCGCCGACGGTCCGGCGCGCATTGCAGCCCTGCGCGCGCATCGTCTGGGGCGTGAGCGGGCCATTCTGGACGCCATCGCCGCAGGTGCGACCAGTGCGAAGGAAATAACAATGGCAGTTTATACCGATATCCCTCCTGTGATGCTGCCGGCGGCCGCGCGCAATGTGCTGGCGCATCTGATCGATCTGGCCGGCCGCGGCCTGATCGGCTTTGATGGCCCGGTCGGGCTGGACTGTCGCATTGCGCGCCCGACTTGAATGTATCGCGACAAAGGGGCGCAGTCGTAATTTCAAGCTTGAAATTTGAAGCTTGAAATGCAAATCTCGCCTGTAACCGATCAGGGAGACCACACGCATGAAGATCCTCTGCCTTGGAGGCGGCCCCGCCGGGCTTTACTTCGCCATTTCCATGAAGCTGCGCGACCCCTCGCATCAGGTCACGGTGCTGGAGCGCAACCGCGCGAACGACACTTTTGGCTGGGGCGTGGTGCTGTCTGACGACGCGCTGTCAAAAATGCAGGTCAATGACCCGCAGTCGACCAATGCGATCCGCGACCACTTCGCCTATTGGGACGATATCGCCGTGGTTCATAATGGCGTTCGCACCGTGTCGGGCGGGCATGGCTTTGCCGGGATCGGGCGCAAACAGATGCTGATCCTGCTTCAGGCCCGCGCCCGCGAGCTGGGTGTGGACATGCAGTTCCAGACCGAGTTCAAATCGGCCGAGGAATACCGCAAGGACTATGACATCGTCGTTGCCACCGACGGTATCAACAGCCTTGTGCGCAAGGAATACGAGGATATTTTTCAGCCCGATATCGACATGCGCAAATGCAAGTTCGTCTGGCTGGGCACGCATCAGCGTTTCGACGATGCCTTTACCTTCATCTTCGAAAAGACCGAACATGGCTGGGTCTGGGCGCATGTCTACCAGTTCGACGACAACACCGCGACATTCATCGTCGAATGCCTTCCCGAAACCTGGGATCGCTGGGGTTTCGAGCACATGTCGAAGGAAGAAACCGTCGAGACCTGCCGCAAGATCTTCGAGGCGCATCTGGGCGGGCATGACCTGATGTCGAACGCCGCCCACCTGCGCGGCTCGGCGGTCTGGATGCAGTTCCCCCGCGTGATCTGCGAAAAGTGGTATCATGAGAACGTGGTTCTGATGGGCGATGCGGCCGCAACGGGGCATTTCTCGATTGGTTCGGGCAGCCGTCTGGCCTTTGACAGTGCCATTGCACTGGCCGATTATCTGCATTCCGAGCCGACGCTGCAGCAAGCGTTCGAGCGCTATCAGGAGGAGCGCCGGATCGAGGTGCTGCGCACCCAATCTGCCGCGCGCAACTCGCTGGAATGGTTCGAGGAAGTCGAGCGCTATCTCGATATGCCACCGACGCAGTTCGCCTATTCGCTGCTGACGCGCAGCCAGCGCATCAGCCACGAAAACCTGCGTCTGCGCGATGCCGAGTGGCTGGAAAGTGCCGAGGACTGGTTTGCCGAACATGTCGGTGGTCACAAGGGGCGCCGGCCGATGTTCCAGCCGCTCAAACTGCGCGACATGGAGCTGAAGAACCGCATCGTCCTGTCGCCCATGGCGCAGTACAAGGCGGTTGATGGCACCCCCACCGACTGGCACCTGATCCATTATGCCGAACGCGCCAAGGGCGGCGCGGGGCTGATCTATACCGAAATGACCTGCGTCTCGCCCGAGGGGCGCATCACACCGGGCTGTCCGGGCCTTTATACGCCCGAGCAGGAAGTGGCGTGGACGCGTCTGGCCGATTTCATCCATGCCGAGACCACGGCCAAGTTCTGCATGCAGATCGGCCATTCCGGGCGCAAGGGCTCGACCTGCCTGCCCTGGGCTGGCGGGATGGACCGGCCGCTGCCATCAGACAACTGGGAAATCCTTGCCCCCAGCCCCCTGCCTTACAAGGACGGCAGCGCAACACCGCGGCCAATGACACGCGCCGATATGGACATGGTGCGCGATCAGTTCGTCTCCGCAACCGAGATGGCCGCGCGGATTGGTGCCGACATGATCGAGTTGCATGCGGCGCACGGATATCTGATCGCCAGCTTCATCTCGCCCGTTACCAACAAGCGCGACGATGACTATGGCGGTAGCCTGGAAAACCGCATGCGTTACCCGTTGGAAGTGTTCAACGCCATGCGCGCCGTCTGGCCAGCGGAGAAGCCGATGTCGGTGCGTATCTCGGCGCATGACTGGATCGACGGCGGTGTGACGCCCGAGGAAGCAGTTGAAATCGCCAAGATGTTCCATGCCGCAGGCGCGGATATCATCGACGTCTCATCAGGTCAGACCGACCCTTCGGAAGCGCCGATCTATGGTCGCATGTTCCAGACGCCGTTCAGTGACCGCATCCGCAACGAGACCGGCATCCGCACCATGGCGGTTGGCAACATCTCGGACTGGGATCAGGTGAACGGCATCCTGATGGCGGGCCGGGCCGATCTGGTATGTCTGGCGCGCGCGCATCTGGGTAATCCCTACTGGACGCTGCATTCGGCGATCGAACAGGGCGACGAGGCGCCGGAATGGCCCAAACCCTACAAGGGCGGGCGCGACCTGCTGTATCGCCTGCGCGAGCGCCAGCAAGAGCAGATCCGGGCATGACGGCGCTTGCGGGCAAGCGGGTCCTGATCACCGGCGGCGGCACCGGAACCGGCGCCGACCTTGCGCGCGGCTTTCACGAGGCCGGGGCAGAGGTGGTCATCACCGGGCGCAGGGCCGAACCGCTAGAGGTGGTCGCGGCGCGCTATCCGGGGATGCGCAGCGTTACCGGCGATGTAACCGACGAGGCCAGCGTGGCGGCGATGTTTGCCGCCGCCGGCCCGGTGGATATCGTGGTGGCCAATGCCGGCGCCTCGACCAGCGCGCCGCTTGCCCGCACCACACTGAACGAATGGAACGCGATGCTGTCCGTGAACCTGACCGGCGTGTTCCTGACCATGCGCGAGGGGTTGCGCCAGTTCACCGGATGGGGGCGGCTGATATCGGTCGCCTCGACCGCCGGGCTGAAAGGCTACGGCTATGTGGCCCCGTATTCGGCAGCCAAGCATGGGGTTGTGGGATTGACGCGCTCGCTGGCCCTTGAGGTTGCGCGAAAGCCGGTTACGGTGAACGCCCTCTGCCCCGGGTTTCTGGATACCGATATGACCGAGCGTTCGATCTGCAATATCATGGACAAGACCGGCAAGAGCCGGGACGAGGCCCTTGCCGCGCTGACGGCCACCAACCCGCAAGGCCGGCTGGTTCAGCCCGCCGAGGTGACGGCCGCCGCGCTGTGGCTGTGTGGGCCGGGTTCGGACGGGGTGAACGGGCAGGCGATCGCCATCGCCGGGGGCGAGGTTTGAACATGAGCAAGCAGGGAACCTCATTGTCCAAACGCCGGTTGAAGATGTGGATCCGGCTGCTGCGGCTGACACGCACGGCCGAAGCCGATCTGCGCGATTTCCTGCGCCGCGAACATGACACCACCCTGCCCCGTTTCGATGTGATGGCCGCCCTCTACCGGCGGCGCGAGGCGCTGACCATGTCGGAACTGTCGCGCCTGCTGCTGGTGTCCAATGGCAATGCAACAGCCGTGGTGGACCGGCTGGAAAAAGACGGGCTGGCGCGGCGCACCCCCGCCCCCACCGACCGGCGCACCGTGCATGTCGCGCTGACCGAAGCCGGGATGACGCGGTTCGAAGCCATGGCGCAGGGGCATGAGGCACGGATCGATGCATTGTTTTCCGGCCTTACGGCCGAAGATCTGGATGCATTACGCGATATCCTGCAGCGTGCCCTGCCTGAGCAGAAAACCTGAAGAACCGTTTGATTGCATAACGGAAAATCACGAGGACTGACCGATGACCCTGATGGCCGATCTCAAGCCCGAACATTTTGAATGGAAGGTCGCTGACCGGATCGCCACGATCCGTCTGTCGCGCCCCGAGCGCAAGAACCCGTTGACTTTTCAGTCCTATGCCGAGCTGCGTGATACGTTCCGTGCGCTGCCTTATTGCACTGATGTCGATGTGGTGATCTTTGCCTCGAATGGCGGGAATTTCTGCTCGGGCGGGGATGTGCACGAAATCATCGGCCCGCTGGTGGCGATGGAGATGCCCGAACTGCTTCAGTTCACCCGCATGACCGGCGACCTGGTCAAGGCGATGCTGAACTGCGGCAAGCCGATCATCGCGGCGGTCGACGGGGTCTGCGCGGGCGCAGGCGCGATTGTCGCCATGGCATCGGATCTGCGGCTGGCCACTCCCGAGGCAAAGACGGCGTTCCTGTTCACCCGCGTCGGTCTGGCGGGCTGCGACATGGGCGCCTGCGCGATCCTGCCGCGGATCATCGGCCAGGGCCGCGCGGCGGAACTTTTGTATACCGGCCGCGCCATGAGCGCCGAGGAAGGGCTGAACTGGGGCTTCTGGAACGCGCTGCATGGTGCGGACGCTCTGGAAGCGGCGGCGCTGAAGCTGGCGCAGCGTATCGCCTCGGGCCCGAACTTCGCGCATATGATGACCAAGACGCAGCTGAACGCGGAATGGAGCATGGGGCTGGAACAGGCGATCGAGGCCGAGGCGCAGGCGCAGGCGATCTGCATGAAGACGCAGGATTTCGCGCGCGCCTACCACGCTTTCGTGGCGAAAGAGAAACCCGTTTTTGAGGGGAACTGAGCGGGCAGGCGGGGGGCTTCTCGCCCCCCGCACCCCCTCGCCAAGGGGGGCGTCCCCGCCCCCCTTGGATCCCCCGTTGCGTATTTGGAGCAAGATGAAACCATGGCGGATCGCAGCTTTCTGGACTGGCCGTTTTTCGAGAACCGGCATCGTGAGTGGGCGCAGGCGCTGGATGAATGGTGCGCGGTCAACCTGCCTGCCGATCATTCGGATGTCGACGCAGCCTGCCGCAAACTGGTGGCCGATCTGGGCCGGGATGGCTGGCTGAAGCCGACCGGGATCGATCAGGGAGAAAGCTTTGATTTGCGCATGTTGTGTCTGAGCCGCGAAACGCTGGCACGTCATGACGGACTGGCTGATTTCGCCTTCGCCATGCAGGGGCTGGGCATGGGCACTGTCAGTCTGTTCGGCAGTGATTCGCAGCGCGAATGGCTGGCGAAGACGCGCGCCGGCACGGCAGTTTCGGCCTTCGCGCTGACCGAGCCGGGCTCGGGATCAGACGTGGCGAATTCCACCATGAGCGCCGAAAAGGTCGCGGGTGGCTGGCGGCTGAATGGCGAGAAGACCTATATCTCGAATGGTGGGATTGCCGATCTTTATGTCATTTTTGCCCGCACCGGCGAGGCGCCGGGCGCACGCGGATTGTCGGCCTTCCTGATGCCGGCGACGGTTGAAGGCTTCGAAATCCTGGAGCGAATCGAGGTGGTTGCCCCCCATCCGCTGGCGCATTTCCGGCTGAATGACGTCTTCCTGCCCGACAGCGCGCTGATCGGCACCGCGGGCGCGGGGTTCAAGCAGGCGATGGCGGTGCTGGATATCTTCCGCTCGACGGTCGGCGCGGCGGCCCTTGGCTTTGCGCGGCGCGCGCTGGATGAGGCGCTGGCACGGGTGCGCGAGCGTCAGCTGTTCGGCGCACCGCTGGCTGACTTGCAAATGGTTCAGGGCCATATCGCCGACATGGCGCTGGGGGTCGATGCCTCGGCCTTGCTGATCTACCGCGCCGCCTGGACGCGCGACATGGGCGCGCCGCGTATCACCCGCGAAGCCGCGATGGCCAAGCTGCATGCCACCGAGACCGCTCAAAAGGTGATCGACACCGCCGTGCAGCTGTTCGGCGGCGACGGAGTGCGCAAGGGATTCATCGTTGAAAGCCTTTACCGCGAGATCCGGGCGCTGCGGATCTATGAAGGGGCAAGCGACGTGCAGAAGGTGGTGATCGCCCGGCAGGTGATGGTATGAGCTACAGCCGCGATATCCGTATCGAATTCAACCATTGCGACCCGGCCGGGATTGTCTTTTTCCCGCGCTATTTCGAGATGATCAACTCGATGGTGGAAAACTTCTTCCGCGACCGGCTGGAGCATCCGTTCGAACGCATCACGATGGAAGAGGGCCATGGCGTGCCCACTGTGCGGCTGGAAACCGATTTCCGCGCCCCCTCGCGGCTGGGCGATCTGGTGCGCTTCACGCTGCGCGTGACAGGTGTTGGCCGCTCATCGCTTGATCTTCATCACCGCGCGGAAATGGCGGGCGAGCTTAGACTTGAGGCCCGACAGCGCATTGTCTGGATAAGCCCAGAAGGTCGCGCCGCGCCCTGGCCAGATGCAATCCGTGCCCGACTGGAAAACGAGTATCAGAAGGAGACCCCGACATGAGCGTGCACGAAACCCTGCACCCCAAGAACTGGAAACCCACGCCGGGCTATGCCAATGGCGTCGCCGCACGCGGCCGCACGCTATATCTGGGCGGGCTGATCGGCTGGAACGCCGATCAGGAGTTTGAAACCGATGATTTTCTGGGCCAGGTCGATCAGTGTCTGGCCAATATCGCGGCGGTGCTGGCCGAAGGGGGGGCCGGGCCCGAGCACCTGGTGCGCATGACATGGTACGTCACCGACAAGCGGGCTTACATGGACAGCCTGCACGATCTGGGCCGTGTCTATCGCAAACATCTGGGCAAGAACTTTCCGGCGATGGCGCTGGTGCAGGTGGTGGCGCTGGTTGAAGACCGCGCCAAGGTCGAAATCGAGGCCACGGCCGTTATTCCAGACTGAGCGACCAGAACAGAGGGCGGCAAACGCCCCGTTTTCTCGGTGCCCCTTGTGGGCCCGCCATTCAGGGAGACAAGAATGCTTGGACCGACTGCGCATGTCGACACTTTCGCGCGTGACCATCTTCCTCCGGCCGAGCTGTGGCCGGATCTTCCGCAAACGGGTTTCGACTACCCTGGTCACCTCAATGCCGCGGTCGAACTGACCGACCGCATGGTCGAGAAGGGCTTTGGCGACCATGTCGCGCTGATCGGCAACGGACGGGCGCGCACCTACAAGGAACTCAGCGACTGGACGAACCGTCTGGCGCAGGCGCTGGTGAATGATTTTGGCGTCAAGCCCGGCAATCGGGTGATGATCCGATCGGCCAACAACCCGGCGATGGTGGCCTGCTGGCTGGCGGCGACCAAGGCAGGCGCGGTGGTGGTCAACACCATGCCGATGCTGCGCGCGGGCGAACTGGGCGCGATTGTCGACAAGGCGCGCATCACGCATGCCCTGTGCGACACGCGGCTGATGGACGAGTTGGCGCTTTGTGCCAAAAGTTCGAAATTCCTGAAAACCGTGATCGGTTTCGACGGCACGGCAAACCATGATGCCGAACTGGATCGCGCGGCCCTGTCCAAGCCCGTGAAGTTTGATGCCGTTCAGACCGGGCGCGATGATGTGGCGCTTCTGGGCTTCACCTCGGGCACCACCGGCGCGCCGAAGGCCACGATGCATTTTCACCGTGACCTTCTTATAATCGCCGATGGCTACGCACGCGAGGTGTTGGGCGTCACGCATGAGGATGTGTTCGTCGGCTCACCACCGCTGGCTTTCACCTTCGGGCTGGGCGGGCTGGCGATTTTTCCGCTGCGTTTCGGAGCCACGGCCTGCCTGTTGGAAAATGCCTCGCCGCCCAACATGATCGAGATCATCCAGAAATACCGCGCGACGGTCTGCTTCACTGCCCCTACCGCCTACCGCGTCATGCTCAAGGCGATGGACGAGGGCGCCGATCTGTCCAGCCTGCGCGCCGCCGTTTCGGCCGGCGAGACCTTGCCCGCGCCGGTTTATGACGAGTGGATGGAAAAAACCGGCAAGCCGATGCTGGACGGGATCGGCGCCACCGAGATGCTGCATATCTTCATCTCGAACCGCTTTGGCGACAGTTTCCCCGCCTGCACAGGGCGGCCAGTGACCGGCTATGAGGCGCGTATCGTCGGCCCCGATATGGAAACCCTGCCCGATGGTGAGGTGGGGCGGCTGGCCGTGCGCGGCCCCACCGGCTGTCGCTATCTTTCTGACCGGGAGCGCCAGCGCGCCTATGTCAAAGATGGATGGAACCTGACAGGCGACAGTTTCTGGCGCGACAACAAGGGTTATTTCCACTTTGCCGCGCGCTCTGACGACATGATCATCTCATCGGGTTACAACATCGCCGGGCCCGAGGTGGAGGCTGCTCTGCTATCGCATGACGATGTTCTGGAATGCGCGGTAATCGCCGCCCCTGACCCTGAGCGCGGCCAGATCGTCGAGGCGCATGTGGTGCTCGCCACCGGCGCCACGCCCGATGCGGTGACCATCAAGCGGCTACAGGATCATGTGAAGGCCACGATCGCCCCCTACAAATACCCGCGCCGGGTAATCTTTACCGATGCGCTGCCTAAAACCGCCACGGGCAAGATCCAGCGCTTTCGCCTGCGCAAGGACGGCTGATTACCGGGTTTCAGTGCCGTGTCGGCACCCCGCCGCCCGGCTGGGTGTCATGTGCCGGCCGGACAGCTGGCGGAGGCATATCAGGCATATCGTCGTCATCGGCATCGGTAAGCGGCTCAAAGGCGTGATCCTTGGCGCGCAGGGCAATTCTGACGCGACGAAGGTCGGTGCCCTCCTTGAGGCGCTCAGGGGTTACGCGTACAGGCGCGACCGAGTCGGGCACAGGCTCGGGGTCACGCCCCCCGGCAGAAGGGGTAACTGGCGGCGCTGCGGTCGGAACCACTGACGCCGGGCCGGAGGCAGGCGCTGCGGCATCCCGCGCTGACCGCCCCTGCACTGCGCCGCGTTGCGCCGCGGCTTCCAGCTCTTCGCGCAGGACGGCGCGCAGCTCGGCCATCAACTCGTTGCGCATCGTCTCCATCCTGTCATTTTCGGACGAAAGTGGCAGATTGGTGCGCAAATCGGGCTCGGCACCCAGAACAGACCTGCGGATTCGGTTATGCAGGATCTCGGCCAGTGCCGCGCCCGCGAGAACGCCCGAAATGCTGGCCCCGAAATCCAGCCAGTCGGCGTTGCGGCCCATCATTGGCTGGAACAGCTCGATAGCGCCGCCAAAGACGATGGCGGACGGCACAGCCCAGGTCCAGCGGTTGGTGTCGGTCACGATGACCGGAAAGACCAGCGCCATGAAGGCCAGGAAATAATAGATCTTGTCCAGCCCTGCGGGCCTCGGCACCTGCTCTGGCAGCGGCATCAGCGCGAGTGCCGCAACCACCACTGCGAGAAGCAGACTGAGGGCCAGTCCAAAGCGCGACCAGAGCCAGTTTCGGTCCACAAAGGACACTACCAAACGGCCGCGACGCGGTGCAGCGCCGCGCGCGGCCTTGCCGTCTGGTGTATCCTGGCGTTTCATCGCTGCCTTCCGCCGATCATCCGCGCTGTTCATCCGGCTGGGATGCAACGGAAAAACGGCAGCAATAGGGCTTGCCAGCGGCGGAACTGTGCGCCGGGGCATGGCATGCCCCGGTTGATGTCACCTGCTGATGTGGCGAAAGACTAGTGCGCAGCTTCCGAGACCACGTCAGGATCAATCGCGCGCAGATTGCTTGTCAGCCGCGCCAGCGCCCGCTCTTCAAGCTGGCGCACACGCTCCTTGGATATTCCCATCACCGCGCCCAGCTCGCTCAGTGTGGCCGGATCGTCGGCAAGATGCCGCAGCGCGACGATGCGGCGCTCGCGCTCGGGCAGGTCGGCCACGGCGGTATAAAGGGCGCGGCGTCGGCGGTCATTCTCAAGCTGCCCCAGAACCGACACCTCGGTCGAAGGGCCGTCATCGACCAGCGCCTCCACCCACGAGCGCCCGCCCTCATCGTCCGAACCCTGCGGCGCATCCAGCGACAGATCGGCGCCAGACATGCGGCCCATCATCACTTCAACCTGATCTTCAGGCACCTGCAACTCGCGCGCAACGCGGGTCGACAGGGGCTCGTTGCGCTCGTCATCTGCCTCATGACGCTGCATGACCCTGCGCAGATGAAAGAACAACTTCTTCTGCGTGGCATTGGTCCCGGTGCGTACCAGGGACCAGTTGCGCATCACATAATCCTGCATCGAGGCCCTGATCCACCAGGCGGCATAGGTCGAAAACCGCGCGCCGTTCTCCGGGTCGAACTTTTCAGCCGCACGCATCAGGCCCAGATTGCCCTGCTGGATCAGGTCATCATAGGGCACATCATAGCGACGGAACCGCCCCGCAAACGAAACCGCCAGACGCTTGTAAGCACCGATCAACCGGTGAAGCGCGGCCTCGTCACGACGGTCGCGCCAGGCGACAGCCAGCGCGGTCTCGGTCTCGGCATCCAGAACCTCCTCAGCCATTGAGGCGCGAATGTAGCGGCGGGTATGTTGATCCTGATAACCCATCGGGTAAGCCTTTCAGCGGCGGGTGGCGGGAAAGATGATTTCACGCCAAATCTATATTGTTTCGTATCGCTACTATCTTGTCGGCACCTTGTCAACCGGCCTCGCCCGGATTACTTCTGCGCAATGAACGCAGAACCCGCTTCAAACCACCAGAACGACTGCGCCGCACCGCCCCCGGCCAGCCAGATAGCCGAACAGATCGTGCACCTGGCGCGGCTGGTGCATGGGGCGGCCAGCGACCAGTGCCTGACCCCGGCGCAATGGACCGCGCTGCGTTACTTCGCGCGCGCCAACCGCTTCTCGCGGACGCCCTCGGCCTTCTCCGAGTTTCACGCCACAACGCGCGGCACCGCATCGCAGACCGTCAAATCATTGATCGCGCTGGGGTACCTCGAACGTCACGCCAATGAAACCGATGCCCGCAGCACCTTGATCGAGGTCACACCAGCAGGACGTGCCAAGCTCGAGGATGACCCCCTTTCAGCGCTGACCCAGGCCATTGACCATCTGCCGGATATCGAGCGCAAACACTTTGCCACGCTGATCACGTGGCTTTCCACCACCATGGCGCGCGCCCGCACTGCGCCCTTGTTCGGAAATTGCGGCGACTGCGGGCATTGCGATACCACCGGCACCGGCCCGGCCTATTGCCGCTGCACCCAGACCCTGCTCGATCAGGGCGAAATGAGCGCTCTTTGCATCGATTTCTCACCCGCCGCGCCACGCCTGCGCTGATCTTCATCTGTTCGGAAATATCCTCGGGGGCACGGCCCGCAAGGGGCGTGGCGGGGGCAGACAGCCCCCGAGGCGGCGGCGGGCCCTCGATGGGTCCGCCGCCGCCACCGCCGCCCCGCTAAACCATCTCACCGGCATCGAGACGCAGCAGGAAATCCTCTGCCGCGCCCAGCACCTGTTCCCGATGGCCCCGCGCCATCCGGTCCCAGTTGCGATACATCACCGCCATGCGGGGGTTACCCTCGAACCGGGCGCGGTGGCGTTTCAGGAAATGCCAGTAGAGCAGGTTGAACGGGCAAGCCGTCGCCCCGGTTCTCGCGCGGGCATCATAGGCGCAACCCCGGCAATAGTCCGACATCCGCGCGATATAGGCCCCTGACGAAACATAGGGCTTTGACCCCACCACCCCGCCATCGGCGAATTGCGACATGCCGATCGTGTTCGGCGCCTCGACCCATTCAACGGCATCCGCGTAAACCGCCAGATACCATTCATGCACCCGCTCCGGATCCACCCCGGCCAGAAGCGCGAAATTGCCCGTCACCATCAGCCGCTGGATATGATGTGCATAAGCGTGATCATGCGTCTGGCTGACAACCTCACGCAGGCAGGCCATCCGCGTCGGCGCCCCCCAGTAAAGCGCGGGTAACGCCCGCTCATGGCCAAGCGCGTTCTGGCGCGTATAACCCGGCCCGTGCAGATCATAGATCCCGCGCACGAACTCGCGCCAGCCCAACACCTGCCGGATGAACCCCTCGGCCGCGTTGATCGGCACGCGGCCCGCACGCCATTCAACCTCGACCCTGTCGCAGACTTCGGCAGCGCTGAGAAGGCCAAGGTTCAGATACGGCGCGATCAGCGCATGATGAAGGAAACCGTCGCCGGCAAGCATGGCATCCTGACAAGTACCGAAATCGCGCAGATGGTGCGTTATGAAATGCGCAAGGCTTTCCAGCGCCCCCGCGCGGTCGGTGGCAAACCAGAATGGCGTGATCGCGCCGAAATTCTGACCGAACCGCCTGTGCACCATCTCGATAACCGCCCGTGTGATGGTGTCTGGCGCATGGTGCAGCGGTGGAATGCGCAGCAGGTCGGCCTTTGCGGGTTTGCGGTTTTCGTGGTCAAAGTTCCAGCGCCCCCCCGCGGGCTGATCGCCCTCCATCAGATAACCGGTCTGTCGGCGCATCAATCGGTAGAAATGCTCCATCCGCAGCACCTTGCGGCCCTTTGCCCAGCCTGCGAAATCCTCGGCAGCGCATAAGAACCGGTCATCAGGCAAGAGGGTGACCGCCAGCGGCACACTCTCCAGCGCCTGTGTCAGCCGCCATTCGCCGGGGCGCGTGGCCAGCAGCTCCGCGGCTTTGAAACCAGATGCACGGCGCAATACCTCGCCGATGATCGAGCCGCTGTTATCGGCATCTTCCAGCCGCGTATAGGCAACCTGCCAACCCTGCACGCGCAGCAGCTCGGCAAATTTGCGCATGGCTGCCAGCACCAGAACGATCTTCTTAGGGTGATGGGGCACATAGCTGGCTTCTTCCATCACCTCAGCCATGACCACAATATCCCGGCCCCGGTCGGCGGCCCGCAACGCACTCAACCCTTCCGAAAGTTGATCGCCCAGAACCAGAACCAGCCGCGGCCTCACCACACGATCTCCTTACCTGCCCAGTCAAGAAACCGCCCCGTATCGCGCGCGCTCAGCCCGTCGATGACGGACCACAGGTTCTGCGCGGCCTCATCCGGCGTCACGGCAACATGGTGGCCCAGATATTTCGCAGTCAGCGGGGTTGTCACCGTGCCCGGATGCAGTGCCACACAAGCCAGTTGGCTATGGCTGCGCGCCAGTTCTATTGCCCCGGTACGGATGATCTGGTTCAGCGCGGCCTTCGCTGCGCGATAGGAATACCAGCCTCCCGCCCGGTTATCGCCGATCGATCCCACCCGCGCCGACAGCGCCACAAACACCGCGCGCCGGTCGCGCGGAAGCAACCGCGTGGCATGTTTCAGCACCAGCGCAGGGCCAATGGTATTGAGCGCGAATTGCGCGGCCATGACGGCAGGGTCCAGTGCGCGCAGGCTCTTCTCCGGCCCTTGCGCACCGATCTCCAGCGCGCCGGTTGCCGCGATCACCACGTCAAAGGCACCTTGCAACGCTCCCAGATGCTTCGCCACGCTGGCCTCATCGGTCACATCCAGCCCGTCAACACGCCGCGACAATCCCTGCACCGTATTCCCGCGCGCGGCGGCCGCCTGTACCAGCGCCGCACCGATCCCACCAGATGCGCCGACAACCAGAACCCGCATTTCCGCCTCCCGCTCATTACGGCCCTCAGGTAGCGCAGACACCGATCCCGTCCAGCGTCCAAGATTGACAGCCCGGCCCGCGCCCGCCACTCTGCGTGCAAAGAAGGAAACCACCATGCCCACCCTGCCCTACCTGACCGCAGAAACCTGTGAGCCGCTCATGGACTGGATCGCGCTGACCGACGCGCTGATCGAAGGCCACCGCGCCGCGCCTGCCGAATTGCGAGACCAGCTTTTGTCGCGCGGCGATGACCGGCTTTTGTCACGCGCCGCCTGGGTCGACGGGCTGGGCGCAGGGGTGAAATCGGTCACCGTCTATCCCGGCAATGCGGCAAAAGGGCTGCCCAGTGTGCAGGGTGCAATGCTGGTCTTTGACGACGCCACCGGTGCCGTCGAGGCGGTGATCGACAGCGCGCTGGTGACCAAATGGAAAACGGCGGGCGATTCTCTTCTGGGCGCGCGGCTTCTGGCCCGCAAGGACGCGCGCAGGCTGCTCATCGTCGGCGCCGGTGTGGTGGCGGCATCGCTGATCGAGGCCTACGGCGCGATGATCGCGGATCTGCAGGTGACAATCTGGGCGCGCAAACCCGCCGCCGCCCGGGCTCTGGCCGACCGCCACCCCGGCGCGCAGGTGGCAGAAGATCTGGAAAGCGCCGTGCGCGCGGCCGATATCATCGCCACCTGCACCATGGCAAAGGAACCGCTGATCAAGGGCGACTGGCTGCAACCCGGCCAGCATCTGGACCTGATCGGCGCCTATACGCCCGATATGCGCGAGGCTGATGATACCTGCCTGAAGCGCGCGCGTGTTTTTGTCGATTCGCGCGCCACAACCATCGGCCATATTGGCGAACTGATGATCCCCATGGCGGCCGGCATCATCTCTGAGGCCGATGTGCAGGGTGATTTCCACGACATGGTCGCAAGCCGCGCCGGGCGCCGATCCGATGACGAGATAACGCTGTTCAAGAATGGTGGCGGCGCGCATCTGGATCTGATGACGGCGCGGATGATCCTGACACGCTGGCGTGCAGCGCAGCGCTAGTTCACCCTGCCAGAAGCCGCGCCATGCGCATCAAGGCCAGCTCATAGCCCTGCACCCCGCACCCCGCGATCACCGCATCGGCGCGCGCTGACACATAGGAATGATGGCGAAACGCCTCACGCTGGTGGATGTTAGACAGATGCACTTCGATCACCCGCCCCTCGAAGGCATTCAGCGCATCCAGAATGGCAACCGAGGTATGCGTATACGCTGCTGGGTTGATGACAATGCCACCCGCCACCCCCCGCGCGGCCTGAATGGCATCGACAAGCGCGCCCTCATGGTTGGACTGAACCGCCGCCACCGTCAGGCCCAGATCGCCCGCCAGCGCCTGACAGGCGCGCTGCACATCCTCCAGCGTCTCATGCCCGTAAATCTCGGGCTGACGCTGGCCCAGAAGGTTCAGGTTCGGCCCGTTGATGATATGAACAATGCCCGGCATGGAACCTCCTGCTCTGATCCGCGCGCCACAGTGCCGCCTCGGCGCTTTTTCGGCAAGCCCCGAACGGAGCGCCACCCCTCACCGGCATCCCTGAAAATACCCATTCACGTGTTCAGAAATATCCTGCGGGGGTGAGGCGCGAAGCGCCGAGGGGGCGCAAAGCCCCCTGCCCTGGTCGCCGCTATCCGATCAGCCCCGCTGCCCGGCGAAGCGCTCGGCATAAGATGCGCGCTCGTCATCGGTGATCTTTGCAAACAGCACCTCGGGCACCGCAAAGCCGTGACCGGCCGGCAGCAAAGACAGTGCCGCTTCCACATCGCCCGGCCAGGACCAGTCATCGCAATCAAGCGCCGCCATCATCCGCGCGGCGGCGTCCGGAATGAAGGGTTGCGACAGAACCGCATAGAACCGGATCAGGTTCAGCGCCAGCCGCACCTGCATGGCGGCCTGATCCGGGTCGGTCTTGAAAACCGACCAGGGCGCGGCCTCTTGCAGATATTCGTTGCCCAGCACCCAGAGCGCACGCAGATCCTGCGCCGAGCGGCGAACCATCATACCGTCCATGACGGACTGATAGCTTTCCAGGCCCTTCGCCAGATCGGCGACCAGTTGCACCTCGCGTGGCCCCCATTCCCCGCCCTCGGGCACCACTTCGCCGAATTTCGAGCGGCAGAACTTTGTTACCCGGCTGACCAGATTGCCCAGCACATCGGCCAGATCCTTGTTCACGCTGGCCTGAAAGTTCTCCCAAGTGAATTCGCTATCGCTGTTTTCAGGCGCATGCGACAGCAGCCACCAGCGCCAGTAATCGGCGGGCAGGATATCAAGCGCCTGATCCATGAACACCCCGCGGCCCAGCGAGGTCGAGAACTGGCCACCGTCGTAGTTCAGATAGTTGAAGCTCTTGATGTAATCCACCAGCTTCCACGGCTCGCCGGAGCCGATCAGCGTTGCCGGGAACGACAGCGTGTGGAACGGCACGTTATCCTTGCCCATGAACTCGATATACCGCACGTCTTGCGCGCCCTTGTCGGTACGCCACCAGCGTTCCCATGCGCTGTCGTCAAGGCCATGGGCATCGGCCCATTCAGCGGTGGCGGCGATATATTCGATGGGAGCGTCGAACCAGACGTAGAAAACCTTGCCCTCCATCCCGCTCCAGGGCGCACCGTCAAACTGCGCGGGCACGCCCCATTCCAGATCGCGGGTGATGCCCCGGTCCTGCAACCCGTCGCCGTCATGCAGCCATTTCTTGGCGATGGATGTCGTCAGCACCGGCCAGCCGGCCTGGCTGTCGATCCATTTATCCAGCGTGTCACGCAGGGCGGACTGGCGCAGGAACAGATGCTTGGTCTCGCGCACCTCCAGATCCGTCGATCCCGAGATCGCCGAACGCGGGTTGATCAGATCGGTCGGATCAAGCTGCTTGGTGCATTCCTCACATTGATCACCGCGCGCACGCTCATAGCCGCAGTTGGGGCAGGTGCCCTCGATATAGCGGTCGGGCAGAAAGCGGCCATCGGCCACCGAATAAACCTGTTTCTCCGTCACCTCGGAAATCAGTCCGGCCTCGCCCAGCCTTTTCGCCAGATGCTGGGTGAGCAGGTGGTTGCGCTGGCTGGACGAGCGGCCGTAATGATCGAAAGACAGCGCGAAGCCGCGCGCCAGTTCAGCCTGCACATCATGCATCTCGGCGCAATACTCGGCTACCGGTTTGCCTGCCTTGGCAGCAGCCAGTTCGGCGGGGGTGCCGTGTTCGTCAGTCGCGCAGATAAACATCACCTCATGGCCGCGCGCCCGCATGTAGCGCGCATAAAGGTCAGCCGGGAGCTGTGAGCCCACCAGATTGCCCAGATGCTTGATGCCGTTGATATAAGGCAGGGCCGATGTGATCAGGATGCGCGCCATGTCGGGTCCATCTTGGTTCTGTCGATTGCAGGGTCGCGCCGTCTTTACATGAAGCCCGCCGCGCCCGCCAGCGCTGGAATCACGGTTTTGCCTTCACGCGGGGAACAACCTGTCTGGACCCGTCAAGGTTGTTGACGCCAAGGGGGCAAACAGGCACTGTTTGATGGCGTCGGTCCGAAACGAGGGCGCGGCGTGTTTCCATTTGATCTGTCAAGGAACAGCCGATGCCCCGCGTTTCCCGTTCATCCAAATTGCTTTTTTCTACAGCCCTCGTCGCATTGACCTTCCCTCTCGCAGTTTCGCCCGGACTTGCTGACGAAAGCGCAGGCTTCGCGGTCGAACTGGCTCCAACGGGTGACTTCTACGCGCCGATGCGCGTGGGCGTGCGCGTCTTCGGCCCGGCGGTTGAATCGGCGGGTTCGTTCGTTCGTGGCTGCCAAGGCTTTGTCATTGCCGAAGAATCCGCCGCCATGTTCGAGGTAACGGAACGGTTGGAAACCCTGATCTTCACCGCTGCGGGCGAGGGGCTGGTCAGCTTGATCCTGGGCACGCCTGACGGGCTCTATCGCTGCGCGCTGGTGGGAGATGACGGGCTGGCGGCCACGCAGCTTGGTGGTGTCGAGCCGGGTCGATACCTGGTCTGGCTGGGCGGTGAAGAGGGAAGCCAGATCGGTGCGCGGCTCTTTGCCTCGGAACAACCGATTTCGGCGCTGGAGCTTTTTGGCCTCGATATTGCTTCACTTGGCGCGCCGCGCGCCGGTCATCATGTATTCACCGCGACTGCCGAAAGCGGGCGCCAGAACCTGGCGACGGGTGCCACCCTTTTCCCTGAAGCCTCGATGAGCCCGCTCAACACCGAGTACTGCCCTGGCTACAGCCGGTTCGATGCCGCCGACGCGGTGCTGACGCTGGATGCGTCCGAGCGTATGTTGAGCATCGCCGCGCAGTCCGACCGCGACCTGACGATCGCCGTGCGCGGGCCGGACGGCACGGTCTTGTGCAATGACGACAGCTATGGCCTGAACCCGGCGGTGACGTTCCAGAACGCACAGGCCGGTGACTACCACATCTTCGTTGGTGCCTATTCGCAGGGCGGCAGTGGCACTTATGACCTTTTTGCCTCGCAGGGCGGCCCCGCCTTCAGCGACGCCGTTTTCGATCTTTCCGCCCCGCCGCGTCTGGGACAGGCGCTTTTCGACAGCCAGAGCGCCAGCGGTGGCCGCCAGCTGGGCAGCGGTCCCATTGTCGCTGTCGACGCATTTGAATCCCTGCCCATCGGCAGCTACTGCCCCGGCTATACCGGGATCGATGCGCCCGACATGGTGGTGACGCTGGAAACCGGGCAGCCGATCTTCAGCCTCTATGCGATGTCTCAGACCGATCTGGTGATGGCCGCGCGGGGACCTGACGGCACATGGCTGTGCAACGACGACAGCTACGGGCTGAACCCCGCGGTGGAGTTCCACGACGCCATGGCGGGCGATTACCATGTCTACGTCGGTGCGTATTCGCAGGGTGCGTCCGGCGAGTTCAACCTCTTTGGCGCACTTGGCCGCCCCGCATGGGACAGCGCGCAACCGGCCTCTGGCGGCGGCGCGCTTGACCCGATGGCCGAACCGGCGGTTGGCACGGTCGAATTCGGGCCCCAGACCCGCATCGATCCACGGATCATCTTTGACGTGCAGGCAAGCAACCATGAAGCCTTTGGTATGGGCGACGGTTGCTCTGGCTTCATCACGCCATCGCGCCCGGATGTGGTGATTTCGGCCGAGGCAGCGTTGCCACAGTTGATGGTCTATATGGTTTCGGAAGCCGACGGCACATTGCTGGTTGTCGCGCCCGACGGCCAAATTCACTGCAACGACGATTTCGAAGGGCTGAACCCCGGCGTGATGATCCCCAATCCGCAGGAAGGTGATTACGCGGTCTTTGCCGGAACCTATGGCGGCAATGGCGGCGTGGCGACGCTGGGCGTAACCATCGCCAACCCGCTCTGGGTCATGGACCGCGAGCATTAAGCGAACCGTTGCAACCAGCCCCCTGGCCCTTGCGGCCGGAGGGCCCGGCCTGCACGATACAGGAAAACCGCCATGCCTCGCCCCGCGATCCTCGCTCCCCTTCTTGCGGGGCTTATTCTGATACTCGGCGCCCCGGTTTTGGCACAGGACAATTCCTGTCGCTGGGCAAATGATGGCGAATGCGACGAGGCACGCTATGGCGGCACCGGCGCCTGCCCCACTGGAACCGATACCAACGACTGCCGGGCCGAGGCGCGGGCCTATGCGCAACTCTGGGCCGCAGTGCCTGCGGATATCCGCCTCAGACTGGGCGACGACAGCTGCCGCTGGGCGCATGATCTGGAATGCGACGACCTGCGCTTTGGCGGCACAGGGGCCTGCGCCGAGGGAACTGACGCCTCGGATTGTCGCGCGCTGGCCATCGGCGGCGACAATTCCTGCCGCTGGGCCAATGATGGCGAATGCGACGAGCCGGGCATCGGCACGGGCCTCTGCGCCTCGGGGACCGACAGCAATGATTGCCAGCCGATAGCCTTCCTGCGCAACCGTTCGAACAATTGCGAATATGCGTTCAACGGGGTCTGCGACGAGCCTGGAATCGGCACAGGCCTGTGCCGCGCCTATACCGACACCGCCGATTGCGTGGGAAGGGCGCGCCCGGCCACGGCGCGCGACCATTTCTTCGGCCATGACGACCGGGTTCTGGTCGATGTCAGCGAAATGCCCTGGCGCGCTGTCGGGCTGGTGCAACTGGCCGAGGGCAGCTGCACCGGCGCGCTGATCGGACCCCGGTTGGTGGCCACAGCCGCGCATTGCCTGACAGGCCCCGACGGCGCCGCGATCAAGGCGCTGCAGTTCCGCGCCGGGGCCTGGGGCGACAGCGAACAGGGACGCGCCGGGATCAGCGGCTATGTGATCGCACCCGACTACACAGTAGAAGACGCTCCGCCCCATGGCGGCAATGGCGATGACTGGGCGCTTCTGACACTGGACCGCGACCTGGGTCTGGAACTGGGCTATCTGGCACCCATGTTGCTTGAAAAGGATGACCTGGAAGCCATACGCGCGGGGCGTTTCACCGTCAGCCAGGCAGGCTATAGCTGGGACACCGGCAACTGGCTGTCCGGACATCTGGATTGCCAGGTCTTGACCGCCTATAACGACGGTTCGCTGATCCATGATTGCGATACCACCCGGGGCGACAGCGGCTCACCGATCATGCACCTGCGCAATGGGGAATGGCGGCTCCTGGCGGTCGACAGCCAGTTCTTCGGCGCCCAGCCCCCTTATGCCGAGATGTCCAGCGCCCATCTGGCCGTGGACACCCGCGCTTTCGCCCAGGCTCTGCAAGAGGCTGGCGCCCTGCCAGATTGATCCATCCCGTCCCCGCCGTAAACCTCATGGACTTGGCGGACTGCTGCGCAGGCACTGACGTTATTGCCAATGCGGGCATGAAAACGGGCGCAAGCAGTTCACGCCGAGATTCTAAAGGTCAAGATCGGCCCAGACAGGCGTATGGTCCGAAGGTTTCTCCCACCCCCGCGGAGCCGTTTCCACCCAGGCGTTGCGCAACAGGTCAGCTGCCTGAGGTGAGAGCAGGATATGATCGATGCGGATACCGTCATTACGCGGCCAGGCCCCGGCCTGATAATCCCAAAAACTGTAGATCCCCGGTTCGGGATGACGCAGACGCAGCGCATCATAAAAGCCCAGCGCCAGCAGCCGCCGGAATGCAGCACGGCTTTCAGGCCGGAAGAGCGCGTCCTCGACCCAGGCTTCGGGGCGCGCGGCATCGGCGGGTTGAGGGATGACGTTGTAATCGCCCGCCAACACCAGCGGCTTTTCCGCTTCCAACAGGGTACGGGCGCGGGCCTGCATCCGCTCCATCCATTCCAGCTTGTAGTCAAATTTCGGCCCCGGAGCCGGGTTTCCGTTGGGCAGGTAGAGGCCGCAGACGCGCAGCCCGCCCGCCCCTTCAACCGTCGCCTCGATCCAGCGCGCCTGTGGGTCGTCATCATTCCCCGGCAGCCCCCGCACGACATCTGTCAGTGGCGATTTCGACAGGATCGCGACGCCGTTGAACCCCTTCTGCCCATGGGTTTCAAGGTGATAGCCGCGATCCTCGATCAACGCGCGGGGGAAGGTTTCGTCAACCGACTTGATCTCTTGCAACACGGCCAGATCGGGTGCGCTTTCATCAAGCCAGCGGGTCAGCACATCGGCACGGGCCTTGACGCCATTTATGTTGAAGGTGGCGATCTTCATTCTGTCCCCCTGACGGGCCGGTTCAGCCGTTACCACGCACAAACAATCCGGCATCTTCGGCGGCACGGCGCAGCGCGCGCGATTTGCTGACGGTTTCCTGAAACTCGGCCTCGGGGTCGCTGTCAAAGACAACGCCGCCCCCGGCCTGGATATACAAAACCCCGTCCTTGACCACCGCCGTGCGCAACGCGATGCACATATCCATCTCGCCATTGGCCGAGAAATAACCGATCCCGCCACCATAGACGCCGCGTTTCTCGGGTTCCAGCTCGTCAATGATCTGCATCGCCCGCACCTTGGGCGCGCCCGAAACCGTGCCGGCGGGAAGGCCCGCCAGCAGGGCGGAAAGGGCATCCTCGCCCTCTTTGATCTGGCCCACGACGTTGGAGACGATATGCATCACATGGCTGTAACGCTCGATGATGAACTGCTCGGTCGGGCGCACCGTGCCGATCTGCGCCACGCGGCCCACATCGTTGCGGCCCAGATCGAGCAACATCAGATGTTCGGCCAGTTCCTTCTGGTCGGCCAGCAGATCAACCTCCAACGCCTTGTCCTCTTCCGGCGTCGCCCCGCGCGGACGGGTGCCGGCGATGGGGCGGATCGTCACCTCGCCATCGCGCAACCGCACCAGAATTTCCGGCGAGGCGCCGACGATGTGAAAGCTGCCGAGATCGAAATAGAACATGAAGGGCGAGGGATTGGTGCGCCGCAGCGACCGATAGAGCGCGAAAGGGGGAAGCGGGAAATCCTGCGCCCAGCGCTGGCTGGGTACGACCTGAAAGATATCGCCCGCGCGGATATATTCCTTCGCCTTCTCCACAGCGGCCAGATAATCGACCTTGGCGATGTTCGAGCGTGGCTCTCCCACCTGCGCGGTGCGACCAAGAGCACGGCCCATGCCCGGCGCCTCGCGCTCAAGGTCGCGCAACGCATCCATCACCCGCTCGGCGGCCTGCGCATAGGCCGCACGCGCCGACAGGTCGGGATCATGCCAGACGGGCGCGACAACCGTCACCTCGCCCTTGACGCCATCGAGCACCGCCACCACCGAGGGGCGCATCAGCACCGCATCGGGCAGGTCCAGCGGATCGGGCAGGGTCAGCGGCAGGTTTTCGACCAGCCGGATCATGTCATAACCCAGATAGCCGAACAGCCCCGCCGCGATCGGTGGCAGATCAGCTGGCATGTCGATACGGCTTTCCGCCAGAAGCGCGCGCAGCGCCTCAAGCGGGTGGCCCGGCACCGGCACATATGCGTCGCCGTCAAAGCGCGCTTGCCGGTTGATCCTGCTTTCGCCGCCCCGGCACTGCCAGATCAGATCCGGTTTCATGCCGACGACGGAATAACGCCCGCGCACTTCGCCGCCGGTAACCGATTCCAGCATGAAACTGTCGCGCCGATTGCCCGCGAGCTTGAGCATGAGCGATACGGGCGTGTCCAGATCAGCCGCCAGCCGGGCGTGCACAAGCCCGTTTTCGCCGCGCGCCCAGCGGGCCTCGAACTCTGGAAAGGCGGGGAGGAGCGGGGCGGCTTCGGACACGGGCGACGGGCCTTCGTTGTTGGCTTGGTTCAGTTGAAGTTGGCGTGGACTGCCTGAATGGCAGCCTCGTTGAACGAGATCCCTGCCTCGCGTTCCAGCGCACGGGCAAAATAGCCGAATACATCCTGTGCCAGCGCGCCACCGATCTGCTCGTCGATGGCATCGACAAGACGCAGTGTCTGGGCATCATCAGGATCTGGCGGCAGGCGGTCGGTGACGATAGCGACAAAGGCGCGTCGATTGCTGACATGCACCACCGGCGCGCCAACCTCGGCATCGAAGACGGCCTCCAGCAGTGCTGCGGGCAAGCCGGGCAGCGTGTCGATGCGGGTGACCTGCTCGAAACTGTCAAAAGGCATTTCCTGCGTTTCGGCAACCGCATCGACTCCGTCACGCGCCAGATCGGCGCTGAACGCCTGTGCCTGCCCGGTCAAAGCGGTCTCGACGGCGCGGGCACGCGCTTCGGCCTCGACCGCATTGCGCACCTCTGCCAGGGGACGCGGCGCGGGTGGAGTGATCGCATCAAGGCGAAGGGCGAAGATGCCGCCATCGTCCAGCCCCAGAACCTCGGGGAAATCATCGGTGCTGGCAGCAGCAGCAGCGGCGCGGAACTCGGAATAGGCAGCGATGCCCTCGCTGGTTTCGCTGGACCAGTCAATCTGGCCCAGTTCCATCGCCGTTTCCGCTGCCAGATCCTCGATCGAGGCGCCGCCGGCCAGCAGGTCTTCGTAAAGGTCGATATCATCCGCGATCACCCGGCGCGCACGGTCGGCGGCCAGTTCGTTGCGCAACTCGCCTTCAACTTCGGCAAGGGTCGTTTCCTGCGCGCTGAGAATGGCATTCATCCGAAACAGCGCAGGGCCAAGGTTGCTGGCATGCGGGCCAGTGACGGCACCCGGCTCGGTCAGGGCAAAAACCGGCCCGCCCGCCGAACCCAGCGCGTTTTCGGTAACATCGCCCATGTCGGTATCATCCAGCGACAGGCCGCGTTCGGTCACGATATCTTCAAAACTAGCTTCGCCTGCTTCAATACGCGCCATGGCGGCTGCCGCTGTCTCGGAATCCGGGAAGATCAGCCGTTCGACCAGCCGCCTTTCGGGCCGGACATAATCGGCCAGTCGGCTTTCATAAAGCGCGCGCAGCGCGTCTTCATCGATCTCGATCGTATCCAGCACCATTGCCGGGCTTAACCAGGCATAGGTGATGGAACGTATCTCGGGCGCCATGAAACGGTCGGTATTGGCGCTGTAATAGGCCTCGATCTCTGCCTCGGAGGGGGCGGAAACCGGGGTTTCGAGCTGATCTTCGCCCAGGTTGAACAGTGCGAAACTGTGGCGCGCGGCATAATGGTCAAGAAGGGCGGCACGCATCGCCTGTGGGGTCTCCACCCCGGCGACGGTGGCGGCCTGAAGGATACCACGGGCTGTGTCACGCCGAACATCGGCTTCGAACTCCGCAGGTGTCTGCCCGGCGTTTTGAAGGGTGAAGCGATAGGTATCGCGGTCAAAGCCGCCGCCGGGGCCGCGGAAGGCGGGAATGGCGGTGATGGTGCGCTGAACGCTTTCGTCGCCAGCAGAAATGCCGATCCGCGCAGCTTCGGATTCCAGGGCGGCCTGGGTGACAAGCCGCGCGCGCACCTGAGAATCCAGGCCCATCGCCTGAAGCTGCGAGAAGGGGATCGACTGCCCCAGCTGCTGCTCGATGGCGCGTATTTCCTGCTGCAGTGCGCGCGCGTAGCTGTTGGTGGAGATATCGCGCCCGCCGACCTGCCCGATGGAGCGCACCGTCTGACTGAGGAAGCCGTCGATGCCGAACCCGGCAAGCCCCACGACAAGCATCGCCATCAGAATCCAGACGAGAATGTTTTGCGCGCTCTTCTTCCTGGCCATCGGGCCCCTCTCTGGCTGATCGGTTTCGTGCCTGTGTAAGGACAAGCGCGCGCCGGGGCAAGCGGTTGCGCTTACTGCAGGCAAGGGGGGCTTCTCGGCCCCCCTCTGGGCCTGCGGCCCATTCACCCCCCCGAGGATATTTTTGAACAGATGAAGCCCCGGGAACGAAACTGCCCGTTTAACGCCCGCGCGATTCCGGGTAGTATGAAAAAATGTTTACCATTGAGCACGATTTTGATGCGACCGTGATCACCCTTGTGGATGAGGGGTCGGTGCATTTGCAGGAAGATGTGACGATCAGCAATTTCGAGGATTGCGTGACCGTCGAGCAATACGACCCGCAATCAGACCGGGTGATGAAGATCACCTTCTCGTTCACCCAACTGCGCGAGTTGCGCGCCGCCCTGAACCTGCCCGAGGGGATCTATCGGTTGCGCCCCGGCCCGCAGCCCGGCGAATCATCGAGTTGAAAGAGCTTGTCGCGCGATGCGGCGCCGCGCAGCAGGGTCAGCCGGCTGGGCGCGACCCCCAGTGCCTCGGCAAGCAGGTCGCGCACGGCCGCTGTTGCGCGACCGTCCTCGGGCGGGACAGTGACATGAATGCGGATGGGATCACCCGGCTCCAGCGCATTGCGCCGGGCGCGAGGGGTGGCGCGCACCGCAAGCCGTGCACCGGGCGTGGCAAGCGCCGAGAGGTCAGGAAGGCCCCTGCGCGCCATCGCTCAGAGCGCAAGCGCGCGTGCCATCATCGCGCGATCGACATTACCGCCGGTGGCCAGGGCGATTACCGCATCCCCCTGCCCCGGCAGGAAGAGTGCCGCAGCCAGCGCCACCGCGCCGCCCGGCTCCAGCACGATTTTCAGCCGGTCATGCGCCAACGCCATGGCCTTTAGCGCCTGATCCTCGCTCACCACCGCGCCAGGACCACAAAGTCGCTGGATGATCGGCCAGGTAAGCGCGCCGGGGCGCGGGGTGACGATCGCATCGCAGATCGAGCCCGAAAGCCGCGTATTGGTCTGGATCTTTCCCGTGGCGAGCGAGCGGGTGACATCGTCAAACCCCTCTGGCTCGACAGGGCGCACGCACAGGCCGGGCGCGCGCGCTTCAAGCGCCAGCGCCACCCCCGACGTCAGCCCGCCGCCACCGCAACAAACAAGCACATCGGCGGCGCTCACCCCCGCTTCAGCGGCCTGTTCGGCGATCTCAAGCCCGCAGGTGCCCTGCCCCGCGATCACCTCGGCCATATCGAAAGGCTTGATCAGCGTCAGGCCGCGTTCGGCCGCCAGACGGGCCCCCAGTGCATCGCGGTCTTCCGTCTCGCGGTCATAGAGCACCACCTCGGCGCCCAGATCTCGGGTGTTGGCGATCTTGATGGCCGGGGCGTCGGCGGGCATGATGATGACTGCGCCGATCCCCCTCAGCCGGGCCGCCAGCGCCACACCCTGCGCATGATTACCCGAGGAAAACGCGATCACCCCTGCCGGTTCCAGCGCCGAGATCGCATTCCACGCGCCGCGAAACTTGAATGATCCAGTATGCTGCAGGCATTCGGCCTTGACCAGCACACGCCGCCCCGCGAGATCATCGAGAAACGGTGAGGACAGCATCGGCGTTCGACGAGCTTTGCCCTGAAGCCGCGCGGCGGCGGCTTCGATCATCATGATATCGGTCATATCAGGAGGCCCAGGAAACGGTTGATGGCGCGCAGCGATTCGGCTTCGTCAAGAAAGGGAATATGGCCGCGATCCGGCACCTCCTCAAGGATCATGGCCGGGCAGCGGTTTGCCATTTCGTCAGCGGTGGCCTGCGTCAGAAGGTCGGAGTTCGCCCCCCGGATCAACGCCAGAGGCCGGGCGCAGGCGGCATCGAAAAGCGGCCAGAGATCGCTGGTCTGGGCATTCAGGCTGTCAAGGAAGGCTTGCCGAAGCACCGGGTCATAATTGATATCCAGCCCCTGATCGGTAGCGATGAAATGGCGCCTTGCCTCTTCCATCCAGCGACTGGGCGGGACGTTGGCAAAACCGTCGGCGGCGTGTTCCAGCGCAACGGCGGCGGCGGCATGGCTGCGCGCGGCGGGGCGACGGCCGATGAATTCCATGATGCGCTCCAGCCCCAAAGGCTCCAGCACCGGGCCGACATCGTTGAGGATCACGCCGCGCAGGCGCTCAGGCGCAGTTGCCGACAGATAAAGCGCAACGATACCACCACGCGAAGTGCCCAGAACGGCGGCGCTTTCCAGCCCCAGATGATCAAGGAGAGCCAGCGCATCCTCAGCCTCTCGCTGAACGGTATAGCTTGGTGCGCCGGTCCAGTCTGAATGTCCGCGCCCGCGATAATCCATACGGATCAGCCGCAAGGGCGGCAGATGGGGCGCAAGGTAATCAAAATCTGTACTGTTGCGGGTCAGTCCGGCAAGGCACAGAAGGGGGATGCCATGACCAGTGTCGGTATAGAAAAGCGAAGCGCCATCGGCGGCGGTGAAATGCGGCATGATCCGGCCCTTGTGCAATCTCGCTGCGCAATAGACCACGCCTGTCCTGTACGGGCAATGGGCACGGTGGTGGCCCGCACCCGGCAGCAAGATGCCGCCGGGCAGGGCGATACCTGGCCGAGGTGTTGCGCTCAGCAGCCCAGACGGTCGCGAAACACGTGATGCACGATCCGGTCACGACTGATGCCGCGTTCTGCAAGCTCGGCATCGCTCAGCGAGCAGAGAAATTCAATCTCACCCGAACGCGAGCGCGCTTCGAGATAAGCGTTGAACCCTTGGCCAATGCTGGCGAACACCCGATCGATCTGCGCACGCAGATCGGGGCCGATCTCGGATTTGGTTACGAATGCCATTGGAAACCCTTTCACGATGAGGTTTCCTCCCATGGCCGACAAGATAGGGCATCATTGCTGACTTAACCACCCACAGCGCGGCAAGGCTGCGTTGCGCCGAGAACATGGCTTTGCTGCTCGCTGCGCGGGCGCGGACAGCGGAACATGCTGCGTATTCAAGCGCCCTTTGCATGAGCCCCCCCGTCAGTACAGCAAATACCGCTGCACCAGTAGCACCGCGCTTGCCGGTTCGCCGGTCAGCAGAGGCTTCCAGGGGAGCAGAGTCGGAAAAGATCATGGGAACAGGGACAGCAAAATCTCCAAAAAAACGGTTTGGGCCAGCGTTCCTGTCTGATTACCATTGAAGCACAAGAGTGCACGCCGAGTCATGTTCATTGAACAGGCTTTATGAGAAATTGTTATTTTACAGGGATATGCTTGGCGTGACCCCAGCGAGACGCCATGAATGTGCTCGGCGGGAACATGGGCGCGCACAATTCGTCACAATGTCAGCTATGCGGCCCCTGGACGAAGCCGCTCGCGCGGCATTGGCGTTTTTGGCTGATGGCTGAGCCGCCATTAGCCCTGCGCATTTTGTGATGTTCGTGACTTGCCTGACGATTGGGGTCTTCTCAATCATCAGACAGGAGGTTTCCATGACAGAGGAGAGAATTAGCCCGCTGCGCCAGCGGATGATCGAAGACATGCGCATCCGCGGGATGGGCGACAAGGCGCAGAAGTCGCACATCCGGGCGATCAAGGATTTCGCGGCCTTTCTTGGGCGATCACCAGACACGGCAACGCCGGAGGACCTGCGCGCCTATCAGTTCCACATGTCGGACACCGGGGTGACCCCGTCGACCTTCAACACGCGGATCGTGGCGCTGCGGTTCTTCTTCGGGATGACCTGCGGGCGCGAGGAGATGAAGCGCTACATGCAATTTCGCACCGAACCGCGCAAGCTGCCTGTGGTTTTCAGCGTCGAGGAGGTGTCCGACATCCTGATGGCAGCGCCCGGGCCGGGGCTGAAGTATCGCGCGGCGCTCAGCATCTCCTACGGCGCAGGCCTTTGCGACACACCTACTGGAAGCCAACACCGATGTACGTGTGATCCAGGTGCTGCTCGGCCACGCCAAGCTGACGACCACTGCACGATACACCCATATGGCCACCAGGACGATCCGCGACACCGTCAGCCCCTATGAGATGCTGGCCAAGTTGCAGGATCAGACGGTGAAGCGAAGCCTGGAGTGAGCGGACGCCGGGATGTCCCGGTCCAAACTGGAGATCGCTGACATCTTCCGCACCCATGGTCCAGCGTGGCGGCAGGCGAATGCGGGACATGTCAGCCTGACCCAGATCAAGGTCATGTCAGCGATAGAAGCCTGCCGGACCGAGGCGCTCGGCGGGCATGTGGCGGGCTGCGCCAAGTGCGGCCACCACCACATCGCCTACAACTCCTGCAAGAACCGGCATTGCCCGAAGTGCCAGGGACCGGCGGCGCGCGACTGGATGGCGGCGCGTGCCGAGGATCTGCTGCCCGTGGAGTATTTCCACGTCGTCTTCACGATTCCGACCGAGATCGCGCAGATCGCTATTGGAACAAGAAGGCGGTCTATGGCCTGCTGTTCAGAGCCTCGGCTGAAACGGTGATGACGATTGCGGCCGATCCCAAGCGGCTCGGTGCCCGGATCGGCATGACCAGCGTGCTGCACACCTGGGGCTCGGCGTCGCGCTGAAAGCACGCCTCTGGCGTGACGACCCATCACCCCCACATCCACATGATCGTTCCCGGCGGCGGCCTGTCGCCCGACGGCACGAACTGGGTCGCCTGCCGCCCCGGTTTCTTCCTGCATGTGCGGGTTCTCTCGCGGCTGTTTCGACGCCTGTTTCTGGAAGGGCTGATGGATTTGCGCCGTACCGGGCAACTGGTCTTCTTCGGTGATCTGGCCGGATTGTCGGCGGCAAAGGCGTTCGCTACCTGGCTCGCCCCATTCCGCAAATCCGAATGGGTGGTTTACGCCAAGCCACCCTTCGGCGGCCCGGAAGCGGTTCTGGCCTACCTGAGCCGCTATACCCATCGCGTCGCCATCTCGAATACGCGCCTGGTCAGCGCCGATGCCCAAACCGTCGCCTTCCGCTGGAAAGACTACCGCATCAAATCCGGCGACCGCCAAAAGGTGATGCGGCTGGCCACGCCCGAGTTCATCCGCCGCTTCCTGATCCATGTCCTGCCCGACGGCTTCCATCGCATCCGGCACTACGGCCTGCTGGCCA
>CAZCAX010000009.1:0-136427 GCA_964496915.1 uncultured Rhodobacter sp.
GGTGGTAGCGCGAACCGCTGGCTGGCCGCGCTGGTGATGCGCAAGCCAAAGATGGCTCGGATGATCTGGGCACTGACGACAAAAGAGCAGGATTACAGAATGGCGTGACCCAAGCCCGGGAAGGGCAACGGCACGGCATGGCCGAAAGGCCGGGGTGAGCGATCGACGAGGAGTAGGCGAAACGGACTTCGAAGTTCAAGGCAGGGAAATTCAGACCCGGGGCTCGAGCGCTTGCAGCTCTCAGAACCGATGTGAACCCAGCCTTCCGAACAGCATACCGGCCCGTGGCGTCATAAAGGCCACGCTCAGAGGCCTGACACACGTCCGATCGAAGACCCCGCCGACAAATCGAAGATTACGCTTGCCAAACAGGGGGCATCCAGAACCGCCGCGCGGCGGGCGTGGCTGCGGTTGCGGCCTTGCACATGGGCATGGCCGACAGTGCCGCAGTCAAGCCGACCGGTGCAGCGGGTCACCGTGATCTCGCCCAGGTTGAAGGGTGCCCCGGTCCCGCCCTGCCGCCCGCGCACCATGACCGTGCCAATTTCGGGGCCGCGCAGCAGGATGTGATGCGGCAGATCAGGATAGAGTGCTTCAAGCTGACCGGCCAGGGCGCGGGCCATGAGGCCCATCGCCGATGCCCGGTCAGGAATCTGAGGTGCGGTGGCTTCAGGCATCGACAACTTCCATATTTGTCTATACAACTATACAACTAACACAGCTCTATCCGTGGTGCGAGTGAATATTTCATGACAGATGCCGACCTGCCGCTCTGGCGCCAGATTGCAGACACCCTGCGCGATGAGATAGCGGCAGGGCTTGCCTGCGGCACGCGCCTGCCGACCGAAGCGCAATTGGCGCGCCGCTTCGGGGTCAACCGCCACACTGTGCGCCGTGCGCTTGCGGCATTGGCCGAGGAAGGGCATGTCTATGCGCGGCGCGGGGCCGGGGTTTTTGTCATTACCCCGGCGATGGAATACCCCCTGACGCGGCGCACCCGTTTTACAGAGACCATCGCTGCAAGCGGTCGGGTGCCGGGACGCACGATCCTGATGGTGCAGCCTTTCGCGGCCACAGCGGCAGAGGCAGAGGCGTTGAACCTGAAACGTGATGCCCCGGTTCTACGGGTCGAGGGCACCTCGCGCTCGGATGGGATCACGATCAGCCATTTCCGCTCGGCTTTCCCCTTGCAGCGCTTGCCGGGACTTGAGGCGGCATTTGCTGATGGGATGGGCGTTACCCAGGCGCTGGCGGCTTGCGGGGTTGCGGAATACACCCGCGCCTGGACCCGGTTGGATGCGCGGCTTGCTGACAGCCTGCTTGCCGGTCATCTGCAGATGCGTCCGGGCGGTGCGGTGATCCGGTCGGAATCACTCAATCAGGGGCCTGATGGTGTGCCGGTCGAATACGGGATCACCCATTTCGCCGGTAACAGGGTCACGCTGACGGTGACGCCTGAGTGATCGCGGCTTGCTCGTATCTGTCCAGAAACGCCTCTGCCGGAAGGCGGCGAAAATCCTGAAGCGCGGCGCGCAGTTGGTCATGGGGCCAGTCCCACCAGGCCAGCGCCAGAAGCCGGCCAGCAACCGCGTCTGAAAAGCGGGCGCGGATGGGTCTGGCGGGCACTCCGGCGACAATCATGAAGGGCGCGACATCGCGCGTCACCACGGCGCCCGAGGCCACAATCGCGCCGATACCCAGCGTCACTTCGGGTTTGATGATGGCGCCGTGGCCCACCCAGCAATCATGTCCCAGCGTGCAGCGTCGGCTTTCGCGATGGGCGAAAAAGGCCGCGTCATTCTCGGCATCGTCCCAGTAGCTGGCGGCGCGATAGGTGAAATGGTGCTGGGCTGCCGCATGCATCGGATGGTCGGTGGGGCCGATGCGGGTGAAGGCGGCGATATTGGCGAATTTGCCCTCCGTGCAGTTGGCAATATCGGCGTATCGGTCGCAATAGGCATAGTCACCGAAGGCGCTGTTCTGCACCCTGCTGCCGTGCCCTACCGCACAATATGCACCAAAGGTGCTGTTGGTGATCGCGCAATCCGGGTGGATCAGCGGGGCGTCAGGGGAAAGGCGCGGCATGTCAGAACTCACGTTGGGTGCCATCATGGCGGAAGAAACGCCCGGTATCTGCCAGTGTCAGACCTGCAGCCAGTTGCACGATGCCCAAGGCGACCGCCTCAGGCTCCTGATCAGCACCTGCGCCGCCCATATCGGTGCGCACCCAGCCCGGATCGATCAGCGCCACGGCAATGCCCCGTGGGTGCAGGTCGGTGGCGAGGCCCTGCATCACCTTGTTGAGCGCCGCTTTCGAGGCGCGATAGGCGATCCGGTCTGATTTTGCATAGCCCATCCATGCCATCTGCGACGAGACGGACAGAACCCGCGCGCCCGGTGCAAGGGCGGGCAGCACGGCCTGAACCACGGCCAGCGGCGCCAGCGTGTTGACAGCCAGCGTCTGTGCGAAGCCGGCGAAATCCATGTCCAGCGTGGATTGACGGTCAGGGCCGATGATACCGGCGTTGTTGATCACGATATCGACGGGGGCCAGCCCGTCACCCAGCCGCGCGACTGAGGCAAGGTCAGTCATGTCCACCACGCGCATCCCGGCCCCCTCGGGAACGGCTGCGCCGCGGGTGGTTGCCGTGACCTGCCATCCCCGTTCCAGCGCGGCCACGACCAGCGCGCGGCCAAGGCCCCGGTTGCCGCCGGTGATCAGAATATGTGTCATTTTCGCGCCTCAGTTCCCGCTGCCGTCCCCTCTGATGAGCCGCCGCCGCAGCCAGCCTGACAGGCTGTCCATGGCGATGACCAGAAGCACGATCAGGACCATGTAATAGGTGACCTTTTCCCAGTCACTGGTGGTCTGGATCGCCTGGGTCAGCATAAGCCCGATTCCGCCACCGACAATGGCGCCGATGATCGTCGCCGAGCGGGTGTTGGATTCAAGGAAATACAGAACCTCGCTGATCAGTACCGGCATCACCTGCGCGATCACGCCGATGCGGTAGCGTTGCAGCGCGTTGGCCCCGGTTGATTGCACGCCTTCGATCAGCTTCTTGTCGGTGTTCTCCAGCGCTTCCGAGAACAGTTTGCCGAAGCTGCCCGAACCGGTGATCAGGATCGCCAGCGCCCCGGTCATTGGGCCGGGGCCAAAGGCGCGGCTGAGGATGATGGTGAAGATCAGCGCATCGACCCCGCGCACAAAGTCAGACACCCGGCGAACGCCGAAGCGCACCGCGCGCGAGGGCGCGAAATTCTGCGCGGCGAGGAAGGCCAGCGGCAGTGCCACCATGGCCGCACCGAAGGTGCCCAGAAACGCCATGAGCGCGGTTCCCGCGATGGCCCAGAACACCTCGCCATGCCGCCAGATACCGTTGTTCCAGACGTCGCGCACCATGGCCCGCCAGTTGGGCAGCGCCGGGTCCAGCCTGTCGGCAGAAAAGGCGGCGGCCAGAACCTGCGCCGGGGTGAAGCCGGGAAACGGGCTTTGCAGATCAAAGAAGAACAGCTCCCAGCCCCGGAAATAGCGGAACGTGTCGGTGCGCGACCGTGTTACCGTCACCCGCCCGGAACCGGTGGTGATGACAACGCGGGCATCCGAGGCATTGATGAAACCGGGCACCGGGCCGGGTTCCGGCAGCTCCAGCACAATCGGGTCTGCCACAGTGACGCGGATCGGCCCGTTGCCCGGCAGATCATAGGTCACAAGCGGCCCGTCACAGGTGACCAAATGCCCCTCAGGCAGGGAAATCGTGGTGCGCGCCCCGTCGCGTGCAACCCAGTTAGGGATCCTGTCCTCAGGGAAGACTGCGCGGCGGCTGCCCTCGACCGAAACCGAAAGGCTGTCATTGCGGTTGTCGCGGGTGACATGGGTCTTGTAGCTGACGGCGTCGGACAGAAGGATGGCGGCATTGTCCATCCGTGCGCGCTGCATCAGGCCGGACACGTCAAAGGCAAAAAAGATATAGGTCAGGTAGATCAGAACCAGTGCCGGGGCGGCCAGCGCGCGTGCCCGTTTGCGCATGATCAGGCGCTGTGCCTGCAAGCGGATGTCGCCAGCGCCGGAAAGGGTGTCAACAGCACTCATCACGCGCCCTTTCCGTCAGTCAGGCCATTGCGCAGCCAGCTTGAAACCTGATCGACCAGCACAATGGTTGCGAACAGGAGAAGGAAGATCGCGGCCGCCTCATCGAATTTGCCCTGACCAAAGGTCATGGCGTTGCGCAGCTCATAGCCGATGCCACCGGCACCGACGAAACCAAGGATCGCCGAGGCGCGGATGTTGATTTCCAGCCGCAGCAGCGAATAGCTCAGATAGTTGGGCATGACCTGCGGAAAGACCCCCGGCCATGTCCGCTGCCACCACCCGGCGCCGACCGAGGCCAGCCCCTCGACCGGTTTCAGATCCACATTCTCGTTGACCTCGGAAAACAGTTTTCCCTGCGCCCCCGCCGTATGAATGGCAATGGCAATCATCGCAGGCACCGGCCCGCCGCCCATCACGAAGATCAGCACCAGCGCGATCACGATTTCGGGCACCGCGCGGCACAGATCAGACATCCGGCGCGCCACCGGTACCAGCCGGGGCCAGCGGGCCAGCCCGCGGGTGCCGCCAAGCGCCAGAAGGGTGCCCGCAAGACAGCCCAGCAATGTCGAGACCATGGCGATGTTGAAGGTTTCCACCAGCGCCGGAAAGGCTTTTGCTGCATGGCCGGGAAGGTTGCCCGCCTTTTCCCAAGCTTCGATCACCAGTTCACGCGGAAAATCAAGAATCCGGGAGAAACCATCGGCGAAGCTGCCTGCGCTGCGCTTCTCGGCAATGCGGAAGCCAGAGGTGAAGAGCGCTGCGAAAACCACCAGAATGATGCCGCTGTACATCCGCCGACGACGGGTAAGCGAAAGATAATCTTCGCGGATATCGCCCGGACGCATCGGCGCGGGAATGACAGTAGCCATGGAAAACCCCATAGAAAAAGGGCCGGTGCGCGCCAGTGGCGGCCCCGGCCCCATCAGAAGAGCGTCAGTTCATCTGCGAACGGCGCACGGCGATGATGGTCTCATAGGCATCATGCTCGATGGGTGTGAAGCCTGCGGTTTCACCGGCGGCGACGCCATAGGCGCTGTCAGGGTCAGTCGCATGGAGGTTCGCCAACAGGTCGGTCATGGTATCCTTGACCTCTTGCGGCAGGGCGCTGCGCAGCACGATCGGCCCTTCAAGGATCGGACGCGAGCGCCAGATTTCCACGATATCGTTCATGTCAACGATGCCCGAGTCGGTCGCACGACGCAGGGCGCCCAAGTTGTAGCCGTCTTCCCATTCGCCCTGACCATCGGCCCAGACAACACCGGCATCAAAATCGCCGTTGACGCCCGCGATGATCTACTGCTCATGCCCGCCGGAAAAGCCGATACGGCTGAAATACTCACCCTCGGTCATTGAATAGCCTGCCTCCGGAATCTCGATCAGCGGGATCAGGTGGCCCGAGGTGGAGTTCGGGTCGGCAAAGGCAAAGCTGCGGCCTTCCATGTCCTCAAGCGAGGTGATGCCGGTGTCGGCGAGCGCAAAGCCGATCGAATAGTACATGCGCGCCATAGATCGCGCGCGGTATCACGCGGTATCAAGCGTGTGCCGATTGGCGATAACCATGCGCCCGTCCTCGACATTGATGCGCTTGAGCGTGTCCATCACGATTTGTGCATCCATCGGCCAGAATGATCGCCGGGTCATTCATCAGGGCGCGGGCGATGGCTCGGACGGGTGTGTTCCGGTTGGGTGGCATGGTAGCCGGCACGCAGGCGTTCCGCCAATACGAGGGTGTGCTGGTTGTACGGATCGGTGCCGATCAGGCGCAGACCAATGATATTGACATTGCCAGTTTCGCACGGCTTTCGCTGGCTCTTGCGCCAGTCCTGGCAGCAAACGCTGATCGAGTTTCTGACCCCGTCCTTTCGTGCTGACGAGGGATTGCGCAAACTGCTCGCGCTTGCCCGCCTGCCGGAAACGGCCTCCCAGTTGCGCTGAACGGGGAAGCCGTCAGTATCCTTTGGCGCGATCAACCGCGCCGGGCACCGGCTGGCCGTTCTGGTGGGCGCGAATGGCCTTGAGCACGAAACGCGCGCCTTCCTCGGGACGGCTGCGCGACGCGATATGCGGCGTCAGGATCACCCGCGGATGCGACCATAGCGGATGATCCTGCGGCAGGGGTTCGGGGTCGGTCACATCGAGCCAGGCAGCAGAAAGCTGGCCCGAGTCCAGCGCGGCCAGCAGGGCGGCCTGATCGGTCTGCCGTCCGCGGCCCACCTGCACCAGCATCGCCCCTTCGGGCAGCCCGGCAAATAGCGTCGCATCCAGCATCCCCTCGGTCTCGGCGGTCAGGGGCAGAAGGCAGATCAGGATATCGGTGCGTGCCAGAAAGGCGTTCAGATCGGTGAATACTTCGACGCCGTCGATCTGGCGCGGGCTGCGCGCCCACCCCGCCAGCGCAAAGCCGAAGGGGGCCAGCGCTTGCAATACCGACTGACCAAGCTGGCCCAGCCCCATGACACCCACCCGACGCGTCGCCGCCATGTGGTTCTTGTCGAACTTCCATTGCCCTTTGCGCTGCTGGTTCAGATAGGTCGGCAGGTCTCGGTGAAGGCCCAGCACCGCCAGCGTCACGTATTCGCGCATCTGTTCGGCGATACCCGGCTCCAGCATCCGCACCAGCTGCGCGCTGTCGGGCAGGGCAGCAAGATCGAACTGGTCAACCCCCGCGCCCGTCGAAAACAGAAGCTTGAGATTGGGAAAGTCCTGCAGGTCCGGCGCTTGCCAGGTTATCATGTACTCGACCGTCGCGGGGTCCGGGGCCGTGCCGATGTGAAAGGCAAGGTCGGGTGCCTCGCTGGCAAGGATTTCGGCAAAGACGGCGCCGCGCGACGTGTCGGAAGCGTAGAGAATGCTCATGTTTTTCCCATTTCGATGCGGATTGCAGGCCGATCGGGGATCGACGGGTTTCGCCGACAATACAGCACAGACGCCCCGCAAAGCCCAGCCGGAACGCCCTGTCGCCGCGCAGCGCAGCAAACTGGCCCGGACACAACGGTTGCCCGACAACTGATGTGGGGCTATCGTCGCGACATTATTGGATATCTTTCTGCGTGCCCCAGGGCCAACTTTGGGGCGCGCGCCATTTGAAAACACTTCTGACGGGTGATCTCGATGCGTCAAACTCTTGCCGCGATCCATTTTGCAACTCTGGTCGGGATGGCCGCGCCCTTGGCGGCTCAGTCCGGTAACACAACGATTGTCTATGACGTTTCTGGCAGCATGTGGGGACAGATTGATGGTGTGGCCAAGGTCACCATCGCCCGCGAGGTGCTGGGCGATATTCTGGATAACTGGCCCGCCGGCCGCAACCTTGGCCTTATCGCCTATGGGCATCGGCGCGAGGGTGATTGTTCCGATATCGAACAGGTGGTGCCACTGGGCCCGCTTGACGCTGCCGCAATGCGGGCGCAGATCAATGCGCTGGTGCCGCGCGGGCGCACACCGTTGACGGAATCGGTGCGAATGGCGGCGGAATCGATGCGCTACCAGGACGAACCCGCAACCGTCATTCTGGTGACTGACGGGCTGGAAACCTGCAATGCTGACCCTTGCGCGCTGGCCGGTGAACTGGCCCGTGCCGGCATTGACTTCACCGCGCATGTCGTGGGGTTCGATATCGCCGAAAGCGACCGCGCTCAGGTTGCCTGCATCGCCGAGGCGACGGGCGGGATATTCGTGCCAGCCGACAGCGCACAGGAATTGTCCGACGCATTGCAGCAGGTCACAATGATCGAACCGGCTGCGCTTGGCGTGACGCTGCGCGCGGTGGATGCGCGCAGCGGGGCACCCCTGGCGGGCGCTGACTGGCAGGTTTCGGGTGCCGACGCCGCGCCGCAGACAGCGACGGGCACTGCCTTGATGTCGCTGGCGCTTGACCCCGGCACCTATCAGATCGCAGCGACGGCCCCCGGTTTCGCCGGCGGGATGGAACTGACGTTGGATGCGCAGACGGCGGGCACCATCGACGTGCCGCTGGACAAGGTCATGGCAACGCTGGTGCTGCGCGCGGTGGATGCACAGACGGGTCTGCCGATCATGGGAGTGGACTGGTCGCTCATGAATGTCGCCACCGAAGCCGACGTTTCGCAAACCGCGTCGGACGACAGTCTGGCAGTGCTTGTCGAGCCGGGTGACTACCGCGTTACCGCCGCGCATCAAGGGCGCAGCGGAAGCGAGAGCATCAGTGCCAGCCTGGATCAGGACCGCGAGATCGTGATCGAACTGGCCGAGAGTCTGCCGGACGCCAGTGTCCAGACCGAAGCCGAGATCGCGGCCGGCTCCGTGTTCGAGGTGGCCTGGAGTGGCCCGGACGATCGGCAGGATTACATCACCATCGTCCCTGTCGGCGCGCCAGAGGACGATTACGGCGACTACGCGCGCACCAATCGTGGCAGCCCCGCGCGGGTGACGGCCCCCGATGCGCTTGGCGCGCATGAAGTGCGCTATGTCCAGCACGAAAACCGCCGGGTGCTGGCCTCGCAGCCGGTAACACTCATCCCTGTCTCGGCGGCGCTGGACGCGCCGGAGACAGCCACCGCCGGTTCGGTTGTCGAGGTGCAATGGCAGGGGCCTGACAACCCGCAGGACTACATCACTGTGGTGGAGGTGGGCGCGCCCGAGGGCAGCTATACCGACTACTGGCGCACCAATCGTGGCAGCCCCGCCCGGGTGACGATGCCGGATGCCCTTGGCAACCACGAGCTGCGCTATGTGCTGCATCAATCCGGGCGCACGCTTGCCAGCCGTCCGATCACGCTGGACGCTGTTTCCGCACAGCTTCTGGCGCCGTCAGAGCTTCCGGCCGGATCGGTTGTCGAGGTGCAATGGCAGGGGCCTGACAACCCGCAGGACTACATCACCGTGGTGGAGGTGGGTGCGCCCGAGGGCAGCTACACCGATTACTGGCGCACCAATCGCGGCAGTCCTGCGCGGGTTACGGTCCCCGATGCGCTTGGCAATTTCGAACTGCGCTACGTGCTGCATCAGTCCGGACGCACGCTTGCCAGCCTTCCTGTAACCCTGACAGCCGTCACGGCCTCATTGGATGCGCCGGAAACCATCGTGCCGGGCGGAAAGTTCCAGGTTGCCTGGCAAGGGCCGAACAATCCGCAGGATTATATCACCATCGTTGAACGCGGTGCCGCAGAGGGGGCTTATACGGATTACTGGCGCACCAGCCGTGGCAGCCCCGCGCAGCTGAACGCCCCGGCCGAGGCGGGGGAATATGAACTGCGCTATGTTATCCACAGATCGGGCCGGACGCTGTCCAGCGTGCCGGTGACGGTTGGCGCGGGTGAGGTTGGCCTGACAGTTCTGGGCGAGGTGTCAGCAGGCGGGGTGGTCACGATCGAATGGGCCGGGCCGGGCCGCTATGAGGATTTCATCCAGATTGTCGCAAGCGATGCGCCCGACGACGCTTCCGCCCTGCGCGAGGCGCGCGCCTCGCAGGGCAGCCCCGTGCAACTGTTCGCACCGCCTGCGGCAGGGCTTTATGAATTGCGCTATCGGGCATCGGACAGCGGTGAAGTACTGGCGCGAATCCCGTTGCAGGTTCAGTAAATCAGGCGCACAACCCTGATGACTTGCGCAAAGGAACGACAATGAGCGCAACAATCCACGGCCCGGATGGCCGCCGGCGCTGCGGCTGGTGTGCCGCCGCGCCGGCGTTCTTTGACTATCACGATCGGGAATGGGGCTTCCCGGTGGTTGATGACATCCGACTGTTTGAAAAGCTGTGTCTGGAGAGCTTTCAGTCAGGGCTGAGCTGGCGTACCATTCTGGACAAGCGCGAGAATTTTCGCGCGGCCTTTGCCGGGTTCGATTTCCGCAAGGTTGCGCAGTTCGGTGACGCCGATGTGGCGCGGTTGCTGGCGGATGCCGGGATCGTGCGCCATCGCGGCAAGATCGAGGCGGTGATCAACAACGCCGCGCGCGCTTGCGAGATTGTCGAAAGTGAGGGTTCGCTGGCAGCATTCATCTGGGGTTTCGAGCCGGTGGGCGATGAGGCCGCGCCGCAGACCCGCTCAACCTCACCCGCCTCGGTTGCGCTGTCGAAAGAACTGCGCAGGCGCGGCTGGAAATTCGTGGGGCCGACGACGGTTTACGCCTTCATGCAGGCGATGGGGCTGATCAATGACCATGCCGAGGGCTGCGTGATCCGTGCCGATGTTGCAAAGGCGCGGGCCGTGTTCACGCCCCCCGGGCAGGCGCCGGGGGGCTGAGTGGATCAGACGCGCTCAAGCGCGATGGCGATGCCCTGACCGACGCCGATGCACATGGTCGAAAGCGACCGCCGCCCGCCCTTGTGCGCCAGTTCCAGCGCGGCGGTGCCGGTGATGCGCGCGCCGGACATGCCCAGCGGATGCCCCAGCGCGATCGCGCCGCCATTGGGATTCACGCGCGGGTCGTCATCCTGAATGCCTAGTTCGCGCAGGGTGGCCAGCCCTTGTGCGGCAAAGGCCTCGTTCAGCTCGATCACGTCGAAATCAGCCTGCGTGAGGCCAAGGCGGGCCATCAGTTTCTGGCTGGCCGGTGCCGGGCCGATGCCCATGATCCGCGGTTCAACACCCGCCGTGGCCCCGCCCAGAACACGGGCGATGGGGGTCAGGCCGTGGGCCTTGGCTGCGGCTTCGCTTGCCAGGATCAGTGCCGCTGCCCCATCGTTCACGCCCGAGGCATTGCCCGCCGTGACCGAGCCGTTGGGGAACAGCGGGCGCAGCTTGGCCAGCGCCTCCATCGTCACGGCGCGGGGGTGTTCATCGCGCTCCACCACCACCGGGTCGCCCTTGCGCTGGGGGATCGACACAGGCGCGATCTCTTGCGCCAACCGCCCATTTTCCTGCGCCGCTGCGGCCTTGGCCTGCGAGGCCAGCGCCATGGCATCCTGCGCCTCACGCGAGACGCCGTAGTCATCGGCCACGTTCTGCCCGGTCTGCGGCATGGAATCGGTGCCATAGGCCTTTTCCATCGCCGGGTTCACGAAACGCCAGCCGATGGTGGTATCGAACACCTCGGCCTTTCGGCTGAAAGCGCTGTCGGCCTTGCCCATCACGAACGGCGCGCGTGACATGCTTTCCACCCCGCCCGCGATCATCAGATCGGCCTGACCGGCGGCAATCTGGCGCGCGGCGATCAGCACCGCATCCATGCCCGAACCGCACAGCCGGTTGACGGTGGTGCTGGGAATGGCCAGCGGCAGCCCGGCCAGCAGCACCGCCATGCGCGCGACATTGCGGTTATCTTCGCCTGCCTGATTGGCGCAACCATAGATGGTGTCATCGACCGCCTCCCAGTCCACGCCTTGGTTGCGGGCCATCAGCGCGCGCAGGGGTTCCGCCGCCAGATCGTCGGTGCGCACCATCGACAGGCTGCCGCCATAGCGGCCGATGGGGGTGCGGATGTAGTCGCAGATGAAAACGTCGGTCATGTCATACCTCGGGCGCGTTGAGATCGGCCACCGCACCCTCGATGTGCAGCGTGGCCCCGGTCAGCGATTGCAATTCGTCCAGCGAAATCGCGGGCAGTTTTTCACGCAGGATGAAGCGCCCGCCCTCGATATCAACCACCGCAAGGTTGGTATAGACCCGCGTGACACAGCCCACGCCGGTCAGCGGCAGGGTGCAGGCCTCAAGCAGCTTTGGCTTGCCATCCTTGGTGGTGTGATCGGTGATCACCGCGACCTGTTTCGCGCCATGCACCAGATCCATTGCGCCACCGACGGCAGGCACGCCTTTGGGCCCGGTGGACCAGTTCGCCAGATCGCCGTTCTCGGCCACCTGATAGGCACCCAGAATGGCCACATCCAGATGCCCGCCACGCACCATGGCAAAACTGTCGGCATGGTGGAAAAACGCGGTGCCGGGTTTGAGGGTGACGGCCTTCTTGCCCGCGTTGATCAGATCCCAGTCTTCCTGCCCCGGTTCAGGGGCCTTGCCGAAGCCCAGAATGCCGTTTTCGGTGTGAAAGACCGCCTCGCGGCCCGGCGGCTGGAAGCGGGCGACCATTTCGGGCAGGCCGATGCCGAGGTTGACATAGGCGCCATCCGCGATGTCCTGCGCGGCGCGCCATGCCATTTGTGCGGGGGTCAGACGGGCGCTCATTGTGCCACCTCCGGGTAAACCGCCTTGGCGCGGTTGAGGTCTTCTTCCTGCGCGGGGTCGGACACCTCCACCACGCCCTGCACGAAGATGCCGGGGGTGACCACGGCTTCGGGGTCCAGCGCGCCGGGTTCCAGCAGGTGCGAGACCTGCACGATGGTGGTGGTGGCCGCCGTGCACATCAACGGGCCGAAATTGCGCCCGGCCATGCGATAGGTCAGGTTGCCCAGCGTGTCGCCCTTATGCGCCTTGACCAGCGCGTAATCGGCCTTCAGCCAGCGTTCCTGAACATAGGGGCGACCGTCAAATTCGGCCACCGGCTTGCCCTTGGCCAGATCGGTGCCATAGCTGGTGGGGGTGTAGAACGCCGGAATCCCCGCGCCGCCCGCGCGGATGCGTTCGGCCAGCGTGCCCTGCGGCACCAGTTCCAGCTCGATCTTTCCGGCCAGATACATCTCGGTAAACACCACCGGATCTGCCGAGCGCGGGAACGAGCAGATGAGTTTCGCTACCATCCCCGCCTCGATCAGCGCGGCAAGCCCCACATGGCCGTTCCCGGCGTTGTTGTTGACCACGGTCAGCCCTTTGGGGTGCTCCGTGGCCTTGAACCGGTCAATCAGCGCGTGAATCAATTCAATCGGTGCGCCGGAGCCGCCAAAGCCGCCGATCATCACAGTCATTCCGTCTTCGATCCCGGCCACGGCGGTGGCGAGATCGGGCATTGTCTTGTCCATGGGCTTTCCTCCGGGCAGCGGTTGCGGGCTGCCGATGGCGCAAGGGATAGAAGTGCGCGGCGATTGCGTCCAGACCATTTGTGCGATATCCGGTATTTGTTTACATATCGCACAAATCGGACACCGGATGATCAGTGAACGCGATATCATGGGCGGGTTGGCCAAGGGGCTGGCAGTGATCGAAACCTTTTCGGCTGACCGCCCGCGCCAATCGATAACTCAGGTGGCCGAAGGGGCGGCGTTGGACCGGGCGACGGCACGGCGCTGCCTGCTGACACTCGTCCACCAGGGATACGCCGATTATGACGGCAAGTTCTTTACCCTCACGCCCCGGGTATTGCGCTTGGGCACTGCCTGTCTGGCCACCATGCCCCTGCCGCAGATCGTGCAGCCGCTGCTTGACGATCTCTCTGACCGGATTGGCCAAAGTTCGTCCGTGTCGGTGCTGGATGGCGATGAGATCGTCTATGTGGCCCGCGCCGCGCAGCGAAAGGTGATGTCGATCACCCTGATGCCCGGCTCCCGGCTGCCCGCCTACTGCACTTCGATGGGCCGGGTTTTGCTTGCCGCGCTGCCTGAGGATCAGGCGCAGGGCCTGCTGTCCGCTTGCGCGATTGTTGCGCGCACAGAGCATACGCTCACCGATGTTCATGCCATTCTTGCGCAACTCGCCCTGATACGTGCGCAGGGATATGCTGTCATTGACCAGGAGGTCGAGAGCGGGCTTTGTTCCATTGCCATTCCGCTTGTCAACGCGCGGGGGCAGACGGTGGCTGCGGTCAATATTGGCGTGTCGGCCTTCGACATGCAGGCGACGGGGTTGGCAGCGGCCTATCTGCCCGCATTGCGTGATTTGCAGCGCCGGTTTGCCGGCATGATGGGCCGTGCGATGTGACCTCCTGACAAGAGAAAGGCTTGGCAATTCGCATTTTCAGCGTATTTTGCGCAAATGAGCAGGCAACCCACCTACCCGGAGTTGGATGATCCCGGCGATGACAATGCCGATGCGGATCTGTGGTTCTTGCCGGGCCCGCCCGAGGATGAGCCTGCTTACTTTCCGCCCGGACCAAACGCCACGGAACCCACCGAGGCGGCCATTCTGGATGACTGGCGGCGCGCCGAAGCCGCCTCGGCTGCGCGTCTGGCCCGCGCGGCCGGGCGCCTTGGGGCGCTGGATGATCGGTTGAAACGTGGCCCCGAGGGCTGGCGCCACCGGTTGGCGCTGATCGAGGCGGCTGAACTGAGCTGGTTTTCCGGCGACCGGATAACCGCCGACAGGCTGGCGTTATGGATCGCCTTGCGGCTTTCGGGCGTACAGGAAGACGCGGCGGCGCTGGCCCGTGTGGGCTGGGCAGTTCGCCGGCTGAGCGGGGGGCCGGGGCCGGAAGCCGATTTGCCCGAATTTCTGGGCCGCCACGACCCTGAGCAGGACACAATCGATCCCTTTGCCGACCCACTGGCGGGACGCGCTGACAGTTGGCAGGCAATGATGCTGTCAGGCGCGACGCTTCATCCGATCACACGCGCCTGCATGGGGTTCCACCTTTGGGCATTGGCCGGATTAGGCCAGCAGGACGACCGGCTGGAAGCTGCTGTCACCGCCGCGAGGGTTGCGGCCAGCGAAGCGCAGGGCGTGATATTCGCGCCGCTGGCAATGGGCGGGGCAGGGGGGCTGCGTGCGGGGGGTGCCCCGCCCGTGCGGCTGGCCCGCTGGCTTGAAGGGATGGACAGTGCCCTTTTGACCGCGATGCGGCATCTGGACCAGATCGAAGCCTGGAACGCGCGCGCCGAGGCCGTCATGGCACCGCTCTCGGGCCGCACGCCCGCGCTGTTGCGCAAGGCGCTGGCCGACTGGCCGCTTGTTTCCGCGCCGATGGCCCAGGTGTTGACCGGCGCAAGCCGCGCTGCCGTCCAGCGCAACCTTGCCTGGATGGAGGCGCATGGTCTGATCCGTGAAGTGACGGGGCAGGGGCGTTTCAGGATGTGGCGCGCGGCAGTTTGAGGGGCGCACCCTTGACGGCGGCGGCCTTTGGCGTCCTTCTAGCGCGGACAAAAGGCGCAAACAACGGCAGGGAGGCCCGGATGACAAAGGTCAAGGTGGCGGTGGTGCAGACCGCATCGGTGATGTTCGACACACCGGCAACGCTGGATGCGATGGAAAGCTGGGTGCAGCGCGCCGCCGACGAGGGGGCGAAACTGGCCGTTTTTCCAGAGGCCTATATCGGTGGCTATCCCAAGGGGCTGGATTTCGGCACCCGTATCGGCATCCGCGAAGCCGAGGGGCGCGCGATGTTCCGGCGCTATTTCAACGCCGCCATCACCCTTGACGGCCCCGAGGTTGACCGCATCGCCGGTCTCGCGCGTGCCCACAGCATCCGGCTGGTGGTGGGGGCAATCGAGCGCAAGGGTTCGTCACTTTACTGCACGGTGCTGTTCTTCTCACCCGAGGGGCACCTGACAGATATCCACCGCAAGCTGATGCCCACCGGCGCCGAGCGTCTGGTCTGGGCACAAGGCGACGGCTCTACCCTGCCGGTGCTGGACACCGAGATCGGTAAACTGGGCGCGGTGATCTGTTGGGAAAACTACATGCCTACCCTGCGCGCGGCGATGTATGCGCAGGGCATCGAGATCTATTGCGCGCCTACTGTCGATGACCGCGATACCTGGCAGACTGCCATGCGCCATATCGGCTATGAGGGGCGGGTGTTCGTGCTGGCGGCCTGCCAGTACCTGACGCGCGGCGATATACCGTTTGCCGATTACCCCTCGGGCCTTGGCGATGCGCCGGAAACGGTGCTGATCCGCGGCGGCTCGGTCATCATCTCACCGATGGGCGAGGTGCTGGCGGGGCCTCTGTTCAATGCCGAGGGGCTGGTCTGCGCCGAGATCGACCTCGAAGATCTGCCGCTTGGGCGCTATGACCTCGATGTTTCTGGCCATTACGCGCGCCCCGATGTGCTGTCGCTGCGCGTCGATACCACGCCACGCAGCGCGGTGCACTTTGTTACCGAGGAAGACGCACCAGAGGCGCCCGCCGACTAGTTTTCACCGGCCCGGCGCCGGAGAGCGCGCCGGGTGCAATACAGGAGCGCGGGCATGCTTGATAAACTGGAAATGTTCATCGCCGTCGCCCGTGAAGGGCATTTCGGGCGTGCGGCGGCCAGTCTGGGCATCACCCAGCCGTCGCTGTCGAACGGGATCAAGCAGTTGGAGGAACAGCTGGGTGTGCGGCTGGTTTTTCGTGGCTCGCGCTACGGCGGGCTGACGCCCGAGGGGCAGAGCGCGCTTGTCTGGGCGCGCAAGATCGTTGGCGATACGCGCCAGCTGAAGGAAGAGATGCGCTTCAAGCGCCACGGGCTTTCGGGCCGGCTGCGGATTGCCGCGATTCCCACCGCCCTGACCTGGGCCGCCCGGCTGGCTGCATGCTTCAGTGCCAAACATCCCAATGTGCGCCTGACCATCCTGTCGCGCACCTCGATCGAGATTCTGTCAATGCTCGACAACCTCGATGTCGACGCGGGCATCTCATATCTGGATAACGAGCCGATGGGGCGTGTCAGCACCGAGCCGCTTTACGAGGAGAAATATCTGCTGGTTTGTGGCGCGGCATCACCCTTTGCCGGGCGCGACACGGTGGGCTGGCAAGAGTTGCAAGGGCAGCGCCTGTGCCTCTTGACGCCGGACATGCAGAACCGGCGGATCATCAACCGCAATTTCGCCGATGCCGATATTTCGCCTGAAGCCTGGGTGGAATCGAACTCGACAGTCGTCTTGATGGCGATGGTTGCCGAGGGCGGCTGGGTAACCGTTCTGCCCGAAGACAGCGCGCGCTTTCTGGGCAGCGGCCACCCGGTTTGCGCGGTGCCGCTTGCGGGCACGGCGCAGCCGCATATCGTGGGTCTGGTCGCCCCCTGGCGTGAGCCCCACACCCCGGTTCTGGAGGCCCTTTTGCGGGAGGCGCGGCTTTTGTCCAATTCCTGAAGGCGGTGCAGGCGAGGGCGGTTCACGGCTGAATGGAAAACCGCCGCACCGCCGCCTCAAAGAAAGAGAACAATGTCAGGCTGAGGGCCGCAAGCATCATCAATGCTGCAAACATCAGGTCGGTCTGGCCGCGCCCGTTGGCCATCAGCATCAGGTATCCCAGCCCGCGCGACGAGCCCACCCATTCGCCGATGACCACCGCAAAGGGGGCATACACCACCGCCAGCCGCAGCCCGGAGGCCAGAGCGGGCAACGCATGGGGCACCTGCAACAGGAACAGCCTGCGCAGCGGCGTGGCGCGCAACAGGGCTGCCATGTCCTGATACGCGGGCGGAAGGCGCATCAGCCCGTCGAAAAAAGCCGAAGTGACTGGGAAATACACCACCAGCGCCACCATCACGATCTTTGAAGGCGCTCCATAGCCCAGCCAGAGGGTGATGACCGGCGCCAGCGCGAAAACCGGCATCGCCTGGGCAAAGATCAGCAAGGGCCGCAGCAGCATCCGCGCGCCGGGAGACAGCGCCAGATTGAGGGCGGTTATCACGCCGAGCGCGACGCCCGCAGATAACCCGGTGAGCAGGTTGAGCGCGGTAAAGCGGGCGTGCTCGGTCAGCATCGCCATGTTGCCCCACAGGCTTTGCGCCACACGCCATGGGCCGGGCAAGATGAACCCCGGCACCCCGCTGGCCCAGACCACGCTCTGCCAGAGCGCCAGCGCAAACCCCAGCGCCAGAATGCCGCGCAATACCGCCATCATGCCGGTTCCACCGCCTGCAACCGCGCCAGCAGGCGGGCCTGCATGTCCAGCGTGGCGGGGTGGGCGTAGCTGCGCGGTGGCGACGCATCGGGCAGGGCGAGCGCCTCGGCCCCCTCCGGCCCCAACAGCCACGCGCGATCCGCCAGCCGCAGGGCCTCCAGCGGGTCATGGGTGATCAGGATCACGGTGCGCCCTTTCAGCAGCTTTTCCGCCAGATCCTGCATCATCAGCCGCGTCGCGGCATCGAGCGCCGAGAACGGCTCATCCAGCACCACCACCGGGCAATCCTCCATCAGCGTGCGGGCCAGCACGACGCGCTGGCGCTGCCCGCCGGAAAGGCTGGCAGGCCGCCGCCCCTCCATCCCCGCAAGCCCGACATCGGCCAGAAGCTGGCGGGCGCGGGCCGCATCAGCCCGCTCTCCCCGCAGATGCGCGCCGATGGTGACGTTATGCACCAGCCCGGCCCAGGGCAGAAGCTGCCCTTCCTGCGCCATCATCGCCACCCTTCCCGCCAGCGGCACCCCGTCGCTGGCCGCCAGCGCACCCGCCAGCCGCTGCGTCCCCGCCAGCCCCGCCACCAGCCGCCCCAGCGTGGATTTCCCCACACCGGAGGGCCCCAACAGGCAGCTCCACCCGCCCGCAGGCATCTCCAGCGCCAGATCGCGGATCAGCGGCGCATCGCCCATGAACAGATCGCCGCGCAGGCTGAGGGCCGGGGCGTTCATGCCCCCGAAAGCCCCATGTCCCAGAAACCGACCTCAAGCCGCGTGGCGGTGGCAAAGCGCTGCGACAGGCGGGTGAACCGGGGCAACGCGGCCCAGCCATCCCCCAGCCGATGCACCAGCGCCCCATCGATCAGCGCGCCCACATCGCGGCAAAGCGCCTGATAATCCTCGCCGCCATAGGTGTCGATCCATTCGGCATAGGCCCCGCCAGACCCCGCCAGCCGCGCGCCGATCTCGCCATAACCCAGCACACAGGGCGCCAGCGCGGCCATCAGATCAAGGAAATCGCCGGAATACCCGGCCTCCAGCACGTAGCGGGTGTAAGCGAGGTTTGCGGGGGCCTCGGGTGTGGCCTCCAACGCGGCGGCATCAATGCCTTCGCGCGCGCAGATCTCCAGATGCAGCGGCATTTCCTGATGCACCAACCCATGAACGGTGGCGCTGGCCGCCTGCATCTCGGCCAGCGTGTCAGCCTTGGTGGCGGCCAGTGCCCAAGCCCGCGCGAAATGGATCAGGAACACATAATCCTGCCGCAGGTAATGCAGGAAATTCGCGCGCGGCAGATCGCCCCGCCGCAGCCCTTCTACAAAGGCATGGCGGGTGTAGGCCTGCCAGTCCGGCGCTGCCGCGCGCCAAAGCGAAAACGCGCGGCCATAGTCCGGCGCGCTCATGGGGTGGCACCGGCTGTCACGTCGATGGCCAGTTCGCGCACCGGCAGGCCGCCCTGCGTGGCGCCACGATCCGCCAGAAACGCCTCGAACCGCGCATAGCGCCCGGCATCCATCGCGGCGGGGCGGGTGGCGAAGCGGGGCCAGGTATCGGCCCAGGCGCGGGTGTTCAGCTCGGTCTGCAATTCAGACGCGGTGGCGGCAAAGATTTCCCACGCGCGGTCAGGGTTGTTCAGGATGTAGCCGGTCGCGCGCTCGGTCGCGTCCAAAAAGCGGGCGATCAGGTCGGTATCCAGATCAACCGGGTTGGCGACGTAGATGAGTTCGTCATAGGCGGGAACCCCCTCGGCCTCGGGGTAGAAACAGCGCCCCTCGGTCCCCTCGATCGCCAGCTGATTCAGCTCGAAATTGCGAAACGCGCCGATCACGCCATCCACCTGCCCGGCCATCAGCGCGGGCGAGATGGACCAGCCGATGTTGATCTGCTCCACATCCCCCGGCGCCAGCCCGTTATGCGCCAGCATCGCATCCAGCAACACCTCCTGCACGCCCGCCACGGCGAAACCCACGCGGCGCCCGGCCAGATCAGCCATCTGTTCCACCGGCCCGTCGGCCAGCACCACAAGGCAGGTGAGCGGCGTGGAGATCAGCGTGCCCACCCGGCGCAGCGGCAGGTCGTTGTGGCGGCTCAGGTGCAGTTGCGGCTGGTAGGATACCGCCAGATCGACGCGCCCGGCAGCGGCCATGCGCGGCGGGTCATTGGGGTCTGACGGGGTGACGATTTCGACATCCAGCCCGGCCTGTTCGAAATAGCCCAGCTCCTGCGCCAGAATGATCGGCGCGTGATCAGGGTTCACGAACCAGTCCAGCATGATGCTCAGGCGGTCCTGCGCGGTGGCGGGCAGGGCAAGGGTCGCGGTCAGGGCGAAGGTGGTGAGGGCGCGTTTCATGGCGTTCCTTTCAGGTGTTGAGGGCAAGAAGGGCGATGCTGCCGGGCCAGTGCGCCTGCAGCCTTTGCCCGGCGTTATGGGCGCGCAGGCCGGTGGCGCAGGCCAGCACGACACGGGTGCCGGGCGGCGGGTTCAGGGTGGTGATGGCTTCGGGCGGGATATGGCGGGCGGCGGGGGTAAAGGGCGCAGCCTCGGTCCGCAGGTCGATGAGCAGGTCATCGGCGCGGGTCTGGCTGGCGGCGATGAAGGGCAGGGGGGTAGCGGGCTCCGGCGCACTGTCAAAGCGAAAGCCGCCGGTGCGCCACTGCGCGGCATCAAGGCTGATCAGGCGGCCCAGCGGAGAGGGTTCCAACCCCAGCAGCACCGACAGCGCCATCTGCGCCTGCAGCGCGCCGATGGCGGCCACAACCGGCCCCATCACGCCCGCCGTGGCACAGGTCGCGCCGCGTTCGGGCAGGTCAGGGAAGATCGCGCGCAGGCTGGGTGCGGTGCCGCAACAGCCCATCACATAGCCCGCCATCGCCAGTGCCGAGGCCGTGATCAGCGGCTTGCCCTGCGCGTGGCAGATGTCGGAAAGGGTCAGGCTGGCCGCGAAAGTATCGGCGCAATCGAGCACGATATCGGCCCCGGCCACCAGTCCGGGCGCATTTGCCGGGTCCAGCCACTCAGCGCAGGGGGTGAGGGTGATATCGGGGTTGAGCGCGGCAATCGCCTCGGATGCGGCCCAGACCTTGGGCAGGCCGAGCTGGTCCATCCGGTAGAGGGGTTGTCGGTGCAGGTTGCTCTCCTCCACGCTGTCACCATCGACCAGCGTGATCCGCCCCAGCCCGGCGCCCGCCAGATATTGCAGCACCGGCACCCCCAGCGCGCCCGCACCAACCACCAGCGCATGCGCCCCGGCCAGTCGCGCCTGCCCTTGTTCGCCCACCTGCGGCAGGATCATCTGGCGGGCGTAGCGGGTCATGCGCAGACCCTCAGCCAGTCGCGCATCCGCCCCTCGGGGTCTGCGTTCAGGGTGATATCGGTCACCGCCGCCACCGTGTCCGCGCCGGCTGCAAAGGCCCCCGGTGCACGCTCAACCGACATGCCACCGATGGCGCAAAGCGGGATGTCACCGATCAGCCGCTTCCACTCGCTGACCTTCTCCAACCCCTGTTGATGCCACTTCATCTGCTTCAGGATCGTCGGATAGACCGGCCCCAGCGCGATGTAATCGGGCGTCAAGGCCAGCGCGCGCTCCAGCTCGGCATGGTCATGGGTTGAAACGCCCAGCTTCAGCCCGGCGCGGCGGATGGCGGGGAGGTCGGCTTCATCGAGGTCTTCCTGCCCCAGATGCAGCCATTCCGCCCCCTCCTCGATGGCGATCTCCCAGTAGTCATTGACCACCAGTGCCGCGCCATGGCGGCGCGCCAGCGCCAGCCCCGCGCGGATATCGGCGCGCAGGTCATCCGGCGCGCGGTCCTTGATGCGCAGTTGCACGAACCGCACGCCAAGGGGCAGGGCGCGTTCCAGCCATGCGACGCTGTCAAAGATGGGGTAGAAGCGGGGCAGGGTCATAGCCAGGCCTTTCCGATCAGAGGGGTGGAGGGGGCGGCCATTTCGCGCGGGGGCATAGGGTCGGCGCTGGCGGCCAGCGCGCCTGCCTGAACCGCCAGCCCGAAGGCGCGCGCCATCGCCACCGGGTCACCGGCCTGCGCGACGGCGGTGTTGAGCAGAACGGCGTCAAACCCCATCTCCATGGCATCGGCGGCATGGCTGGGCAGGCCCAGCCCGGCATCGACCACCATCGCCACATCAGGGAAAGCCGCGCGCAGGGTTTTCAGCCCGTAGCGGTTGTTCAGCCCGAGGCCCGAGCCGATGGGCGAGCCCCACGGCATCAGCACCCGGCAGCCCGCATCGACCAGCCGCTGGGCCAGAACCTGATCTTCGGTGGTGTAGGGGAAGACCTTGAAACCCTCGGCGCAAAGGGTTTCCGCCGCTTCCAGCAAGCCAAAGGGGTCTGGCTGGAGGGTGTCGGCATGGCCGATGACCTCAAGCTTGATCCAGTCGGTTTCAAACAGATCACGCGCCATGCGGGCGGTGGTGATGGCCTCGCGCGCCGAATGGCACCCGGCGGTGTTGGGCAGGATATGCACGCCAAGGCTGCGGATGATCTCACCAAACGCCTGCCCCTGACCGCCCTCGCGCCGCAGCGAAACCGTGACGACAGACGCCCCTGAAGCGCGGAAAGCAGCCTCCATCACGGCGGGGGAGGGGTATTGCGCGGTGCCCAGCATCAGGGGGCTGTCCAGCGTCACGCCATAGAAATCACGCATCCATCAGCCCCCCTGCATGGCGGCAAGCACTTCCAGCCGGTCGCCGTCTTTCAGCGCGGTGGAGTCGCGTGCGGCCTTGGGCAGGAATTCACTATTAAGGGCGGTCGCCACGCGGGCCTCGCCCCAGCCCAGTTCTGCCAGCACCTCGGACACGGTGGTTCCGGTCACTGTTTTGCCCTCGCCATTCACGTCAATCTTCATGGAACAGATCCCCCTTGATGCCCTGGGTCAAATAATCAGCCGCCTGCGCGGCCAGCGCCGGGGCCATCAGATAGCCGTGGCGGAACAGGCCGTTCAGATGCAGCACCCGCCCCTGCCGCAGCACGCGCGGCACGTTGTCAGCGAATGCCGGGCGCAGGTCGGCGCCGGTTTCCAGCACCTCGGCCTCGGCAAAGCGGGGATCGAGGGCATAGGCGGCGGAAAGCAGTTCCAGCACCGAGCGGGCGGTGGTCGCGCGCCGGTCCGTGCTTTCGATCTGGGTGGCACCCAGCATGTAGATGCCGCCCGCGCGCGGCACGATATAGAGCGGGTGGCGCGGATGGAGCAGGCGCAGCGGGCGGGTGAGGGTGATCTCGGGCGCGCGCAGCACCACCATTTCGCCACGTACCCCGCGCAGGCCGGGGGCGTCCGCCGCCATGCCGCGCGCGTCGATCACCGGGCCGGGGATTTCGGCGGGCGTGGCCTCGGCCTGTTCGATGGTGATACCGCGCCCGGCAAGCGCCGCAACCAGATCGGCCAGCGCGCGGCGGGGGTCAAGATGGGCCTCATCCGCGAAGTAAAGCGCCTGCGTGGGGCGAAGTTCGGGCTCCAGCGCCTTGAGGCCGTCGCTCAGCAATTCATGCCCGGTGGTGCGCCGGGCAAAGCGCGCCAGTTCGCCCTTGTCACGTTCCAGCGTCACCACAAGCGAGCCGCGATGCGTGACCTCGGTCACCTCACCCCATGCGGCGGCGGCGTTCCTGCCATGCGCCACCACAGCCGGCTCCGCCACCGCCCCCTCGCAAAACGGGGCCAGCATGCCCCCCGCCCACCAGGAGCAGCCGTGCGGGCCGGGGGGGCCGCTCTGGTCGATCAGGCGCGGGGTCAGCCCGGCATTGGAAAGCGCCCATGCCGCCCAAAGCCCGGCTACACCGGCACCGATGATGGTGACATCAGTCATGCGCCCAGACCCCGTGGAAATGATGCACCGGGCCAATGCCCTGCCCCACGCCCAGCCCGTCAGCAGCAGCGATGGCGCCTTGCAGATAGCCATGCGCGCGGGCCACGGCATCACGCAGCGCCATGCCCTGCGCCAGCCCGGCGGCGATGGCGGCGGAAAGGGTGCAGCCGGTGCCGTGGGTGTGCCGGGTGCTCTGGCGCGGGGCGGTCAGGCGGGTAACGCCGCTGCCTTCAATCAGCAGGTCAACGCACTCGGCCCCCGTACCATGCCCGCCCTTCATCAGCACCGCCTGCGCCCCCAGCGCGCGCAGGGCGTGGCCCTGTTCCAGCATCCCGGCCTCATCGCGCGCCGGGGTGGTGCCCAAGAGGTCGGCGGCTTCGGGGATATTGGGTGTCAGAAGGGTGGCGCGCGGCAGCAGTAGGTTGCGCAGGGCCTCAAGCGCCGCCTCTGGCAACAGCCGGTCACCTGATTTCGCCACCATCACCGGGTCCAGCACTACCGGCACCGCCTGCGCGGCCAGCCCTTCGGCCACCACCGCAATCGCCCGCGCGTCGCCCAGCATGCCCAGCTTGACCGCGCCCACCGCCAGATCGCTGAACACAGCGTCCATCTGCGCGGCAATCATCGCCGGGCTGGCGGCTTCAACCATCGCCACCCCGCGCGTGTTCTGCGCGGTCAGGGCGGTGATCACGCTGGCCCCATAGACGCCCAGTGCAGAGAAGGTCTTGAGATCGGCCTGAATCCCGGCCCCCCCGCCGGAATCCGAGCCTGCGATGGTCAGTGCAATGGGAACCACGGGCGCCTCCTTGGTTGTAACCAACATAAGGAGACGGAATGCGGGCACCTTTCGGCCCCAAAAGCGCACCGTTCCCTACGCCGGTATGAGCCGGATCAGGTTCGATGGGTTGGCGCGTATGCCTCTCAGCCCTGCGACAGGGCACCCCAACGGTTGTCGATCATGATCTAACGCTAATGTCGAAAACCGGCAAGGGCTGGCAGCGCTGTTTCCGGGCGTTTTATGGTTTCGGTCATGGTGTCGTGAATTGTCGGCAGCGCGTTGCGGCCTATATGATTGCGATCTGCGCAAGAAGCCGTGTATCCGGCCTGTTCGGGCATGTCAGAAAGGCCGGACCATGAAACGTCATCACCTCTTTGCCCTGGTCGCGCTGGTCGTCGTTATCCTGGTTTTCGTGCTGCGCGAGCAGTCTCTGGACCTTGAAACGCTGCGCTCGCAACTGGAGGCAATCGGCGCATTGCGCGATGCGCGGCCCTTCACCTTCGTTGCAGTGTTTCTGCTGTTTTATGTCTCGGTGACGGCGTTGTCGCTTCCGATTGCTGTCTGGCTGACGCTTGCGGCCGGAGCCTTGTTCGGATTCTGGTGGGGGCTTCTGTTTGTCTCCTTCGCCTCGACCATCGGCGCAACACTTGCCTTTCTGACAGCACGCTTTCTGCTGCGTAACTGGGTGCGCGCCAAGCTGGGTGACCGGACAGAGGCAATTGATGCCGGTTTGCGGCGTGACGGGCCGTTCTATCTGTTCACGTTGCGGCTGATCCCGGTCATTCCGTTCTTTGCTGTGAACCTGGTGATGGGATTGACGCCAATTTCGACACTGACCTTCTATATTGTCAGCCAGTTGGGCATGCTGGCGGGCACCGCGGTCTATGTGAATGCCGGGACGCAGCTTGCCGCATTGGACAGTCTGGCGGGGATACTGTCGCCGCAACTGCTGCTGTCCTTTGCGCTGCTGGGCCTGTTTCCCTGGCTGGCGCGCATGGTTCTTGCCCAGATCGAACGCCGTCGCCACCCGGAGCGGGCGGGCCTGCGGCAGCGCCGCGATACCGACCGGGAGTCATTCCCGTTCCGGTAGGTCGTTCGGGACAACAGAGCTGCGCGGACGGCATATGCGTGATGCACATCGGGAAAAGTGCGCGTTGGGGAAGGTAGCATTGGCGCCCTGCGTCTGAAGCTGAACGGGAAAACAGTGATCCGGTTTCACAAGACGGCCCCTTGTCGCGTTGATTTCCGATCGGTATTCATCGGCCTGAACGTGCGAGGAGGCAGGCAACACTGCCCCCGAGGTCGGGAAAATCGCCAAGGAAAGAAATCGCCCATGTCCGGCTTTGAACATCATACTTCCGCGCGGGTTGCGTCGGAACCGGTGATGTTGTCGCTGATGTGCCAGGCCAGCCGGATCAGGCATTTGTTCCACGGCCTGAGAACCGCGTTGCAAAACGCAAAAATCTGTGAACATGACGCATGGTGATCCTGTTCAACAAGCCGTTTGGCGTGCTGCCGCAGTTCACCGATCGCGGCGCCGTATCGCCGCGCCCGACATTGTCCGACTTCATTTCGCTGCCGGGTGTTTACCCGGCCGGTCGTCTTGATCGTGACAGCGAGGGGCTGATGGTGCTCACCGATGACGGACGCCTGCAGGCCCGTATTGCCGATCCGCGCCACAAGCTGCCCAAGACCTATCTGGTTCAGGTCGAAGGCGTGCCGGACGAGGCCGCGCTGAACCGGCTGCGCGCCGGTGTGACGCTGAAGGACGGGCCGACGCGCCCGTCGCAGGTCCGGCTGATCGACGCGCCAGACCTCTGGCCGCGTGACCCTCCGGTGCGTTTTCGGCAAACGGTGCCCGACCGGTGGCTGGAACTGACGATCCATGAGGGGCGCAACCGGCAGGTCCGCCGGATGACCGCAGCTATCGGGCATCCGACCCTGCGGCTGGTGCGGTGGCGCGTCGGACCCTGGTCGCTTGACGGGCTGGAGCCGGGTCGCTGGCGCAGGGCGGAGATACCCGCGGCGTTCGCGCAGGGGCGTTCGCCGCACCATCAGGGCCGGCGCAGGGACGGCGGGTGAATGAAGCCGTCTTTGAGGCTGCTGCTTATCGCATCAGAACGACCGGCACCTTGCAGGAGCGGATCATCTCGGTCGTGGTGGAGCCGATGATCAGGCTGCGGATGCGGCTGTGGCCATAGGCGCCCATCACCAGCAGGTCGAACTTTGCCTCATCGATCAGCTTGCCAAGCGCGGCTTCGGGTTGGCCGGGATAGATTGCGGTCTGGGCGTCGATTCCGGCTGTTTTCAGCAGCGCCTTGGCATCTTCCAGGCCCTTCTTCACCTCGGTTGATGCGGTGCCGATGGTGACGATGTGAATTTCAAGCCCGGCGAACAACGGACTGCGTGCGATGTGATCGACGGCCTTCATCGCCGAGCTTCCGCCATCATAGGCAACCAGCACCTTCGAGATCGGTTTGAAGGCGCGCGAGGCCACGAAAACCGGCTTGTGGCTGGCGCGGACAATGCGCTCAAGGTTCGAGCCCAGATGCCCCTTGGCGAAATCGGCGGCCTCGCCGCGTTTGCCGATCATGATCACGCGCGCGTCGCCTTCGACCTCGGCGACGGCCTCGACAATGTCGCCGTGGCGCAGGCGGGTGGTGATCTCGTTGACACCGGCCTTGTCGACGATGGCGCGCGCATCCTCAAGGATCGCCCGCCCGCGGTGACTGATGAGGCGCGACCGCTGGGCATCCAGATCGGCGAGTTCCTCCAGCAAGGCCGTGCGTGCGCCCAGTGCAATGGCGCCAGAGTAATCCTGCCGTTCGCTGCCCTCGCGGCGGCCCAGAACATGGATCAGTTCGACCGGTGCATCGGTGCGCTGAGAGATCCACGCAGCGTGTTCGCAGACGCTGGCCGAATAGATCGACCCATCCACCAGCGCGACGATCTTCTGTGGTTGTTGTGTCATGTGCCGTTCCCCCTCAATGCGCCATCAGCTTGTCCATCGCGCCCGGCTTGTCATGAACGGCAAGCTTGTCGACGATTGTTTCGCTTGCCTCGTTCATGCCGACAATTTCCACTTCGGCACCATCGCGGCGGAACTTGAGGATTGCCATGTCCAGTGCCTGCACGCTGGAGATATCCCAGATATGCGCGCGGCTGACGTCGATCACCACCTTGTCGAGCGCTTCCTTGAAGTCAAAGGCATCCATGAAATCCTCGACCGAACCATAGAACAGCTGACCCTCGACAACATAGGTCCGCTGGCGTCCGTCCCTGGAGATGGTCGTTGAAACCTGGAACAGCTGCGCTATCTTGCCGGCAAAGAAAATGCCCGACAAAAGCACACCGACCAGAACGCCAATCGCCAGATTATGGGTATAAACCACCGTGGCCACCGTGGCGAGCATCACCACCGATGACGAGCGCGGATGCGTTTTCATGGCCTTGATCGACGACCATGAGAAGGTGCCGATACTGACCATGATCATGATTGCCACCAGTGCCGCCATCGGAATCTGGCTGACCAGATCACCCAGCACCACCACCAGGAACAACAAGAACACCCCGGCGGCGAAACACGACAGCCGCCCGCGCCCGCCGGATTTCACGTTGATAATCGACTGGCCGATCATCGCGCAGCCCGCCATACCGCCGATGAAACCCGTGGCGGTGTTCGAGATCCCCTGGCCGATACATTCCTGGTTTCGGTTCGATCTGGTATCGGTCAGATCATCGACGATGTTCTGCGTCATCAGGCTCTCCAGCAGCCCTACAACCGCAATCGCAACCGAATAGGGCAGGATGATCAGCAGGGTTTCCAGCGTCAGCGGGATCTGCGGGATCAGGAACACCGGCAGCGTATCGGGCAGCAGGCCCATGTCGCCCACTGTGCGCACATCCCAGTCAAACAACATCACAAGCGCGGTCAGAACCACGATGGTGACCAGCGGCGAGGGGATCGCCTTTGTCAGCATTGGAAACAGGTAGATGATGCCCAGCCCCGCTGCCACCAGCACAAAGGTCAGCCAGGTAACGGTGCGCGGGTCCAGCTCGGGCAACTGCGCCAGAAAGATCAGGATCGCCAGCGCGTTCACAAAGCCGGTCATCACCGATTTGGAGACATAACGCATGATGAAGCCAAGCTTCAGAAGGCCCGCGCCAATCTGCAGAAGGCCCGCCAGCACGGTCGCCGCCAGAAGGTATTCAAGCCCATGGTCGCGCACCAGCGTGACCATCAGCACCGCCGTCGCCGCTGTGGCCGCCGATATCATCCCCGGTCGCCCGCCGGTGAACGCGATCAGCACCGCGATGGAGAAGCTGGCATAAAGGCCGACCTTGGGGTCAACGCCGGCGATGATGGAAAAGGCAATCGCTTCGGGGATAAGGGCAAGGGCCACGACAAGCCCGGCAATCAGGTCGCCGCGAATGTTGCCGAACCACTGCTTGCGATAGGCATCGAGTGAAATCATGTCATTGCTTCCTGGTCGGCTGGGGCCGATTCTCCGCACATCGATGCTTGTTCCAGATGTGTGTTCAGGTTGTCCGGCGGGTCAGCGGCCGGAAGAGCCACCGGGGCTTGCACCCGGCTCCATTCGTTTGCGCAGGCTGTTACGCGCAAAGCCGAGCCGTTGACAACCCGTAAACCGCATAATCGCGCTGCATCGCAGCATTCACAACACCTGTCCCGCGGCTGCCGGTGATACCGGGGCGGGCGGCTATATGCTCACTGATAACCGTGTGCAGATCAAAACCCTGAAAACACGATTATTTTCGATTGTGGCTTGTATTTGCATCCTCAGGTAGATATCTGTGTCTGGCAAGGCTTCTTCATTCGATCTTCTGTCTCCTTTTCGGCTTCAGTTGCGACTCTGACGACACTGAGCCAGGCCATCGCATTTCTGCGGATGGCAAATAAACAAGGAGATATCACGATGGCTAATGGCACCGTGAAATGGTTCAACGCCACCAAAGGTTTCGGCTTCATCGCCCCTGAGCACGGCTCCAAGGACGTTTTCGTCCATGTGAGCGCGCTGGAGCGTGCTGGCATCCGTCAGCTTGACGATGGTCAGGCCGTGACCTTCGATCTCGAAAGCGACCGCAATGGCCGCGAGTCGGCGACGAACCTCGCGCTGGCCTGAACGCGAGTTCAGCAGACGTGACGAACAAGGCGGGGATGACGCAAGTCATCCCCGCTTTTTTTTGTTGATCAGTAGCGTTTGAGCGGTGCCGCGAGATGACTGAGATCAGTGGCGCATGACGATGCCGATGCCTATGTCGATAACGCCGCTGCCCGCGATCCGCTGCACAAGCCAGAGGTCAGGATTTGTCATAAAAACGGCCCACAGGCGCTGCGCCCGCCGATTTCGGTATGGAGGGCCCTCTGGCGGGCTTCAAGGTGCCCCGCGACATCGCGCGTCAGTCCAGTGCTTCATGGCCGATTGCCCCGCATGCAGACAAATCGGACCCGCCAGCACTGGAAACATTCCTGGCAAGGTCGCGCAGGGCGCTGCGTAAACCCTCTTCAAGCACAGGATGATAGAACGGCATCGCCAGCACATCGGCAACCGTCATCTGCCGTTCGACCGCAAGGGCCAGCAGGTGCGCGAGATGCTCGGCATCGGGCACAGTCATTTCGGCAGCCAGAAGCCGCCCCGTCTCGCGCTCGGCATGGACACGAAGAAGCCCCGCGGCAGTCTGCGCCATGCGTGCGCGGGCCTGTCTTGAGAAATCCGCGCTGCCCGAGGTGATGCTCCGGGTGTCGAGCGCCGACAAGGGCGGCCCGACCCGCGAAACCTGAGGCGATGAAAAAACGATCGACAGGGGCGTGCGGCGGCACAATCCGGTATCATCGGCATCCGGTGCGGCCATGCGCCCGGCGATATGCCCCTCGTCAGCGGCCTCGTGCAGCAAGGCTTGATAGCCATTGGCATCACCGGCCAGAAACACCGGCAGATCACCGATACGCAATGTGGCCGGATCGACCGCGGGCATGCCCTTGTCATCCAGCGCCACGCCAAGCGTCTCCAGCCCCAGACCGTTTGTGTTGGGCCGCCGCCCCATGGCCGCCAGGACGGCATCTGCCTCGAATGTTCCGCCTTCACCCGTAACGCGAATGGCGCCATCAGCCTCCTCCAGCTGGGCCGGTGCGCCAAGATGCAGCGCAAACTCGGCCTCGACCAGCGATCGAAACGAGGCCAGAACGTGTTTGTCATCGATCCCGGCCAATGCCTCGCGGGTATCGAAACCGGCCACCTCCAGCCCCAGCCTTGCCAATGCCTGGGCAAGTTCGATTCCGATGGCTCCCATACCGATCACTGCGATACGGCGCGGCAGGTCGGTCTGTTCAAACAGGCTGTCAGTGGTCAGGATACGCCTGCCAAACGCGCGCCACGGTTCAGGCACAATGGGCTGGCTGCCGGGCGCAAGGATAATGGCGCGCGCCGCGATCTCGTCGCCATTCACAGATACCCGGCCCGGACCAAGCAGGCGGGCGCGGCCGGATATGGCCCGCTTTCCCAGTTTCGCCGGCGTTGCCTCCGGCCCCTTCACAAAGCCATCGCGCATCTTGCGCACGCGTGCCAGCACCGCGGGGATGTCCACGCGAAGGCTGTCCGCGCCCAGAATGCCGAATTCGTCAAAGGCATGGCGCTTGTGATAGGCATTGGCCGCTTCGATCAGCGCCTTCGAGGGCATGCAGCCGACCGCGGCGCAGGTTGTGCCCCAGTGCCCGTCATTGATCAGCAGGAAATCGTCGGTGTAGCGGCGAACCTCACGCAGCGCCGAAAGGCCCGATGTGCCGCTGCCCACAATGATCGTATCGACTTTCATTCGATCCCCGGTTTTAACAGAGGCGCTTGCGATCCGCCCCCCAATTCAGCCGCTCCGGCAATGAGGGTTCAGTATCGCGTGCGTGATCGTTCGCGCGATGGCAGCTCTCCAGCGTGATCCAGCGCGCCCGAGGGTGCCGTGCGGCGTGCCTTGTCGTCAAGCGCCCCCTTGCCTTGGCTGGCGTCAGGATCGTTAGGGTGCAGCGGCCCACCATCCTCCATCATCGGGTTGGCGGCGGTTGCGCCCGCCTGCTTTAGGTTCATGGCTTTCTTTGCCAGATCGTGCTGGCTGGGCGGGGTTTCATTCTGAGCGGGGCTGGCGTCTGAATCCTCGGACCCGCGCGCCCGGCGCTCTTCCATCGCGCGCTCAAGTGCTGCGGCAAGGTAGTCGTGCTTTGCCAGCGTTCCCAGATTGCCCTTGGCAGGTGTCGCACCCGAGGGCGCAGCTTTCGCGCGGGCTTCGCGGCCCTGACGATCAGCAATGTCGCGCGCGCGCTTGCGTCTGTCGCGCAGGCGGTTCACGAGATAGGATAATTCGCGGTTCGAAAGCTTGCCCAGTGCCGGTTGTCGTGCCAGTTCAGCCATCTGCAATTCCTCGGCATCCAGTGCGCGGCGTTCTTCCGCACTGGCCGCGCCATGATCGTTGCTTCCTGCGTCCGTCATCTGCGCCTTCCTTTCTGTCGGGGTTCGCATTGAACCCTTTGAGATGTCCTCGGGCGATCATCACAGAAGTCCGCTGATTGCGGACTCGTCACGCCAGTCAATAGTTTAACAGATATCTCGGCGTGTTGTTCCTCGAAAAGCGGATTATTCAGGTTGCCACTAACGACGGCAGGCTACATCCGCCCGGCAGTATCAGCGCGACGCGCAGATTTCGGCGAGCAGTTTCTTGGTGCCCTCGATGTCCCGGCAGATGGCGGCGCGGGCGCGGGTGCCGTCACGGGCACGAATGGCCTCGACGATTTCACGATGCCCTTGTTGAAACGGCTCATGTGTTCCGTTTTCGAATTGCGGGGCAATGCGCTGTGACAACAGCCGCATGAAGGGGCCATACCGCAGCCAGAGCGATTCAATCAGGTTTGTCAGCACGGGCGAATTGGCCGCGGCATAAATGGCGAAATGAAAATCTCGGTTGCGTTCAAGCATTTCGTAGACGTCGCGCAGCCGGGCGGTGGCGGCGTGACGCGCTTCCAGTTCCTCCAGGGCGCACAGGTCGGCTTCCGAGATCCGCTCGGCCGCCAGTTCGGTGGCCAGCCCTTCCAGCGCCAGACGCGCGCGGCTGATGTCTTCCAGTGTGTCCAGCGCCACGTCCGGCACATAGGCCGACCCGTTCGCGCGGATTTCGACGGCACCTTCCGCACCCAGCCGTCGCAGCGCTTCGCGTACCGGCATGTGACTGGTCTGGAACGTATCGGCCAATGCGCCGATGGTCAGCACCTGACCAGGGTCAAACCTGCCCAGGATCAAAGCCTGACGCAGATTATGATAGACGCTGTCGGCAACCGTAACCCGCGCCGCGACTGGACGAAGCGCTGCATCGGCGAGAGGCTTTGGCATGTTTTGCTGTCCTTTGACCAAGTGTTGCTATGCAGGACTCTCGCACGGAAATCAACTGGCGGGGAATTCAGAGCCCGTTGAAGAAACCCTGCATCCGGTCCATCGCCTGCGACAGACGCTCTTCGTTGACCGAGCCGAAACAGATACGCAGATGGCCTTCGCCCGCCGTGCCGTAAAAGCTGCCAGCCTCCACGACAACGCCGGTTTCCTCCAGCAGCCTTTCGGCCACCACTTGCGCAGGAAGGCCGGTGCCGCGGATATCGGCGAAGGCATAGATCGTGCCCTGCGGCGCCGCGCAGGTGACGCCGGGCATCTGGTTCAGCCGCCGCACCGCCAGATTGCGGCGTGCCAGATCGCCTGCAACCAGCTCTTCCAGCGCCGCGCGGGGGCCGGTGACCGCCGCCAATGCGCCGTGCTGGATGAAGGTGTTGACATGCGTCACCTCGTTGGTGGTGATCTTCATCAAGGCGCCGATCATGCTTTCATCCGCCGCCAGCCAGCCCAGCCGCCAGCCATCCATCGCATAGGCCTTGGTGAAGGCGAACATGGAGATTGTACGCGCCCGCATCCCCGGCAAGGCGGCAATCGACACATGCTGCGCACCGTCATAGGTGATGCGTTCATAGACCTCATCCGAAATCACGGTCAGATCATGCTCGATCGCCAGATCGGCAAGGATCTGCAATTCGTCGCGTGTGTAGACGCGCCCGGTGGGGTTGCAGGGGTTGATCAGCACGATCATCCGGGTGCGCGGGGTGATATGCGCCGCGATCAGGTCGCGGCGGATAGCGAAATCATTTTCGGCATCAAGCGGCGCAATCACCGCTTTCGCGCCTGCCAGTTCGATCTTGCCGATATGCTGGGGGTAATAGGGGGCCAGCAGGATCGCCTCGTCGCCCTCATCCAAAAGCGCCATGAAGGCCGCATAGGAGGCCTGGGTCAGCCCGTTGGTGACAATGATTTCCCCTGCGGTGTAATCGGTGCCGTTCTCCTGCGCCATCTTGTCCGCCAGCGCGGCGCGCAGCTCAGGAATGCCCTGAAGGTCGGAATAATGCACATGGCCTGCGCGCAGGGCGGCGATCGTGGCTTCCTTGATATGGTCCGGCGTGTCCTCGATCGGGCGGCCCAGTTCCAGATGGATCAGATCGCCCTCGCGCCCAAAGGCACGGGCGAACATGCCGAAATCCTTGGCCGAGGTCTGGGTGATGCGGCGGGCGAAACGGGGCATGGGGATTCCTTTATCAGGCATGGTTCAGAATTGCGGCGGATGGCGCAGGGCGCGCGCATCGCTCCAGAGACCGCGCGCCAGCACCAGCGCCGGGGCGTGGCGGGCAAGCGGGCGAAAGGGTATCGGCCGCGCGGGATGGGCGGGCAGGGGCAGCGGGGCGCCATCGGCCAGCGATTGCGCCAGCGCCCGGCCAAGCGCTGTGGTGAAGGCCACGCCGCGCCCGTTGCAGCCCACCGCGCCGATCAGGCCGGGTTGCAGCTCGGCCAGCAGGGGCAGGGCGTCGGTGGTCATGGCGGCGGTGCCCTGCCAGGCATGGGCAAGCGTGGTGTCAGGGGGCAGGCGCAATTCATGCACCGCGCGCTGCATGATCTTTTGCGGCAGGCGGTTGCCCGCGCCCACCGGCACCAGCGCCATCCCGCCCGAGATCAGGCGGTTGTCGGCATCCAGCCGCCAGGTGAAGATATTGGTGCGCGTGTCCGAGGCCGGTTCGCGATGCGGGGCGATGCGGGCGACGGTTTCGCCGTCCAGCGGTGTGGTGGCGATCTGGTGTACCGTCAGCGGCAGCACCGCCCGGCCCAGCGGGCGGGCGGCCCCCAGTGTCTCGGCATTGGTGGCCAGAAGCACCCGGCCCGCATGGATTGGCCCGGCAGGGGTGTGTAGCGTCCAACCGTCTCCGGTGCGGTTCAGCGCGGAAACCGGCGTTTCTTCATGCAGCACGGCACCCGCCGTTTCAGCCAGCCGGGCCAGCCCCAGCGCATAGGCCAGCGGGTTGATCATCCCGCCCGAGGCATCGCGCAGCGCACCGTGATAAAGGCGAACTCCTGACCGCGCCTCCATCGCGCGCGCATCCAGCCATTCCACCGGCCGCCCCAGCGCCTGCCAGTCGCGCACCCGCGCCTGCAACGCTTGCGCCATGGCGGCGCTATGGGCCGGTTGCAGCCAGCCAACCTGTTCGGCCTGCGCACCCAGACCGGCGCGGCGGGCCAGATCGAACACCAGATCACCGCCCTGCGCGACCAGATCGAGCAGGCGCGCGGCGGCATCAGCCTGAAGCCGCGCGCGGATCATCGCCGGATCGGCCCGCGAGAAATGCGGCACCACGAAGCCCGCGTTGCGCCCGCTGGCCCCCCAGCCGATGCGCCGGGCCTCCAGCAAGCGCACACTGACCCCGGCCTGCGCCAGATGCAGCGCGCAGGAAAGCCCCAGAAACCCGCCGCCGATGATCACCACTTCGGCACTGTCGCCTGTCCGGGGTGCGGCGCGCGGGGCCGGTTGCGCGGTCGTGGCATGCCAGAGCGTTGTCGGTTCGGTCATGGCGCGCCTCTGTCCTGCGGGGTTTCTTGACCGGGGTCGAAAACAATGATCAAACGATCACAAATTGACACAACGGAGGCTTTTTCATGCAAGACGCACGCTGGGCGATCAGTTCGGGTTCGAAGTTCGAGGAACTGGCGGGCTACTCCCGCGCCGTGGTTGATGGCGAATGGGTCTTCACCTCGGCCACCGCCGGGGCCGACCCCGAAACCGGCACTTTCGCCCCCGATGCCGAAACGCAGGCCCGCCACGCGCTGGAGGTGATTGCGGCGACGCTGGCCAAGGCAGGTGCGGGCTGGGGCGATGTTGTTCAGGTGCGCTGCTATCTGGCCGACCGTGGCGATGTGGTGCCGGTGTCGAAACTGCTGGGCGCGCTGTTTTCCGACCCAAGGCCCACGAACACCACCATCCTCTGTGCCTTCCCGCTTGAGGAAATCCGCGTCGAATTCGAAATGGTGGCCCGCAAGCGCGGCTGAAGTGGTCATATCCGGCCCTCCTCAACCGCATGACAGGCAACCATGCCGCCGCCCGGCAAGGCGGTGGCCTCGGGCCGTTCCGCGCGGCAGCGTTCATTGGCAAAGGGGCAGCGCGGGTTGAAGGCGCAGCCGGACGGCGGGTTGAGCGGGCTGGGCACCTCGCCTTTCAGGGGCGCCGAGGCACGGCCAATGGTTTCAAGGCTGGGAACGGTCTGGATCAGCAGTTGCGTGTAGGGGTGGCGCGGGGTGTCAAACAACGCCTCGGTCGGTTGCAGCTCCACCAGACGACCCAGATACATCACGCCGACATCGTCTGACATATGGTCAACCACGGTCAGGTTGTGGCTGATGAACAGATAGGTCAGCCCGTATTCATCCTGCAACCGGCGCATGAGGTTCAGCACCGCAGCCTGAACCGAGACATCCAGCGCCGAGGTCGGCTCATCGCAGATCAGGAATTCGGGGCGCGAGGCCAGGGCGCGGGCCACGGCGATGCGCTGGCGCTGCCCGCCGGAGAACTGGTGCGGGTATTTCTGCGCATCGCGGGGCGACAGGCCCACCTCGACCATCAGTTCGCCCACCTTCTCGCGCATCTCGGCGCGTGATTTTGCCAGCCCGAAAGCCAGCATCGGATCGCCCACACTTTCCTCGACCGACCAGCGCGGGTTCAGGCTGGCATAGGGGTCTTGAAACACCATCTGCACGGCGCGGCGCACCTTGGGGTCATTCCTTTTGGCCAGATCGACGGGTTTATCCGCATACCGCATGACCCCGCCCGAGGGTGACATCAGCCCGGCCAGACAGCGCGCCAGCGTCGATTTTCCGCAGCCGGATTCGCCCACCAGACCCAATGTGCGCCGGGGCTGAATGGCAAAACTGACATCATCGAGCGCGCGCACGATCCGGCGCGGCTGGCGATACAGCGTGCGGGTTATCCAGTGCGGCGAGACATCGAAGCGGCGCGACAGCTTGTCAACCCGGACAAGCGGTTGGTCGGTGGGGTGTTCGGCGCGCTTTTCGGGTGCGGTTGTTGTGGTCAATGACCTTCCTCCAGCCAGCAGGCGACCTGTACGCCACCGGCGCGCGGCGTGGCATCTGGCCTGTGGGTTTTGCAATGCTCCATGACGAAGGGGCAGCGCGGGGCAAAAGCACAGCCCGGTGGCAGCGCATCGACACGCGGCATGGTGCCGGGGATCTGTGGCAGTTCTTTCAGCCGCGCGCCGATCCGCGGGATGGAGGCGATCAGCCCGCGCGAATAGGGGTGGCGCGGGGCGGTCAGAACATCGCGCACCGGCCCCACCTCGGCCAGCCGCCCGGCATAGAGCACTGCCACCCGGTCGCAGGCCTCGGCGATGACGCCCATGTCATGGGTGATCAGCACCACGCCCATACCGCGCGTGCGCGCCAGATCGACCAGAAGTGCGATGATCTGCGCCTGAATGGAGACATCCAGCGCGGTGGTGGGTTCATCGGCAATGATCAGGCGCGGTTCACCCGCCAATGCCAGCGCGATCACCACCCGCTGCCGCATACCGCCTGAAAACTCATGCGGGTAATTCTCAAGCCGTTCTTCGGCCGAGGGGATGCCCACTTCGCGCAACAGATCGGCGGCGCGGGCGCGGGCGGCTGCCTGATCCAGCGGCAGGTGCTGCCGGATGGTCTGAATCAATTGCTGGCCCACGGTAAACACTGGGTTGAGGGCGGTCAGCGGGTCTTGAAAGACCATGGCGATATCCTTGCCGCGCAGGCGCTGCATCTTTTCCTCGCTCAGGGTGTCGATGCGGGTGCCGTCAAACCAGATCTCGCCGCCGGACTGGCGCAAGGGCTTGGTCATCAGCCGCATGACCGCCGCTCCGGTGACAGATTTGCCTGCCCCCGATTCGCCGACCACACCCAGAATCTCGCCCGGTGACAAATGCAGGTTGATCCCGTCGAGTACCTTCAGTGGAGAGACGCGTGCCAGTTCCACACTCAGATTACGGATATCGAGCAAGGGTGTGGTCATGGATTGGTTCCTTTCAAGCGCGGCAATGCTGCCCAGCCAGCAAGGGTGCTGACACCGTAGCAGGCCGTGAACAGGCCGAAGCCGGCGACAGATCCTGCTGCCATGACGCTGTAAAGCGTGATCGCCAGCGCGCCGCCCGCGGTGGTGATCAGCATGGCCAGCCCGGCGGCGGTGCCCGCCACGGCGGGGAAGGGTTCCAGCATCAGGATATGCGCGTTGGGCACCATCAGGCCCATGCTTCCGATCAACAGGATCAGCCCCAGCGCGATCAGCGCAGGCGAAGGCCCGAACAGGCTGCCCGCCAGCACAAGCGCCGCACCCGACACAATGGGCGCAATTGCCCAGTTGATAGGCCGCGCCGCACCAACCCGCGCCGCCATCCGCCCCGACACCAGTGCAACGGCGGCAAACAATGTCAGGATGATGGCAATCAGGGCGGCATAGGCGGCGGGCGAATAGCCAAAGGTATCGACAAAGACAAAAGGCGTGGCGGCCATCATCACCACGAAACTGGCATTCGCGGCGATACCGATCATCAAGGCGGCGCGAAACTGTGCCGAACGCAGGATCGTGGCTTCGACCCGCTGCGGGCGGTCTTGCGCGGCAATCGGCATGCCACGCGGCAAAACCAGCCGGGCCCCCAGAATGCCCGCCAGCCCCAACCCGGCCGCGACCAGAAAGGTTGCGCGCCAATCGGCCAGATGCAGCACGCCCGCGCCGATCAACGGGCTGGCGGCGGGCGAAAGCGAGACAACGGCAGTCAAAAGCGCCATGGCCTGCATCGCGCGTTCCGGCGGCATGCTGGTGCGGATCGTGGCGCGGGCGGTGACGATCCCGGCGACCGAGCCTGCACCCTGCACCAGCCGAGCGGCCACGAGTTGGGTGATGTCGGCGGTGAGCGCCGCCGCAACGCTGGCACCGACAAAAACCAGCCCGGCCACCGTGAAGGCCAGCCGGTGTCCGAAGCGATCCGCCGCGCGGCCATAGAGCGCGAACCCCACGCATGAGCCCAGCAGAAACGCCGTCAGCGTCGCCTGCGCGGCGGGTTCCGACGCGTCGAAGCTTGCTGCCATCAGGGGCAGGGCAGGGAGATAAAGGAACGACCCTGCCAACCCGACCGTCGCGATCAGGCACAAGATGGCCAGCGTCGCGGCCGGCGACAAAGGGGTGACGCGGTCAGTCATGGATGTGGAGAGCATTGGGCGGACGGGGCACGAGAGGTTCCTTTAAGATTAAATGATCATTGATCAAATAATCAGAAAGTGCAATAGTGCCATTGCAGTCAGCGCAAGAAAGACTGCGCGCACTCTGACAGGGAGATTGAAATAATCATGCTGAAACATACCCTTATGGGGGCTGCCGCTGCCCTGGCCCTGACTGCCGGCATGGCCGGTGCCGAGAATCTGCGGTTCGCCGGGGCCACCCCGGCACTGACCATGGATCCGCACGCCACCAACGATTTCACCACCACGGCAATCTTCCGGCAGGTCTATGACAGCCTGATCGGCCTGAGCCTCGACATGGAGCTGACGCCCGCACTGGCCACCGAGTGGGACTATATCGGCGACAATACCTGGCGTTTCACCATCCGCGAGGGGGTACAGTTTCACGACGGCTCGGCCCTGACTGCCGAGGATGTCGCTTTCTCGATCATGCGTCAGAAGGACAGCCGCTTCTACCGCTCGCTCTTTGGCGGCATTCAGGAAGCGCGGGTCGTTGATGCAACAACTGTCGATGTCGTGTCAGCCGGGCCGGACCCGATCTTGCCGCGCAAGATGTCGCGAATGTTCATTCTGTCGCAGGCATGGGCAGAGGCCAATGATGTTGTCGATATCCCCGACTTGGGCGCCGAAGGGGCCGAGGCGCATTCGATCCGCAATGCCATGGGCACCGGCCCGATGCGCCTGCTCAGCCATGATCCCTCGGTTGAAACCCGGTTCGAGGCCTTTGCCGACTACTGGGATGAGATGCCGGGCAATGTGACCACGGCCACCTATCTCAACATCGGTTCCGGCCCCACGCGGGTTGCGGCGCTGTTGTCGGGCGAGGTGGATATGGTGGTTGACCTGCCCTTGCAGGATATCGGCCGGGTCGAGGCCGCGCCGGGTTACACCATCGCCGAGGCACCGCAGATGCTGTGGATGCAGCTTGAGATGGACGGCACCCGCGATCAGGCGTTGGAAACCTTTGATCGCGCGGGCAACCCGCTGGCTGAAAATCCCTTTCGCGACACCCGCGTGCGTCAGGCCATTGCGCATACCGTCGATGCCAACCTGATCGCCGACCGGGTGATGCGGGGCAAGGCGCGGGTTGTGGGCTCGGCCTCGATCCCCGGTTTCGGCGGCTATCAGGAAGACCTGGATCAGCGCTGGGAAACCGACCTGGACCGCGCCCGTGAACTATTGGCAGAGGCCGGCTATCCGGATGGTTTTGTCACCACGATGAACTGCCCGCTGGAGCGTTATATCAACACCGATGATATCTGCCGCGCCGTGGCCTCGATGCTGGCGCGGGTGGGGATTGATGTGCGCGTCAACGGCATGGTCTGGCCTGAATTTGCCCGGATGCTGGTCAATGGCCCGGATTCGAGCTTTCACCTGATCGGCATGGGCCCGGACAGCCGCGACACGCAGGATTCCTTCACCGGCTATGTGATGACCCGCAACCCCGATGCCAACGAGGGTTTCTTCAACTGGGCGCTGTTCTCGAAACCCGAGATTGACGAGCTGACCCGCACGCTGACCGTCACCTTCGATGAAGATGAGCGCGAGGGTCTGTATCGTGACTTGCTGGGGCGGGCGCGCGAGCAGGTGAATGCGGTCTATCTGCACCAGCCGATGATCGTCTGGGGTATGCGTGGCGGGGTGAATGCGCCGATCCGCTCGGATGCGACCGTCACCTTGCAAAACGTCGTTGTGGAGTAAACGCCATGATCGCACTGATCGCGCAGAGGATCGCTCAGGCCATTGTTGTTCTCTTCGTGGTCAGTGTGCTGGCCTTCCTCTTGTCCACCCAGATCGGCGACCCGGTTGCCAGCATCCTTGGGCTTCAGGCCACGCCGGAAGACCGGCTGGAACTGCGCGCGGCGCTGGGGCTGGATGACCCCTGGCCCACGCGCTATCTGGAATTTGTAACCAACGTGCTGCGCGGTGAACTGGGGGTTTCCTATATCACCCAGCGGCCGGTGAGTGAGTTGATTGTCGAGCGTCTGCCAGCCACATTCGAACTGGCCGGGGTGGCGCTTCTGTTTTCGCTGGGCGTGGGTCTGCCGATCGGCATCTATGCGGCGATCAATCGTGGCCGCTGGAGCGCCGATGCAATTCTGTCGCTGTCGGTGATCGGTGTTTCGGTGCCGACCTTCGTGATCGCCATTTTGCTGATCTTCCTGTTTTCGGTCACGCTGGGCTGGCTGCCATCGTTCGGGCGGGGGCAGGTGGTGCAGGTGGGCTGGTGGACAACCGGCTTGCTGACGCCGTCGGGGCTGAAGGCGCTGATCATGCCCGCCGCAGCGCTGGCGGTCAGCCAGGTGGCGCTGGTCGCGCGGCTTGTGCGCGCCGAGATGATCGAGGTTCTGCGCGCCGACTACATCCGTTTTGCCCGCGCGCGCGGGCTGAAGCCCCGTGTGATCCATCTGTCATTGGCCCTGCGCAACACGCTGATCCCGGTGATCACGGTCAGCGGTATTCAACTGGGCTTTCTGTTTGCCTTTGCGGTGGTGGCAGAGGCCGTGTTTCAATGGCCCGGCATCGGCCTTTTGTTCTTGCAGGCGCTGGGGTCCACGGATGTGCCGATCATCTCGGCCATCCTGCTGCTGACAGCCGCGTTCTTCGTGGCGATCAACACGATCGTCGATCTGCTTTATGCCGTGGTGGACCCACGGTTGCGCGCGGGCGGATTGAACGGCCGCCCCGCTGGCGCATGAGGGAAACCAGCATGTCTGACCCATCCGATACCCGCCCCCGCCTGCGCGACTCTGATCTGTTGCGTGCGTTTATGGACAGCACGCAGGCCATGGTGGCCTTTCTGGTGCTCACGCTGCTGATCATCGCGGTTCTGCTGGCCCCCTTCATCGCGCTGACCAATCCTTACGATCTGGCCACGCTGGACCTGCTGAATTCGCGCATACCGCCCGTCTGGATCGACGGGGGTGAATGGCCCTATCTGCTGGGCACTGACAGTCAGGGGGCCGATATGATCTCGTTGATCCTGTATGGTATGCGCACATCCCTGATGGTGGGGGTGCTGGCGGTGATGCTGTCGGTAACGATCGGCACCATTCTGGGCCTGATCTCGGGCTATTTCGGGGGCTGGGCCGGGACAATCATCATGCGCGCGGCGGATGTACAGTTCACCTTTCCGGCGATCATTCTGGCGCTGCTGATCGGCGGGCTGGCCAAGGGCGTGCTGACCCCCACAGCACAGGCGCAGTTTGCCATCCCGATGGTGGTGCTGGCGCTCGGTATCTCGCACTGGCCGCATTTCGCCCGGCTGGTGCGGGGCGCGGTGTTGGTGGAGCGCAACAAGGATTACGTTGCCGCTGCGCGACTGGCCGGGCGTGGACCCTTCACCATCATGCGCCGCCATCTCTTGCCCAATGTGGTCAACCCCATCGCGGTGCTGGCCACGCTGGATATTGCCTTTGCGGTCATGGGCGAGGCGACGCTTTCCTTCCTTGGCTTCGGCCTGCCGCCGACCGAGCCCTCGCTGGGTACGCTGATCCGGTCTGGCTACAATTACCTTTTCAGCGGCGAATGGTGGCTGGTCATCTTTCCGGCACTGGCGCTGATGGTGCTGGTGGTGGCGGTCAATCTGTTTGGCGACTGGCTGCGCGATGCGCTGAACCCGCAACTACGCTGACAGCGCCATCGCCTCTGGGGCCAGCTTCTTTAACCATGCTCTCGGGCTCAGGCCGTCGCCTTGCCGGTGTCGCCCATGGTCACGCGTGATATATACTCGGCCGGTAAGATGATTTTTCCGCTGCGGAGAAGCGCTGATCATGGTCAAGCAACGACTGGCATTTCTGACAGATTTCATCGAGGCAATAACCCGCCGCAAACGCGGCGGAGATGCCGAGGCATTGATGGCGCTGGAGCGGCCGGCGCTGGAACGGGTCATGGCAGCGGCGTCGGTCCTGATGGGCCGGATCGGCGATGCGTCGCGGGTGGCTGTCGCGGAACAGGCACTTCGGGCCTATGGCGAACTGACGACAGATGAAAAGCACGGCTTCTTCGCGCATCTGCGCGATACTTATGGCGCGAACGATGATAGCATCCGTGCGGCTTATGCGGCATGGGAAAGCGACCCGCAGGCGGCAAATGTCGCTGCTCTTTTCCGCGCGTCCGAACCGGCGCGGCAGGCGTTGTTGAGACGGCTGAACCTGGCGCCGGGAGCAACTTTGAAGCTTGTCCATATGCGCGAAGATCTGTTGAGGGCGATCCGGGCTGATCCGACCCTTGCGCCCGTTGATCAGGACTTTGCGCATCTTCTGACATCATGGTTCAACCGCGGTTTCCTGACCCTGAGGCGGATTGACTGGAACTCTCCAGCCGCGATCCTTGAGAAGATCATGCGCTACGAAAGCGTCCACAAGATGGAGGGCTGGGACGACCTTAAACGCCGCGTGGCCGAGGTGGACCGGCGGATATTCGCTTTCTTCCATCCTGCCACGGGTGACGAACCGCTCATTTTTGTCGAGGTCGCGTTCATGCAGGGCATTCCTGATGCAATCGCACCGATCCTGACCGCGCCTGAAACATCGAACGCCGACAAGGCTGACACGGCGGTGTTCTATTCAATCAACAACAGCCTTCCCGGGCTCAAGGGGGTTTCCTTCGGCAACTTCCTGATCAAGCAGGTGGTCTCGGTCTTGCAGGGCGAAAGGTCCGATATCCGGAATTATGTAACCCTTTCTCCCGTTCCCGGCTTTGCCCGCTGGTTGTCCGAACAGACGGATGCGCCAGCCAAAGCGCTTGCCGAAACCCTCGCAGGCAGTGACTGGCACAACGACACCGAAAAGCAGTACCACCTGCGCCCCGAGGTCGAAGCGATGGCGGCGCGCTATATAGTGGTTGCCCGCAACCGGCATGGCCTGCCGCCTGATCCTGTGGCGCGCTTTCATCTGGGCAACGGCGCCAGTGCGCACCAGTTGAACTGGCCCGCCGATCTGTCGCCTCAGGCGATCAGAACCGGGCACGGGCTGATGATCAACTATCTCTATGAACTGCCAGAGATCGAATTCCGCCACGAAGCTTATGTGCGCAACGGTCAGGTGGCGCATGGAGCGCAACTGGCCGAAGCGCTGGCTCGGCAGTGAAAAGAAAGGCCCTTCACGGCCGGTTGCAACGTCCTATCCGCCGAAAAGCCAAACGACAAGCGGGATGGTCAGCACTGCGGCAAGGGTTTGCGCGGTGACGATCCCCGCCATCAATCTGCCATCGCCGCGCAACTGCTGTGTCAGCACATAGGCAGATGGGGCGGTCGGAATGGCGGAAAAGACCACCAGCACCAGCGTCTCCAGCGGTTCGAGCCCGAAAGACCGGGCAATCAGCGCGGCCAGCGCGGGCATGGCCAGAAGCCTGAGCGCGCCGGTGCCGGTCAGGGTCAGGCTATCTTGCCGCATCGCGGCGGGCTGCAACGCGGCGCCGACGCATAACAGGCCCAGCGGCAGGCTTGCACGTGCCAGAAGCTCCAGAAAGGTGCCGCTTCCATGCGGCAGACCCAGCCCGAAAAGAGCCAATGTTATTCCGGCCAGGCAAGCAAGGATCAACGGATTGCGCAGTATGGTGCGCAACAGCATCAGCGGCGCGCGCACTGTGGCGGCATCGGTCAGTGCGATGATTGACAGAACATTGACCAGTGGCACACCGATCGCCAGGTAAAGCGCCGCCCGTTCAACACCCGCCGACCCGGCCAGCGCCGCTATGGTTGCCAACCCCAGATAGGTGTTGAACCGGACCGTTCCTTGTAAAACTGGCCCGAAACGCGCCGCAGGGGCCGGATACAGGAACCGTGCGCCATAAAGGATTGCAGCGGCGATAAGAATAACGCTCACTGCCGCGCCGCCGAGCCGCATCACCTCGGGGTCGCGTACCGGAGCATTGGCGAGGCTGCTGATCAGAAGGGCGGGAAACAGCAGATAATAGTTCAGCTTTTCAGCCGCCGCCCAGAAGGCGGGATCGGGCATGCCGCGCCGCGCGAGGATGAAACCAAGGCAGATCAGCGCAAAAAGTGGCCAGATGGTGACGAACAGCAAAACCCGCGACCCTTTCCTGCGCCTGTAGCGGAACAGCGCAATGACCACCCCGCTTTACGCTGCTGCCCGTTGGGGGACAAGTTGGCACGCGGCGACCGTTTTGCTGCGCGCGTCATGTTGGGCTAGGTTGCGTAAGTGTGAATCAACAGGATGGTAAGAACATGCGCAAACTTGACTGGATCGCGGTTGACGGTGGCAGCGCGCGGTGGCGGGTTTGGGGCATGGCTGGCCTTCACGTGCTGCATCAGGCGCAGGGTGATCAAACGGTGCGAACACTGGCACCAGAAGATCTTGAGCCCGTGGTCATGACGCTTGTCGAGGGCTGGCTGCCCGAGGGGCACACCATTCCGTTGCTGGCCTGCGGTTCGATAGCCACGCACGCGGGCCGGGAAAAAGCCGCATACCGCACCGTACCATGCAAACCACTGGGCGGTGCGTTCATCAATGTTCCCTCGCGCGATCCGCGTCTGTCGATTCAGGTCATCCCCGGTCTGCAACAGACCCGGCCCGCTGATGTCACGCATGGCGAGGAAACCCTGATTGCCGGGTTTCTGGCACAGAACCCCGGCTGGGATGGCGTGCTTTGCCTCCCCGGTGCGCAAAGCAAATGGGTGCATCTGAGCGCGGGTGAGGTGGTCAGCTTCCAGACCTTTCTCACTGGCGAGATGTTCGCGCTGCTCTCGCAACATTCGGAATTGCGCCACGCGGTCGCGGATGGGGATGCGGCCTGGGATTCGGCAGGATTCACCGACGGGCTGACACAGGGGCTGGACCGTCCCGAGTGGCTGCTGGCGCGGTTGTTTTCAATCCGTGCCGAGGGCCTGCTGGCGGGGCTGGAGCCCGCGCGCGCCCGCGCCCGCCTTTCCGGGCTTCTGATCGGGGCCGAGATCGCCGGTGCCAAACCCTATTGGCTGGGTCAGCGCGTGGCGGTTGTGGGTGAAAGTGGGCTTGGCGAACTCTATGCTCAAGCGTTGAGGCGGCTGTCCGTTCCGGTCAGCACGCATGACGCCGCCGGGATGGCTCTTGCCGGGCTGGTCGCCGCGCGCTTGCTCAGAACGTCACTGCCTTCGGAACCACTTGCCTGATTGCGCGCCCAATGCCGCACCGATGATCGCGCCAACAGTATCGGCGAAAAAATCAGCCCATTCCGCGTTGCGGTTGAAATAGGGCTGGATCAGCTCGATCATACCGCCATAAGCGATGACCCCCAGCGCGACGGGTATTGCCAGTCTTGGACGGGCAAAAGGCAACGGAAAGGCCAGCGCGGCAAAAGCCAGGGCATGATACAGCTTGTCAGAGCCGGGGATGTCGCCGCCGGAAACCGGTGCCAATGTCAGCGCTGCGATAATGACGGCCAGGATAACAGTGATCAGAACGCCGATGCGTTGCAAGCGATGTCTGCTCTGGCGTGCCACTGTCTCTGCCCCTTGAAGTTTCCAGACAGCAATGGGCTGGTTGCATGGCTCATGTCAATGCGCACAAAAGGTTTCCCGGCACCGGACAAATATTGCTGCACGCAGTGCGCCATGCCGGAAACCGGGCGTTTGCGAACCTCGTGAAACTGGTGGCACGCCCTCTCGATTGAAAGGCAGTTGCGTCTATGTGGTGGCCGCTTCATCAGCCAGTTCTGCCACCAGTTCGGCCTTCGCGGCGGCGTATTCACTGGCCAGCCGATCAACCAGCACGGCAGCGGGCACTACCGCGTTTACCGCACCGATGCCCTGCCCCGAACCCCAGACCTCTTTCCAGGCCTTGGGCTTGGCGGAATCGCCATCAGCAAAGCTCATGTCGGTCTGCGCCTGCGGCAGATTGTCAGGGTCAAGACCGCTGCGCGCGATCGAGGGTTTGAGGTAGTTGCCCGAAACCCCGGTGAAGATGGAGGAGGTAACGATATCCTCGGCCCCGCCTTCGACGATCATCTGCTTGTAGTCGGGCTGTGCGTTTGCCTCCTCGGTGGCGATGAAAGGTGAACCGACATAGGCCAGATCGGCGCCCATGGCCCGCGCCGCCAGAATCGCCCGCCCGGTCGATATCGCACCGGAAAGCAACAGCGGCCCGTCAAACCACTGCCGGATCTCGCCCACCAGCGCCATCGGGTTGACCGGCCCGGCATGCCCTCCGGCCCCGGCCGCCACCGCGATCAGCCCGTCTGCCCCCTTCTCGATCGCCTTTCGGGCAAAGCGGTTGTTGATCACGTCATGCAGCGAGATGCCGCCGCAGGAATGCGCGGCCTCGTTGACCTCGGGCCGCGCGCCCAGCGACGTAATCCAGATCGGCACTTTCCAGCGCGCGCAGATCTCCACATCGCGGTCCAGCCGGGCGTTCGAGCGGTGCACGATCTGGTTCACGGCGAAGGGCGCGGCGGGGCGATCGGGGTTGGCCTGATTGTGGCGGTCCAGCTCCTCTGTGATACGCTGCAACCATTGCTCCAGCACAACCGGCCCGCCCGCCTCGTCACGCGCATTCAGCGCCGGAAAGCTGCCGATGATCCCGGCCTTGCACTGGGCGATTACCAGATCGGGGTTGGAAATGATGAACATGGGCGAAGCCACGACCGGAATGCGCAGCCTGCGCAGAACAGGTGGCAGCCGGTGCTGGCGCGTTATCGCTGTGTCTGGTTTGTTCATCACATCAGTCCTCTTTCGTGAAGTCAGGCTTGCGTTTCTCCAGAAAAGCCGCAAGCCCTTCGCGCGCTTCCGTGCCGAAGCGGGCGCGGTTGATGCCCTGGGCCTCACGATCGAGATGGGTTGAAAGCTCGCTCTCAGGTGCGGATTCGATCAGCGCCTTGATCCATGCAATCGCCTGCGCTGGCCCTGCGGCCAGCCGACCGGCCAGTGCCATCGCCCCGGCCATCGCCTCGCCCGGTTCACAGATGGTGTTTACCACCCCCAGCGCATGCAGCCTTTCGGCACCAACCGGCATGCCCAGCATGCACATCTCGGCGACCAGCTGGCGCGGCAGGCTTTGCGTCAGAAAATGCGTTATCCCGCCATCGGGTGTCAGGCCGATCTTGACATAGGCTACGGTGAACCTGGCGTCATTCGCGGCCACGATCATATCGCAGGCCAGCGCCAGCGAGGCCCCTGCCCCCGCCGCGCCCCCTTCAACGGCCGCGACCACCGGCTTGGGGCAATCGCGCACAGCCTTGATCATGACGTTCAGCGCATCGGTATTGACCGTCACCTCGGCCATGGATTTCTGCGCGCTGGCCTTGAGCGCCTGGACATTCCCGCCTGACGAGAAAAAGCCATTGGCCCCGGTCAGCACGATGGCACGCACCGAAGGGTCGTTGGCTGCATCAATCACCGCCGACTGAACCTGCCGATATACCGGCGGGCTGATCGAATTGCGCGTGGCGGCGCCATCAAGGGTCAGGATCAGGACCGCGCCATCGCGGTCCTGTTTCAGGGTTGTTTCGCTCATGTCGTCAACTTTCGTGTTTCCGGGCAGACCCGCTCAGACGGGCATATGCTGAAGGGTTCCCTTGACCAGCAGACGCCGAAGGCGCGCGGCATGGTCATCGGCGATGCCAGACAACATATCGGCCACCAGCACCCGCTTGACCAGAGCGCGCAGCACATATTCTGCCGCCATTCAGACTTGCGGCGCGGGAATGCCGGTCAGGCTGCCGTCGCGGTCTTACTTCTCGTCCGGGTTACCCAGGCTGACAGCGCGTCACTTTCGGGCGGCAAGCATGTGGCCAGACCGCCTGCGAATTCCTCGAAGGCAGGAAGGTTCAGCGTATTGACGCCGACGAGGACGGGAAGCCCCATGGCAAGCGCTTCGGCAATCACCGGTCGAAATCCGCGCCCCTCGGCTTCGTGTTTTCCGAACTTGTTCAGGATAAGGACGTCCGCCCCGGCTGTGAGGCTGGCTGACACCATGCCAACCGCGGTTTCCAGCGCGGCGGGATCAAGCCTGCATCCACGCGCCGAGCGGCCCAGATCCTGGCTGATACGCAAAACGGGTCCGTCGGGCAGCACCTGAACGTCCATGTCACACGGTCCCGCATCCGCCCGTTCCGAGTTGATCTGAACGGTCCCGAAACAGCGCAATCCGCGCGCGCGAAGGTCATGGGCCAGCTTGAACAAGGTCAGGTCGGTATCGCCGCGTCCGGGCGCCATGGTATAGGCGAGATTCATTGCACTGATCCTCAGGTTGGGCAGAAGGGAAGGTATTCGACAAGTGCACCCGCAGGCAGAAACGCGGTATCGGCCGGCAGGAAGATCAGGCCCGAGGCCGCCACAAGCCCGCTGGCGCGCGCCGAATGGGTCTCGGCATCGAAGGTCACAACCTCGCGTCCCTTTGGATCGAAGCCTGTGAAGATGGCCGGGCGCACTTCGCATCGTCCGGTCTTTCTGGAAATGTCCTGCGCCGTGACGACATGGCGCCGCAGCGCCGTATCATGCTGTTCCCCGGTCAACCCGTGTATCAGTGCCGAGCCGAAAAGCTGCCAGGTGATGAAGGCCGACAAGGGGTTGCCCGGCAGGCCCAGCCACGCCGCACCGCCAATGCGGCCAAAAGACACCGGCTTGCCGGGCTTGATCGCCACGCCGCTGAACGCGAGTTCCACGCCCAGGGCTTGCAGCGCTGGTTTTACATGGTCCTCTTCCCCCACCGAGATTCCACCGGTGGTGATCAGAAGATCTGCTGCGCCTGCCAACCGGGCAAGCTGAGAGAGCAGAGCCTCGGGGCAATCGGCACCGCATTCGACGGCGACAAGATCGACAGAGGGTCGCGTCAGGGCGGCGGACAGCATCGGCGTGTTCACATCCCAGATCTGGGCTTCGGCCCGGTCGGTGCCTGCGGGGCGCACCTCGTCCCCGGTCACAAGAAGGGCGACGCGCAAACGCCTTTGGACGCGAACAGTGCCGGCGCCGGCGGCGGCACAGGCGGCTATTTCGCGGGGCCCCAGGCATCTCCCCTGCCCCAGAACCATCGTGCCTGCGGCCATCTCGGTGCCCGCTCGGCGAATGTTCTGGCCAGGCAACGGGCGGCGTTTGATGCGAATGGATTCACCCGTCCGCTGGACATCTTCCTGCATGACCACGGCATCGGCCCCTGCGGGAACTGGGGCGCCTGTGAAAATGCGGGCGGCTGACATGCCGGACAGGGCCGGTGGCGCGACCCGCCCGGCGGGAACGCGCGCGACGACAGCCAATTCCCAGGGGCCAGCGCCCGTCAGTGCCGCTGTCGTCACGGCGTAACCATCCATCGCCGCGTTGTCGAAAGGCGGGGTTGCAGATCTGGCGCAGACCGGCGAGGCAAGGATGCGGCCCAACGCAAGCCCAAGCGGGATTTCCTCTAACTCCCTGACAGTGGTCGTGTGCTCCCGGATCAGGGTCAGCGCCGCGTCGATGCTTATCAGCGACTTGACAGTATCGCGCTGATCGCAGCCGCAGCCCTGCGTTGCGATGGGTTGCAGGATGGTCATTGCGCTACCTCCTTCTTGAAATGGCCGGGGCCGATGGTGCTGTCAGGGGTTGTTTCATGCCACGCCCTGTCATGCGTTTCAGATCGGCGAAAGGCTTGCCCCCTCGATCCGCGCTCCTTCGGCAAGTGCCTCGATGAATTGCCGGGACGCGCGTGCCCATGCCGCTTTTTCCAGCGCCTGCGCGATCTTGGGGCGCACGGTTTCATAGGGCAGCACCTGGCCCGGTGCCGTGGCGTTCAGCCGGATGATGTGCCAGCCATGGCGTGACAGAACGGGTGCGGTCGTCATGGCGCCTTCCGGAAGCGCCCGCAGCGCCGCCTCGAACTCTGGCACCGTATCGCCTGGGCCGAGCTGGCCAAGATGCCCGCCGGACGCCTTTGATCCGCAATCGCTTTCACGGGCAGCCGCGGCAAATCTTTTGGCGTCGCCGTCGAGTTTTGCAAGCAGTGCCCGCGCGCGTGTCTCGGACATCGTGCGGGCGGTGTCATCGCGCGGATCGCACGCGCACAGTATATGCGACACATCCCAGAGCGGCGCCGAGCGATAGCGCGACGGGTCTTTCGCCCATTCGGTGCGAACCGCCTCATCTGTTATCGGCGCGATGGTCAGCGCCTCGTCCAGAAGGGCGCGGATCAAAGCCTCCTCCTCGGTCTCGATACGTCCGGGCGCCAGTTCCTCGGGGTCGGCCTCCATCCTGCGGCGCCGGGCCTCCTGCAACAGGAGTGTTCGGATCGCCAGCGCCTGCGCGGCCTTGCGCCAGGCAACGCCGGGTTTGTCCTTTGGAGCTGTATGGTTCTGCGCCTCGGCGGCGATTGCCGCCGAGGGAATGGTTTCGCCGTTCACGACGACATCGGGAAAGAGAGCCATGTTCATTGCAATTACTCTGCCGGGGTCGTGGATGCTGACGAGGCCCGCGCGCCGTGTTTGCCCTGTAGCGCATCGTGGGCGCGGCGGCGTTCCTCAAGCGGGCGGCGACGACGCGAACGCACAATCTGGTAGCCGGGGCGCAGGGTGACATAGCGGATCGGCACGGACAGCATATGCACCAGCCGGGTGAACGGGAACGCGGCCACGATCACCATGCCGAGGAAGATATGCAGCTTGTAGAGCCAGTGGACATCCACCACCTCGGTCCAGGCGTTCAGTTGCAAGCCCATCACGCTTTGTGACCAGGTCATGAACTGCACCATCTTCGAGCCGTCCATATGACCCAGCGTCAACACGATCGTGCCCATGCCGACTACGATCTGTAGCCAGATCGCCGCCAGAATGGCGATATCGGCAAAACTGGAATTGACCCTGATGCGGGTATCGAACAGCCGCCGATGCAGCAGCATCGACGCCCCGACAAAGGCCGCAGCCCCCGCGGCGCCGCCGATGAGCACTGCCACCCATTGTTTCAAGCCATAGCTGATGCCGAGGGCATCCAGAAGCCAGACCGGCGTGAACAGACCAATCAGGTGGCCGAAGAACAGCACGATGATGCCGACATGAAACAGCACCGACCCCCACATCAGTTGCTTGCGGCGTAACAACTGGCTGGACGAGGTTTTCCAGGTGAACGGGTCGCGCTCATACCGGGCGATGGTGCCGATCAGCGCCACTGCAAGCACGGCATAGGGCATGATGCCGAAGATCAGGAAGTTGATATCGAAATTACCGAACATGATTTCTACTCCTATTCAGCGGCATGCGGGTGCACGGGGGTGGTCGGCGCGGGTGTGACAGGCCTGTCCATGCTGGCCAGCATGTCGCGCACCTGCGGGCATCCGGCATTCGGATCGGGGCCGAATGTGACTTCGGTTTCCTCCCAGACCGCATCAAGCGCGGCAAGATCGGAGGGGTCGTCATCGGGAAGCGCCAGCATGTCGGCGACCGCATCGGCGTCTGCCATGGCACCAGCCAGCTGCAAAAAAGCGGCGAACGCGGCGGCATATCCGCTTTCGCGCCGCACCAGCCGGGTGCCGAGCGCGTCGAAGATATGGGCCGCGTCCGCCAAGGTTTCCTGCACTTCGGCATAGGGACGCGTCGACAGGAATTCCAGCAACACCGGCAGATGGTCAGGCAGTTCGGTGGTGGCGGGTTCGAAACCGCCGCCACGGTAGGTTTCCATCAGGCTGACCATCGCGCTGCCCCGGTCCCGGCTTTCGCCGTGAACATGCTCAAAGAGGTTGAGCGACAAGGTGCGCGTGCGGTCAAAGAGCATCACATAGCTCTCTTGCAGGTCATATGGATCGCCCGTCTCCAGCCTCTCTGCGAGCGCATGCAAGGCAACCCGCGTAGCAGGGGTGATCCGTTGATCGGCGCTGAACACGGCGCGAATTTCCGGCATGGCGGCCTGATGCTCTCTCGTCGGATAGCTCAGGATCAGCGACAAGGCCTTGAGGGTGCGGTCCATCATCAGAATGACTCCAATGGCAGGGCAAAGTTCTTCTTCTTGCCGCCGAACAGGCTGGTCTTGCCGGTTTCGCCGCTGGAACAGCCGTTACCATCGGTGAACCCGCATCCGCCACGAAGCTCCGCGCCTTCCTCGTTTTGTTCGCGGTGTGTCGTGGGGATCGAGAAGCGATCCTCGTAATCAGCAATGGCCATGATCTTGTACATGTCCTCGATCATCCGGCCAGACATGCCAACCCGGGCGGCGATGCCTTCGTCACGCACGCCATCCACGCTCAGCGCGCGCATATAGAGACGCATGGCCGACATCCGCTCCAGCGCATGCACGATGGGTTCCTCGTCACCTGCTGTCAGCATGTTGGCGAGGTATTTCACCGGAATACGCAGGCTGCGCACGTCTGGCATCTGGTCGCTCATCGCGATCTGGCCCGCCTGTGCGGCGTTCTGGATCGGTGACAACGGCGGGATATACCAGACCATCGGCAGCGTCCGGTATTCCGGGTGTAGTGGGAAGGCTACCTTCCACTCCATCGCCATCTTCCAGATCGGGCTGACCCTGGCAGCCTCTATCCAGTCCTCGGGCACGCCATCGCGGCGGGCAGCGGCGATGACATCAGGGTCGTTGGGATCAAGGAACACATCAAGCTGCGCGCCGTAAAGATCGGTCTCGCGTTCCGAACTGGCTGCCGCCTCGATCTTGTCAGCGTCATAGAGGATCACACCCAGATAGCGGATGCGGCCCACGCAGGTTTCCGAACAGACTGTTGGCTGGCCGGATTCGATCCGCGGATAGCAGAAGGTGCATTTTTCGGATTTTCCGCTGTCCCAGTTGTAATAGATCTTCTTGTAGGGGCAGCCCGAAATGCACATCCGCCAGCCGCGGCATTTTTCCTGATCAATCAGGACGATGCCGTCTTCCTCGCGCTTGTAGATCGCACCCGAGGGGCAAGAGGCCGAACAGGTGGGGTTCAGGCAATGCTCGCACAGGCGCGGCAGATACATCATGAAGGTGTTTTCATACTCTCCATAGATCTGCTTCTGAATATTCTCGAAGTTGTAGTCCTCTGACCGCTTCGAGAACTCACCGCCCAGGATTTCCTCCCAGTTCGGCCCCTTCTCGATCTTTTCCATCCGCTCGCCGGTGATCTTCGAGCGGGGGCGCGCAGTGGGAAAGGCGTTCATGTCGGGTGCCGATTTCAGGTGGTCATAGTCGAAATCGAACGGTTCATAGTAATCATCGATTTCGGGCATGTCGGGGTTGGCGAAGATATTCGCCAGAATCCGCCATTTGCTGCCCTGTTTGGGGTGCAGCTTGCCCGATTTCGAGCGCGCCCAGCCGCCGTTCCAGCGTTTCTGGTTTTCCCAGTCGGTGGGATATCCGGTGCCAGGCTTGGTTTCGACGTTGTTGAACCACGCATATTCAACACCGTCGCGGCTGGTCCAGACGTTCTTGCAGGTGACCGAGCAGGTGTGACACCCGATGCATTTATCCAGGTTCAGAACCTTGCCGATTTGCGCACGAACTTTCATTCCGCGGCCTCCACTTTTCCGGTTGCGGGCGTATCCAGCCAGTCGATCTTCTTCATCTTTCGGACGATCACGAATTCATCGCGGTTGCTGCCCACGGTGCCATAGTAGTTGAAGCCATAGGACAGTTGCGCATAGCCGCCGATCATGTGTGTCGGCTTCAGCGTGGCGCGCGTGACCGAGTTGTGGATGCCACCACGATGCCCGGTTTTTTCCGAACCAGGCGTATTCACGATCTTTTCCTGCGCGTGATACATGAACAGCGTGCCTTGCTTGATCCGCTGGCTCACAACCACCCGCGCGGTCAAAGCGCCGTTGATGTTGTAAGCCTCGACCCAGTCGTTATCGACCAACCCGGCCTTTTGTGCGTCCACCTCCGACATCCAGACCACCGGGCCACCCCGGTTCAGCGTCAGCATCAACAGGTTGTCGGTATAGGTGCTGTGGATGCCCCATTTCTGATGCGGTGTGATGAAGTTCAGCACCACATGCGGGCTACCCTCGGCTGCGTCGTTGTTGACGGCCTTGGTGATGGTTTTCAGGTCCACCGGCGGGCGGTAGCTGACGAAGCCCTCGCCAAAGGCGCGCATCCAAAGGTGATCCTGATAAAGCTGCTGCCGCCCGGTCAGGGTGCGCCAGGGGATCAGTTCATGCACGTTGGTGTAGCCCGCGTTGTAGCAGACCTCCTCGCTCTCAATCCCTGACCATGTGGGGGATGAGATGATCTTGCGCGGTTGCGCCGCGATATCGCGGAAGCGGATCTTGGTGTGATGTGCGCCCTCGGCCAGATGGGTATGATGGCGGCCTGTGGGCTTTTCCAGTTCCTCCCACGCCTTCACGGCTACCTCGCCATTGGTTTCGGGGGCAAGCATGAGGATCATTTCCGCAGCATTGATGGCGGTATCGAGCTTGGCCATGCCTTGCGATACCCCCTCGTCCAGAACCATACCGTTCAGGTCCCGAAGGTGCTTGACCTCAACCTTGGTGTCCCAGTTGATCCCCTTGCCGCCGTTACCCAGCATTTCAAGAAGTGGCCCGACCGAGGTGAACTTCTTGTAAAGGTTCGGATAATCCCGCTCCACCGCGATGTAGTTCGGCGCGGTCTTGCCGGGGATCAGATCACACTCGCCCTTCTTCCAGTCACGCACATGGGCCTGCGCCAGTTCGCCGGGCGTGTCATGCAGCATCGGAAGCTGGACGATGTCAGTTTCCACCCCCAGCACCTCGGGCGCAACCTCGCTGAACTTCCGGGCGATCGACTTGAAGATCTCCCAATCCGATTTTGATTCATACGCCGGGTCCACCGCCGCCTGAAGCGGATGGATGAATGGGTGCATATCGGATGTGTTCAGGTCGTCCTTCTCATACCAACTGGCCGTCGGCAGCACGATGTCGGAATAGACGCAGGTGGTGGACATGCGGAAATCGATGGTCACCAGAAGGTCAAGCTTTCCCTTCGGCGCCTCGTCATGCCAGACCGCCTCGACCGGCATTACACCGCCTTCCTCGCCCAGATCCTTGCCCATGACGCCATGATCGGTGCCCAGCAGGTGCTTGAGGAAGTATTCATGCCCCTTGCCGGACGATCCCAGCAGGTTGGACCGCCACACAAACAGGTTGCGCGGCCAGTTTTCCGGAGCGTCCGGGTCTTCGCAGGACATTTGCAGCGCGCCGGATTTCAACTGCTCGGCAACATAATCCTTGATCTCCTTTCCAGCCTTCCTTGCCGCCTTGGACACTTCCAGCGGGTTGGTTTTCAGCTGAGGGGCGGATGGCAGCCAGCCCATGCGCTCGGCACGGATGTTGTAGTCGATCAGCGAGATATCCCAGTCGCCCTTGGGTGCCGTTGGCGACAGGATATCGCCTGCGCGCAGTGTCTCGTAGCGCCACTGGTCGGTATGAGCATACCAGGCCGAGGTCGAGTTCATGTGCCGCGGCGGGCGGTTCCAGTCCAGCGCGAAGGCGAGCGGCTGCCAACCTGTCTGCGGCCGCAGCTTTTCCTGCCCCACATAGTGCGACCAGCCGCCTCCCTCCTGCCCGATGCAACCGCACATCACCAGCATGTTGATGATACCGCGATAGTTCATGTCCATGTGATACCAGTGGTTCAGCCCGGCCCCGAGAATGACCATAGACTTGCCGTGGGTCTTTTCTGCGTTGCCCGCGAATTCACGCGCGACTGCAATGATCTTCTCACGCTCGACGCCGGTGATCTTCTCTGCCCAGGCGGGGGTGTAGGGGGTATCGTCGTTGAAATCCTTTGACACCCAGTCGCCGCCGAGGCCCCGGTCAAGGCCGTAATTGGCGCAAAAGAGATCGAAAACTGTGGCAACCAGCGCTTCCTGACCCCCGGCCAGGGTAACGCGCCGCGCAGGGATGTTTCGGGTCAGCACCTCGGGGTGATCGCATTTGACGAAATCGCCCGTCGCAACGCCGCCGAAATACGGGAAATCGACGCCTACGACCTCGTCATGATCCTCTTCAAGGATCTGGCTCAGGCGCAGATGGGACTCCGTCCCCCTGGCGCGCTGTTCGAGGTTCCATTTCCCCTCTTCGCCCCAGCGAAACCCGATAGAGCCGTTGGGCGCCACGATCTGGCCGCTGGTTTCGTCATAGGCGACGGTCTTCCAGTCAGGGTTGTTGGCCTCACCCAGCTTGCCGTCGAAGTCATCGGCGCGCAGCATCCGGCCCGGAACGAAATGACCGTCCTTCTCATCCAGCCGGACCAGCATAGGCATGTCAGTGTATTTGCGGGCGTAGTCCTCGAAATACTCGGCCTGCCGGTCAAGGTGGTATTCGCGCAAGATGACGTGACCCATCGCCATCGCCAGCGCCGCATCGGTGCCGGCCTGCGGGTTCAGCCAGATATCGCCGAACTTGGCGGCCTCGGAATAATCCGGGCTGACCACGGCCGATTTGGTGCCGCGATAGCGCACCTCGGTGTAGAAATGCGCATCCGGTGTCCGCGTCTGCGGCACGTTCGAGCCCCAGAGCATCAGGAAGCCCGCGTTATACCAGTCCGCACTTTCGGGAACGTCGGTCTGTTCGCCCCAGGTCTGGGGCGAAGCAGGTGGAAGATCGCAATACCAGTCGTAGAACGACATGCAGGTGCCGCCCAGAAGGCTCAGATAGCGAGAGCCCGCCGCATAGCTGACCATCGACATGGCCGGGATCGGCGAGAAGCCGAACACCCGGTCAGGCCCCCAGACCTTGGTGGTATGGGCATTGGCGGCGGCGATGATCTCGGTCGCCTCGTCCCAGGTGGCACGGACAAAACCGCCTTTGCCGCGGGTCGTGGTGTAAGAGGCGCGCAAGGCCGGATCGCTCTGGATCGCGGCCCAGGCGGCAACGGGTGTCATCGTCGCGCGCATCTTGCGCCAGGCGCGCATCAGGCTGCCCCGGATCAGCGGATTCTTCACGCGGTTCGCGGAATAGAGATACCAGCTATAGGAGGCGCCGCGCGCACAGCCGCGCGGCTCATGATTGGGCAGTCCCGCACGGGTGCGGGGATAGTCCGTCTGCTGCGTCTCCCAGGTGACGATGCCAGACTTGACGTAGATCTTCCACGAACATGACCCGGTGCAGTTCACCCCATGGGTAGAACGGACAATCTTGTCATGCCGCCAGCGGTTTCTGTAGGTATCTTCCCAGTCACGGTTCTCATTGGTGGTCTGGCCCCAACCGTCCGAGAATTGCTCCAGTTCCTTGCTCCGGAAGAAGTTCAGTCTGTCGAGCAGATGGCTCATAGTGCTGTCCTTTCGATTTTCAGGCTCCGGGCGGCGATCGCCATCCCGAAATTATTCTTGGTCATTGGGCGGGCTGGGCGGTGGTGCCTTTGGGTCGGCGGCCATGTTCGATGTCGTGCAGCAGTCCACCGGGGCGCGTGTAGACAACCCAGGTGATCGCAAGGCACAGCACGTAGAAGATCAGGAACAGCCACAGCGCGCCGATAGGGCTGCCGGTCATGGAAATGGACGAGCCATAGGCCTTGGGAATGAAGAACCCGCCATAGGCGCCGATTGCGCTGGTGAAGGCAACGATTCCGCCGGATTCCATCGCGATCTGGCGTGCGCGGTCTGCACCCTTCAGCTGCGGCATCAGCCGTGGCACTTCGCGGCCCATGATCACGGGGATCATCTGGAAGGTCGAGGCATTGCCGACACCGGTGAAGAAGAACAGCGCCATGAAGCCCGCGAAGAACCCAAGGAAGCTGCCGATTTGCAGCGACACGATCACGGCCAGCACGCTTGCGATCATGCCGACGAAAACCCAGAAGGTGACACGCCCCCCGCCAAACCTGTCGGCAACCCAACCTGTGCCGGCCCGGCTGAGTGCACCGATCAGCGGGCCGAGGAACACGAATTGCAGGGCATTGATTTCGGGAAACGCGATCCGGCTGAGCAGCGGAAAGCCCGCTGAATAGCCGATGAAGCTGCCGAAAGTGCCGATATACAGAACACACATCAACCAGTTCTGCTTGCGGCCGAAGATCACCGATTGCTGGGCAAAACTTGCCTTCGCATCGGCAATGTCGTTCATGCCCCACCAAGCGGCGATGGTGGCCGCAAGGATGAACGGCACCCAGACAAAACCTGCGTTCTGCATCCAGAGCTGGCCGCCGTCAGACAAAACCTGCGGTGCGCCGCCCATGGCCCCGAACACACCGACACTGATGACCAGCGGCACCAGAAACTGCATGACACTGACGCCGAGGTTGCCAAGGCCCGCATTCAGCGCCAGCGCATTGCCCTTTTCGGCCTTGGGGAAGAAATAACCGATATTGGCCATGCTGGAGGCAAAGTTCGCGCCACCCAGGCCACAAAGCAGCGCCAGCACCAGGAAGATGAAATACGGGGTTTCAGGGTTCTGCACGGCATAGCCGATGCCGATGGCTGGCAGCAGCAACGATGCGGTCGATACCGTCGTCCAGAGCCGCCCGCCGAAGACCGGCACCATGAAGCCATAGAAGATCCGCAGCGTCGCGCCTGACAGTGCCGGCAAGGCGGCCAGCCAGAACAGCTGTTCTGCGTCAAAGGCAAAGCCGATCGCAGGGAGGCGCGCCACGACCATCGACCAGACCATCCAGACCGAGAAGGCCAGCAGCAGCGCCGGGATCGAGATCCAGAGGTTGCGGCGTGCAACGGCGCGGCCCTTTTCTGCCCAGAACTTCGGGTCTTCAGGGCGCCAGTCCTCAATGACACGCGGCATGGCCGTGCTCTCGGGATGGTGGATCTCCTGCATCTCGGGAAGTTGCGGAAGGCGGTCAAGCACCTCGCCATGCGCCGTGCGCTCCATCGACCGGATCGACAGATGCATCCAGCCCAATGCGATGGCGACAAGCACAAAGAGCAGGGCAAAGCACGAGGTATAGATACCCGTGAGATCCAGCAGCGCACCGAAAGCGATTGGCAGGACAAAGCCACCAAGGCCGCCAATCATGCCGACCAGTCCACCGACCGCACCGACATGTTTGGGGTAGTAGACCGGAATGTGTTTGAAGACAGCGGCCTTGCCCAGGCTCATGAAGAAGCCAAGGGCAAAGAGTGTGACCACGAAAGGCCACAGGCCCATGCTGGTTGAAAACGCGATCGGTCCGCCCTTGCCCTGGATGGTGTAATCGGTGGGTGGATAGGACAGCATGAACAGAAAGATCAGCGAGAAGCCGAAGGTCCAGTACATGACCGAGCGTGCACCGAACTTGTCGGACAGGTGCCCGCCATAGGCCCGGAACAGCGAAGCCGACAGGCTGAAGGACGCCGCCGCCATGCCAGCCGTGCGCACGTCGACGCTGTAGACGTCGATCAGGTAGTGCGGCATCCAAAGCGCCAGTGCGACAAAGGCGCCAAAGACAAAGAAATAGTAAAGTGAGAAACGCCAGACCTGTAGGTTCTTCAGGGGTGCGAACTGCTCTGCATAGGAAGGGGCGCTTGTGCCTGTCCTGCGCCGTTCGACCAATTCCGGCTCGTCCTTGGCCAGCAGGAAAAACAGCACGCCAATAAGGGCCAGCCCGGCGGCCCAGACATAGGCGACCCCGTGCCAGCCAAAGGCAACCATCACGAAGGGCGCGACGAATTTGGTAACCGCCGCGCCGACATTCCCGGCCCCGAAGATACCAAGCGCTGTGCCCTGTTGGCCTGCGTCATACCAGCGGCTGACATAGGCCACACCGATAATGAAAGACCCGCCGGCCAGCCCGATGCCAAGCGCAGCGATCAGATACATGATGTAGCTGTTGGCCAGCGTCAGCGCCCAGGTTGCCAGCGCTGTCAGGATCATCTGGGCAGAGAAAACAAGGCGTCCGCCATATTTCTCGGTCCAGACACCCAGGAACAGGCGGGTAATGGACCCGGTCAGAATAGGCGTTGCCACCAGCAGGCCGAATTGGGTGTCGTTCAGGCCCAGTTCGGCCTTGATGGCAACACCGATGATGGAAAAGATCGTCCAGACCGCGAAACAGGCGGTGAAGGCGATGGTGCTCAGGCTCAAGGCGCGCGTCTGATCGTGGCTTGAGACTGTGGCTACGCTCTGCATTTAAGGGCCTCCGGCAAAAAACGTGTTCCACCCGAGGGGAACATTGCCAGACCTGCGGCCTGAGCGGCGCGGAAAACTTGATCTAGATCAGATCGCCGACAAAAGCATAATGAAATAAATGGCTTGCACAGAAATGTTGTGCCGCTGGCAAAGAGGTGTCAAGTTGATGTCAGCACATGTCAATTGAGCGCTTGACAGACATCAATCGAGGTGTGGATCAACGGGAGCAATTTTGGGGAGCCTTCGGCATGCCCGAGTCAGATTATCCGGAAATCCGGAAGCTGGATCTGTTTTCGAAAATGGCAGATGAGCATTTTCGCGCGCTCATGCGTGCGGCTTATGTGCAGAACTTCCCCCCACAGATCGAATTGATCACCGAAGGCGAGCCGAGCGATTTCCTGCATGTCGTTCTGTCCGGTTCGGTGGAACTGTTCTCAACGTGGAACGGCCGCGATACCAGCATGGCGACAGTGCGGCCCATTTCGACATTCATTCTTGCGGCAACGGTCAAGGACGCGCCGTATCTCATGTCGGCCAGAACGCTGGAGAAAAGCCGCATCGTGCTTATTCCAAGCCAGGATGTGCGCGCCGTCTTCGACATCGACGGCGGCTTTGCCCGCGCGATCGTGACAGAGCTGGCGCAATGCTATCGCGAGGTCATCAAATCGTCGCAGAAAGACCTCAAGCTGCGAACCTCGCTGGAGCGTCTTGCGAACTACCTTTTGCGACAGCAACAGCGACTGGGCGGCGAAGGCGCTTTCGAGCTTGATCTGGAGAAGCGGCGGCTTGCATCAACCCTTGGCATGACGCCGGAGAACCTGAGCCGCGCCTTCAAGGGGCTGCAACCCTATGGTGTCACCGTGGACGGAACCCGCATCACAATCACTGACCAGGCGGATCTGGAAAGGTTCGCAAAGCCCAACCCGCTGATCGACGACCACGCAATGTGACAAAGAAGCGGTCATATCCTTGCCCGGCGTTCACAGGCTTTTCGCTGGGGGCATGCGCAGCAGAAGGTTGCCGTAGATCACCGCGAAGCCGCCAAACGCCATGATCCACCCGAGGCCCGCAACCATGTGCAGTTGCCCGGCCAGTTGAGGCCAGGCACCCGCCGCGATCCGCGCCAGCACGGACAGGACAAGGGCGGCATAGATCATGACCGTTGCCGGCCCCGCAGTCAGCGTTTGCCCGGTGTGGCCCAGTGTGGCCCTTGTCATTACTGCCAGGGTCATGAGCCCGATTGCGCCTGTCATCCACAAATGCTGCGCACCCGCCATGCCGAAGGTTCCCGGTGCCAGAATTTCCACAGCCACCGCCAACGCGCCAAGGGGCACAAAGGCATAACCGAGGTGCAACACCATCACCAGCGGCTCCGGCATCGTCCGATGGCCGGCCCAACGGGCCAGCCGGATGACATGCAGCACCCCAGCGAGGCCAAGCGCGGCGCCCGTCAGCACATGCAGCGGCCAGATAATCCACAGCACAAGCGCAGCCAGCAACATGATCAGCGCGGCCTTGTCGAACCGTTGCATAGGGGGCGCTGGCAGTCTGCCGGCTTGCTGTTTCACCAGCCAGTTGCGGGTGAAGGATGGCACGATCCGCCCGCCGATAACCCCGATCATCATGATACCGGCACCCAGACCCAGCCGCAGACCCATGCCCCGTGCGGCATAATCGCCGCGCATCGCCTCCCAGTGGAACAGTGCGTTCCCCATTGCGAAAACGGCCAGCATCGCCAGCACGATCAGGTTGCGCCAGTTCCGGCCCGCGATAATCTCGCGCGCGATGGCCAGCGCAAACACAATCATAAAGGCCAGATCGACGGCAGCCACCAGCCCAGCAGGCAAACCCGCAGAGAACGCTACCGCCAGCCGCCCCGCCAGCCAAAGCAGTGCCAGCGCCCCCAGCCGCCAGCCAACGATGGGCAAGCGCCCGGTCCAGTTTGGCACAGCGGTCAGCAGGAACCCCGCCACCACGGCACCAAGGTAGCCGTAGAGGAATTCATGGGCGTGCCAGCTGACCGGATCGAAAGCGGTCGGCAGTTGCAGATGGCCTGAGAGCATCGGCACCCACAGCACCATCGCCAGCGCGGCCAGGGCAGCCGCCCCGAAAAAGAACGGGCGAAACCCGAATGTCAGGATCGCCGGGCCGGTCCAGGCGCGCATCTGTTGAGCTGTGGTGGCAGCCATGGGAAGAATCTTTCCGAGTTATCACGCCGGGGTGGCGTTCAGGATCCGGCGATAGCCCGCCTGACCATGATAGAATCCATTGCTGAAGGTCCGGCCCGCGCAAATGTCACGCAGTTGGCCTTCGGCGGCGTCCAGTGGCGTCTGGCCGTCCAGCACCAAGCGGAAAAGCGACGCCACCGCAACCATATCCACATCCTGCGGCATAAGGCGCAAATGCGTAACACCATCGCCCACCAGCCGCGCCGCCTCGGGCATCAGGTTGATATAGCTTTCGGAAAGGGTCTGGATACCGTTTATCCGCAGGATCGGCGCATCGTCCCGGGTTCTGAGCGGCATGCCATCGGGATCGTCCTCGCACACGAACTGGCAATTGTCCTTGGTTCTGCCATGAGCGCGCGCGTGGTAGCAGCGCGCCGATACGGCCAGCGAGGCACGGCCGAACACCTGCACCTCGACCCCCAGGCCCAGGGCCCGCGCAGCCCGGGTGGCGATGGCAATCGCCTCGGCCGGAAGCTCTGCGGGCAAGGAGACATGCGTCGCGCCCTGCCTGGCCATCCACGCAATCGTCGCTTCATTATAGGCGTTCATGAACGGCCCCACCCGGTGCGGGCGCGCGCCGCGGGCGTAAAGCCCTGCGGCATTGTTTATTTCGATCTCGGGTGTTTCCATCGCCGCCAGATCTGCGGTTGCGCTGCGTTCGCGTTTCAACATCACCTCGGCCAGCGTCGACAGAACCACCGTCTTTCCCGCGCGCTCAAGTCGCCCGATCATCTCGGGCAGATCAGCCTCGTGGAAAGGCGCGCGCTTGGAGCAGATCACCTCGCCCAGGTAAACCTCGTCAACGGGCGCCTCGTCAGCGATACGGGCATAGAAATCGCGGCGCTTATTGCCGGACCAGTGATAGGCGATGGGCCCAAGCGTCAGTTTCGTCATGCTGTTCACCGCCATTTCTTCGTCTCGAACGCGCCCTGCGTCTGTTTCTGCCCCTCGGTCAGTGCGACAAGGTCCGCGATATTGGCCTGCCGCCCGGCGCGAATGTCATCGACCGCCGCGCGGAAAGCCTTGACGACATTGCGCACATAGCTTTTCGATCGCTGTCTCCCCTCGATCTTGAAGGCATGCACGCCCGCGTCGATCAGCTCGGGCAGAAGGCGCGACAGGTTCAGGCTGACCGGCTCTTCGAAGGCGTAGTAACCTTCGGGTCGGTTTGGCGCGGTGTAGCGCCCCTTGCAGATCGTGGGATAGCCCGCCATTTCTTCCGGGCCGAACCGGTCGATGGTAAAGCCCGCAAGTTGCGAGGACATCGAGCCGTCCGCGTGGCGGGCATATTCCACATCCGACGCAGGCGAGCACACACCGTCCATATTGGTCGATTGTCCGGTCAGGTAGTTTGTCAGGCTGCACCGCCCCTCGACCATCAGCCCGTGGTTGCCAAAGATAAAGGTTTCGATCTCGCAGGGGATTTCACGCCGGATCTGGCGGATCTCGGGGATCGTCAGAATACGCGGCAGGACAACGCGCTTGACCGCGAAATTCTCGCAGTAATAGCGGATCGCCTCAGGCGAAGACGCGGCAGCCTGAACCGACAGATGCAATCGCGCCTGCGGATACATGCGTGCAATGTATTCGGCCACCCCCATATCGGCGACGATGAAGGCATCCACGCCCAGACGCGCGCCAAGGTCGGCAGCCTGACGCCAGAGATCGACCTTGCCTGCCGGTGGATAGGTATTGAGCGCCAGAAGAACCTTGGTGCCTTTGCGATGGGCATAGGTGACGGCCTCGGCCAGTTCGTCAGGGGTAAAGTTCAGGCCGGGGAAATTGCGTGCGTTTGTTGCATCCTGAAAACCGCAATAAACCGCGTCGGCCCCCGCATCGACAGCGGTGCGCAGGGCGGCGGGTGTGCCAGCAGGGCAGATCAGTTCAGCAAGGCTCATCCGGGTTCTTGTCCTTGTGTCTTTGTGGTGTAGGTGCGGCGCATCCGTGCGAGGATCGCACGACCGGGCGCGCCGAACATGTCGGCGGCTTCCTCGGCGATGGAGCCTTCGACATCGTCAAGCGCGTTGCGTAACCGCACCACCGCCTCGGTCTCGCCGGTGACTTCAAGATCGCGCGAGAAAAAGGCGGCATCGCCGTCCTCTTCGGAATCGACGAGTTCAAGCAACAGCATGAACTGCCCGCGGATCACCGCACCTGCTTGCGGCGCGGCGTCCCGCGGGACAGCCCGAAACAACAGCGCGTTTGGATCTGGGCGCAAATGCAGCGCAAATGGCAGGTCCACCGGATCGATCAGGAAATCGGTGCCCTGGTGCGGACCCAGCCGCGAGAACAGCGACGGGTGCCGCGCCGCAATGCGACGCACCACGCGCGACAGAATCGGCTGAACCACGACGCAGGCCAGACGCGCGACGGCGCCGCTGCCGGGCAGACCGCGTTGCGGTGCGATGCGGGTGCCGGTGTTCATGACGGGGCCGTCCTTTCTGCGTAAAACCATTCCTGGGTCATGATCATATTCAACAGGAAGCCACGGGTTTGCAGTTGGATCATGAAGCAATGCCCGTCCACCTGCGAGTTTCCTGCCTCAACCATTGCCGCGGGCGGAAAATTCGAACTGCGGGAAAAGCACTTCATTTTCCAAGCGCATATGCTCGGTCAGATCGTCGATGAACTCGCCAAGGCCAGCATAGAGGCGGGTCCACGTTCCGCAGGCCCTTTCGGGCAACGTCAGGTTCCGGGTCAGATGGCGGATCTCGGCGACTTCTCGGTCATGGTCGTCATGATCGGCCCGCATGACGGCGATCGGATTCTCGATGCCGGGGGCGCTCCCCTTGCGGATGGCGGGAAACAGGATCAGCTCTTCCTTCTTCATATGCACTTCCATCGCGCCGATCATCCGACGCAGAAGCACTGACAGGCCCCTGGGCAAGTTTTTGTCGCCGGAATGGACAGCTTCCACCCGCTCGGCCATTTCCGCGAGCGGCGGGAGTTGCTCGCGGTGGCGCGCGTGATAGCGCCTTTCGATGTAGCGGGTAAGTTCGGCAGCGTCATGAAGCGGCGGACTGTCGACCATGTGGGCATCCTTTCGTCAACGAAGTGAAGGCACCGCTTCGGGCGCGGCTTGCGCCTCGGCGACGGCGATATGGAGCGAGCGTGCGATGCGCTCGGCCCGCTCAATGACATGGGCCGCACCCTCGGCTGTGCAAACCTGCTGCGCAGTCTCGCGGAAAAGCATGAGCCAACGCTCGAAATGAGACGCGTTGATCGGAAGCGGTGTATGCGCCGGAACCGGCCGGCCATGATAGCGTCCCGTCATCAGCGCCACCGATGACCAGAAGCTCACCATCCGCTCAAGATGAGGCTCCCAGTCATCGATGCGCGCGGCAAAAACCGGGCCGAGCACCGCATCGCCACGGACCTTGTCGTAAAAACCATGCACGAGGATACGAAGCACGTTTTCATCAAGCCCGGTCGCATCGCGGATGGCGGCCGTCATCGCTGGCCGGGCTGAAGACTGGGTCGCTGACGTGTCAGGCGTGTTCATGGCTTTCTCGCCGTTTCGAGCATGCAGTCGCAATGTAGGCCCACTAATAGGTATAGTAAATGCCTATTCCAGATTGAAAGCCAGCGACAATGCGCCTCACCTTCTTCAGCGATCACCGGGGACTATTGCATCTCGGCATGTCTGTGCGTCCGATCAGACCGGATCGGGCGATTCCGCGCGCTGTTTCAACCCCTCATTGGCCGCTTCGAAGGAAGCGCGAAACTGGTGGATATCCATGAACCACAAGAGCAAGCCGCGAAAACGTTCGCCATGGATCAGTCTTGTGCCGCCATCCTCGGCGATCAGGTGGAAATAATGCTCACCGTCGAAGAGCCGCGGCAAACCCAGCCGCCCCAACCAACGCAGCGACCGCCCCGGCTCGGCCTCCAGAATGCGGGGGCGAAAGGTCATCGCGCCGCCTGACGGGGTGCGCATGCGCAGTTGCAAACGCTCTCCCACTGCGAAACGCCCTTCGACACCAAGCATGCCCGGGTTCCAGGATTCGTGTTCGACCGGATCGGTCAGCAGCGACCACACCCTTTCCGGCGGCGCGGCAATGAAGATCTCGGTTTCGAAGCCATCGCGCGGCGCGGTGGCCATGGCAGCACCCAGCCCGATGGCGAGTGCGGCGGCGGCGGTGGCGATTTTGAAAAGAAGGGGCATGGTCTGATCTCCTGATTGGTTGCAAGAAAGAAATACCGCCAGGAATGATATCGAGGAATTGCCTAATCTCTGATGCCCGATATAAACAAATATATGAGCGCTTCAGCGATACAATGGGACCACTGGCGCAGCTTCATTGCTGTCGCTGAACAGGGCAGCCTGTCGGCCGCGGCGCGCGTTCTCGGCCTGACACAGCCAACCGTCAGTCGCCATGTCGACCTTCTGGAACAGGCTGTCGGCGCCAGGCTGTTCCTGCGCTCACCCCAGGGGCTGAGCCTGAGCGACCTTGGCCATCAACTGATGCCCGAGGCGCGCGCGATGGCCGCCGCCGCCGCCGCGCTGGAACGTACGGCATCGGCCCCGGCAGAAGACGCGCGGGGAATCGTGCGCCTGAGTGCCAGCGAGGTCGTGGGATCTGAGATCCTGCCCGGCGTGCTTGCGCCACTTCTTGCCGCGCACCCCGGGCTGGAGGTGGAATTGGGCCTGTCAAACCGCAATGACGATCTGTTGCGCCGTCAGGCCGATCTGGCGGTGCGTATGCAACGGCCAACGCAAACCGGGCTGGTCGCGCGCAAGATCGCCGATGTGCGGATCGGCCTCTATGCGCATGAGCGCTACCTTGCCGCGAAGGAGGCACCGCAGACCGTGGCACAACTTGCCGGTCATGTCCTTATCGGCCCCGATCAGGACAGCACGGCGCTGTCTGCAATGCTGAGTACCGGGATTACCCGGCGGATGATCCGCTTTCGCTGTGATCGTGAAAACGCGCAGATCAATGCAATCCGCGCCGGCATGGGGATCGGCGCCATGCAGGCGGGCATCGCGCGCCTTCAGCCCGCATTACGCCCGATCCTTGCTGACATCCTTGCGTTCAAGATCGATTGCTGGGTGGTCATGCACGAGGACTTGCGCACCAATCTGCGGGTGCGGCTGGTGTTCGACCACCTTGTCAGGCATCTGCCCGGCACCCTCGTTGCTTGAGCGCCGGGCAGACCTGGCGCGCTGATCCCCGAAGCCCGCTTATTTCGGTGCCATCCGGATAGCGCCGTCAAGACGGATGACCTCGCCGTTGAGCATGGGATTGTCGATGATGGCCCCGACCATGCGCGCGAATTCGGCCGGGTCGCCGAGCCGGGACGGAAACGGCACCTGGCGACCAAGGCTGTCTTGCGCCTCTTGCGGGAGGCTGGCCAGAAGCGGGGTCAGGAACAGGCCGGGCGCGATGGTCATCACCCGGATGCCGTATCGGGCGAGTTCGCGCGCGATCGGCAGGGTCATGCCAACGACACCGCCCTTGGATGCCGCATAGGCGGCCTGGCCGATCTGGCCGTCAAAGGCCGCAACCGAGGCGGTGTTGATGATCACGCCGCGCTCTTCGCCCAGTGGATCGGCGGTGTGCAGGGCGGCGGCGAATTTTGACAGCACGTTGAACGTGCCCAGCAGGTTCACATTGATGACCGTCGCGAACGAGGCCAGCGCCAGCGCCTTGCCGTCGCGGTCGACGACCTTGGCGGGCGGCCCGATACCGGCGCAGTTGACCAGGATGCGCGCCTTGCCGTGCAATCCTTCGGCGGCGGCGATGGCTTCCTCGACAGCGGTTTCGTCGGTGACATCGACGCGCTGAAAGATGCCGCCGATCCCGGCCGCCTTCGCCTGTCCCAGCGCTTCGTCACGGTCGAAGATCGCCACCTTCGCGCCCGCGCGCGCCAGCATCTCTGCCGTGGCCCCACCGAGCCCCGATGCGCCGCCCGTAACGATGGCTGCCTGTCCCTGAATATCCATCCCATTCTCCTTTCAGAATTATCGCCCTCGGGGCATGTGTATTTCAGCGCGCACCCTGCCCGGTCAATCCGTCCATCAGGGTCGCCACCACCAGCCGTGCAGTCTCGGGCGCACCTGCCGGGCCTTCGGGGCTGAACCAGTTGCCCAACCCGTTCAGCGCCTGCGCGGCGGTAAAGCTGGCGATCCGCACATCGCGCACCTGAAGCGAGCCATCCTCGACCCCTTCGGCGATCACCTGACGGAACAGCGCGTCGATTTCGCGCTTTAGCGCCCGGAAATGCGTTCGGCTGGGCTTGGCCAGCAAATGATCCTGCGTGCGTGCAACGCAGATACCGTAATCATCCATCATCACCATGGCATAGGCCGTCAGCATCCCGCGCAGCCGCTCGGCGGCAGTGCCGCCCTGCCCTGCAGTCCGTCGCGACGCCTCGATGATCGCATCGAGCCCGCGGCGCGTGCATTCGAACAGGATTTCGTCCTTGTTGGCGAAATAATGGTAGATCGTCGGCTTGGTCACGTTCAGCGCCGCCGCCACATCATCGAGCGAGGTCGCGTGAAAGCCCTTCCGGTTGAAGAACCGCGCCGCCGTGCGCAACACCGCCTCACGCTTGGCGGCGCGGTCGCGCGCGCGCTCATCCGGCTGCGGCCAGGGTGAGTCATTCATGGGCCGGGGCTGATGGGGCGGCATACGACCAGCGGGATTACTATTGCGTCAGTTATTTACTATTCAGTATGTTGGCGGCCATCAAGACGAAACTCATCCAGCACGCGGCAGCGAGGGGAACGGCGAATGATCCTGAACGAAGACCAGACAATGGTGCGCGACATGGCGCGGCGTTTTGCGACCGAGCGTCTGGCGCCGGGTTCCGCGCAATGGGACGAGACAGGCGAATTTCCCCGCGCCGTTATCGCTGAGATGGGCGCGCTGGGACTGATGGGCATGCTGGTGCCAGAGGAATGGGACGGCGCGATGAGCGACACCATCGCCTATGCCTGCGCGCTTGAAGAAATCGCTGCGGGCAATGGCGCCATTTCGACCATCATGTCGGTGCATAATTCGGTCGGCTGCGTGCCGATCCTGCGTTTTGGCAATGACGCGCAGAAAGAGCAGTTCCTGCGCCCGATGGCGCGGGGCGACTGGCTGGGCGCGTTTTGCCTGACCGAGCCGCAGGCGGGGTCCGACGCTTCGGCCCTGCGCACGCGTGCGGTGCGCAGCAATGCGGGCTGGGTGCTCAACGGGGTCAAGCAATTCATCACCTCGGGCAGGAATGCCGATGTGGCAATCGTTTTCGCGGTGACCGATCCGGCAGCGGGCAAGAAGGGAATCTCGGCCTTCATCGTACCGACCGATACGCCGGGCTGGCGCGTGGCATCAATCGAACGCAAGACCGGCCAGCATCTGTCCGACACCGCGCAGATCGCGCTGGAGGATCTCGAAATCCCCGCCGGGAACCTTTTGGGAGACGAAGGCCAGGGCTACCGTATCGCGCTTTCCAACCTCGAAGGCGGGCGCATCGGCATTGCCGCCCAATCGGTGGGTATGGCCCGCGCCGCGCTGGAAGCTGCCGTGGCCTATGCGCAGGAGCGTGAGAGCATGGGCAAGAAGCTGATCGAGCATCAGGCCGTGGCCTTTCGCCTGGCCGACATGGCAACCCAAGTCGAGGCCGGGCGGCAGATGGTTCTGCATGCGGCCGCGCTGAAGGATGCGGGACAGGACGCGCTGCAAGCAGCGTCGATGGCCAAGCTCTTTGCCTCGGAAATGGCCGAAAAGGTGACCTCGGCGGCCATTCAGACCTTTGGCGGCTACGGCTATACCCGAGATTTCCCGGTCGAACGCATCTGGCGCGATGTCCGCGTCTGCCAGATCTATGAGGGCACAAGCGATATCCAGCGCATGGTCATCGCCCGTGCGCTTGGCCGTTGAAAGGAAAACACCTGCGCGCGGCGGCACATGGCGATTGATTGGCATGTTCCGTTCCATCTATCCTTGCGATGAAACGCTTGCCCGAGGTTTTTAAACCGATACCTCTGTGGCGCTAATGAAAAAATGGGGGTGACGATGGCGCTGCGCTCAGGCGACGGTGAGCGGGCAAAAGATGCGGAGCGGGGAAACGGTCGATTTTCTGCCCTGCTGACCCTGGCCTTTGCGGCAATCGTTCTGGTCGGCATTCTCAATCATGCGATGTGGCGCGATGAGGTCAACCCCTGGCTGATCGTGCGCGACAGCGTGACGATGGCTGATATGTTTGCCGCGATCCATTACGAGGGACACCCGCCGCTGTGGTATCTGCTGCTGCGTCCGCTGAGCCTGCTGACCCATGACCCACGGGTAATGCAGTTGCTGCATCTGGCGATTGCCACCGCGACAATTGCTGTCTTTGCCCGTTTCGCGCCCTTCTCTCCGGCTCAGAAGATTCTGTTTTCGTTGGGCTATCTGCCGTTTTACGAATATGCGCTGATCAGCCGGAACTATGCCATCGGGCTGTTTCTGGCGGTGCTATTCTGCGCGGTTTTCGCGCGGCAGCGACAGGCGATTGTTGCGATGTCGCTGATCCTTGTGCTGATGGCCAATGCCAGCGCCTTTGGCCTGTTTCTGGCGCTCGCGCTTGGCCTGGCGCTGGCTTTGGACGAATTGCAGATCGTCCGTCATTCCCGGGGCGCACCGCCGCCCGTGCTGCCCCGTATCGTTGCGGCGGCGCTGTTCCTTGCGGGGGTGGGGATTGCACTTTATTTCATGATCCAGCCCCCCGACAGCCAGTTGGCGGGTGGTCCGAGCGGGTGGTTCCTGCAGTTCGATCTGCATCAGGCGGCGCGCGCGGTCGGCCGGATCTGGAATGGTTATGTCGCGGTTCTGGTGTTCTCGGATTCGCGACTGCTTGACGCGCTGATCTTTGCCGCGCTGTCGCTGGGCCTTTTCGCGCTGTTCGCCGGGGCGCTACGTCACCACAAGCCCGCCGCCGCCGCCTATCTGGTGGGGACAGCGATCATTGTGGGCTTTGCCTATGTGCGCTTTGCCGGTGGTCCGCGGCATTACGGGCATCATTTCGTGTTGCTGCTGGCCGCGCTCTGGATTGCCGACAGTCTCGCCCGCCGCTCCGGGCAACCGGGGGGCGAGGCCACCTGGGGGCGCTGGCCCTCGCGCGTGCTGTGGTTCTTGCTGATCTGCCAGGCAGCGGCCGGCGTGGTGGCCTTTTCGCGCGACATGATCGTGCCCTATTCCGCAGGTCGGGCGGCGGCGGCGCATCTGCAAGCGCAGCTTCCCGTGCCCGACGGGCTTGTCGTGGCCAGCCCCGATTTCGTGATGGCGCCAGTTTCAGCGTATCTCGGGCGCAGGTTGCATTATCCTCAGATCGGGCGCGAAGGTAGCTACACGCTGTTTACCGCAGATCGCCAGAGCCCTTCGCAAGAAGAGATCCTGGCATGGACCGAGAGCCTTATGGACGACGACGAAGAGGCTGAAGCACTGCTGGTTCTGAACACTCCGCTTCTGGCCGTGCGCGAAGGGTTGGACGTGACGCAGACAGGCCAGTTCACGCATGCGCTGATGCAGCAGGAACATTATTTCGTCTATCGCCTTACCCGACGCCCCGAAAACAACTGACGCCCATTGCCGGCGTTTCAGCGCCCCTCGGCGCGGGCCGCAGCCCGAAGCAAGGCCAGGTTGCGTGTATAAACCACCAGCCCGAAAGCCTGCCCGGCGATGAACACCGGGTCGCGGCGATGGATCGCGTAGATCAGCAACAGAATGCCGCCACCCAGCGAGAAGAACCAGAACGCAACGGGTATCACCGAGCGCCGCGCCCGCTCGCTGGCGATCCACTGTACGGCAAAGCGCATCATGAACAGGGTCTGTGCGACAAAACCCAGTGCGATCCACAGATCGAACTGATCGACAAAGACGGAATGAAGCCAATCAAGAAGGGGGGAAAGCGTTTCAGTCATGGGGATACTCAATCTCGACACGGCGCATTCGCCGACATAGCCACCATACCCCGATCAGGTCCAATGCGCCCCGCAGGCCACGATCGACGATACCATATTTTGACCGGCCGAACCGGCGCGGTCGGTCGATCACCGTCAGATGCGCCACCGTGCGGCCCTCGCGCAGCACCAGCGCGGGCAGGTATCGGTGGTATCCGTCGAAAAAGGGCAACCGCAGGAACAGCGTGCGCGGCAGCACCTTCAGCCCGCAGCCGGTATCGCGGGTGCCATCCTTCAGGATCGCCCCGCGTAGCCGATTGGCAAAGCGCGAGGCCAGCGTCTTCAGCGTGCCATCCTTGCGCTTCTCGCGCTGGCCAGCGACAATACCCAGCCCCGGCCCGCCATTGGCCAGACGCTCCAGCATAGCCGGAATATAGGCCGGATCATTCTGGCCGTCGCCATCGATGGTAACAATGATCGCCGCACGGGCATGCAGCACCCCGGTGCGAAGCGCCGCGCTCTGGCCCGAGGAGCGGTTGTGGCGAAGCAGGCGCAGGCCCGGATGGTTCGGCCGGATTTGCCCGATGATGGTGGCGGTGTCGTCGCACGATCCGTCATCAACGACGATAATCTCATGCGCGGTGGGCCCAAGCGCGGCCTCGACCTCGCGGATCAGGGTGGGCAGGTTCTCGCCCTCGTCACGGGCGGGAATGATCACCGCCACCTCTGGCGGCGCGGCTTGGTCAGATGCGCGCGCACCGACATCGGGCGCGATGTCATTCATATCGGGCATCGCAATGCTCTCCGCTTGCCAAGAGGCGCGCCAGGGTGATGCCTGCGCAAGATCCTGCATACCAGAGATTTTTACCAGCGGCAAAGGCTGGCAATCCGGGCGTGGTGTGGCTTTTGTTCATCGTCGCGCCTCTGGTGAATACAAGGAATCTATCGCCGCGAAAACCGTTTCAAAATGCGCCTCCCAGCATGGCAGCGGCGGGGGCTGTTTCCCCTGTCGCCCGCCCTGTGCAAGCGCTTCGATAGCGCGCTGCCAGCGGTCGGGCTGGCTGACGGGCACGAGGATCGGATAATCCCCAAGGAACTCGCGGAACACCGGAAGGTCGTTGGCCACGACCGGCGTACCAAGGGCTGCAGCCTCGATGGCGGGCAGGCCGTAGCCCTCGGCATGGCTGGGGAAGAGAAGCCCCCGAGCGCCCGCAACCAGGGCTGCCACCGCCCCGTCCGACAGACCGGACAACTCCTTCACCACCGTGCCCGCGAGCGGCGAAGCATCCAGCCTGCGGAAGAATTCCGCGTTACTCCATCCGCGCGTGCCCACCATCAGCAGGCGCGGCAACGGTCTTGCATTCGCGCGCGCCATGTTTTCCCACAGATCAAGCAGAAACGCATGATTCTTGCGGCCCTCTATAGTGCCGAGAACAACAAAATACGGCGACGAGCGGTCGAACCCGGCGGGCAGTTCCTGGGGGGACGGGCGCAGGACGGGCACACCCAGATGAGCCACAATGCCGGGGGGAACCCGGCCAAGCCGCGCAAAATGGGCTTTCGCATCCCGTTCGGTCTGCGACGAGTTATAAAGCACCAGCGCGGCCCGCGCGCCCACCGATCTCAGCTGATCCTCGAACCTGTCATACCCGCCCTTGACCACATACTGCGGAAAATCCAGCGGGATAGTGTCATGGATCATGACGACCGGGGCCAGCGCGTTCGCGTTGAACTCAGCCATCGCGCTGCGATGGATATTGGCCAGGCCAGTCAGCAGCACTACCGATCCGGCAGGCACGAAACGGCGGATCATCCGGGCCGTGGAACGCAGGCCGTTGCTGGCGATGGCGTGGTGTCGCAACGCACTGAGCGCGCGGCGCTGCGGAGGCAGAAGGCCGGGGCGAAGCCGGTCGCGCAGATTTGGCCTTTGCCAGTGGCCTGCATCCGTCAGTTCGCGGGCGAACCATGCCATACCCTTGCGATCAAGAAGAAGCGCAAGCCCGGCATGCCGAACAAAACCGAGAATGGTCCGATCAAGCGTCAGACAATGCTCAAGATAAGCAAATGCGACGCGGGTGATGCCCGTGAAAGGCCCGCGTCCGATGTGGTAAAAGAGGTCAGACAGATCAAGTACGATCGCGGGAAAATGCGCGCCGGAATCAATGCCTGTGTGCCCGACATCAGCCATGTTCTTCATTGTGCGGGATCCTGCGCCACTTCCCCTCCCGCCCGGATCAGCCGCATCGTGCCGATTGCCGCCAGCGGTGTTACCGCGGCTTCATCAAGGTCGGCAAGATCGCGTGCATGCACCACCCAGTAGCTTGGCGCATCCTCATGCAGCGCGCCGTGAAGTGCCGAGGCTGGGTGCGGCAGGACCGGGCGACCGGCGTAGAAGTCCAGCGAGGGCCGGTGATGGGGATGTGTCGTGAAAAGCGGCGCATCAGCGGGTATATGGTGGCGGATTGCCTCGGCAACGGGCGGGGCGGGGTAATCCTCGTTCAGTTCCCATACGCTGCGGCCTGACAGGGCAAAAAGCAGCAACACCCCATAGACCAGCGCCAGAAGGAGCCAGCCACCCAGACGCGGGTTTCGCTGCCAAAGCCAGAAGGTCAGCGCCGCGCCCAATGCCAGGATGATCCCGGCGACCAGAAGGACAGGCACCGGGTCAGGACCAAGCGGTGAGAAGTACCAGGATGCGGCCCCCCCGGCGAGTGCCAGTACCGGCAGGATCATCCGTTCCGGTGCGCGCGGGCGCTGCATGGCGCTTTGCAACCCGGCTCCACAGATCAACGCCAGCGCGGGCCAGACCGGATAAATATACCAGGGCAATTTTGTGGGCATCAACGTGACGAGAAGGGTGAAACCCACCAACAAGACCAGCGCCAAGACCGCCCAGTATTCATGTCGCGCTCGCCAGGTGACGGCAAGACCTGCAGGCAGGAACGTCAGCCAGGGCCAGCCGTATTTCAGAATTTCCAAAATGTAGTACCAGGGTGACCCGGCATTACCGTCGACGCTCAGCGCGACGCGGGCGATACCCTGACCGAACACCGCCGTGTGCGCATAGTCGAGGCCGTAATACAAAAATTGCGCGGCCAGCCAGGCCATAAACGGAACCAGGCCTAGGAATAGCGCGCCCCAGAATTGTTTCCTTGTCAGCGTGGGCGCGTGTTTCATGGCCAGAAAGGTCAGGCCGATTACCACGAAGGGAACCGCCAGAACTCCCTTTGTCAGGGCAATCCCCGAAATTGACAGCCCGGCGGGGAAGGCCCATTTCCAGCGGCCCGGTGCGGATTTCAAAAGGAACAGAAACATTGTAAGGGCGAAAGCCAAAACCGGGCCGTCCAGCATCGCAAGGCGGCCATGGCGCATCACCGGCAAGAGCGTCAGGCAGATTACCGCACCGAGAAGCGCCGGTTGTCGGCTCATTCCGCCCGCGCGCGCAACGAGATACAGAAGCGGAACCACCATCGAGGTTACAAGGGCCATCGGCAAGCGCGCGGCAAAGCTGCTTTCACCCAAAGCCGCGAAGGCCAGTGCGATCAGCCCCGGGCCCAGCGGGGGCTTGTTGAGGTAAGGTTCGCCCCAGCGCTGCGGAAAAAGAAAGCCATGCCCATCCCCGGAAAGCATCTCGCGGGCTACCTGGGCATAGGTGCCCTCTTCCCAATCGCGCAGAGGCTCAATGCCCAGTCCGGACAGGAACAACACCAGCGTGGCCAGCCAGAGCAGCAGCGCCACCCGCATCTGTCCCTGCCAATCGGAAACGCGGGCCGGGGTCGTCATGTCCCGTCGCCGCGCCTTCGCCCCGCCAGGCGCGTCAGCATTGCATTGGTGCGGAGAAACAGACGGATATCAACGGCGGGCGAGCCCGCCTGGGTTGCCCCGTCGGGGATGTCCCGCATCACCCCTGATTTTGCCGCCACCCGCACCCCGGCACCAATGGTGACATGGTCGGCAATCCCCACCTGCCCGGCAAGCACCGTGCCGTCACCGATGACGACACTACCCGAAAGCCCCACTTGCCCAACAATGACGCAATGCGCTCCGATACGGCAATTATGGGCGATCTGCACGAGGTTGTCGATCTTGGTGCCGGGGCCGATCACCGTGTCCTCGCCCGAGCCCCGGTCGATGGTGGTATTCGCGCCGATATCAACATCATCGCCGATGATTACCCGGCCAAGCTGGGGTATATGCACCAGCCCGGTTGGGCCGGGATGATAGCCGAAGCCTGCCTGCCCAATTTTCGCGCCGGGCTGGATAGTGACCCTGGCGCCGATCAGCGCATGGCTGATGCAAACCTGCGCACCGATCCGCGCATCGGGCCCGATGATCACGCCCGCCCCGATCACGCTGCCCGCGCCGATGGTGCTGCCCGCCCCGATCTCGGCGCGCGGGCCGATCACCACGCCATTGGCCAGCACGACATTGTCGCCCAGGCGCGCAGTGTCGCTGATACCGCTATCCGGTCCGGGCGTGGCTTCGACCGGAGGTTCCGGGTGAAGCAGGCGCGCCAGTTTCGCATGGGCGACCTGCGGCGTATCGATGATCAGTAGATTGCGCGCGGGGTCCAGCCCCCGCGCGAGTTCCGGTGTCAGGAAACAGGCCGCGGCGCGGGATTTGACAAAAGCCTCGACAAGGCGCGCGCGGGCCAGAAAAGCGACATCGGTAGCGCCAGCCTGCGACAGCGGAGCAACACCCGTCACGAGACGTGTATCGTCGCCCCCCGGCGCCAGCACGGCGCCGGTAGCATCGGCCACCTCTGCAAGGGTCATCTGGTGACCTGTCGTGAAAAAACGAGCGTCGACCATGCTCAGGCAGTCCTATTCAGCGTGGCGGAAGGGAAGAATGGGCCGGTGCTTGTGGGACCGGATGAAGGTCAGAACCTTGGCAAACTCGGCCGATTCAGCATAGCGTTCGGCAAGCGGCGCGAGGCGTTCGTAAAACGGCACCGGGCCGGGCAGGAACAGCTCGCGCACCGCAAGGCGCAGCGTATGTATTGTTGCACCTGATAGCCCCGCGCGTTTCATGCCGATCACATTCACCCCGGCTAGGCGGGCATGATTGCCCATCGCCGAACCAAAGGGGATCACGTCCATCGGTACCGCTGCGCAGCCGCCGATCATCGCCCGTTCGCCGATCCGGCAGAACTGGTGGATGCCAGCCACGCCGCCGATGATCGCGTGATCTCCCACCTGGACATGCCCGGCCAGCGTACAGTTTCCTGCCAGAATGACGCCATTGCCGATCCGGCAATCATGTCCGACATGCACCTGCGCCATCACATAAACCCGCTCACCCAGCACCGTCTTGCCGCCACCCCGAACCGTGCCGCGATGGATCGAGACTTGCTCGCGGATTATGCAGTCTGCACCGATCGACAGGCTGGTGGGTTCGCCGGCATAGCCCAGATGCTGAGGCGCGCCGCCGAGCACGGTGAAGGGATGCACCTCGGTACGCGCGCCGATATGCAGCGGGCCTTCCAGCACCACATGGGAATGCAGGTTTACGCCTGCCTCCAGCACAACACCGGGGCCAATCCGGCAAAACGGTCCGACCCGGACACCGGGGCCAAGAACGGCATCCGCCGCAACCACAGACCCCGGCGCGATGGTCGGGGGGGCATCGGATGGGCGAATCTCGGGCACGGGCCTCAACATGGCTTGATTGCAATGGCGTTTTGATAGCATGCAAATCCTTGAAGGAGAATACCTGATGCGGCGGCGCATTGACCCTTCCGCAGGTTTGGGCGGCGGGAACAGAATGGCGAGGCTGGCGGGGATGGAAAGGCTGATCGGGACCATGATATTATTGACAGGCGCGACAGGATGTGTGGGCAGATACCTTCTGGAGGCGCTGCTCAATGAAACCGATGAGCCGCTTCTTCTCTTGCTGCGCAACCCCGATGCCTTGCCGCAGGCGCTGCGCACGCATCCGCGGGTGCAGATCCGCAAGCATGATCTGGCGCAGGGCGCGGCACCCCTTGCGGATCTGCCGCCAATCCGTGCGGCGCTGCTGGTTGCGACAGCCTGGGGTGGCCCGCAGACCCGGCAGGTCATCCGCGATGCCAATCTGGCGCTGGCCGAGCGCCTGATCGATCAGGGCTGCCTGCGGGTGCTCTATTTCTCGACAGCAAGCGTTCTGGACAGAAAGGGCGCCTTGCTCGATGCCGCACGCGACCATGGCACCGATTATATTCAGGGCAAGCATGCCCTCACCGTGGCGATGGAAGGTTGCGCCGACCGGGCCGAGATCATCGGCCTGTTTCCAACCCTGGTTATCGGCGGCGATCCGCAGGGAACCTTTCCGATGTCGCATTTCGCCCGTCTGCTGCACCAGTTACGACGCTGGGCCTGGATCATCCGGTTTCTGGATGCCGAGGCGCGGCTGCATGTCATCCACGCTGCTGACATCGCTTCGGTATGCGTCGCGCTTGTGCAGGCCCCGCCTGCGCCGGCCGGGGGGCGGCAAGGGGCGCGGCGTCTGGTGCTGGGCAATCCGGCCAGCAGCGTGGACATGCTGGTGGGCGCCTATGCCCGCCATCGCGGCCTGGGTCGCTGGCGCCTGATCCGATTGCGTCCGAGGCTTGCCGAGGTTCTGATCCGGCTGTTTCGTATCCAGCTTTCGGCCTGGGACCGGCACTGCATGCAGCACCCCGATCAGACCTATGACCAGCCGGTCAATCCCGGCAATTTTAACAGGCCGCTGCATATGCCCGAATTCGCTACCGGGCTTACGCGGATTGGCCTGCCCCGACGTTAGAGGCGAGAGGATCAACCCCGGCGTGGGCTGAAGGCCGTTACCGCCTCAATCACCTGCTCGACCTCATCCTCGCGCAGATAGGCATGCGCGGGCAGGCAGAGCAACCTGTCGGCCAGATGTTCGGTCATTGGCAGCCCGCCCGGCACCACCGGATAACCGCGATAGGCGGGCTGAAGATGCGTCGGCACGCGATAATAGGCAACAGCCGAGATGCCCTGCGCGGCAAGATGCGCTTGCAGGGCATCGCGCTCGGGGTGGGTAATGCAGAAATAGCTCCAGACAGGAGCGACACCTGCGGCGACGCAGGGCAACCCGCAGCAGCCGTCCAGCGCATCGAGATAGCGCGCGGCGATGGCCCGTCGGGCCTGGCTCTCGTCACCAAAAACCGCCAGTTTCTCCAGCAGGATCGCGGCTTGCAGCGTATCGAGGCGCCCGTTCATGCCCACCCGCGTGTGGCCCGCTGCCCCCTCGGCCCCGTGTTGCGCGGCCTGGCGGATACGGGCGGCGAAGGCCGGGTCGGTTGTCAGCACCCCTCCTGCGTCGCCATAGGCGCCCAGGGCCTTGGAAGGATAGAAACTGGTCGCGGCCCCTTTGCCATAAAGGCCGCAGGGGCCAAAGGGTGTCTGGGTGCCGACCGAATGCGCGGCGTCATAGAAAAGCAGCAGTTCTTCCTCGCCACATAGCGCCGAAAGGGCGGCATGATCGGCGGGCAGGCTGAACAGATCGACCGCGATCACCGCGCGCGGCACAGGCCCGCCCGCGTTGCGCAAGGCGGCAATCGCGGCGCGTGTGCTTTCCGGGCAGAGTGTCATGTCCTTCTCTCTGACATCGGCAAAAACTGGGGTCGCCCCCACCAGTGCAACCGCCTGGGCCGTGGCGACGAAGGTCAGGGAGGGCACGATAACGGCATCATCCGGTCCGATCCCCGCCGCCATGAGCAGAAGCACCAGCGCATCGGTGCCGGAACTGCATCCGATGACCTGTCCGCCGCCCAGATGAACGGCCAGCGCGGCCTCGAAAGCTGCCACCTCGGGGCCGTTGATATAGCCGCCATGATCAAGCACTCGTTGGATCGCGCCACTCAGGCGCGGTTCGAACGCCGCGCGCTGGCGTGGCAGGTCAACCAGCCCGATGGTCATGGGGCGGCCGACAGTGCGCGGGGAAGGAATCTGGCATCGACAAGACCTTCGGGAAGATCGGCGACAGGAACCTCGGTAAGCGGTATGGCTGCGAGCGTCTTCAGCACGTCGCGCCCGAACCGTAAGTCTGCAACCGGCGCACTTCCGTCGCGGATACAGGCAAGGAAATGGTTGATTTCAGCGTCAAGCGGCGCTTGTGCGGGAAAGGGCACCGGCCTGGGCGGCCCGCCGTGCTGCGCGAGCGACAGCTGATGCGGCGGTGCGGCCAGATCGTCGAACACGGCCGTCCCCTCGGTGCCAATCACCGTGAAGCTGCGCGCCTTGACGCCAGCAACACGCGAGAGCTGGATCGAAGCGCTTAGCCCCTCACCGTAATCGAGCGCGATCACGGCTGCATCGGGCAGATCGCTGTGAGCCACCGCGTAGCGCGCCGATCCTGTGACCGGCGACCGGCCGATCAAGGCCATCTGCATCGACAGATCGTGCGGCGCGAGATCCCAGAGGACATCAACCCCTGCGAAGAACTTGCCAAAGCCCGTGCGTCGCGCCTCGATGCGACGCAGGCGCCCCAGTGCGCCTTCATCGACCAGCCGCTGAAGCGCGATGAAAGCGGGGTGAAACTGCATGACAAGCCCGGTCATGGCCACACGCCCGGCGAGCAGCGCTGCGTCGCACAGGCTTTCGGCATCGTCAGTAGTCATCGCCATCGGCTTTTCGACCAGGACGTGCTTTCCAGCCTGGAGTGCCCTGAGCGCCAGCGCGGCCTGTTCATGGGGCGCGGCAGCGATCACCACCACGTCTATTTCAGGGTTGCTCAGAATTGCCTGAGGTCCGAGATCGGTGCAGACGAATTCGCGCGCGACAAGCGCTGCGCGCTCGGGTACCTGGTCGCCAACCGCCGCCAGCACGCCAAGACGTGAGAGCGCCCGGGCATGGTTTCGCCCCCAGTCGCCACACCCGATAAGACCAACACGCAATGTCAAGGGCACCTGTCTTCTGTGTCTCGGTTTGGCGGTCCAACCCATCGCGGCGGGCGACAACAGTTTGAGTTGATGTCCTTGGCACATCGCCGTTTATACTCTATCGGATAGGAGCGGACGAAAAAAAAGACAAGGGGAAATGAGACTGCCAAGCCTGCGCCCACTTGTCCCCATCGGCAACTATGCAGCGGCAAGACGCGCTTCATGGGACGTTTTTTGGCTCCCCAACCGGCAACCCAGGCGAGATTGCCGCAGCCCTCTTGCGATGGTTGGGTGCCTGAAGCGACCGCGACCATGAAGATTGCAGATCGTCTTGTTGTCTCTCGCATTCTGGTTACCACGACGCTGGTCTGCGCCGTACTGCTGGTGCTGATGGCAACCACCCAACTTCTGAACCAGGCGACGCGGATTATCGATGCTTCTGGTGGGTGGGTTGTTGTTCTCAGTCTTGCCGCCCTGAGTGTTCCCGGTGTGATCGCGACCCTGCTGCCGCTCGCCTGGTTGATTGGTGTGATGCAAGCCTATGGCGCAATGCGCGCGAATTCCGAAACGGTGGTTCTGATGGGCACGGGCAAGGGGCCAGCCTTTCTTCTGCGCCCGGCAATCTGGCTGGCGCTGTCGGTGGCGGGGTTGATGTTGCTCAACAGCGTGTTTCTTGAGCCGGCCGCTAATCGAAAGGGGCGCGAAATTATCCACGCGCTGATACATGATGCGATGAGCGTGGCGATCAAGGACGGTGTTCTGCGCGAGATCGAGCCGGGCCTGTTCGTTCGCGCCGGACCCGCAGATGTCGACGGGGCAGCGCAGGGCTTCCTGCTTTATGATCGCCGCCAGCGACCGTCCGAGGCACTTCTGCTCGGGCAAAGCGCGCAACTGAGCCGCGACACCGGGGGCGCGAGCATCCTTGAGGTTCAAGGAGGCCAGATGCTGGTGCGCGAGTTGGACAGCGGAGCGGTTTATTCTGCCAGATTCGGCACTTTCCGCGCTGCCTCCGACACCCTGTTGACCGGTTTTTCGACCCATTATCGCCCCCGCGAGACAAGCACCGCCGAACTGGTCGCACTGGTCCGCGCTGACGGGGCGGCAGTTGATGCCCGGCGCGAATTGTTGCGGCGCCTGACTGACTGGCTCTATCCATTGTCCTTCTGCGCGCTTGCGGCCTGGCTGACGATCCGCGCCGACAAGAACAGCCGGGCCTGGCAGGCCCGCGCGGGGCTAAACATGGCGACGGCTCTGATGCTCGGGATCGTGGTCAAGGTCACCGGGCTGACGGTGCCGCAACTGACCTCGGGCATGGCTGCGGCTGCCTTGGGCGTTCTGGTGCCGATGGGCGCGACCGCGCTTTTCACCGCACTCGCCATACTGGAAAGCCGGCGCGAGAGACGCACCCGTGTCGAGGCCCCGGCGTGAGAATCCGGCGCCATCTTTTCACGCGGCATCTTGGCATGACGCTGGGGGTTCTGGGGGCCGTCTTCGTCCTGCTGACGCTGGGGCAGTTTGCCGATACGGTGCGTTACATGGGTGGCGAAGGCGGGGCTTCGGCAATACAGCTTCTGTGGCGGGCAACATTGCGCGCACCGGCGCTGTTGCAGCAGGCGTTGCCGCTTGTGATTGTGCTGTCCACAATCCTGGTGTTGCACAGACTGGGCGAGCACCGCGAATTGATTGCCCTCACCGGCGTTGGCCTGTCAGCGTGGCAGATCCTGCTGCCATTCGCATTGTCGGGGGTGATCATCGGTGCCGGGTTTGTTTATGTTGCCAGCCCGCTTGCCAGCGCTGCGCTTGCGCAGGCCGAAGCCTTCGAGCGCGACGTGCTTGGCCTGCGCGTATCGATCCGGGCGCGCCACATCGCGGTGCAGAGCGACCAGGGAATAATCTATGTCTTTGCAGGCGCTGTGGCTGATGAGGGTGACCGGTTGCAGGAGGTGACGCTCTTCGAACTGGACAAGAACCACCAGTTGATCCGGCGGGTGGATTTCACCCATGCCGAGCGCGACAGCGCCGGGCAATGGACCTTCGAGGACTACCGCGAGGCGCGAGGCACCGCACTCGCAGAGTCGGTAGCACCGCCAGCGGATCTTCCTTTCGCCGTGGATCTCCTGTCAGGCAGACTGGCGGATCGCCTGGCGGTCGCAGTCTATGACCTTCCGACGGCAGCGCTCTACGCGGCTTCGGTGGCGGCGCAGCCTTTACCGTATCGGTTTCAGTTTCACTGGCTTGTTGCGCTTCCCGCCTTGCTGGGTGCGATTGCACTTGCTGCTGGGACGATTGGGTATCACCTGTTGCCGGGCCAGCCAATGATACGACGTGCGTTTGATATGGTGCTGCTTGGCCTTCCGTTCTATGTCCTTACCACCGTGATCGAGGCCCTTGCCATCCGCGGGCTGTTGCCGGTGGTGACGGCGGCCTGGGCTGTGCCCGCCATCCTGTTTCTGACCGGTATCGGCGTGGCCCGGTTGCGGCATTTGTAGCCACACTGGCCCTCTTGATTTTCACGCCAGGTCATTTGAATGTCTGGAGATGCTCGTTGTCGGAACCCCGGAAATTGCCTGACGAACACCCCCTTGCAGGTTATTATCTGCCCGAACTCCACGATCTGGCGCCACCGATGGCCCCGTTGCTTGACGACATGATCGCGGCCTTTCCAGTGGTGGCGCGCGCGCATATGGTGCAACTGGTCGTCCCGAACTGGCAAGCCCATGCCCCGCTTGAGGGCGATCCGGGCTTTGCCGCGCGTCTGCGCGAGCTGGAGGGCACGATGGTGCTGCACGGCTGGACGCATAGCGCCGGGGCTGATCTGGCAAACCGGGTGTTTTACGGCCATGACAACCGTTCCGAATTCGCGCGCCTCGACGCTACCGAAACCCGCCGACGTCTGGCGCAGGGGAAGGCAATGCTGCACCAATGCCTTGGCCACGCGCCGCGCTGGTTCTGCGCGCCGCGCTGGCAGGGAAACCGCCATCTGGAAACTGCGCTGCGCGCTCTGGATTTCGATGGCGTGATGACGCTGCGCGGGCTGAACAACCTGCAAGGGGAGAAAATGGCGCTACCGACGCTGAATTTCGACAACGGCGGGCGGGCAGTGATGATTGCACTGGCGCAGGCGTTGCGCCATGTCCAGATCCGTTCGCTTCTGCGGCAACGGCGGCCTTTCCGGCTTGTGCTGCACCCCGAAGACCTGTCGCGGCCAATGGTAATAGCGCAGTTCCGGCGGTTGGTCCGCCATCTTGAGGACGAAGGCTGGCAACCGCTGGGCCTTGATGCACTCGCGGCGCGGATGAAGGGTGCCGCAGCGTGAGTCAGCATCCCCGGTTGCTTGCCATCTCGAACGGCCACGGCGAGGACGACATCGCCGTGAAGGTTCTGGCGGCGCTGGCGCCGATGGTTCCGGGGCTGGAGATCAGCGCCTGGCCGATGGTCGGCGCGGGTGCGGCCTATCGCGCGTTGGGTGTGCCGATCACCGGGCCGGGCAATCATCTGCCGGGCGAGGGGTTCGGCACGCTTGGGCTGGGGCTGTTCCTGCGCGATCTGCGCCACGGGTTCATTGGCACCCATTGGCGGCAGTTCCGCCATGCACGCGCTTTGAGAGGGTGCCATGACCTGCTTTTGGGGGTGGGCGATGTCATCCCGTTGCTGGCCGGTACACTCAGCCAAACGCCCATGGCATTTGTCGCTTGTGCGAAATCGGCATACTACGGCCCACCCGATGGCCACACAGCACTGGAGCGTCGGCTGATGCGGCGCAATTGCATTGCGGTTTTTCCACGCGATGCGCTCAGCGCACGGGGGCTGGCGGCCAAGGGTGTAAGCTGTTGCTATCTTGGAAATCCAATGATGGACGGGCTTGGCCCGGCCGATGACATCTGGCCCCTGCAACCCGATCAGACCGGGGTGTTGATGCTGGCAGGTTCGCGCCGGGATGCGCCCGAGAACATGGCGCTTTTGCTTGCCGCGGCGGCTGGGCTGGCCGAAAACGCCCCCTCCCCTGCCCGGCTGCGCTTTCTCTTCGCACTGCATCCGTCGCTATCTGGTGCCGCGCTCAGTTCCCAGCCGGGCTGGGAACCCGTCGGCGATACTGGACAGGCAGTGATCCTGCGTCACGCCACCGGGGCTGAAGCTGTGCTTGCCACGGGCCGTATCGGAGCAATGGCGCGGGCCGCGCGTCTTGCCGTCGGGCTTGCAGGTACTGCCAATGAACAGGCGATCGGTCTGGGCCTGCCGCTGATCACCCTGCCCGGCGCAGGCAATCAGGGCGAAGCCTATGTGCGCATGAAAGCGGCCTTTTTCGGCCCGGCAGCGATTGCCGTGTCGCGCGATGCGTGCGCGCTGGCCGATGCCATGCGGGCCTTGCTGGATGACCCCGAAAGACAGGCCCGCATGGCGCAGGCCGGGCGCGAACGGATGGGTGATCCCGGCGCCAGCGAGGCGATTGCCGCGCGCATTGCCGCCCGGCTAACAGGCATTCCCGCCGGGTCAGAGGGGCATTGACCATGAACCGGACACCTGCAATCAGCCTTGTGCTGACAGCCCATAACGAGGCGGCGCATATTGGCCGCACGCTGCGGGAGATCGCTGCGCAATCGGGCGACTTCGAGGTTATTCTGGTTGACGACCGATCAACCGATTCCACGCGCGATCAGGCACAGGCTGCGGGTATTCCGGGGCTGCGGATTCTTGCTTCAACACCGGATTCCACTTCGGCGCTGACGACACGCCAGCAGGCGCTGGACCTTGGTTTTCGCGCGGCGCGCGGCGCGGTGATCGTCACGCTGGATGCCGACAGCCAGTTGCAACCGGGTTGGATCGAGGCCATGACACGGCCCATCCTCGAAGGGCGGGTGGCGATGGTCGCCGGGCCGATCGCATTTGCCGGGCGGGGCTGGATCGCAGGCTGGCAGAACTGCGACGCGGCGTATTACCTGCTCGTTTCGGCGATTCTGAGCCGCCTTGGCCTGCGCAGCGGCGCGATGTTCGGCAACTTCGCCTTTCGTGCCGCGCTCTATCCGCAGCTTGGGGGCTTTGCCACCCTGAAGCCCTCACTGACCGAGGATCTGGCCTTTTTCCGGGCCTTGCAGGCGGCGGGCCACCGGCATGCCTTTCTGGGCAGCCGCGCGCGCGTGACCGTCCAGGCCTGTGGCGGTTTCCACCAGCTTGTGCGGCGCACGCTGCGCATCACACGCGCGCCGGTCTCGGGCCTCGCTGTGGTGCTGACGCTCTGGCCGCTGACATTGTTGCTGGCCGCGCTTTGGGCAATGCTGCCCGCAGGGGGGGCAGAGGTGCTTGCCTGGCGCTATGGTGCTGGCGTTCTTGTGACGGGCGCAGGCATCTTGCGAAACAGCGCGCCGCGCCAACTGGTTTTCGCACCGATCTATGAGCCGATTGTCTTTGTCATCGCGGCCGCCGCGGTTGTTTCGCGCCTGCGTAACCCGGCGATACATTGGGGAGGGCGCCGATATGACTGATAAACCCGCACGGCCAGCCCGCGCGCCCCGGACCCGCGGCACGATCCGCAAGCTGGAACCGCGCGATCGTGACGCAGTGCGCGAAATCTGTTGCCGGACCGCGTTTCGCAACATGGGTTCGGACCGGCTGTTCGAGGACCGCGAGATTCACGCGGATTACTGGACCTCCTATTACACAGACCATCACCCCGAAGAAAGCTGGGTCGTGGAGCAGGACGGCAAGGTGATCGGCTATTTTTTCGGTTGTTCGGATCAGGCCCATTTTCTGCGGGTGATGACCTGGCGGATCGTGCCGCCCGCGCTTGCCAAGGCATTGTGGCGGCTGGCAACCGGGCGCTACCGCAAGCCCGAGACGCGGCGCTATTTGTGGCACATGCTGACACGCGGTGCGCGTGAGGCACCGCACATCGATTTCGCCCGTTTCCCCGCCCATTACCACTGCAACATCCTGCGTGCGGGATACGGGCATGGTTACTATACGGAACTGACGCTGATGTTTCTGGATCATCTGGAAAGTGTCGGTGTCACCCATCTGCACGGCTTTATCACCGAGCCGCCCGACAGTGGCGCCTGGCAGCAGTTCGCAGACCGCTATACCACGGCGTCGGCCGATGTGACCGTGGAGGTGCCTTGCACGTTGTTTCATCATGTTCTGGGCGACGAGCGGCCGCTGGTGAACCGGGCCTGGGGGATAAGCGTGGCAAATTACCGCGGCTGGATTCAATGGCTGCGCGATACCCGAAACCTCTGATGCCCTTTCCGACAGATTGCCCGCAGGCCGCAACCTGTGCCATAGAACCCCCAGCGCTGGCTGTTTGTCAGCCCGAACCCGGCAACCATGCCGCAGGCCAGGAGAGCAAGATGCAGGTCGTCGTCACGGTGAACGGCCCGGGAGAGACAATGGGTTGGCTACACCCTCTGGCAACAAGCCTGCGGCAGGAATACCCCGACCTGCGTGTCTATGTCTGTATCCTGCCCTGCGTTTTTTCGACGGGGGCCGAGAAGGACGTGATCGAGGGGTTGGAGGGAATTGACGGGGTTCTTGGCGTGGCTGAAAGCCTGGCACTGATCTTCCGGGGCCGCTTGCCCGAGGGCATGACATTCGAGGGCCGGAGCCTGGTGTTCCATCTGGGCGGTGAGGTTGCCCTCAGTCACCTGCTGGGGCTGAGGCTGGGGGCGCCGCGCTATGGATATTTTGAGAACCCGCCAGGCCTCAGGTTCATGTTCCGAAAGGTTTTCTACAGTGGTCTGTCGCGCAATTCAGATAGCGCGCCTGACGGGAATGCAGGCGAACTCATGGTCGATGCCGCGAACCTGCGCCGTGCAGAGGTCAAGCGCGACGCGCATCGCGCCCCCTGTGTTGCCCTGTTGCCGGGCAGCCGCGCCTTTCTGGCGGTTCATCTGCTTCCCTATTTTGCGGTGATTGTCGATCGCATCGCCCAGCGTCGGCCCGGAATCGACTGGGTGTTGGCGCGCTCGCGCTTTTTGTCGCTTGAAACGCTTCAAACCCTTCCGCCGCCGCTGGAAGAGCGCCGGTGGGAGGCCGTGACGCTCAGTTTTGGGGCTGACGACAGCGGCTGCTGGCTCGCCACCGAGCGCGGCAACCGGATTCGTATTCTTGATGGTCCTGATGCCTTCTCGGTTGCGGATTTCGCGCTGACGATTCCGGGCACGAACACCGGCGAGCTGGCGTCCCATGGCGTGCCGATGGTGGTTGCGCTACCCACCTATATGGGCGATCTGATCCCCCTGCCCGGCCTGCCCGGCCATCTGAGCAGGCTGCCCGTCTTCGGCCGTGCGCTCAAGATCGCACTCGGTTGGCAACGCGTGCGCCGTCTTGGGCTTCTGGCACTGCCCAATGTGCGCGCGGGCGAAATGCTGGTGCCGGAATTCATCGGCGAGGGTCTGCTCGACGCCCTTGAAGGAGCGCTGGACACGCTTCTGGCGGGTTTCGGGCATGACGGGGATTTGCGCGAAAGGCTGCGCAACACGATGGGCGGTGCGGGGGCTGCGCGGCGGCTGGCTACGGAAATCGGTGATTTCTTCACGCATGAGGACGCGCCGCAGCGCATCGGTGCCCCGCAATGAACCCCGTGCCGCAGATCAGCGTGGTGATGCCGATGTATGACAACCCGGACGAGGTGCGCGTTACCCTGCCCGCCATCCTTCGCCAGTCCTTGCCCGAAGGGATAACCCACGAGGTCATCGCGGTCGATGACGGCTCTGGCCCGGAAATTGCCGCCTTGCTGGCAAACTTTGCACAACCGTCGCTGAAGGTCGTTCGGCTTCAGCGCAACATGAACCGGAGTGCCGCGCGTAATGCCGGAATTGCGGTAGCAAGGGGGGAGTGGATCGTGTTGCTTGACAGCGACATGATCGTACGCCCGGATTTTCTGGCCGCCCATGCCGAGGTGCTGGAAAAGGGCGCTCAGATATCGCTTGGGTTCTTTGTGGATACTGACAGCCTCGCCCCGGCCAATACACGCCGCCTACCCGCGCCGGGGCCGGGGCCGGGCTATTTCACCTCGGCCAATGTCGGGCTGGAACGCCGGCTTCTCGATGCTGTGAGCGAGGAAGGCGACGGCCCTTTTGACGCCCGGACCTTTGAGCGTTATGGCTGGGAAGACCTTGATCTGGAACTGCGCCTGTCCCGGCTGAACCCCGTTCGCCGCCGGGCCAGGAAGGCCGTGGGTTTTCACATCTGCCCGCCCTTTTCACTTGAGGTGCTGGAAACGATGACCCGCAAGGAAATCGACCGCGCAGCGATGGCGCGCCGTTTTCTGGCCAAGCATCCCAGGTTGGCGGTGCGCATGGTCACGCAAAAGACCCCTTTTCACCGTGCCGCATGGGAACTGCTGACGGTCTTCGGCCTGCTCAACGCGCGCAGCCTGCGCCCGTTGCTTGGCTGGCTGGTCCGCCATGACCGGCAACGCCTCGCTTCCGTCCTTGCCCGCAACCTGATCCTGAACCCGACCTATGTCAGACACCTCTGATCCCTCTGTCGCCCGGCTGGGGCAAGGCGCGCGCCATTTTGCCTTGATCTGGAGCGAGATTCACGGGCTTCGCGGCGATTTCTGGCTGGCAATGGTTCTGACTGCGCTGGCTGCTGCCACGGGGCTTTTGCTGCCCGGTCGTGCCCGCGTCCTTGTCGAAGAGATTCTGCCAAACGGGGTTTTTGGCGAAGTCTCGCGCGAGGTGGGTATCTTGCTGGTGATCGTGGCCTTCAGCGTGGGTTTCAGCGTGTTGCGCCGTTTCGTGCTGGAACGACTGGCAATCCGTCTGGTGACGCGGCTGCGCAATCAGTTATTTACGCATGTGCTGTCAGTTGCCCCCAGCGATCTTCAGCACTTTGCAGGCGGAGGGGTGCTGTCAGCCTTTGTCAACGACCTGTCGCGCTATCTTGAGGTAATCAAGACGATCCTCGCAACGGTCATTCCGACAGCAATCTTTGCGGTAATCTATATCGGCGCGATGATCTGGTTTTCCTGGCAATTATCGCTGAGCCTGCTCTTGATCATCGTGCCGCTGGTGGTGGCCACCAACTGGTTTGCGCGGCGCATCCACCTTGCAACCCAGCATATCCATGAAAGCCTGTCGCGGCTGGTAGCTGAGTTGACCGAAAGCCTGAGCGGCCTTCGAGAAATCAAGCTGTTCAATCTGGAACCAAAGGTGCGTGCGCAGTTTGAAAGCGTTGGCGAGGATGTGCAGGAAAAGTTCATTGACCGCGAGAAGCTGATCGCGGGTCATCCCTATGTGGTTTCGATGTGTGTGGCTGTCGGGGTTTCGGCAATCTTGCTATTCAGTTCGATTGCAATCAGCACCGGCCTGATCTCCGTGGGCAATCTGACCGGATTTCTGGTCAGCATGGCGCTGGCCTATCCGCCTATCCAGGAATTGAGCCATTCCTTCGGACAGGTGGCGCAACTACCCGCGGTGCGCGCAAGACTCGATGCGGTTTTCGCCCTGCCGCCCGAACCCAGCCCTGCCCCGCGCCCGGATACCCGTCCACGCGATGCCGGTATCCGGTTCGAGGGGGTAAGCTTTGGCTATGACCGTGATACGGATGTTTTGTCCGACATTACCTTCGATGCGCAACCGGGCGAGAGCCTTGCCATCGTCGGCCCCAGCGGGGCGGGGAAATCTACCCTGCTGGAGCTGCTGGCGCTGTTCAATCGTCCGCGGGCCGGGCGCATCCTGTTGGGCGGGGTGGATATCACGCAGATGCCGCTTGCCAGTCTGCGCGACCAGATCGGCCTGGTGCAGCAAGTTCCGTTCCTGTTCCGGGCAACGCTTCTGGAGAACCTCCGCGCCGGTGCGCAGGATGCCGATATGGCGTCGGTGATGGCAGCGGCGCGCGCGGCACGAGTGGATGAATTCGCGCAGATGTTGCCGCGGGGTTATGACACGCCGATCGAACCCGGAGGCGGCAATCTTTCGGTGGGCCAGCGCCAGCGGATCGCCATTGCGCGCGTGTTCCTGAAAGACCCCCCGATCCTGTTGCTTGACGAGCCGACCTCGGCCCTCGATGCTGCTTCCGAGGCGCATGTGGCCGCCGCACTGCGCGACGCGGCGCAGCACCGTACGACGTTGATTGTCGCCCATCGTCTGAGCACTTTGCGCGACGTTGACCGGATCATCGCCATGCAGGAAGGTCGGATCGTCGAGATCGGAAGCCATGATGAATTGCTGGCCCGCGATGGTCTCTTTGCCGCACTCTGGCGTCATTCGCAGGCCACCCGCGAGACCCAGGCACCTTGAGGAGCTTGATTTGACAGGGCGGGGGGCGCGCAGTATCGATTGCAACAACGGCTGCCGGAAGGACCATTTCCATGCCCGATGACAGCGCGCGCGTCGATACCGGCGATCTGAGCATTGTAATTCCCTACCGGGCCGATGTTCCCGCCCGGCGCGAGAATCTGGCGGCCATTCTGCGCCACCTGGATCTGAACTGCGACAGGCTGGAGATCCTGTTGATCGAGGACGGCCCGGCACCTGACGCCGCGGGCCTGCCCAAGGTCGCCGGGCTGCACCATATCGGGCGACACAATACCGGCTCTTTCCACCGCACGCGGCTGTTGAACGAAGGGATCGAAACGCTGACAACGCGGCGCTTTGTAAGTTCGTTCGATACCGACGCGCTGCTTTATCCGCAGGCTCTTGCCGCAGGTCTTGCGCGGCTGCGGGCCGGCGTGGGGCTGGTCTATCCGTTCGATGGGCGCTTCATCGACCTGCGCGGCGGGGCGCGCGACCAGGTCTTGCACGATGGCACCCTGCCCGATATGGCCGACCTGCCGACGCGGCGGCGGCGCTGGTGGCAGAAGCCAACCGAAATTGTCTGCGTGAACGAGGCCAGTGTCGGCGGCGTTGTTCTGTTCGAGCGGGCAGCTTTCATGCGCTGCGGTGGCTATCATGAAGGCTTCCGCGCCTGGGGGTTCGAAGATGCCGAGATCCGCGCGCGGATGCTGACGCTGGGAATATCCGAAGCCAGGGTTTCCGGCTGGCCGCTGCTGCATCTTGCCCACCCGCGCAACCGCCAGAACGGTGCCTGGTACCGCGGCAGGCGCGAGAACCATGCGCTTTATCGCCAGATGACGAGACTGGATCGTGCCGAGATCGAGGTGATGATTGCAAGCGGTGCGCTGCGAGATGGGGGGCACGAACCCGCCAACCCGGCGCGGGTGCCGGGTCTTCCGGCCTGAGGAACCCTGGATGCGCCTGTGTTTCGTGACCCACCGTGCCGCGCCCTTTCCCGGCGGCACTGAAAGCTTCGTTCAGAACATGGCCGAAGCCGCGCTTGCACGGGGCCATGACGTGACCATCGTGACGGGCCAGCATCGCGGCGATCTGAACGGTGTCCGCATCACATCGGACGAGGCGCTGCTGACGCGGGAAGCTTTCGATCTGATCGTGGTGCACGGCGCCACCGAGGGCCCGCCCCGTCGCACCCTTGAACGCGCGCCCGCCCTGCCCGGCCCGGTGCTTTACATGCTGGTGGCCCATGACGCGCGCCATGTCCGCAGCCGCCATCTTCAGGCCGCAACGCTGCTGGGCTGGTCAACGCCGCTTGACCGCGAAGTGATCGCGCGCGCCGGTCTGACAGCGCGCGAGGTGCAGACGCGGCATGGCATACCCGTCACGGCATCGCTGGGTCAACCGGGCTTTCGGACCCGTTATGCAATCGCGCCGGAACGAAGGATGTTTGTTTCCTGTGGTGGTTATTCGGCGCACAAGCGCATGCGTGCGCTGGCGCGGCTATTCACACGCACACGGGGAGATTCTCTTCTGGTGACAACGGGCTATGCGCCCGCGCGCTGGTCGATGCCGCGCCGCGGGCCGCGCGTTTTGCCGCTGGTGATCGAGGATCATGCCGAGGTTCTGTCGGCAATCGCCGAGGCTGACTGCTATCTCATGCATTCCCGCGATGAGGGGTTTGGCCTTGTTCTGCTGGAGGCAATGCTCAACCGCACGCCCTGGATCGCGCATGAAACGGGCGGTGCAACCGTGCTGGCCGAGCATGGCAGCGTCTATCGCCGTAATGCGGAACTGGTCGCGCTGATCAACGACTTCCGGCCAGAACCCGCGGCAACCGAAGCGGCGCGTCAGGCCATGCTGGAGGCGCACCGGATCGAGCATTGCGTCGCCGATCTTGAAGCGGCGGCGCGGCGTGCGCGGGCGTATCGCTGACCGGCTGTGGCACGGTCACGACCTCGGGTTAGCGCTTTCGGCTGAGGCTTGGCCCCGCACGGGCGCGTCGATCGTGCGCACCATGCGATCCACGATATAAAGCGGCCTGCCCTTGGACTGTATGTAAAGCCGGCCCAGGTATTCCCCCAGAATCCCGACCACGATCAACTGCACCGACCCCATCAGCAGGACAGTCGCCATCAGTGATGGCCAGCCCTGAACCGAAGCGCCCATGGCCCAGCTTGCAAGCACATAGAGGAAGATCAGCGATGCCACGCCGGCAAAGGAAAAGCCTAACCAGGTTGCCAGCCGCAGTGGCATGACCGAAAATCCGGTAATCGCATCGGCGCCAAAGCGGATCATCCGGGCCAACGGATACTTTGTTTCGCCCGCCGTGCGGGGGGTGCGGACATAATCAACCGGCTCTTGCCGGAAACCCGCCCAGCTGACCAGCCCGCGCATGTAGCGATGGTGTTCGGGCATGGTGCGCAGCACATCGGCCACCCGCGCGCTGATCAGCCGGAAATCACCGCTGTCGCGCGACAGATCCACATCCGCGATTCTGGCCAGAAGCCTATAGAACAGCCGCGCGGACACAGATTTGAATACCGTATCGCCCGGCCGGCTGCTGCGCCGCCCATAGACGACATCCGCGCCAGCATCCATCCGGGCCATCATCTCGCCCAACAATTCGGGCGGGTCTTGCAAATCGGCATCGATGAACAGCACGCGCTGGCCGCACGCCGCGTCCAGACCTGCCGAAAGCGCGGCCTGATGGCCGAAGTTGCGCGACAGGATCATTACCGCAAGCCGCGGCTCTGCCTGCTGCAAGCGGAGCATGAGCGCGGCGGTATCGTCGGTCGATCCGTCATCGACCAACACGATCTCGAACACGCCGTCGCTGGCGGCCTCGGCGGCGGGGATCAGGCGGTCCAGCAGCGCGGGCAGCGCTTGCGCCTCGTTATGACAGGGCACCACGACGGAAAGAGCCAAGGCGCCTGACATTATGTCCGCGGCTGAACCCTCTCTCATCCGCGGCTTCAACGCGCCCTCCGTCCTGATCCCCGGTTCCATTCGTTTCCCAATTCGTCCGTTCCCGTGTGCAGGATACGGCGGAAGGGAATTGGCCGTCCATCCCCTACCCGCTGACCATGTTTTCCGTATTCTAACGCCAGATCAGGCGTTTCGACATTGCGTATTTCCAGACCGTGTCGATCGCGATCCCGGCAACCGTGGCGGGCAGAACCAGATGCAGCACATGCTCATAAATGGTCGTGGCGATGCCCACGCTGGCGACAATTCCCACCGAGGCCACGGCCAGATACCCCAGATATCCGGTCAGCAAGGCAGTGCCGCGCAATCTGTATTCGGCGAAGGTCAGCGCGTTGTTGAGCAGGAAGTTACTGGTGCTGGCCGCCAGAATTGCGCCCAGATGCGCCGCCGTGAACGAGAACTGACTGGCCATCAGGAGGGTCAGCACAGTGAAATGAACCGCAACCCCGCTCAGCCCGATCAGGAGAAATGACAGAAACGAAGGCGGCATGAACCCGCCGAGCGCGCGACCAAGCAGGAACACAAGGAACTGCCAGAGAACGAAGAAACCCAGTTTCGACTCGCCGTTCCTGCGGGTGCCGAAACGGAAAGGCACCTCTTGATGGCGCAAGGTCCGGTCGGTGGCCAGCAGGTCCAGCAGGATCTTGAACCCCGGATCGCCAAGCCTTGGCGCGACCTGAATGAAGGCATCGCGCCGCATGGCAAAGAACCCGGTCAAGGGATCGATGATCGGACGGCGCAGCAGCATTCGGCACGCGGCGATGCCGGTTCTCGACAGGGTGTTGCGCAGGCGGCCCAGAACCTGCGCGGTCTGTCCGGTCTCGAACCGCCGAGCGGCGCTGACCAGATCGGCCTTGCCCTCCTGCAGGGGGGGCAGAAGATCATGGATCGCAGCCGCCGGGTGCTGACCATCGCCATCCATCACGACCAGAAGTTCGGCGCGCGCCGACAGCATCCCCTGGATTACCGCAGGGGCCAGGCCGCGTTCCTTCAGGCGGCTGATCAGGCGCACGCGGTCATCCTGAAGGGCGATGCGGTGCACCACGTCGCCGGTGCCATCGGGGGAATTGTCATCAACAAACAGCACCTCCCAGTCAACACCCCCCAGTGCCCGGGTCAGATCGGCAAGCATCGGCGCGATATTACCCGCCTCGTTATAGACGGGAATGATGATGCTCAGGTCACGTCCCGCCATGGTCCGGCTCCGTTTTCGGCATGTATTGTTCGGTCGAGGTCATCGAAGGCGCAGCACTCGCAGCGGCCCGTCACTGAGCCAAGGTTCATATTCTTGTTCCAGCGCCGCTACCACAACCTGCGCCTCGGGATTTCGGGCAAGATACCAGGGCAATGGTTCGGTGATGAGAACATAGCGCGGTCGCGCCGCAAGAAGGGCGCGCAGTGGCTCAGGCCCGGTCTCGCCATATTGGTGCAGCGCGGCATGGGTTGCGGGGCGCAGCAGGTTTGACGGATGCACCGCCGCCGGTATTGGCGGTGCCAGCCCCAGATACCAGTAGATCAGCGTGCCATCCAGCGCGAGCACATCGTCATCCGGCGCGCGCTCGGCAGCGATCTGCGCGGCGATCCGCCGCAGCGGGTGGTGATCGGTGATCGCGCCATTGGCAAGGAGGCGGGCTGTGGCTGGGCCGTTCTGGATCAGCGCTGCCACGACGGCCCCAAGCGCCAGCACCAGCGCCAACCGCCGCATTCCCGGCCGACCAAAGGCAAAGGCCCGTATCGCGAACCACAGCACGAAAGGGGCAAGTTGCAGCAGGTGATGGCGATGGTAGTCACCGCTGAGCGCCATCGACAGGAAAACCGCAAACCCCGCCACCAGCATGGCTCGATCGGTCCGGCCTGCGGCGTCTGAGCCTTCGGGGCGGGCGATGATCCCGGCCAGCGCGGCGAAGGTAACAGGCGCCCAGATCAGCGGATAGGCCAGCGCGGTATTGAACCAGCCGCCGATCACCACCAGCGCCAGAACCGGCGCCGGGGTCTGATCTGCGGCATAGGCGGCGGGAAGCCGTACCATGCCCAGAACCAGCCGGTCAAACTGTCCGGTAGTCAGATAGATCAGTGCAAACGCCGCAAGCGGCAAGGCCATGCCCAGCCCATAGGCAAGCGCGCGGCGTAGTCCTGCCGCGCTGACCGGCAGCGCAACCAGCACCAGGCCCGCCAGCGCCACAAGGCCGAGATTGCTGCGGCAAAGCGCAGCCGCCATCATCAGCATCCCAACCATGAATGCCCCGCGATATCCCACGGCCGGACCTGTCAACAGCAGGAGCGCGGGCATCAGGAAGGCCAGCGCCAGATGCTCGGTCAGGGTGGGCTGTAACTGGGGAATGCTGGCCAGCACCACCAGCAAGGCCGCCGCCATGATCGCGGGCAACGGCCCTGTCACCCGCCGCGCGATCCCCGCCAGTGCTATTGCTGCAACCGTCAGCGCCACCGCACCCAGAACGCGGACCGTGACAAGGGTCTCGCCAAAGACAAGCATCGCACCGGCCAGCAGAAACGGTTGCAGGGGCGGCTTGTTGTCAAGCGTATCGACATAGGGCAGGCCACCACGCAGAATATCGGCGGCGACGATGATGAAAGTGCTCTCGTCCCAGTCGATCACCTCGTGCGACAGAAAGCCCCATCGCGTAACAAGAAGCAGCACCAGAAGCGCCAGCATGCTGGGCAGGATCAGGGCAGGCCGGGCAATTTGCCTTTTCAAGGTTGTTTTTTCTCTGTTACGGACGCCGGGGCGCAAGGATCGGACGGGCCGCGCGCGCGGCACCCGCATACCATTCCAAGTAAAGCAGAATGTAAACCGGGCATGGCAGGTCACACGCTTGTCCCATTGAGTCCGCCCCCGCCGCATATTAAAGTCTTTCGCAGAACAAAAAAATCCAAGCACATGACGATCAGGCATAACAATCGGTCCTGGCGCCTGCCAGGCAGAGGCGATGGGCAGCGCCTTGCCAGCTATATCGTGCTTGCGATCCTGTCAGCGGTTGCGTTCTGGGGCATTGGCCGGTCACGTCTGGAAATCAATGGGGCTCCTCTTGAACTCGATCTGCGCCTGACCCAGCAATTTGGTGACACCGTTGCCGGGGCTACAGGCGACGCTTTGCGTTTGGTCTATCTGGCCAGCGGCATTCATGTAACGGGCGGTTTGGTGGCCGCGGTGTTGCTGGTGCTGGCGTTGCGTCGTCGATGGGCTGATCTCCTGGCGCTCAGTATCGGTTGCGCCGGTGTGTTGCTTTGTGTCGATATGGTTCTGAAGCCTTGGCTTGCCATGGCCCGCCCGCCCGCGCGGCTGGTCGTTGCCAGCGGCTGGGGCTTCCCCAGCGGGCATGCTGCCGGGGCGATGGTGTTCTATCCGCTGCTCGTGGTTTTTCTGACAGCCCACCGCCGCGTCCTCGGCCAGTGGGCCGCGTTTCTCGCCGCGCTATGGATCGCGGCGATCTGGCTGTCCTCGTTGCATGTGCGCGCGCATTGGTTGTCCGATCTGGTGGCCGGAGCCATGGTCGGCATGATCTGGCTGCAAATTGCCCTCGCTGTCCGTTGGATTGGCGTTGCCAAGGCAGGTTTCGGATCGGCGGGCGAGCGTTAGCGCAGCAAACGCACGGCAGCGGCCACCTGCCCGTCAAGCGCCAGCGCGGCGGCGCGTAGCCAGAGGAGTTCAGGCAAGTCCAGCCCCAGCGCATCGGCGCGATCCAGCGCGGCAAGGGCCGGAACAGCCTGACGTCGATAGAGTTCGATAACCGACAGATAGGCCCAGGCGAGTGCATCGTCAGGATGTCGCTCCAGCAGCGCTTGCAGTGCTCTTGCAGCGCAATCGGCATCGCGTTGAAGGGCGCAGACCAGCACGATCTGCAATGAATGTTCGCCCGGCCCTTGATTGCGGCGAGCGGCATCGAGATAGGCCTGACGCGGATGCGCCATGTTGACGCGGCCGACATCGGCAAACAGGGTATCAAACTCCCCCGGCCCCTGCGCGAGCATCGCGCTCCAGAGCGCAAGCCGGCTGTTGGGATCAAGCGCGGATCCCGCCAGTGACAAGGACAGGGGTTCAGACGCAGGCGCATCGACCAGCGTGATGAAAGACGCCTCATGATCCAGCGGCATCGTCACGCCATCTTCGCCTGCAAGCGCCATCTGAACCCGATAGCGACCCGCCGGGGCTGAGGCGAGAAAGCTCATGCGCTGCGTGATCGCCACCCCACCCCCGGACAAGCCGTCAGCCAGCAGACCTTCGGCAACCGGGTGCGCATGGGTCCAGACCGGGATGGTGGGGTTCTCTGGCCTGTGCCATTGCTTGACAATCACCGCATCCCGCAATGCCTCGACCGGGCCTTCCAGACGGTAGGACAAGGCCACGGTGCTGCCCGATTGCGCGGTGCCGGGCAGGTCGAGGGCCTTCACAGCGGTCGCGGTGGCCGCGTCCTGTGCAACCTCAAGCCTGGGCATATGGCGCCGCATCAGCACCCACTCGCCTGTGGATTCGCCCGCGTGCGTGCGGGGGCCGGGCCAGCGGGCCACCTCGGACAGTTCAGGATCCTGCGCGACGGCCTGCGCCATTTCCCCCATCAGACCTGAACGCGCGCGGGGATCGGCGGTGTCGAGCAGATACCAGTCATAGGCCAGCCGCTCATAGTCGAAATCGCGTGCCGACTGACCAATCTCGCGGGCATAGACCCGCGGGCCCCTGTCCTGACGCCCGAAGAAGCTCAGCGTATGCGCGTTGCCGGTGGGCGAGGCCGTAACCAGCGCCAGAACCGACACCTGATACGGAGCGGCGGCGCCGATGGTTTCTATCACCGCCGTGCCGGGCCAGGCCGGATCGGAGATGAACTGAACAGGCTGACCACCGCCCAGCATTCGGGCGAGCGCCTGTGTGGGCGGCAGCGGGAACATGAGCCCCAGCGTTATCAATGCCGTAGCCCCCAGAACCGCTGCGCGCGCGACAAGCCCGCGGCCGGGTGCGATCTGCATCGACAGCCCGACCGCCAGTACCGTGAGCACCGGCAACCAAGGGGCAATGAACCGGGCGTCCTTGTTCGGAACCAAAGTCAAAAGCACATAAGCGGCCACCACGAACAGCAAAAGCCATCGCAACGCCGGCCCGGTCCGGGGTGCAGGATGGCTTTTGGCTCGCGTGCGGACCCCGTACAGGACCAGCCCTCCAAGCAACATTGCCAGCAATGGCCAGCCAAGCTGGGTAATCAGCAATTCGGGATAGACCCACCAGGCGGCGAGGGTCGAGGGCATCGGGTCACCCTCGGCGCGGGCGGCATCGACCAGTGACGAGCGCCAGCCGCCAACCAGAAAAATCAGGTTGTAGAGATGCCATGGCGCGGCAATGGCGCCGGCCAGCACACCCGACGCCAGCAGAAAGCCCAGATCGATCCAGCGGCGCACGCGCAGCCCCTGCATGATGGCCCAAAGGCCCGGCACCAGTAAAAAAAGCGCAATCGTCGGCTTCGACAACAGCCCCAGCCCCAGCGCCAGCGCCATACACAGCGCCGCCAGCCATACCTCGCGGCGTGAGCGGGCAAAGTGCCATGCGGTCAGTGCCGCAAAGGCAGCGCAAGTCAATGCCACGGTATGCAAGTCCGTCAGCATGCCTAGCCGCAACGGCATCAGGCCGGGCAGAACCATCACCAGTGCCGCCGCCCACAGCCCCGCAACCGGGCCGAACAACCGCGCCCCGAGCCACCAGACTGACAGCCCCAGCAACAGGATAGCAGGCAGGAAAGACCAGAGCGCGGCATCTGCATGGGGGCCTGCCCAGAGCATTGCCGCCCCGGCGAGGATATTGCCAAGGGGCGGCTTCATTGGCGCATGGCCCCACATCTCGGCCCACCAGCCGCCATCGCCCAGACGCAGACCGGCGGCCAGTGTTTCACGGTAGGCGAGTGCGATGTTCAGATGATAGGCTTCATCCCATGTCGGCACGGTATGATCCAGCGCCAGCCAAAGCCGGTCCAGCGCGATAGACACCAGAAGCATGACACCCAGGACAAGCGCAGGAAAATACCGCATTCTGCCTTATCTGACCACAGATCCGCCCGGACGCGCGGTTCCTTCGATCGACCATTGCGCCGCGATGAAGCCCAGCACAGCTCCGATAACGATTGCCAGGCCCTTGGCAGGCCAGATGCCGATTGCATTCGACAGAAGCGCCAGAATGACGGTTGAACACAGCAGGCTGACCAGCGCCCCGGTCGCGGCAAAACGCACGAAGGCTTGCCAGCGCGCCACGCCATTTGCAGAGACGAAGGTAAGGCGCGTGTTCATCATGTAGGAAAACGACACCCCGCAGCACCAGGCCAGAAGATTGGACAGAAGAACCGGAACCTGCATGGCAAGAAAGATCGCAAAGGCGCCCGCGTCGATACCTGTGTTCATCACGCCGATCAGCGCGAACGAGGCAACTTTCCGGCGCAGGCTTCGTTCACGCAACCCGGCTTCGCTCACGCCGCCTGGCGCCTTCATTGCTTGCCTGCGAGAGCGCGTGGAAGAACCGGCGCAGGAACAAGAGCGGGTTCTGCAACCATGTGTCCAGCCTTGCCCAGCCGGTCGATATGTTCCTCAATCGCGCTGGCCACCTTTTCGACCAGCGGCATGAAATGCTCGATATGGGCGCAGATCGCCAGATAGGTCACCAGCCGCTCGGGGTTCTTGCGCCTGATCTCAAACAGGTTGCGCCAGAACAGCCGACGTGTCGCTGACTGCTTGATACCCAGACGCCAGATCAGAACGGCGCCTGCGCGATACATTCGAAAATCATTGAGGAAAAGCCGCCACAATGTGGCAGGGCTTCGCCGGGGGGGCTTGCCGGTGGCGGGTGGCCGCGTCACGTCAAAGGGCGGGTCGATGCCTACCATCAGGAACTGGCGCTTCACCCGTTCCATGTAGCGCTCAGGGTCGTAGAGCGCGCGATAGGCAGCGACATACTCGCGCAGGATTTCTGTGGCGGGGCGGGTCGGAATGAAGTTCAGTGCCTCCATCTGCCCGGCGCCCACCACCCGCCCGGTCAGACGTTCTTCGCGCTCCAGACGGGTATACAGTCCCGTGTTGGGCAGCACCTGCAAGAGCGATATCAACGCGGTGGCAATCGCGTTTTCCTCAACAAAACGGACAATCCTTTCACCAGCGCCGGGCTTTTCGTTGTCGAACCCCAGAATCATGCCCGCCATCACCCGCAGGCCTGATCTCGAGATGGTTTCCAGTGACTCGGACATCGGCTTGCGGTTGTTCTGATGCTTTCGCGTCAGTTCCAGGCTGTCTTCGTCAGGGGTTTCTATCCCGATGAAAACCGATGCAAAGCCGCTGCGCACCATCGCCTGAAGCAGGTCCGAATCTGCGGCCAGATCGATCGAGGCTTCGGTATCAAACCAGAATGGAAAACTGTTCGCGGCCTGCCAGGTTTCCAGTTCGGGCAACAACTTGCGCACATTTGGCTTGTTGCCGATGAAATTGTCATCAACCAGAAAAATACCGCCGCGCCAGCCCAGCTTCAGCAGCGTTTCGAGTTCGGCGGTGATCTGAGCGTTGGACTTGGTGCGCGGTTTGCGGCCGTAAAGGGTGATGATGTCGCAAAATTCGCACAGGAACGGGCAACCGCGCGAATACTGAACGGCCATGGAATCATAGGCAGACAGTTCCAGCAGGTCAAAGCGCGGCACCGGCGACTGCGTCAGGTCGGGTTTCTTGCCGCCCGCCGTGTAGCGGCGCGCCGGTTCTCCGGGCGCGCGGATGCGGGCGCCATGGGCGGCAATCTCGTCCAGAAACGGGGCCAGCGTTATCTCTGCCTCGTCGAGCACCAGATAATCGGCGCCAGCCTCCTCGAAATCCTGGGGCACCGATGTGGCATAGGGGCCGCCGGCGACCACCGGCACACCACGACGCTTGGCCTCGGCAATCAGCTGCATGATCGATGGTTTCTGCACGATCATGCCGGTGATCATGACCATCTCCGCAAAGCGCCAGTCCTCTTCGGACGGCGGGCGAACCGCGCAATCCACCAACCGCAGCGACCATTCTTCCGGCAGCATGGCCGCGACTGTGACCAGACCAAGCGGCGGATTGAGCGCATGGCGGCCAACAAGGTCCAGCACGCTTTTGAACGACCAAAAGGAATCGGGAAACTCGGGATGCAACAAGAGAACGTTCATCGGCATATTGTCTTTCATTGAAGACATCAGAATAAAAGGATAGCCAATCGCTGGTGGTTCCACAAGCCGGGTGGGCGGATACGTCGCTTTGCCTGCATGGCAAGGCGACGGCGGGGGTTCAGTTCGGAAGGCAGGCGAACCGGGAATGAAGGCGCCCAGGCAACACCAGGAAAAGGCGACATTTGCCGCGCGGCTCTTGCGTCGGAGCGTCAGTGCACCGCTGATCGTGCTGTGCCTTCTGGCCGCTGCGCAGACCCTGCCCAGCCTGAACGCCAAGGATGTATGGTATCCGGACGAGTTGCGCCACGCCGCAGTGCTGCGCGGATTGCTTGAGGGCGGGCACTGGCTGGTCCTGCATCTGGGCGATGCGCTCTATCCTGACAAGCCGCCTTTGTATTTCTGGCTGCTTGCGGGACTGTCGCGGATACTGGGCAGCCCCGATCCCCTGCTGTTCAATCTCGCGGCGGCGTTGTCTGGCGGGGTGTTTCTGTGGAGCATGGTCGCGTTGGGGCGCGCGCTCGGCCTGTCACGGCGGGCGGTTCTGCTCGCCGGTCTTGTGTTGCTGTCGAACTGGTTCTTCATCGACCGGATGCACCAGCCAAGAATGGATCTTTTGTTCTCGGCCTTCATCCTGCTGGCTCATCTGGGCCTGTTTCGGGCGGCTTCGGGAGATGAGGGGTTGCGCCGCGGCTGGGCGGCCTTCGGGGCGGGTGCGGCGATGCTCGCGGTGCTGACAAAGGGGCCGGTCGGTCTGCTGTTGCCGGTGCTCGCGCTGGTTGCCTTTCTGGCGCTGCGGGGGCGGTTGCGCGCGCTCTGGAGCGCGGGCGCGGCGCTGGCGCTGGCCGTAGCGGCAGGGATCGGCGGGCTTTATCTGGGCGGGGTTTTCATACAGGGCGGTGGCGAAGCGGTGCGCGCACTGCTGATCGACCAGACCGTTGCGCGGGCCGGCGGCGCGATCGGCAACCGCCAGCCGTTCTGGTGGTATGTTCCGCAGATCCTGCTGGCTTTTCTTCCCTGGAGCCTTGCCCTTCTGGCCCTGCCGCTACGCCCTTTGCTGGCCGCCCGCGCTGCCCCGCTGCCGGATGGGCATCTATGGCTTTGGACCGCCCTGATCAGTGGCTTCTGTGCGCTTTCGCTCATCGGCTACAAGGTTGTCCACCTGATCCTGCCGATCTATGGGCTTCTGGCGCTTGCCATCGCACTGGCCCTGTTGCGGATGGCAGCGGCGCGCCGGCGCGTGCTCTTTTCAGTGATCGCGGCGATGCTGGCGCTTGCCGCCGTGGCCATGCCCTTGGCCCCAAGCCTGACCGCCTGGCCCGAGGCGGTGCGCGGCGCATGGATCATGGCGGCCGCACTGGCGGGCGCAGCGCTGGTCGCCGCTTGGATGCGGCGGCGCGGCCCGCTTGCCTTTGCGGCGGCACTGGCGCTGGCGATGACGGTTGTGTCCGCCCCGTTCTATCTGGTCACCATCCGCGCGCTGAATACCGTCATGGCCCCGCGCGCGGTAGGCGCGGTGCTGGCCCGCCATGCCGATGCCGGGTATCGCCTGATTGAATACGACACCGATTATCTGGGACATTTCCATTATCACAGCGGTCGGTGGCTTGAAGGCATGACCAGCCCCGAGGCAGTGCTGACAGCGCTGGAGCAAAGCCCCTGTGGCGTTCTGATCCTGCAACACCGGCTTCTTGCCGGACTGGGCGAATCGGCCGACCGGTTCGAGATCGTGATGACCCAGCAGCTTGATACGCGCCGCTATGTTCTGGCCCGCTGGGGCGAGGCAGACTGCCCCGCGGTATCCCTGGCACCATAACGGGCCATCACGGCAGGGCTGCGTTGCCTACATCGGCGCGATCAGTCGCCGTCAACCGCTCTTGCGCACCGTAGCGCTTGGCACGCTGGTATCGTGCAGCCGGTCGCTCAGCGCCGAAATATCGCCGGGGGCGACACCGATATGCGTCAGGTAATGGGGAACAGATCCGTATCGGGTTTCCAGATGGCCCAGCGTGTCACGCATCGTCGCGGCCGGTGCAGCCAGAAGCCGGGCATAGGCTGTCACATCGCCGCCCCGCTGCCGCGCCGTTTCCAGAAAGCCCGCAACGAGGTCTGCGATCAGCCCCTCGGTCAGCGCGTAATCGGCCACGATATCGTCGGGCGAAACCTCGGCCAGCCCCAGCAGCAGCGCCGCCACCAGCCCCGTGCGGTCCTTGCCGGCAGTGCAATGGAACATCACCGCCCCCTCGCCCGCCCCGGCGATCAGCGTCATGATATCGTGCAGGGCCTCATGCCGGTCATCCAGCGCGCTCTGGTAGAAGCCCAGAAGCGGGCAGGCGCCATCGGCGGTTTCGGCCAGCTTGCCGGGGGCCAGTGCCGCGAACAGCGGGCGATGGGCATAGGCTACGCCCGCCCGGCGGGCAAAGGGATTGGGCGTTTCGGTGATCTCGGCCTCGGTGCGCAAGTCAATGACAGTGGCCAACCCTTCGGCCTGCAAACGCGCCTGACCATCCTCGGTCAATGCGTGGGGGCTGTCGGCGCGCAGGAACCGCCGCCATGCGGTCTGCGTGCCCTGCGCCGTGGCATAACCGCCAAGGTCGCGGATGTTAAAGGAACCTTCCAGCGCGATATGCCGCCGTCCCGACCTCATGTGAAGGCACTCAGGCGCGCGACATCAACCATCGCGATCTCGCGGCCCTCTGGCAGCAGCGGCACAAAATGAACCGTCAGGTCATCTCCCTCGACCCGGCACAGGCCAAAGCTTGCCCCGTCCAGAATGCGCAGCCCGCTTTCATGCAGAACATCAATCGTCGATTGCAGCCCGCTTGAGGTCACAAGCGGCACCCCGCGCCACAGGGTCATGCGGTTCATATGGATATGCCCGGACAGGATGGCGATGACCTTCTGCCCCTCAAGCAGCGTCGCCAGCCGCGCGGTGGATTCCGCATCGAGGCAGGTCCAGGGCAGATCGGTTTCGCTGATCCGGGGCGGGTGATGGGCAACGATCAGCTTGGGCAGATCAGGGTGGCGGGCCAACGCGGTTTCCAGCCAGCCAAGCTGCGCCTCATCCAGCGCGCCGGCCACATGCCTGGGCACCAATGTGTCCAGCGTGATCACATGCACGCCCGCCAGCACGGTATCATGGTCATAGGGCGCATCAGATCCGGCCTGCCCGAACACCAAGTGAAACGCCTCGCGCCGGTCATGATTGCCAAGCGCCAGCACCACGGGAACCGGAAAGGCCTCGATCAGCGGGCGCAGAGCCTTATAGCTTTCTGCGTCGCCACGATCGATAAGATCGCCGCTGACCACCACGAAATCCGGCCGCTGGCGCAAGTTCGGGATCGCCCCGGCGATGTGGCCCAGAAGCCCGGCCATGCGTTCAAAATTGGTTTGGAGCGAAAGGTGAAGGTCGCTCAGGTGCACGAAGCGTGTCATATCAGAAATCCGATGCGGCAAGAAGGGTTTGGGTGTAATCATGGCGTGGGTTGGAAACGACATGCGCCGTCTCGCCAAACTCCACGCAATCGCCGTGCCGCATAACCAGCATCTGATCGCAGATACAGGCGACAACGGCAAGATCATGGCTGATGAAAACCATGGCAAGTCCCAGTTCTTCCTGCAAATCCATCAACAGGTTGAGGATTTGCGCCTGAACCGAGACATCCAGCGCCGACACCGCCTCGTCGGCAACCAGCAGCGCGGGGCGGGTGACGATGGCGCGGGCGATGGCGATGCGTTGGCGCTGGCCGCCGGAAAACTCGTGCGGGTATTTCCGGGCATCGGCGGCGCGCAGGCCCACCTGATCCAGCGCCTCGGCCACCCGCCGCCCGATGTCACGCGCGCCGGTTACCCGCAGCGGTTCGGCAATGGACCAGCCCACCGTGCGCCTTGGGTCAAGCGAGCCGAACGGGTCTTGAAACACCATCTGGAACCGCTGGCGCGCGCGCCGCAGGTCCGCCGCGCCCAGTTGGTTCAGGTCGGCACCGTCGAACAGCACCGCGCCCTCATCGGGCGGCTCGAACGCCATGATCATTCGTGCCAGCGTCGATTTGCCCGAACCGGACTCGCCCACCACCCCCAGCGTCTGACCGCGTAGCAGCGTCAGCGAGATATCGTTGACCGCCGTCAGCATGGGCGGCGCGCGCAACAGGGCCTCGCGCGGCATCCTGTAGCGGCGGGTGACGCCGCGCAATTCCAGCAATGGCGCGCTCATGCTCCGGCCCTCACGGTTGCGGCTTCATCCAGCAGATGGCAGGCGGCCTCCTGCCCCGCGTCCAGCCGGTGCGGGCGGGGTCGCTGCACAGCGCAATGCGGCAGTTCCTGTGTGCAGCGGCCGGAAAAGCGGCAGCCCGCGGGAAGCTCGTGCAGGGGCGGCACGGTGCCGGGAATCGTCACCAGCCGCTGGCGCCGCCCGTCCGGCCCGCGCTTGCGGTCCGCCAGCCCCGGGCGCGCGCCCAGAAGGCCGATGGTATAGGGATGGCGCGGTTCAGACAGCACCTGCGCCGTTGGCCCGCGTTCGACGATATCGCCGCCATACATCACGGCAATGGACTGCGTGGCGCGCGCAACGGCGGCAAGGTCATGGCTGATGAACACCAGCGCCATGTTGCGCGTTTCCGACAGGCGCACCAGCAATTCGATGATGCGCAGCGCGACATTGGCATCCAGCGCCGTGGTGGGCTCATCCGCCACCAGCACACCGGGGTTGCAGGCCAGCGCCAGCGCAATCAGCACCCGTTGGCGCTGCCCGCCCGATATCTCATGCGGATACTGGCGCAGGCGGGCCACGGGGTCAGGGATGCCCACCTCTTCGAACAAGGCCAGCGCCCGGTCGCGGGCAGCGTCGCGCGACAGGCCCTCATGCACGCGCAGGGGCTCCATCACCGTGTCACCGATGGTGCGCAAGGGGTTCAGCGCCGCCATCGGTTCCTGAAAGATCATCGCCACGTCGCGCGCGCGGTGACGCCGCCAGACCGCTTCAGACGCCCCCGCCAGATCGCGCCCGTTCAGCCGGATCGCGCCGCTGACGGTTGCCGCATCGGGCACCATGCCCATCAGGCACAGGCCCAGCATTGACTTGCCGCTGCCGGATTCCCCCACGATCCCCAGCCGCGCGCCGGGCGCGATGTTCAGGCTGGCCTCACGCAGCGCCAGCGCGTTGCCAAAGGCCACCGATACCCGGTCAAGTTCGATCATGCGCGGCTCCTTGACAGGCGGGGGTCGGTGATATCGCGCAGGCCATCCCCCAGCAGGCTGAAGCCCAGCACGGCCAGCATGATGCACAGGCCCGGGAATATCGCCAGTTGCGGGGCCATGAACATCAGCGTTTGCGCTTCCGACAGCATCCGCCCCCATGAGGGCGAGGGCGGCTGCGCGCCAAGGCCCAGATAGGACAGCGCGGCCTCGGCCAGAATGGCCATGGCAAATTCGATGGTTCCCTGCACGATCACCGGCGCGGCGATGTTGGGCAGGATATGGTCGCGCGAGATGGCCAGCTTGCCCTGCCCCGCCGCGCGCGCGGCGGCGACATATTCCCGCGTCCATATCTGGTTGGCCGAGGCGCGGGCAACACGCGCGAACACCGGGATGTTGATAAACGCAATCGCGGCCACCGCGATGGTCAGCGAGGGGCCGAACACCGCCGACAGCATGATCGCGAACAAAAGCGTCGGAAAGGCAAAGCCGATATCGGCGGTGCGCATGATCAGGTCTTCCACCCAGCCCCCCGTGGCCGAGGCGAACAGACCCAGCACCACCCCGATAGAGCCGCCGATCAGCACCGACACCAGCGCCACGGTCATCGAATTGCGCGCCGCCACCATCAGTTGCGAGACCACATCGCGCCCCAGCTGGTCAGTCCCCAGCCAGTGCGTGGCATCGGGTGCCGCAAAGCGGTTGCTGATGCTCATCGCGGCGTGGTTATGCGGCGTCCAGGCCAGCGACACGGCTGCCACACCGACGACCGTTGCCACCAGAACTGCGCCGATGATCAGGTTTACAGGCAAACGGGGCATCAGTTGCGGCCCTTCAGCCTGGGGTCGATGAGCACATAGAGCACATCGACAATGAAATTCACGGTAACCACGATGGCGGCAAACATCATCACCAGCGCCTGCACCACCGGCAGATCGCGGTTCGAGATGGATTGAAAGATCAGCCGCCCGAGCCCCGGCAGGTAAAACACGTTTTCAATCACGATGGTCCCGGTGACCAGCGAGGCAAACTGCAGCCCCACGATGGTCACGATGGGCACCAGCGCATTGGGCAGGATATGGCGCCACAGCACCCGCTGGCGCGAAAAGCCGCTGGCGCGCGCGGTGCGCACATAATCCAGCCGCATCACCTCCAGCGCCGATGAGCGCGTCACCCGCGCCAGAATCGCCGCCTGCACCAGCGCCAGCGCGGCGGTGGGCAAGACCAGCGAGCGCATCGCCAGCACAGGGTCCGACCAGCCCGGAAAGCCGCCGGGCGGCAGCCATTGCAGCTTGACCGCGAACAGCAGCACCAGAAGGATCGACAGCCAGAACGAGGGCACGGCGATCCCGGTCTGGGCCAGAAACATCACGCCCCAGTCGCCGGGCTTGCCGTGGTTGGCGGCAGCGCCGATGCCAAGGCTCAGCGCCAGAACCACCGTCACCACCATGCCGGTGACGGCCAGCGACAGGGTCAGCGGCAGGCGCTCGGCAATCAGTTCCGACACCGGCACGCGGAAAGACTGGCTGATGCCGAAATCACCCCCCAGCGCCCCCGAAACCCACGCCAGGTAGCGGATATGCACCGGATCGTTCAGGCCAAGCTGACGGCGCAGATTCGTCAGCGCCTCGGGCGAGGCATCAAGCCCCAGAATGGTCAGCGCCGGGTCGCCGGGCAGCACATTCATCACCCCGAACACCACCACCGAGACGGTGAAAAGCGTCAGGATGAAGCCGATGGTGCGGCGGATCAGAAAATAGCCCATGGGCGGTCTTTCGCAAACAATGTCGCGGGCAGTTTCCCGCCCGCGACGCTGCGCGTGAAGCGCGTCAGTTGATGGAGATTTCGCTCAGCGGCAGTTGCAGCACCGGCTGCGAATCCCAGAAACCCTCAACCCCCTGGCGGAAGATGCCGATAGAAGGCAGCTGGAACAGGAAGCCATGCACGGCCTGCTCGGTCACCATGGTCTGCGCCTCCTGCAGCATGCCGATGCGGGCGTCGTCATCGGTCTCAGTCCGGATGGCGTTCCACAGCGCGGTGAAATCGGCATCGTCATAGCCGTAGAAATAATTCGGCCCGCGCGCAAAGTTGCCCAGATCGTTGGGGCTGGTATGGGCGATGATGGTGAAATCATAGTTCTTGTTGTTATACACCTCGTCCAGCCAGAACCCCCACTCCACGTTCTCGATCTGCACGTCCAGACCCACCTGCGCCAGCTGCGCCTGAATGATCTCGCCCGAGCGGGTGGCATAGGGGAAGGGCGGCAGGCGCATCACCAGCGGCGCGCCGTCATAGACCGATTCCGCGATCAGTTCGCGCGCGGTGTCATGGTCCAGCGGGTAGCGACCTGTCAGATCGACATAGCCGGGGCCGTGCGGCGGATAGAATGTGCCGATGGGAATGCCGAAACCATACATCGCCCCCTCGATGATCTCGTCACGATCAAGCGCATGGCTGACGGCGCGGCGGAAATTGAGGTCAGAGGTCGGTTCGCGGGCGTTGTTCATGGCAAGGATCACCTCGCCTTCGGTGCTCATCACAACGACGTTGAAGCGCGGGTCGGCCTCGAACTGCGCCACCAGCTCGGGCGCGGGGAAGCCGGGAAAGGCGTCCAGCTCACCGGCCATCAGCGCGGCGGTAGCAGCGGCGGGTTCCGAGATGAAGCGGAATTCGATCACCTCCATCGCCACGTTGTCGGCATTGCGGTGATCAGGGTTGCGCACCAGCCGCAGGCGGTCGCCACGGGTCCAGGCGTCAAACCTGAACGGGCCGGTGCCATTGGGGCGGCTGGCGTTCGTTTCGACACTGGCTTCGCTGACGATAGAGGCCGGACCCTGCGCCAGATCGAACAGGAAGAACGCATCAGGGTTCTTCATCACGATCTCGACGGTGTGATCATCCAGCGCGGTGATCGTGTCGATTGGCCGGAAGGTCGCGCCGCGCGAGCTGGTGCTGCCTTCGGCGCGCGCGCGGTTAAAGGAAAAGACCACGTCATTGGCGGTGAAGGGCGCGCCGTCGTGAAAGCTGACCCCCTGAACCAGGTTGAACACATAGGTCAGGCCGTCATCCGAGATGGTCCAGCTTTCGGCCAGTTGCGGGATCACGGCGCCCGACTGGTCAACCGAGGTCAGGCCCTCATAGACATTCTGCGTCAGCATGGTGTTGATCGCGGCGGTCGCATCGGATGTCGGATCAAGCGAGGTCGGTTCCTGCTGTATGCCGATGGCGATGCGTGATTGCGCAAGCACGGGCAGCGGCGCGGCAATAGCCAGTGCAGCGGCGGCGATGATCGCGTGGGCGGGTCTGAACGTCATGTCACCATCCTTTCAGGTGTTCTGGGGTCTGGGCTCAGTCTGTCGGTCATACATACCATGAATCAAGTCCCGCTCCCGCTCGGATCAGGACGCGCTGACAAGTGGCCGCAGACGCCATCACGGTCAAGCTAAATGCCTATAATGTCATATAAAATTCATAGTTCACCGACCTGGATGGAGGCCCTGTCACCGATCTGGCAACCATACCGATGAGGGTGCACGTGGCGCGCGGGCTTTCGCCGCCGCTTTGCACCGCTGGCCATTAATGGGTGCCCCTCACGCGGCTGCAGGCTTCAGCACGATCAGGGTTTCGGTCACGGCATCGACGGCGGCGCGTGAATAGTGCAGGGGTTTGTAGCCGCCTGTCAGCCAGCCCTGTTGCAGATCGGTGTAATGGCTTGAGGACGGGTCTCCCGACTGGCCCGGAAGGTTGATGAACAGGCTGTTGTCCCAGCCGCCGACATCCACCACCATCCGCACCGACGGCCCGGTGATCGTGGCGAAATCCATTGGCCGATAGGCGGCATACATCGGTGTCGATCCGCTGCCGCCCAGCTTCATCGGTTCAAGGTGGAACCCTTCGATATCCGGGCAGACCGGCGCCAGCGCATGGGTCAACGCAAGCTGATGCAGCGCGCCCCATTCCCAGCCTGCCGGGTTGTCGCCCAGCGTTGCGGTGCAATCGGCCCAGGCTGCCGCAAGGGTCTGGTCAAGGATATCGGCCAGCCGCGCCTCGGCATCGGCCGGGAACCAGTTGCCGGGGCGTTCCAGCAGGTCCGTCACTGACTGCACGTCACCGGGCTGCAACAGCGCAATCAGCGCGTCATCGGCACCGAAGGCACGGTAGAGAGCGGGCTTGAGGTGCCGGGTGATCCAGACCTCATGCAACGCCGCCTGCGACGATGTCGCGTGGCAGAAATGGTCCCAGCCGGCCAGATGCGCCTGCGCGGCAAGGGCATCCGCTGTGCGCAGCGTAACGGCTGCGATCACGGCGCAATTGCGCGCCGCGCTGCGCGAATAGAGATCGTTCTGCAAGGCGCAGGCATCGGCCAGCCCATGCGCGGGGCTGTCGCCAAGAACAGCATGGATGCGTTCCGCGCGGCTTTGATCGATCCACTCATAGCCGATCCCCGCGCCATCGTGGTTCCAGCTGGCGGGCAGGTTCATCTCGTTGGCCGTGGCGACAAAACCCTTGCCGGGATTGACCGATGAGGGCAGCTCTTCCAGCGCGCGAAAGCCTGCCCACTCAAAACGCCCATCGCCGGGCACCGGCACCAGGCCGTTCCAGTTGGGCCGGTTGGGCGTGGCCCCGACCGCCTGCCAGGCAATCGTGCCGCTGGTATCGGCATAGACATGGTTGATCGAGGGCGTGCCCCAGTTGCGCAGTGCTTCGCGGTAATCGTGGTGGTTGGTCGCGCGCATGATCGACAGGCTGGCCATATAGGGGGCGGCGCCCGGTTCGGTCCAGACGCTGCGCAGGCCGTAGGCGCGGCTCTGGCAGCGGTCTTCATGCATGACTGGCCCATGCCTGGTGAACCTGAGGGTGCGATGCTGGTCAGGATGGCCGCGGACGGTGAAGCGTTCCTCGACCGCCTCCATCCTCTCCCAGCCATCGCCATAACGATAGCGCAGCGGGTCGGCGGGGTCGGTGTCATAGACCATGACATCTTCCTGATCGGCCCCGAAAATGGTCAGCGAAAACGCGATCTGCCCGTTATGGCCCATGGAGATGCCGGGAACCGCGGGTTCGCCTGCGCCGATGGCGTCGAAGCCGGGCATCGACAGATGCACAAGGTAGCGCACCGAGGGCAGCGTATGCGCGCGGTGCGGGTCCATCGCCATGATCGGCCGCCCGGTGGCGCTGTGCTCCGGGGCGACGGCCCAGTTGTTCGACCCTTCGGATTCGGCAGCCTGCACGACATCGCCAAGCGCATCGAGGCTGCGCCAGCGCCCGGCATCCTCAAGCGAGGCCGACAGGCGCTCGGGCGAGAATGATACCGGCGCGGTGGCAAGCTTGAACATGTCCAGCACCGCCAGCGGGATGCTTCCCAGATCAAGATCGGGCGCGCCTTGCGGGGGAACCGGCGGCAGCACCTGTTTGCGTATCGCATCCAGCTTGTCCGCCTGAGCGCCGCCGCGCGCCAGCACATTCGCCCGGATCACCTCGGACAGGGCGTTGCGGGTCAGACAATGGCTGCGAATGCGCACCACATCGGCGGCCTGCCAGCGCGCGGGCCGGGTGTTCATGCGCGCGAATTCTACGGGCAGCGGGATGCACCCGCCCTCGATCTCGTCGATAAAGGCGTTGATCCCGGCTGTGAAGGCAGTGCAGATTTCCTCGGCATCGGGCGCATAGGCCGCCCATTCCGCCGCCATATCGCCGCGGTAGACAAACAGCCGTGAGGCGTGGTCTTGCATCAGATACCCCGGCCCGAAATCGGCCGCCAGCAGCCCCAGCCCCCGCTTGCGCCACAAATCGATCTGCCAGAGCCGGTCGCGCGCCGCGTTGAACCCCTGGGCAAAGAACAGATCGTCACGATTCCCGGCACGGATATGCGCCAGGCCGAAACGGTCCAGCGCAATCTCGACCGGCGCACCGAGGCCACGAAGCGCATGGTTCTGCCGCTGCGGTGCGGGCGGTTGGTCGGTTGCGGTTGGCGTCATGTTGTTTCCCTTCCTGACCTCGACAACCCACCATCGGGCAGCGTCGAGGATCATGGCGCGAACCCCACCACTGATCAAGCCGCGCTCCCGCTGGAATCACAGTCGCCTCGCGCCGACGAAGACATGACGCCGGGCGATGTGCATGAGTTGGGCCATGCCCTGTGCTTTCTGGTTGCCCGCAATGTTTCGCTCTTCCTGCCGAAAGACTGCGCGACAGGTTGGCGCGGCTCAAAGCGCTGCGAATGGCCGGGAAGTTTTCAGCATTGGCGTGGAATTGTGCAATAGACAAGCGTTCCTGCCTGACATATGCACGCTTTCGCATCACAAGCACATATTTTCGGCCGATTCTTCCAATCGGCGAAGGAGGAACACTGCATGGTTCGGATCGACGAGAAACTCACCCCCATTCTGGCCGAGGTCAAACGCCGAAACGCAGGAGAGGGTGAGTTTCACCAGGCCGTCGAGGAAGTGCTCGAAAGCCTGGGCCGCGTCGTCGCCAAGCATCCCGCCTATGCACAGGACGCGCTGATCGAGCGCATTTGCGAGCCTGAACGCCAGATCATCTTCCGGGTGCCCTGGGTTGATGATCAGGGGCAGGTACAGGTCAATCGTGGCTTTCGCGTCCAGTTCAACTCGGCGCTTGGCCCCTACAAGGGCGGCATCCGGTTTCATCCGTCGGTCAATCTGGGCATCGTGAAGTTTCTGGGCTTTGAGCAGATCTTCAAGAATGCGCTTACCGGCCTTCCCATCGGTGGTGGCAAGGGCGGGTCGGACTTTGACCCCAAGGGCAAGTCCGACGGCGAAGTCATGCGGTTCTGCCAGTCGTTCATGACCGAACTCTACCGCCACCTTGGCGAATATACCGATGTGCCCGCGGGTGATATCGGCGTGGGCGGGCGTGAGATTGGCTACATGTTCGGCCAGTACAAGCGGTTGACCAATCGCTTTGAAGCCGGAGTGCTGACCGGAAAGGGGCTGGTCTATGGCGGCTCGCGCGCGCGGACCGAGGCCACGGGCTATGGCCTTGTCTATTTTACCCAGGCCATGCTGAAGGCGCGTGACAATGCCTTTGAGGGCAAGCGCGTAGTGGTTTCCGGCTCGGGCAATGTGGCGATTTATGCGATGGAGATGGCCCGCAACTATGGGGCCACCATCATCGCCTGTTCGGACAGTTCCGGGCATGTGGTCGATGAAAACGGAATCGATCTGGACCTGGTCAAGGAAATCAAGGATGTGCGCCGCGAGCGCATCTCGGAATACGCCCGCATCAAGGGCACCGGGACGCATTTCGTGCCGACCGAGAAGGGATCCATCTGGTCTGTGCCCTGCGAGGTCGCGCTGCCCTGTGCAACCCAGAATGAGTTGTCGGGCAAGGATGCACGGGTGTTGATCAAGAATGGTGTGATCGCCGTGGCAGAGGGCGCGAACATGCCCTGCACGCCCGAAGCTGTGCGCGAGATGCGCGAGGCCGGGGTTCTGTTCGCACCGGGAAAAGCCGCGAATGCAGGCGGGGTTGCAACCTCGGCGCTGGAAATGCAGCAAAACGCCAGCCGCGACCGCTGGACCTTTGCCCAGACCAATGAACGCCTGGCGCAGATCATGGTCGATATCCATGACCGCTGCCACCGCACCGCCGAGGAATACGGTGCGCCCGGCGATTATGTTCTGGGGGCAAATGTCGCAGGGTTTGTCCGGGTGGCCGAGTCCATGCGCGCGCTTGGGGTGATCTGACCCCGCCCGCCGAAGGGGGGCATTGCCGGCAACCTTTACGGAAAAGATCTGCCCGCAGCGGCACAAAACAATTGATTGGCCTGTTTGATCAGGCCACTGTGGCATCGGGCAAGGCGACCGATGAGGAGTGACGACTGCGACGCATCTTTCGTGTTACGAACCTGCCGGCAGCGCTTTCGCTGTTGGTGGTCGGATTGATATGGATCTTCGCTGAAGCTCAGAATCGCAATGTGCATGAGCAGCAGATGCGTGAGGAAGTTCTGGGCAGCGTCAGCCTGTTGCGGGCGCAGATCGAAGGAGCTTTGGCGTCGGATATCCAGCTTGTGCGCGGGATGATTGCGACACTGCTCACCGAGCCCGATATGGATGCCGCGCGTTTCATGGCCCTTTCATCAGGGATGTTGGGCGGCGATACGCATATTCGCAATCTGGCAGCTGCGCCGGATATGGTGATCCGCTATGTCTATCCGCTGGAGGGCAACGACGCGGCGATCGGTCTCAACTACCTGGAGAACCCGGTTCAACGCGACGCCGCGGTTCGCGCACGCGACACCGGCTTGCTGGTGATTGCCGGGCCGGTCGAACTGGTGCAAGGCGGGCAGGGCTTTGTCGGACGGTTTCCGGTATTCGTTCCAGATGGCTCGGACCGGGGGCGGTTCTGGGGCCTCGTCTCGGCGGTGATCGACGCCGACCAGTTCTATGCCGCGACCGGCCTGCTCGATCCTGAACTGCCGATCCAGCTGGCGTTGAGCGGGCGTGACGCGCTGGGGCCGCAAGGGGACGTGTTTTTTGGCGACCCCGCCATTCTGGATCAGGATCCGGTGAGGATGCCGGTCGTTCTGCCCTTCGGCACATGGCAACTCTCGGCGATCCCGCGAAACGGCTGGCAACACAGCCCGCCCAATGCCTGGCTGCTGCGGCTGGGCCTTCTGGCCGGGGCAGTGCTGATCATCCTGCCCGGTTTCATCATGGGCCGGCTGCTCGACGAGCGCGCGCGCAATGTCGCGCGCCTGCATCTGGCATTGCGCCGCCAGGGCGAAACCAATGCGCGCTTTGCGAGCGTCGCGCGCATCAGCCGAACATTTGTCTGGGAACAGGACAGCGAACGCCGGCTGACCTATATTTCGAGCGGCTATCAGCACATTACGGGGTTCCATCGGCGGTATCTTCTGGGAAAGACTCTGTGGGATCTGGTCCGCAACTTCCCAGAGGTTCAGTCAAGCGCCGACTGGTCATGGCTGGAAGAGCGCGTCGCCAGACACGAGCCGTTCAGCGACTTTGTCTGCCGCGCGGCGACGCGCGACAGTGGCGAGATCTGGCTTCAGCTTTCGGGGCGCCCGATGTTCGATGAGCACGGCACCCTGCGCGGATATCGCGGCGCGGGCATGGATGTGACCAGCTTCCAGCAGGCCCGCCAGGCCGCCGATGAGGCCAATCGCATGAAGTCGATCTTCCTGGCCAACATGAGCCACGAGATCCGCACACCGCTGAACGGGGTGCTGGGCATGGCGCAGGTGCTTGAAAGCATGGTTACCGATCCCGAGCAGCGGCAGATGGTGACGACGATCCGCGAAAGCGGGCAGAATCTGCAAAACATCCTTAACGACATTCTGGATTTTTCCAAGATCGAGGCGGGGAAGCTGGAGCTTGAAAACACCCCCTTCCAGCCCGAGGCCACGCTGGAGCGCATCGCCAATCTTCACCGGCTGCGCGCCGAGGAAAAGGGCCTCGTGCTGAACATCACCGGCCTTGCGCCGATGGGCCCCGCGCGTCTGGGAGATCCGCATCGTGTTGCGCAGGTTCTGCACAACCTGGTCGGCAACGCCATCAAGTTCACCGAAAGGGGACAGGTCTCCGTCGAGGTGTCGAACCGCCAGAACGCCGCGCTTGTGCTCAGCATCACCGATACCGGGCCGGGCATGACCGACGAGCAGTTGCACAGGCTTTTCGATGAATTCGTGCAGGGTGACGGGTCTGTGGCGCGGCGGCACGGAGGCACCGGGCTGGGCATGTCGATCGTGCACCGGCTTGTCAGCATGATGCAGGGCGCGTTGAAGGTGCGCTCTTCGCCCGGTCATGGCACGGTGATCACCGTCACACTGCCCTTGCCGAAAAGCGAACCGGTCGTGCCTGACGCCGCCGAGGACGAAACCGATCTGGACCTCGCAGGGCTGCGCGTTCTTGCCGCCGATGACAACCGCACCAACCGGCGGGTGCTGGAGGTGCTTCTGGCGCGCACCGGGATCGAATTGACGCTGGTCGAGGATGGGCAACAGGCGCTTGATGCCTGGCGCGATGGCGATTACGATATTTTGCTGTTCGACATCTCCATGCCGGTCATGGACGGCATCGCCGCGCGTCGGAAGATCGCTGAGGAAGCCGCGCAATCCGGCCGCATGCTGCCACCGGCGATCGCCTTCACCGCCAATGTGATGGCCCATCATGTCAGCGAATATCTGAACGAGGGCTTCGTCGCTTGCGTCGGCAAACCACTGAAAAAGTCACTGCTGCTGAACGCCCTGAAGGCCGCCCGCCCCCCGGCCGCCCGCCCTGAGCACGAACCCCGCTGAACCCGGCATGAACAGGCCCCAAGCGCGGCAAACTGCACAAGTAATCACAAAAAACTGGCCGGTCTTCAGCGCACCTTAACTTGTCTTTGTCACGACCTGTTACGGGCGCGTTGCTTCGCGCTTGCGGCGACAGGGAGAGACTTGCCATGACCAGAAAACAAGAAAATGCATCGATCGATCTCAAGTCCCGCTTGGACTTTCTGGAAATAGACACCGAAGTGCAGCAGCGGCTGCGCGCGCTTGCACCGCTGATCGGATCCAGCATGGGCCCCGCGTTGAGCGAATTCTACACCAAGGTCTCTCAAACGCCGGAAATTTGCGGTTTCTTTGAGAGTGACCCGCAGATGCAAATCGCAAAGTCGCGACAGGAAATGCATTGGAAACGCATCACCCGCGGGGAGTTTAACGAAGAATACACCAAAGCGGTCCGCCGGATTGGCACGGTTCATGCCGATATCGGGCTTGAGCCGCGCTGGTATATTGGCGGTTACGGGCTGGTGCTGGACAAGATCCTCCGCGCATTGATCAGGGATCGCCGCACATTGGGCGCGGCAGGTCGCTCGGCACTGGGAAGGGATGTCTCGGCGATTACCCGCGCCGCGCTTCTCGATATGGACATGTCAATCTCGACCTATCTGGAAAAGTTCGACGCGGCGCGTCAGCGCGCCGAAACGACGCAGCGCGAGGCTTTCACGTCAATCGCCGAAGCGCTGGCGCAACTGGCCGAAGGGAACCTCGGGAACCGGATTGATGAGGAATTGTCGGACCAGACCCGGTTCAACGAAACCATGGAGCGGTTGGGCGCGATCATCGCCTCGGTGCGCAAGGCCGCGCGGTCGATTGGCAGCGGTTCCGGTGAGATTTCGATGGCCTCGGACAATCTGGCCAAGCGCACCGAACAACAGGCCGCCAGCCTGGAACAGACCGCTGCTTCGCTCGATCAGCTGACAACCGCCGTGCAAAGCTCCGCCACGCGTGCCAAGGATGCCGAGCAGATGGCCACCAAGGCCCGCCATGTCGCCGAGAAGGGTAGCCAGATCATGGAAGAGACCCGCGATGCCATGGAGCAGGTCACGGCTGGTGCCGACGAAATGGGACAGATCATCGGCGTGATCAACGAGATCGCCTTCCAGACCAATCTGCTGGCGCTCAATGCCGGTGTCGAGGCCGCACGAGCCGGGGAAGCCGGTCGTGGTTTCGCAGTCGTCGCGGCCGAAGTACGCGCGCTGGCGCAGCGCGCCGCCGAAGCCGCGCGCACCATCCAGGTTCTGATCGATCGCAGCACAGAACAGACCAGGCACAGCGCTGACCTTGTTGGGGCAACCCATGTTGCACTCACGGAGATCGTCGATGTGTTCAAGGATATCAACGCAACTGTCATTGAAGTGGCGAAGTCAGCGCAGAACCAGGCTAATAGCATTGCCGAGATCAACACCGCAGTGCGCTACCTCGATGACATGACCCAGCAAAACGCCGCTATGGTTGAGCAGTCCAGTGCGACCAGCGTCGCGCTCAATACCGAGGCACAGGAGTTGACGAAACTTGTGAGCCGGTTCACGGGCCTGGGTGAGATCGAAGGCGAGCGACCGCTGCTTCGCGCAATCTGACACAGGTCAGAAGCCCGGACATCGCCTGTCCCTTTATCCGCTCTTCAGACAGCTTTGACGGCCCAGATAACCAGGCTTCGCTACCCCTTGAGTTGTAGAGCCTGCTGCGCCTGCCTGTATGAATGCCCGGCGGGCACAACACCCCAGCAGTGTTTCCCGAAGGGCGTTGGCGACCTCGTTCTTGCTTATCATCAGCATTGCACCGCATCCGCGCCCATGAAGGCTTTGAGCCAACCGGTGGCTGCCGCGCATGCGTTTCAATCTTGGTGGGCTGGGGCGAATCCTGAAAACCGCGGCAGCGACCGATGGCATTGGTCCGATGCTTCCGGGCACCATCGTGACGGGCAAAGTTGCGGTCGGATTGCTGACATTGCCGCCCCGGATGCGACTCCCCCCCGGTGAGCGCTACATTATCCGCTCCGAAATGCCGCTCCGTCGCATTGGTGAAAAGCCCAGGGTATCGGGAACGAGATCAAAAGAAGATATCACCCAGTTCCTGGGTGCGCGTGGCTGGCTCCTCGAGAGGGACACCGCAGAAAGCAGCGTGGATTTCGCGTTCGCGGGGCATTGTGTAGAATGCCGCACACCGGGCCATCAATGTCGGGTCGGCGGCTTCACCGGGGGTGGCGGATTCTCTCTTTAACGCCGCCGCAACCCCGTGCAGCCGGTCAATCGCGGGAAGGGCGCGCGCAAGCGCCCTTTCCCCTCGGCTGATCGCCTCCACCAGTGTTGCAGCCGCGGTCGAAGCCGTGTCGCGCAAGGTTGCCAGCCTTTGCAGGTCATCCTCCGCTGCGGCCAGTCCGGTTCTACAATTCTCGAGATCGGCCCCAAGCTGGTGCGCAGCCTCGGTGATCGCCGGGAACTGCGCCGCCGCGACCGCATTTTCCAGTACTTCCATGGCTGCGCTGCATCGCACCGTGTAGTCCCGACAGTCGTGCGCTGATCCGCGCACGGATTCCGAAAGAACTGACATTGCTGCGCGCGCCTCACCACCGCGCGAAGTCAGAAGGGTGGCATTGATGGCGCTCAGATTCACCCCGAGCGCCGTTTCCGTCAGCCGCTCATATCCCGCGCGCGCGGCTTCGATCTGGACCCTGATCAGATCAGCGCCTGCCTGCGCGGCAGCCAGCCCCGGCGCAAGCAACGACTGGAGGGCGGTTCCTTCCGTCAGATCCGAGCGTTGGGCATCAAGCAATGCCTCGACAGCCAGGCCGTCACGCGTCCGAAGCTGTGCGGCGGCATCCGACCCGGCTTTTGCCAGCCGCGCAAGGGCCTTTGCCAGAACATCAAGCGTAACCTCGGCATCGGCCGCAAGCGCTGCCAGTTGTGCTGCCGCAAGGCCACGGGTTGCATCATCCAGACCCTCGCCCAGAGCCGAGATCTGCTCGACATGTTCAAGACGCTGGGCAAGTGAATCCGAAAACTGTATCGCCGTCACCAGGGCCGAGGTGTCACAATGTGCAGCTTCGGCCAGATCGGCGGCGCCGGTGTCAAAGCGCTCATGTAACCGGGAATGGCTGGCTTCGGCTGGTGCTGAACCGGCCTTTGGCCGGTTGATCCGCTCAATGGCCCGCGATACGGCCGTTTCAGCCTTTGCGATATCCGCAAGGACCGCCGCATGCGCCAAGCGAATCGATCCGAGGCCATGTGTCAGCTTCGCGGTCGCACCGGCGAGCTCGTCGATCATCTGCCGCAATGAAACAACATAATGACCCAGCGCCTCGGCCCCGGTTGATCGCGCCGTCACGCAGGTGATCGAGGAGACGGCAGTCAGGTGCTTGGCCTGTTGCGTGATGGAATCCAGAACCTCGATGGCCGTTTTCATCGCCGCCATTGCCTCGCGCTGCCCCAGCGCCTGACGGGTCGCTGCAAGCGCGTCGCTCATCGCCATGCAGGATCGCGCGATCATCGCCCTCGCCTGCGCTCCTTTCCCAGCCCCGGCCAGAAGTACGGCCAACCCCGAAACCTGCGCCCCTACGTCCTCCAACGCCTGATGAACATCACCCAGACACGTCTCAAGCCCGTCGAAGGCTGACACACAACCGGCCCTGACCACGGCAATCTCCGACGCCATGTCGATTGCGGTGAAATCCCTCATCTTCACCCACTCCCTGCGACTCACCCGAACTACAGGTCTGTCAGAGAAACGTTTCCAGTGCGTTTACAGCGGCCCGTAATGCGGTTTCCGGTGAAACATCCGGTGAACACGAAGTCTTAATCCCTTTCGGTCTATCAACTGACCAGGAACCGGAGGAGCAAATGTTCACTGAAGAATCCGATACCGACGGCGTGATATTCAGGCTTGAGGCCGCGATCGATCTGGCAAGTGCGAATCAGGCGCGTGAAGCCCTGTTGGGCGCCGTTGCCACGGCATCTGGTCCGGTTCGACTGGATTTATCGTCAATCGCGGCAACCGCCCCGGCCATACAGTTGGTTCTTTCAGCGCGTGAAAGCCTTGTTCTGGCCCACCGGTTCGCCGGCTTCGGCCCGACTGCCGCAAATCTGCTTGCCACGGTTCCGGTGGCCTGCACGGCGCTGTCGGTTGATCCGGAAAGGAGCGCCAGATGAGCCGGGTCGTTCTGACAATCGATGACAGCAAGGCGGTACGGGATATGGTGAAATTCACCCTCGGGTCGCAGGGTTACACCGTGATCGGCGCCGAGAACGGCGCGGAGGGGCTCGAAACGTTTCGCGCCGAGAAACTTGCGCTGGTGATCACCGACCTGAACATGCCTGTCATGAACGGCCTCGATTTCATTCGCAATGCGCGGCGCGAGCCGGTCAATGTCGGAGTGCCTATCATCATGCTTTCGACCGAAACCAAGCCTGAGTTGAAGGCAGAGGGAAAGGCTGCCGGCGCAACCGGCTGGATCGACAAGCCCTTCGATGCCGACCTTCTGACAGCTGTCGCCCGCAAGCTCGCGGGCTGAGGAGAAACCCATGTCCGACATTCACCCCGCCGTCGCCAGCTTCATCGCCGAAGCGCGCGACATTCTCGAAGGGCTCGAGGATCTGCTGCTTGACCTGGAAGTGACGGTCAACCCCGAACAGATTGATGCCGTTTTCCGCGCCTTGCACACGATCAAGGGATCGGGCGCGATGTTCGGTTTCAGTTCACTAGCCCGGTTCACGCATCACTTCGAGGATGCATTCGATCGCGTGCGCGAAGGCAGGCTCGTGGTTGATTCCGGCCTGATCAACCTTTCGTTGCAGGCGCGCGACCACATGAACGCGCTGCTCGAAACCGGTGGCGATGGCTCCGAGGCGACTGTACTGGAAAACGCTTCGCATGCCCATTCCCTTCTGACGGAGCTGGCGCAATTGACCGGCGCGGCTCCGAAAGCGCCCGGCGATACTGCCGCCTCGGCGGCCAGTGCTGAAAATGCGCTGCCCGAGGAAACGTCGGTGCGCTGGGAAATCCGCTTCCGTCCCGAACCCGACGCGCTGCGAAACGGTATGCGCCCGGATCTGCTTGTTGCCGAGCTTTGCACATTGGGCAAGGCCGAGGTGATCCTCACAGCGCCCTGTATGCCCGCCCTGAAAGATCTGGATCCAACGCAAAGTTACCTCGGTTGGACCATCACGCTTGAAACCGCGCGGCCCCGTTCAGAGATCGAGGCGATCTTCATCTTTGCCGATGACGCTGACCTCGGCATCACCTCGCTGGAGGAGCCATCGGCACCGCCTGACGATGCAGCTGACACACAAACCTCGGAGCTGGCTGCCGTGACGCCAGGGACCAGCGCAGTGCCGGCCACCTCCAGAACCCCGGAATCCGCGCGTGAAAATGTTCGTGTCCCGGCCTCGAAGCTTGACGAGATCATCGATCAACTTGGCGAGCTCGTCATCGTTCAATCGCGGCTTCATCAGATCGCGGTGACAGCCCGAGACCCAGTTCTCGATTCCGTGGTCGAGGATGTCGAACGCCTTGTGGCCAGCCTAAGGGACGCGACGCTGTCGGTTCGGATGGTGCCGATCGAGGTTGTCTTCGGCAAGTTCCGTCGCGTGGTTCGCGATCTGTCGGTGGAACTGGGCAAGGATGTCACGCTCGTTACCGAAGGGGGCGAGACCGAACTCGATAAGAACGTGATCGACCGGCTGAGCGAACCCCTGGTCCATATGATCCGCAATGCAATGGATCACGGCATCGAATCCGAAGAGACAAGGCGCGCACGAGGGAAACCCGCGCGTGGCACGGTCACCTTGGCGGCCCGCCAGGAGGGTGGCGAGGTTCTGATCTCCATTTCCGATGATGGCGGCGGCCTCGACACCGAAGCGATACGTGAAAAGGCGATCGAGCGAGGGCTTCTGCTTCCAGACGCACAACCGAGTGTCGCCGAGCTGCACCAGATGATCTTTGCGCCCGGCTTTTCCACCGCGCGCGCTCTCTCCAGCGTCTCGGGGCGCGGGGTTGGCATGGACGCGGTGCGTACGGCCATCAATGCATTGCGCGGTGGTGTCGAGGTCAGTTCGCAACAGGGACAGGGTACCTGCGCCACACTCAGGCTACCGGTTACCCTCGCTATCATTGACGGGCTTCTCGTCCGGCTGGGGGATGGTGTCTTTGTCATCCCGCTTTCAGCAGTTGAAGAATGCGTCGATCTCGACGAGGCGGAATGCAGCCGGGAAAGCGGGCGAAGCATGTTGCGTATTCGCGAACATCTGGTGGCCTTTCTTGAACTCAACAGCGCCTTCGGCCTGCCCTCAAAACACTGCGACAATCGCCGTGTTGTGGTCGTTCGTGCTGAAGGGCAACGACTGGGGCTGGTTGTCGATGACATTCTGGGGCTGAACCAAACCGTGATCAAGGCGCTCAGCCTCTATCACCGCGACATTGCCGGCCTCGCCGGGGCTACGATTCTCGGCGACGGCACAGTCGCACTCATTATCGATGTCGTTACTCTTTGCCGTCAGGCCGGGATCGCACAGCATCGAACCGCAGCCTGAGGAAGAACAGTCATGACCAATCTCCAGCCGGCCTCGACCAAGCGAAATCCCGCAAGAACAACAGAAAATCGCCGCGACAGAGCGCAAATGCACCCCATTGGCGAACCGGAGATGTTACTTATCTTCCAGTTGTCGGGTGAATTTTTCGCTCTTCCCGTCAATGCCGTCTTTGAAATCCTTGACGCAATCCCTGCCACGCGTGTTCCCAATGCGCCCGATCACGTGCGCGAACTGATCAATGTTCGTGGATCAATCGTGCCACTTCTCGACATCCGTCGCAGGCTTCAAATGCCCTGTTCGGGGAAAACTCGTCCAGTCTGGATCATTGTTCTGGAGTTGTCGGTCGCCGGGCAACCCACGCGACTCGCAATCCTCGTAGATTCCGTCGAGGAGGTGATCGAAGTCGATGGCGCAAATTTCGAACCAATCCCCGAACTCGGTGCTCGCTGGCCGGAAACTTTCATCAGGGGTGTCTGCACGCATCGCGGATCGCTCGTGGTGCTACTTGACCCAGAAACCCTTTTCGTTCCTGCGGATGATGACCTGCCCGTCCACTCGAGGGCCTGAACATGTTCGAAGAGCGCGGCAACCCGAAGTCACAAGATCCACTCCCGCACATGGTTTCTCGCCCCAACAAGGTATTGACCGCCCCCGCCCGCAGCTTTCGCAACTCATCGTCACGCGGTGATTGCCCAACCCAGCCTTCGCTGACCGACTAAGAACGGCGGCGCAACACCTAAGCCCAAGAAAGGACAGGAAATGCTATTCTCTGCCGTCAAGAAGCTTCGGATCCGAACCCAGATAATACTCATCCTGGCTTTGCCTATGGTCGGAATGATCTGGTTTGCCGCCAATGCCATGGTTGATCGATGGCAAACCGCTTCCCGTATGGCAACTCTTGAGGGACTTGCACAGTATTCCAGCCGGGTCGGAGAGGTTGTGCATGCCCTTCAACGCGAACGCGGTGCGACTGCCCTGTTCATCGGAAGCCGAGGGCAGGCACAGGGCGAAGCGATGCTCGAGGAACGCCGTGGCACCGACAGCGCCATGCGTGGGCTACTAGCTTACGCGGCCGCTTCCGATGTAACCTCTACCGATTCCGGGTTTCGCGCTCTTTACGAAGCTGCCACGCGCGAACTCAGCCGGATCGACCAGCTTCGGGAATCCATCTCCAGCCAGCGGACAACCGGACCGGAAAGTTTTTCTTACTACAGCGCCACGATCGGCGCACTCCTTGACAGTGTCAGGTATACCACCGGCATAAGCACTGACACCGATGTGGCGGTCCGTATTGATGCCTATGTGAACTATATGCTTGCAAAAGAGCGCGCTGGCCAGGAACGCGGTAACGGTGCAGGAGGTATTGCAGCGGGACGGTTCACGGCGGCCACCTACCAACAGTTCCTTCAGATCATTGCCGATCAGGAAACCTACTTCCGTCTGTTCCGTGGTCAGGCGCAGCCTGAACTTATCAGTCTGCATGACCGCACAGTTACGGGTCGGGCATCGAATGAGACAGCCAGAATCCGTGGTTTGATCCGCGAGGGCGGCCTGAGCGGTGAACTCGCGGGAACAGAAGGATCCTATTGGTTTGACATGACGACCGAACGGATCGACCAGATGAAGGAGGTTGAGGATCAGATCGCTGCTGAGTTGATCGCCACGGTCGGTTCGCTTCGCCAGGAATCTCAAAACGTTCTGATGTTCAATGCCATTCTTACCGCAACGACCGTTTTTGGTGCGGCCCTGATGGCAATCTTTCTTATCCGGATGATTACAGGTGGGCTCAATGCCGCAGTAAGCACCGCTGATCAACTCGCTAAAGGCGACTTTACCAGGACCATCACGGTCGATGCCGGCGGGGAAATCGGCCAGCTTCAAAGAGCCATGCTCAAGATGCAGGAGCAACTGATCGAGACAATCGGACAAGTGACGCTGGTTGTCGAGAATGTCGCCTCGGGGGCACAGGCGATGAGCGCCACATCCGAGCAACTGAGCCAGGGATCAACCGAGCAGGCCGCGGCCGCCGAACAAGCCAGCGCATCGATGGAAGAGATGTCGGCCAATATTCGCCAGTCGGCTGACAACGCTGCGCAGACAGAAAAGATAGCATCTCAATCCGCGCGTGAGGCGGAAGACAGTGGCAAGGCCGTCGATGAGGCTGTCGCCGCGATGCGCACCATCGCAGAGAAGATTAATATCATCCAGGAGATCGCTCGCCAGACGGATCTGCTCGCTCTTAATGCTGCTGTTGAGGCTGCGCGTGCCGGGCAGCACGGCAAGGGCTTTGCGGTGGTGGCCTCGGAAGTGCGCAAGCTGGCCGAGCGCAGTCAGGAAGCGGCCGGCGAAATCAGCGGGCTTTCGGGCAAGACCGTGGAAGTAAGCCAGCGAGCCGGCGAAATGCTGCGCAGTCTGGTGCCGAGTATTCAGCGGACGGCCGATCTGGTTCAGGAGATCTCAGCCGCCTCACGCGAACAGAATGTCGGAGCTGAACAGATCAATGAGGCGATCCGCGAGCTGGATGCGGTAATCCAGCAGAATGCAGCCGCATCGACCGAGGCCTCGTCTGTGGCCGAAAGCCTCGCCTCCCAGTCCGAACAGTTGCGCGGTGCAATCAGCTTTTTTCATCTCGGTGATGCGGCGGCCAAGGCCCGTCCCTCGCGTAAGACAACCGAACCGAGAGGCACTGGATTTGGATCCACCGGGGACAAGAAAGCCACCCAGGATCTTCCAGATCGCATGCCGGGTACAGCCGTGCGACAGAGAAGAATCGTCGCCAAGGCAAAGCCGCAGGACCGCACCAAGGAGAAGTCCTCGTATAACGGCGTAACGCTCGACATGGGTCAGGACGATATATCTGACGCGGATTTCGAACGCTACTGATGCGGCGCGAGGGGGACAAAGACAACGTCACCCCACCCCGCGAGAACAGGATGAATACCATGAATGCACCCTTCGCTACGCCCACTGCATATCGAGAGCGGCACCGTTCCGAGACGGATGAACCGCAGACCTATGTTGCGTTCGAACTTGCCAATCAGGTCTTTGCCACTGATGTCAGAAACGTTCGGGAAATTCTGGATCTCCAGCCAATCACCCGGTTGCCGAATGCGACGCATGATCTGTTGGGCATGATCGATGTCCGCGATGAGGCAATCGCTATCGTCGATCTATGCGAAAAACTGTCACTTCAGCAGTCGGTACTGGCTGTACATGGTCGCATCATTGTTCTGGAACTGGGCCACGCGCGGACCACGCCGCTTGGCGTCGTCGCTGATCGCGTCCTCGGCGTGGTTGACATTGCTGCCGACGAGATCGAGCCGCCACCAATCACCATGACACAGTGGGATGGCGCGGCTGTATCCGGCGTTGCCAGGATAGCCGGCACGTTGACCATGCTTCTCGCGCTGGAAGCACTGTTTAACGCGAATGCTACAGACACTTTCTCCTTCGACTGACACGTTGTCGATAGCTGTCAAGCCATGCTCGTTTCGCCAGGGATACATCAGGACATGCACCGCCCGGACATACCCGCTCTGTCGCCGCGATTAAGTCCGGCCGAAGCTCGCGTCTTGTCCGAAGTCGCCTCGGATGCCTCCGGCGTGTCGGTGTCGCCGGAGAAACTCGGTTTTCTGGAGATGCGCGTGGGCCGCCGCCTGCGCGAAATTGGCTGCCCCGACTTTGGCAGCTACCTTCAGATACTGAATGGCCATGAGGGCGAAATCGAGCGAGGTCATCTGGTCGAGGCGTTGACAACGCATACCACCGCCTTCTTTCGGGAGCGCGCACATTTCGACTGGCTCGCGAAAGAAGGATTGCCGGCGCTCGTCGCCCGTGGTGCGGGAGCGGCGCATCCGCTCACGATCTGGAGCGCTGCCTGTTCGCTTGGATCAGAGATGTGGACTGCGGCTATTGTCGTTGATCGGTTCGTAGCCGGACGGGGTAGCCCCTTTCATTGGAATGTGGTGGGCACAGATATATCCCGGAGGATCCTGCGGCGCGCGGCCAGCGCTGTATTCACCCAAGACGAGATCGCCGACCTGCCCGAAGTGTATCGTCGCGACTATCTGTTGCGGTCGAAGTCGCCCACGCGTCCGGGTGCAACCAGCAGACTGTACCGGATTGTGCCGTCTCTGCGTCAACGCGCCAGACTGGCGCACGCCAATATTGTTGATCTGTCACCGCGGCTGAACGTCACTGCCGATGTGGTTTTCCTGCGCAACGTGTTGATCTACTTCACGCCAGAAGACCAGATGTGCGCGGTTTCCAATGTCATCTCGCGGCTGCGCCCGGGTGGATTTCTGTTTACCGGCCATTCCGAAAGCCTTGGGAAAATCCCCGATGGCTTGCGACAGCTCGGCGCCTCCATCTACCAAAGGACCTGACAGATGTTCCAACCCCACGGCAAGACCGGGCAACGCCGTTACAAGGTTTTGATCGTCGATGATAGCGCGGTCGTTCGTCAGACCATGGCCGAACTGCTTGCTTCCGATCCCGCGCTTGAGGTGATGGCGACGGCATCCGACCCCTTCGTTGCCGCCCAGCGTATCAAGGCCGAGCGACCCGATGTGATCACGCTTGATGTCGAGATGCCTCGGATGGACGGAGTTACCTTTCTGCGCAAGCTGATGGCACAATCACCAATTCCGGTCGTGATGTGTTCGTCGCTGGTTGGCGCGAACACCGAAACCCTGGCACAGGCGATGGCCGCCGGTGCTGTGGACATCATTTGCAAACCACAGATCGGTATTCGCGGCTTTCTGGAAGAGAGCCGCATTACCATCTGCGACACGGTGCGCGCCGCCGCGCAGGCGCGGCTTTCGGCTCTCAGGCCCCGGCCCGTCGAGGCCAAGCTCAGCGCCGATGCGATTCTGCCACCGCCAGGAAGCCGGGCCATGGCCAAGACCACAGACAGGGTGGTGGCCATCGGCGCTTCGACCGGGGGGACAGAGGCGTTGAGAATGCTTCTTCATCAGATGCCGCTGGATTGCCCGCCTCTGATCATCGTTCAACATATGCCCGAGACGTTCACCGCCGCCTTCGCGCGACGCCTTGACAAGGAATGCCCGATCACCGTGCGCGAGGCACGTAACGGGGACCGTCTGTTGCGAGGCCATGCGCTGATCGCCCCGGGAAACCGACACAGCCTGCTTGTCCGAAGTGGCGCAACCTACGCTGTCGAGGTGCGCGAGGGGCCGCTGGTGTCGCGCCACCGGCCATCCGTCGATGTGCTGTTCCGTTCTGTCGCGCGCAATGCCGGGCACAATGCCGTCGGTGTGATCATGACCGGCATGGGCGATGACGGCGCGCGCGGGTTGAAGGAAATGCGCGACGCAGGCGCGCGAACCCTTGGTCAGAACGAAGAAAGTTGTGTTGTTTATGGCATGCCGAAAGAAGCCAAGAAATTGGGCGGAGTAGAGGAGGAACTGCCCCTTCAGCGTCTGGGCGCGGCGATGCTGCGCCTTTGCCACGGATGATATTTCGATTGCACAGGCCGGGCAGTGTCGCGTCGTTTCGCCCTCGCCGCTGCGCCGTTCAGCCAACTCCGCCCGTCGGGCACATGTGCATGATCCTTGGCGCCGGTGCCGGGGTCTTTGCCGTCACCCATATCGAGGAAACAGAAGGTATCTGGCTACCGCCCGAGGCACGCACCCCGGCCGGGATCGCCGATGCAATGGACCGTATCACGACCGCCGCCATGCAGCGGCACATGAAAACGCACTGGACCAGCCGCGCAAGTTCATCCGCATCGCACGCTAGGCCGGCCCCATGCGCTGATGGGTCGGTTAGTTCCCGGTGACACCAAACCTGAACCAGGCCGTCATGCGCATCGCCGCTGATAACTGTTATGAACTGCAATATCCTGAAGCATCACGACAAGGACATGAAGAATGATCAGCGCAGACCTCGGGCATCAGTTGGAAAGCTTCGTTGCGAAGCTGGTCGAGAGCGGTCAATACAGATAGCTCGCGAACCTTCAGCGCGGAGCGCATGATAGAACCATACTGATAGCGGGCCCGCTTCAAAAACCACGCGTGCTGCTCGGGGCGCACGCTTGACCAGAATATCTGCAATTGTCGCTGGATCAGGGGAACACTTTCCGCCCCAAACACGCGTGCCGTCACGTCAAACCGACACTGCAGTCTCTTTCATCGAGACGTCCAGGCCCCCTTTTTGCCCCGCAGGCTCGAAGCCGTGCGATGCGCCTTCAGATATGTGGCGTCGATCATGATTGTCTTGGTTTCGGTCCCCTCCACGGCCAGACCCGCCATGATCCGGGCGAACACGCCCATATCGCTCCAGCGCTTCCAGCGGTTGCATAAGGTCGTGTGCGGACCGTATTCCTTGGATGCATCGCACCACCGCAACCCATTGCGGTTGATAAAGATTATCCCGCTCAGCACCCGCCGGTCATCGACACGAGGTTTGCTATGGCTCTTGGGAAAGAAGGGTTTCAGACGCTCCATTTGCGCGTCGGCCAGCCAGAAAAGGTTGCTCATCGATTGGCCTCCTTGCGGAGCGTGAATCTCGCCGCAAGGCTGAAATCAATGGGTCCTGAACCTGGCTGACCTGAAGCTGCATATTTGGGCTTTTGAGAGAACAAAAGCCGTACATCGCATGGATCTGACCGCTACAGATACAAAACGACGTTCTCGGCTGGCATCCTGAATCCTCGACCGCCGGAGACCCGTTCAGTGCCGATAGGGTATTTTGCGCTGTTTGGGTTGATCCCGACGATCCGACGGAGGTCTCCGCCGGATCCGAATTGTCATTGACGAGCCACAGGAAAGGCCGGGAGAGCAACTGATGGGGCCGCCCCATGATGCCAGACATTGTAGAAGCTGTCCGCAACTGATCCCGTTAAACTCGGGGTGAGGGTGGGCTGGAGCACACAAAAGATGCCCGAATAAGAATTTATCATTGACCTTTCGGTCATTATAAATGAGGAATGTAGTCACACTATAACCTCAAATGGCCAAATGTCATGCGCGACGATACACACTTCGACCTCGCAATCATCGGCGGCGGCGTTGTAGGCTGTGCGATTGCGCGCCAACTTACTCTCGACGGTGCGCGCGTCATCTTGCTGGAAAAGGGTCATGATATCCTGTCCGGGGCCAGCAAGGCCAACAGTGCAATCCTGCATACCGGCTACGATGCGCCCCAGGACTCGCTGGAACTGTCCTGCATTCAGGCGGGCTATGCAGAATATATGGAAATCCACAAGCGGCTGAACCTTCCGCTGCTGAAAACCGGTGCGTTTGTCGTCGCCTGGAACTCACAAGAACAATCGCGCCTTGACGGAATCGTCGCACAAGCCCATCGCAACGGTGTAACCGATGTAACGCTATTGACGGATGAAGCACTACGCGCCGCAGTGCCGGGGCTTTCGGATACGGCGGTGGCGGGCGTTCAGGTACCCGGCGAACATGTGATCGACCCATGGTCGGCGCCGCTTGCCTATCTGTTGCAGGCAATGGCCAACGGCGCGCAAGTGCGTCTGGGTGCGGAGGTGACGGATGGCATCCTGCATAACGGAACATGGACCCTCGACACCTCACGCGGGGCCGTACGGGCGCGTTGTGTCATCAACGCGGCAGGGTTGTTTGGCGACATCGTGGAAGCGCGGCTGCTAGATCGCCACGATTTCGAAATTCGTCCGACAAAGGGGCAATTCGTCGTCCTCGACAAGGCCGCGCGGCGCCACTTGTCGTCCATCATCCTGCCGGTGCCCAGTGCCGAAACAAAGGGCATCGTCCTGTGCCCCACAATCTTTGGCAATGTGCTGGTTGGCCCGACGGCCGAGCCGCAGACGGATCGCACGCGCGCCACGGTCGAAGGGGACACGTTGCTCAACCTGCGCGAACGCGCGGCACAGATCATGCCGGTCATGGCCGAAATGCCGGTAACCGCCTGCTATGCCGGCCTCAGGCCCGCCACGGAGCAAAAGGCTTATCGCATCAAGCTGCATGGTGATCGCAACTGGATCAGCGTTGGCGGCATCCGCTCGACAGGACTGTCGGCGGCGTTGGGCATCGCCCGACACGTCGCGGGGCTGCACGCCGAGATGGGCGATCGCCTTGTACCAATTCCAGATCCGGTCTGGCCCCAGGTTCCCAATCTTGCCGAGCACCGCCCTCGAGACTGGCAAAACCCTGGCCATGGCAAGATGCTCTGTCATTGCGAACTGGTTACACAGCGCGAGGTTGAGGCCGCGCTTGTTGGCCCTTTGCCAGCCGGGACACTGGGCGGGTTGAAGCGGCGCACCCGCGCAACGATGGGGCGCTGTCAGGGCTTCTATTGCACGGGCAAGCTGGCTGCATTGCTGCAGGGGCACCTGCAAGAGCCGATGGACAAGGGCATGGTGAAAAGATGAACGATGGCGCGTCGCAAGCGGCAGAGGAACACGATGTCATCGTTGTGGGCGCTGGTCCGGCGGGGTTGAGCGCGGCTATTGCCCTGCGCGAGGAGGGGATCACCCGCGTTTGCGTTTTGGACCGGGAATCCGAGGCAGGCGGCAATCCCCGCCATTGCGCGCATCCACCTTTCGGCATGCGCGAGTATAACCGGGTTCTGACTGGCCCAACATATGCCCGACGCATGGTCGCACAGGCTCGGCAGGTTGGGATCGATATCCGCGTGAACCACAGCGTTGCCAGGATAGGCGAAGGCGGCGTGCTGCACGTTGTCCATCCGGAGGGCGTTCAGCAGATGCGCGCCGACCGCGTGATCCTGGCCACCGGCGCGCGCGAGACACCTCGCGCCGCACGCCTGGTATCCGGGCTGCGCCCGCTCGGCGTTCTGACAACAGGTGCGTTGCAGAACATGGTCAATCTCAATAATCTGATCCCCTTTCGCGCGCCCGTGATCGTGGGCAGCGAACTGGTATCATTCTCGGCGGTGCTGACCTGTCGGCACGCCGGCATCCAGCCGCGCATGATGATCGAAGAGGCACCGCGCATCACAGCCTGGGCCGCCTCTCGGGCCTTGCCCGGGATCCTGGGCATTCCGGTGCTGACAGGGTGCCGGCTGGAGCGGATTGTGGGTGACACGCAGGTTGAGGCCGTGGTCCTGCGCCTAGCCAACGGCGTTGAGCAACAGGTGGCATGTGATGGCGTTCTGTTTACCGGCCAATTCACCCCGGAAGCTGCGCTGGCGCGCATGGGACATCTCGCGCTTTGCCTCGAAACCGGCGGGCCGCTGATCGATCAGCATGGCCGCTGTTCGGACCCCAGCTACTTTGCCACGGGTAACATGCTGCGCCCGGTGGAAACGGCAGGCTGGTGTTTTGACGAGGGGCGGCGCATTGGCAAGGCCGTGGCGCGGGATTTGAGCGGTGGGTTGCCGGATACCAGCGATGCCATCGCAGTCACGGTCGAACCCCCAATAAAATATGCCGTGCCGCAACGTATACTTCCGGGCATGAAGAACAGACCGCTGGAAAAGCTGCAACTGCGCGTCCTTGAAGTCACGCATGGCGAGCTTCGCGTGGAACAAGGTGGCGCGCTTCTCTGGCACCGTCGCGGCCATTTCTTGCCCGAACGGCGCATTCTCATCCCCCTTGCAGCGCTGCAAATGACAGGCACGTCTCCGCTGACAGTCACCTTGCGGCCCGGCTGAAGCGCCGGCACAGACCTTGCCAGGCGGCCCGCCAGCAACATCCAGACAAGCAACAGCCCTTTGCCCATGCGATCAGGAGTGCATGCGATGAAACGACACAGGAACGTCAAGTTGGTCGCAACCCTTGGCCCCGCATCAAGCGACTACAAAACGATCAGCGCGCTGATATCGGCGGGCGCCGATGTCTTCCGCCTGAATATGAGCCATGGCAGCCATGCAGAGATACGCGCGACGCATGCCGCGATCCGCGCGGCAGAGCGCGCGGCGAAGCATCCGGTCTGCATCCTGGCCGATCTTCAAGGCCCGAAGCTGCGCTGCGGACGCTTCGCAGGTGGTCAGGTCCAGCTTGACGAGGGGCAGCATTTTCGCGTCGATCTGGACCGCACACCCGGCGATGAGACCCGCGTCTGCCTGCCCCATCCCGAGATCTTCGATGCGCTGAAACCCGGCGCAACACTTCTGGTCAATGATGGCCGCCTTCGTTTGATCGTGGAACGGTGCGGTGCCGATCATGCTGAATGCCGGGTTTCGGTTGGCGGGACGATCTCGGACCACAAGGGGGTCAATCTGCCGGATGTGGTGCTGCCGCTGGCTGCGTTGACCCGCAAGGATCTTGCGGATCTGGAATTCGTCTGTGCGCTGGGGATCGACTGGCTGGCGCTGTCCTTCGTTCAGCGCCCTGAGGATGTTGCGCAGGCGCGCGCTCTGGCTGCCGGGCGGGCGCAGATTCTTGCCAAGATCGAAAAACCCTCGGCGGTGGAAACCTTTGACGGTGTTTTGGAGCAGGCCGATGGCGTGATGATCGCGCGGGGCGATCTGGGGGTGGAGCTTCCCGCCCAGAAAGTTCCGCCTATTCAGAAACATCTCGTACATCAGTGCCGCGCTGCCGGCAAACCGGTTATCGTTGCCACACAAATGCTGGAAAGCATGATCACTTCGCCTGTTCCGACCCGTGCCGAAGTGTCTGATGTCGCAACGGCGATCTACGAGGGGGCCGATGCAATAATGCTGTCTGCTGAATCTGCGGCCGGGCGCTACCCGATAGAAGCGGTGCAGACGATGGACGCCATTGCGCGCGAGGTCGAGGGCGATCTGACCTACAAGCTTCATCTCGATTCCGGGCGCATCGTCAACCGCGCCACGATCTCCGAAGCCATAACCGCAGCGGCCCGGGAGATCGCCGAAACCACCGAGATCAAGGCGATCTGTTGCTACACCCAAAGCGGCATGACCGCCACGCTGGCAGCGCGGGAACGCCCCTGCGTTCCGGTTCTTGCCCTGACACCGGATATCAGAACCGCCCGGCGGTTGTGCCTGACCTGGGGGTTGACCAGCATCCATATCCAAGGCGCTCACCGGTTCCGGGATGCCGTCGTTGCCGGGGTTCGGGCAGCAAAGGGACTGGGCCTTGCCGGGGCTGGCGACCAGGTTGCCGTAGCCGCCGGATTGCCGTTGAACCAGGCCGGGTCAACCAATGTGCTCAGAGTCGCATCGGTCGATGAAGACGCGCTGATTCTGAGCTGATTTTTTTTTACGCCGCGGTGTTAGCGCAAACGAACCCTCTCAACACGCTGGAAAGGAAGAACAATGTCAATCAAGCTTGCAATCAACGGGTTCGGACGGATCGGACGG
>CAZCAX010000010.1:0-120941 GCA_964496915.1 uncultured Rhodobacter sp.
AGATCATGTAGCCGTGGTTGCGGCTCATGTAGGCGGTGGTCATGATCGGATCGAGGACACGCAACGCCGAGTGCATCACCACGCGCAGTGTTTCGGCACTGACCGGCGTTGCCACTGCCGTGGCACCGACGATCAGGGCGGCGGCGGCAGTATTGCGCATCAATCTTCCGATTGCCTTTGGCATTCTGGTAAACATCTGTTGTCTCCCCATTGGCATGGATACGTCCGTCAGGGGCAAGACGCCCGAGATCGGCGCAATTCTTGTTTTTTGAAGTTTGATCGTAGGCAGGCGTCGGGAAGCCTGTCAATCTTTCCGTTTGCGTTCACATGAATCTTGACAGGGCATCGCGCGGCAATTGGCCCTGCGCCAGACAAGAGTTGAAACGGGGCTGGCAATAGCGCCAAAAGCATCGCATCCTGCACAGGTTCAGCAATCGGGGGGAGCGGATGACCATTCAATCTGACGACACGGCACCGAATGAAACCGTTCTGAGCGCAATCCGCAGGGCCGTTGCCGAGAATTTCGATAGCCAGACACAGTTTCTGGCCGATTTCGTGCGCATTCCAAGCCTGCGCTTTGAAGAAGGTCCGGCACAGGATTTTGTCCATGACGCCCTGCGCCAGCGTGGTTACGAGGTGGATGACTGGACGATTGCGCTGGATGATCTGAAGTCGTTACCCGGCTTTGGCCCGATCGAGGGCGATTTTTCGCGCGCGCGCAGCGTGGTCGGCACACACCGGCCCGCGCGGGAAAGCGGCCGCTCGCTGATCTTGCAGGGGCATCTGGACGTTGTTCCCACCGGCCCGTTGGAGATGTGGTCCAACCCGCCTTTTGATCCGGTAATCCGCGATGGCTGGATGTATGGCCGCGGCGCGGGTGACATGAAATCAGGCACCGTGGCTGCGCTTTTCGCGCTCGACGCCATCCGGCGGGCAGGGTTCGAGCCTGCCGCACGGGTGCATTTCCAGTCGGTGATCGAAGAGGAATCGACCGGGCTGGGCGCGCTGTCGACACTGCAACGCGGCTATCGCGCCGATCTGGCGGTGATCCCCGAACCCTCGGACCTGTCGCTGAACCGCGCGCAGATCGGGGTTTTGTGGTTCAAGCTGCGGGTGCGCGGGCGTCCGGTGCATGTGGCTTCGGCGGGCGAGGGATCGAACGCGATCATGGCGGCCTATGACGTGGTCCGCGCATTGAAGGGGCTTGAACGCGACTGGAACACGCGCGCGGCCAAGGACCGGATCTACGGCGATGTGCACCATCCGCTCAACTTCAACGCAGGCAAGATCGCAGGTGGTGACTGGGCCTCCAGCGTGCCGGCCTGGTGCGATGTCGATTGCCGCATGGGCCTGTTACCCGGCTGGGATCTGGCCCAGTGCCGCGCCGAGATAGAGCACTGCGTGGCCGAGGCCGCTCTGGGCCATCCCTTCCTGTCCAACAATCCGCCCGAGGTGGTCTGGAACGGATTTCAGGCCGAGGGCTATGTGCTGGAAGGTGCCGAGGAGGCCGAGAAACTTCTGGCCGAATCGTTGGGAGCGCTGCGCGGCGGCGCGCCGGAGTTGCCAGAGCACAAGATGACCGCGCTGACCGACACGCGGTTTTACGGCCTTTATTATGGCATCCCCTCGTTCTGCTTCGGCCCCGTCGCCGAGAATATCCACGGCTTTGACGAGCGCGTGGACCTGCAATCCGTGCAGGATGTCACCGAAGTTCTGGCCCTGTTCATTGCCCGCTGGTGCGGGTTGAATCCGCTCTGAGGAATGCCCATGCCCCGTATCGCCATTGGCGGATTTCTGCACGAAACCAACACCTTCGCCCCTTCCAAGGCGACATTTTCCGATTTTGACGGCGCCAGCGGCTATGGCCATATCCGCGAAGGTGACGCCATTTTCGAGCATCTCTCACAGGTCAATGCCGCCATCGCCGGGGCCATCCAAACCGGCCACGACCGGGGCTGGAACATGGTGCCGACCCTCTGGTGTGCGGCCTCGCCCTCGGCCCATGTGACCGAGGATGCGTTCGAGCGTATCGCCGGGCGGCTTCTGGATCTGATCGCGCGGGCCGGGCCACTGGACGGCGTGTTTCTTGACCTGCACGGCGCGATGGTCGCCGAGCATCTGGATGATGGCGAGGGAGAACTGCTGGCCCGCCTGCGCGCCCTGATCGGCCCCGATGTGCCGGTGGCCGTTGCGCTTGATCTTCACGCCAATGTCACGCCGCTGATGGTGAAAAACGCCGATCTGCTGGAAAGTTATCGCACCTATCCGCATGTCGATATGACCGAAACCGGCGCTCGCGCCGCGCAGGTATTGGCGCAGATGGTTGAAACCGGTGCGCGGCCCGAGAAGGCCTTTCTGCAAGCCCCGTTCCTGACTGCCATCGCCTGGCAAAGCACCTGGAGCGAGCCCGCGCGGCGGCTGTACCAGCGGCTGGAGGAGATTGCGCAGGGCCAGACGGCGGCAAGCTTCAACATGGGTTTCCCCGCCGCCGACTTCCCCGATTGCGGCATGAGCGTTCTCGCCTATGGCCCCGGGGCCGATAAGGCCGCACGGAAGATGATGGATGCGGTCGAGGCCGCCGAACCTGCTTTCAACGGCCGCGTCTGGTCTGCGGATGAGGGCGTGGCCGAGGCGATGCGGCTTGCCGCCAGTGCCCGGCGTCCGGTTGTCCTGTCCGACACGCAGGACAACCCCGGTGCAGGCGCCAACAGCGACACCACCGGCATGCTGCGCGCCATGCTGGAAGCCGGGGCATCGGGCGCGATCGGCAACCTTTTCGACCCCGCCGCTGCGCAAACGGCGCATGACGCGGGCGAAGGCGCAACCATCGAGCTGTCGCTTGGCGGTCATTCCGGCGTGCCCGGCGACAGCCCGCTCAGGGCCGGGTTCCAGGTGGAGAAGCTCAGCGACGGTGTGTTCACCGCCCCCGGCCCTTATTACGGCGGGCGGGTGATGGAAATGGGCCCCTCGGCCTGCCTGCGCATCAATAATGTGCGCATTGCTCTGACCTCGGCCAAGGCACAAATGGCTGATCGCGCGATGTTTTCCAGCCTTGGCATAATCCCTGAACGCGAGAGGATTCTGGTGGTCAAAAGCTCCAACCATTTCCGCGCCGATTTCACCCCGATCGCCGAAGCGATCCTCGTCTGCCAGTCCCCCGGCCCGATGGCCGTCGACCCTGCCACCCTGCCCTGGCGCCGCCTGCGCCGCGGGCTGCGCCTGTCACCCATGGGCGCCCCATTCGAGCCGAAGGAGAGCTGACATGACCATTCAGGACCGCATCAACACTTTCGCCGACGACCTCACCGCCATCCGCCGCGATCTGCATGAACACCCCGAACTGGGCTTTCAGGAGGTTCGTACCGCCGGGATCGTGGCTGACAAACTGCGCGCTTGGGGGATCGAGGTTACTACCGGAATCGGCAAGACCGGCGTGGTCGGCGTGCTGAAGGGCAACCGTTCGGGCCGCACCATCGGGTTGCGCGCCGATATGGATGCCCTGCCCATCGACGAGCAGACGAACCTGCCCTGGGCCTCGAAAACGCCGGGCATCATGCATGCCTGCGGCCATGACGCACATACCACGATGCTTCTGGGCGCCGCCCGCTATCTGGCTGAAAACCGCGATTTCGCGGGCACGGCGGTGTTCATCTTCCAGCCTGCCGAAGAGGGGCTCGGCGGCGCCCGCGCCATGATCGCCGACGGGTTGTTCCAGCGTTTCCCCTGCGACGAGATCTACGGCATGCACAACTCACCCTATCACGAACCGGGCGTGGTGGGTGTCAAACCCGGGCCCGCAATGGCCGGGGCCAATTTCTTTGACATACATATCACCGGCAAAGGCTGCCACGCGGCCATGCCTGAAAGCGGCATCGATACTCTTGTTGTCGCCACCGCGCTGGTGCAGCAGCTGCAATCCATTGTGGCGCGCAATGTGCCGCCGACCCGGCAACTGGTGCTTTCCGTCACCCAGATCCATGCCGGTGCGGCCTACAACGTAATCCCCGAAACCGCCCATCTTGCGGGAACCGTGCGCTATTTCGACCGCGACACGGCCGAAATGGTCACGCGACGGATACAAGAGCTGTGCGCTGGAATGGAAGCAGGCTATGGCGTTGAAATCAGAATGGAAATGCGCAATGTCTTTGACGTTCTGGAAAACGACCCCGTACTGGCCGAGACCATGATCGGAGCCGCGCGAGAGCTGGTGGGCGAGAAGGCGCAGATCAAGTCCGAACTGGTAATGGGTTCGGAAGATTTTGCCGACATGTTGCAGGCCGTGCCCGGCGCCTATTGCACAATTGGGCACAAAGGATCGGTACCCCTGCACAATCCCGGCTTCGTGCTGGATGACGAGATCCTGCCGCTTGGGGCCTCGATTCTGGCACGGATGGTGGAACTGCGCGGCACCGCCTGAGGTTCCGGAGAAGTTGATTCAAAACCGCGCAATTTTATCGGTGCCCCCCGGCGCGGTTAGGCATTCTTTAGGCCCTTGGTTCCAAGATGCGATGATCGCAGCATTGAGGGACCACCATGCTTAGCAATATCCGCATCGCAACCAGGATCTCGGGGGGCTTCTTCCTGATCCTCGCCCTTCTGGCATCGCTGGCCATCTTCGCCTATTCCTCGACCGACCGGTTAGGTGACTATCTGCAGCGCTTCAACGCCAGTTCCGAAGTGGCCTTCAGCGCGGCCGGGGCGCGCTATTCAACCGTGCGCGCGATCATGGCCGCGGAAGGGCAACTGGCATCGCCCAGCGACAGCAATCGGCAAACCTATATGGAGTGGATCGCCGCTGCCAGCGCGCTGGCTGACGAATTCCGCAGTTCCGGCTTTGCATCGGCTGATCAGTTCGCCGCAATCCTCACTGATTATGCCGAGAAAACTGGTCGCGCAGTCTCCTCCAGCGAACAACGACTGGCGGCGTTTCAGCGGGTGAATGAACTCGGGATCGAACACCGCCGCAACATCGGCCGGTTGAACGATATGCTTGAAACACGGGCCGCGACCGATCTTGCCTATACTGCCTTGCGCGCCTCCGAGGCATATCTGGTGGCGCGCGTACGCGTGGATCGCTACCTCGCCGGAGCAGATATCGCCGAATTCGAAAGCGCCTCTGACCCTCTGGCGACAGCGCACACATTGCTGCAGTCACTATCGTCCAGCGCGCTCATGAGCGAAGAACGGGCGCTGCTTTCAGTCGCGCGGGACGGTATCGCCGAATGGCAACGCACCACGTCAGCGGCACGCGATGTCGAAACCCAGTACCGGCTGGTAGCAGCTGAATCTCATGCTGTCGTCCCGCAGCTTATGGCAGCACTGGACGGTATCCTGGCCGATTCCAACAACTACGTTTCAAGCCTTGCCGACAGCAGTGGTGAAACCGTCAGGACCACAACCACCACGCTCATCGTCAGCGCCCTTGTGATCCTGATGCTCGGCATTGGCATCGCCGCGTTCCTGTCAATCACGATCAGCCGCGCCCTGCGCATGACCGTCGATCAGACTCGCCGCCTTGCTGACGGGGATCTGGGTGTCACCATCACCGGCAGCGAACATCGCAGCGAGTTGGGCGATCTGTCTCGCGCTCTGGTGGTGTTCAAGGAGAATGCCGGGGAAACGCGCCGCCTCACTGCTGAGGCGGAGGCCAAGCGCGCTGAAGACGAAGAACGCCAGAACCGCGAAATGGCCAAACAGCAGCGCGTGGTGCGTGACATCAGCTCTGGCCTTAACAGGCTCGCGTCTGGTGATCTGACGCGCCACATCGGAAGCCCGGCGAACGATCCTTTCCCCTCTGAATATGACGACCTGCGCATGGCCTATAACGACGTGGTCGATCAACTGGCGGGCATCGTTTCAAGAATTGGCATCGTCGCCGATTCGGTGCGCGGCGGCTCGGGCGAGATCAACGCCGCTGCAAGGGATATCTCGGCAAGGGCGGAAACGCAGGCCGCAACACTGGAGCAATCGGCTGCGGCATTGAATGAGCTGACAGAAAGCGTCCGCTCGACCGCTCAACGCGCCTCGTCGGCCGAGAAATCCAGTCAGGACAACCGCTCTCATGCCGAAACCGGCGCCCAGATCGTGCGCGAGGCTGTGAATGCGATGAAGGGCATCGAGAACAGCTCCGAGCAGATCACCCGGATCATCGGCGTGATCGACGACATCGCCTTCCAGACCAACCTTCTGGCGCTGAATGCCGGTGTCGAGGCCGCGCGCGCCGGCGAAGCCGGCAGGGGCTTTGCCGTGGTCGCGTCCGAGGTGCGAGGGCTGGCACAGCGTGCCTCGGAATCGGCACGCGAGATCAAGACCCTCATTCGCGAAAGCGCAACTCAGGTCGAAGCGGGATCGGCGTTGGTCAACCGGACGGGCGAAAGCCTTGAAGAGATCCTGCGCCGGGCGGCCGAGGTATCTGGCCTGGTGGCCGATATCGCGGTGGCGGCCTCGGAACAGGCGGCGGGCCTCGACGAGATCAACACCGGTGTCAACCAGCTTGACCAGGTAACCCAGCAAAACGCTGCCGTGGCAGAGGAAACGACAGCTGCGGCCACATCACTACTGCAAAAGGCCGAAGAACTGACACACGAATTATCCGGCTTTCAAACGAGCGGTAATGCGAGCAGGGTCGTTCCGCTGACACAGGCGTCATTGAAGACACCAACTGCCGCAGTGCCGGCCACCAACTGGGCCAATCAGAAACCCGCTAGAGCCGCAACCGGCGGAAACCTTTGGCGCGATTTCTGAATAAGGTTCAAACGATTACCCTCGCCGATGATCGACCGCAACAATCGATCCAGGTACCGGTGAAATGTGGTTCATCGCCCCGAGATGCGCACTGGTTCAACCAGCAAGAAAACAGGGCGGGCCGGTGGCCCCTCCTGCGCGCCGTGCTCCCCCTGTTCAACATCCGCCGGCATGCGCTTTCCTTCGCACGACCGCGATCAATGACTGGATCGCGTTCTTTCTTCTGCACAACGATCCAAAGGATCCCGCACCGCACACGACGCGGGGTTGACACGAATCAGTCCTTTGCCTAGCCATTTATGAAACATGAACCATGTGTCATGTTTGTACAGGGAGGACACCATGAAACTTACATCCGCCGTCATTGCGACGGCTCTTCTCGGCCTGGCCGCGCCGGCATTTGCCGAAATTCGCATCGCCCATGTCTATGACCGCACCGGCGCGCTTGAGGCTTATGCCGCGCAAAGCCATGTCGGGCTGATGATGGGGCTGGAATACGCCACCAACGGCACGATGGAGATTGAAGGCCAGCCATTGGTCGTGATCGAGAAGGACAGCCAGTTGCGCCCCGATCTGGGCCGTGCGCTGCTGGCCGAGGCATTTGGCGACGATGACGCGCATATCGCCGTCGGCCCCACCAGCTCTGGTGTGGCACTCGCCATGCTGCCAGTCGCTGAGGAATTCGAGCGCATCCTGATTGTCGAACCTGCTGTTGCCGATAGCATCACCGGATCGGACTGGAACCGCTATATCTTCCGGACCGGACGCAACTCCAGCCAGGATGCCATTTCCAACGCTGTCGCGCTCGGGCGCGAGGATATGTATATCGCCACACTGGCGCAGGACTACGCCTTTGGCCGCGACGGTGTCGCCGCCTTCCGCGAGGCGCTGGACGGCACCGGCGCCACGCTGGTGCATGAGGAATATGTCCCCACAGACACAACTGATTTCACCGCCGCGGCCGAACGCATCTTCAACGCCATGGCCGGGGTCGAGGGTGACAAGCGCCTGTTCGTGATCTGGGCGGGCGGCAACAATCCGATGAACCGCATCCAGGCCATGGACCCCTCGCGCCACGGGATCGAGCTTGCCTCGGGGGGCAACATCTTGGCGGCGATGGGCGCCTACCGCGACATGCCCGGCATGGAAGGTGCGACCTATTACTATTACGAAATCCCGCAAAACCCGGTTAATGACTGGCTGGTCGAGCAGCATTTCGACCGCTTCGGCACTCCGCCAGATTTCTTCACCGCCGGTGGTATGGCGGCAGGCATGGCCGTGGTCGAAGCCCTGCGTCGCACAGAAGGGTCGACCGATGCCGAGGATCTGATCGAGGCCATGGAAGGCATGGAATGGGAGACCCCCAAAGGCGTCATGCGGTTCCGCGCCGAAGACCATCAGGCACTGCAGGAGATGTATCACTTCCGCATCCGCGTCGAGGATGATGTGGCATGGGGCATCCCCGAACTTGTGCGCGTTCTGGGCATCGACGACATGGATATCCCCATCCGCAACGAACGCTGACGCACCCGCCGGGGCGTACGCAGCAACGCGCCCCGGCCCCCCCATTCGCCGCCCATGGCCGCCGCCGCGCAAAGCGCGACCGGGCTGGCCCTGCGCATCCCGGCAACCGGTACTTCGCAAGGCATCCCATGTCCCAACCTTCGCTTGAAACCCGCGATCTGACGGTGCGCTTTGGCGGCCATGTCGCGGTCGATCATGTGAGCTGCGCCTTTCACCCTGGCGAACTGACCGCCATAGTCGGCCCGAACGGCGCTGGAAAAACCACCTATTTCAACCTCATTTCGGGCCAGATTCCGGCAAGCGAAGGCAGTATAACGCTGGATGGCGAGGATATCACGCGCCTGTCGGTACCCGCGCGCACAGAGCGCGGCCTTGGCCGGGCGTTTCAGCTGACCAACCTGTTCCCGAAGCTGACCGTTCTGGAAAACGTGCGCCTTGTGGTCCAGTCACGGATGCGGCGCGGCTTCAACATCTGGACCATGGCAATGAGTCACCGCGACATGATCGAGGCGGCCGAGGTCGTGCTTGAACGCGTGCGCCTGTCGCATCTGGCAAACCAGACGGTGTCGGCGCTGCCGCACGGCGACCAGCGCAAGCTGGAAGTCGCCACGCTGATCGCCATGGAGCCGAAGGTCTTCATGTTCGACGAACCCACGGCGGGCATGTCGGTCGATGAGGCGCCGGTAATTCTGGACCTTATCGCCGAAATCAAGCGCGACCCGGCCGCCACAGTGCTGCTGGTCGAACACAAGATGGACGTTATCCGCTCGCTGGCTGACCGCATCATCGTGCTGCACAACGGTGCACTGGTCGCCGATGGAGCGCCTGTCGAGGTAATGGCATCCGCTGTGGTGCAAGAGGCCTACATGGGCAAGGAACTGGCTGATGTCTGACCCCATTCTGACGCTTTCCGGCGTGAAAACCGATATCGAGCAATACAACATTCTGCACGGCGTCGACCTGGAGGTGCCGCGCGGGCAGGTGACCATGTTGCTTGGCCGCAATGGCGCCGGCAAGACCACCACCTTGCGCTCGATCATGGGCCTGTGGAAGCCGCGCGCCGGATCGATCCGCTTCGACGGGGTCGAGATCGCGGGGCTGACGCCGCCGCAGATCGCCCGCCGCGGGGTCGGTTTCGTGCCCGAGGACATGGGCATCTTCGCCGATCTAACCGTCGAGGAAAACCTGATCCTTGCTGCTATTTCCGGCCCGATCAAACGCGACCGGCTTGACTGGATCTTCGCCGCCTTCCCCGCGCTGTCAACCTTCTGGAAAATGCCCGCGGGCAATCTTTCGGGCGGGCAAAAGCAGATGCTGGCGATCGCCCGCGCGGTAATCGAAAAGCGCGGGCTCTACCTGATCGACGAACCCTCCAAAGGCCTTGCACCCGCGATCATCGCCACGATGGCGCGCGCCCTGAAGGATCTCAAGGCCGATGGCGCCTCGATCCTGATGGTGGAACAAAACTTCTCGCTGGCCCGCGCATTGGGCGACCACGCCGTCGTCATGGATGATGGCCGCATCGTCTGGAACGGCACCATGGCTGAACTGGCCGCAGACACCGCCCTGCAGGAACGCCTGATGGGCCTGAAGATGGAGGTCGCATGACCCTCGCCCCTGAACATGCGCCGAAGATGGCGCGGCTGTCGCTGGCGGAAAAGCTGGAACCCTGGATGCCGCTCTTGCTGGTCCCGGCGCTCATACTGGCAGGCTACCTGTCGATCGCCTCGCCCACGTCGTGGCTGACGCTCACGGTGTCAGGGCTGGCGATGGGAATGATGATTTTTGTCATCGCCTCGGGCATGACGCTGGTTTTCGGTCTGATGGATGTGATCAACTTTGGCCACGGGGCGTTTGTTTCCTTCGGCGCCTTCGTGGGCGTCAGCGTGCTTCTGATGCTGACAGCCATGACTGGTGCCCCCTCGCTTGTGCTCAACCTTCTGGCGGTGGGCGCGGCAATGCTGGCGGCAATGGCGGTGACCGGCGTGATGGGCCTGGCCTTTGAGCGGGTGATCGTGCGGCCGGTCTATGGCAGCCATCTGAAACAGATCCTCGTCACCATGGGCGGGCTGATCGTGGCCGAGCAGCTGATCCATGTGATCTGGGGCGGAGAGGAAATCTTCATTCCTCGCCCCGAGATGCTGAAAGGCTCGATCACCCTCTTTGGTGCCACGCTGGAGAAATACCGCCTGGTCGCCGTGGGGCTGGGGCTGGTGTTGTTCCTGATCATGCGCGCGGTGCTGCGCAGCACCAAGCTGGGGCTGATCGTGCGCGCAGGTGTGGAAAACCCGGAGATGGTGCAGGCCATGGGCTACCAGATCCGCCGGGTTTTCATTCTGGTCTTCGTCGCCGGTTCGGCACTGGCCGGACTGGGGGGCGTGATGTGGGGCCTCTATCAGGAGATGGTCACCGCGCATATGGGTATGGAAATCATGATCCTCGTGTTCATCGTGGTAATCATCGGCGGCCTCGGTTCGGTCGAGGGGTGTTTCATCGGCGCGCTGATGGTGGGGTTGCTGCAGAACTACACGGCTTTCCTGGAGCCCAAACTGGCGCTGATTTCCAACATCGCGCTGATGGTGGCAGTCCTGATGTGGCGGCCACAGGGCATGATGCCCGTGATCAAGGCGAAGTGAGGCAGGCAGATGGTAAGACTTTTCCTTTCCGGCGATGGCCCCCAGAGCAAGATCCTGGGCGCGGTTCTCCTGCTCATCCTCTTTGCGCTGGCCTTTGCTCCGTTCCTTTTTCCCGGCACCCGCAGCCTGGAAACCGCCGCCCGAATCTGCATCTTCATTGTGCTGGTCGCCAGTTACGATCTGCTTCTGGGCTATGCGGGCATCGTCAGCTTCGCGCATACCATGTTCTTCGGCATGGGCGCCTATGGTGTGGCGCTGGCCACCCGCAACATGGGCACCGGCTATGACGCGCTGATCATTGGCACATTGGGCGGAACGGCACTGGCGGCGGTATTCGCGCTGATCATCGCGCTCTTCTCGCTCAGGGTGCGGGCGATCTTCTTTGCGATGATCACGCTGGCGATTGCTTCGGCGGTGGCGGTGCTGGTCAGCCAGCTTTCGGGCCTGACGGGCGGCGAGGACGGGCTGAACATCCGCATCCCGCGCGAGCTGACACCGGCCTTCCGCCCCTTCGACGAGTCCGTGATGGGGCTACGCATCACCGGGCGGCACCTGAACTACTACCTGGTGTTCGCCTCCTGCCTGATCATGTTCCTGATCCTTCTGCGCGTGGTGAACTCGCCCTTCGGCCGGGTGCTGCAGGCGATCCGCGAGAACGCCTTCCGGGCCGAGGCGATCGGCTACCGCGTGGTCTATTACCGGGCCGTGGCGACCGTCCTGTCGGCGGCGATGGCGGCATTGGCCGGTGCGGTCTTCGCCATCTGGCTGCGTTATGTTGGCCCGGCCACCACATTGGGCGTCGAAATCATGCTCGACATTCTCCTGATCGTGGTGATCGGCGGCATGGGCACAATGTATGGCGCGGTGGTGGGCACGGTGGTGTTCGTTCTGGCGCAGAACTACCTGAAGGACTGGATGGGCGGCGCATCGGATGCCACCTCGTTCCTGCCGCTGGTGCCGGACCTGCTGAACCCGGATCGCTGGCTGATGTGGCTGGGCATCCTGTTCATCCTCTCGGTCTATTTCTTTCCCACCGGGATTGTCGGTCGCCTGCGCGGAAAGATCTGAGGATGCGGCCGCATATCCACATCCACCGACACGGCACAGGACCAGTGCTGGTGTTCCTGCACGGCTGGACGATGGCGGGCGACATATTCGCCGATGCCTTCGCACGGCTTGGAGCGGATTTCACCTGCCTCGCCCCCGACCTTCCAGGCCACGGCAAGACCGAGGGGTTTGCCCCCACGGTCGATGGTGCGGCAGATATGCTGGATCACCTGCTCCGCCACGAGGGGCTGGAAGATGTCACGCTGGTTGGCTGGTCCTTGGGCGCGCTGATCGGATGGCGGTATCTTGGCCTGCATGGCGGCGCGCGGGTTCGGGCAATGATCAGCCTGGACATGAGCCCCTGCCCCCTCAACGGCACCGGTTGGGATCTGGGCCTGCGGGGGCAGAGCGCGGAAGACGGACGTGCGAAATCAGGATGGTTTCGGGCCAACTGGCCGCGCGCGGCGCGCGCCATCGCCCGTACCATGTTCGCCGGGTCAGAGGGTTCCCCGCTTCTGAGCATCGAAGCAGCCGAGGCGCGGATCATGGCGCAACCCGGTGCTGTCATGGCCGGCTTCTGGGATTCACTTGTCGAATGCGACCTGCGCGCCACCATACATGCCCTGCCGGTGCCGCTTCTCGCGATTCACGGCGCTGAAAGCCGCGTCTATCCCGCCCAGACCGCCAACTGGCTTGCCACCCATGCGCCACGGGGCGCATCGCTGCTCTTGCCCGGCGCGGGTCATGCCCTCATTCTGGAAGCCCCGCAGGAAAGCTGCGACGCTATCGCCCGTTTCGCCACCAACCCGATGATTGCCCCCTGATGGAAAAAGCCGCCACCCGCAAGCCCCGCACCAGACGCGGACGCGAAACCCAGGAAGCGATTCTGCGTGCCGCTGAGGCCGTGATCGGGGCGCAGGGCTATGCCGCCTCGTCGATCAGCGACATCACGCGTGCCGCAGGTATCGCGCAGGGCACCTTCTACATCTATTTCGACAGCAAGGAGCATGTGTTTCGCGAACTGGTGACCGAGATGGGCCGTCTGACGCGCAAAACCCTGTCTGATGCGGTTGTGGGTGCGCCCGACCGCCTGAGCGCCGAGCGGCTGGGCCTGCGCGCCTTCCTGGAGATCGCCGCCACCCGCCCCACGCTTTACAACATCGTCGAAGAGGCGCGCTTCGTCGATCCTGACAGCTATCACGCCTATTTCACCTCCTTCGCGCGCGGCTATGCCCGCAATCTGGCCGCCGCCGCGCGCGAGGGCGAAATCAGGCCCGGCAATGCCGAAATCCGCGCCTGGGCGTTGATGGGCATGGCGGTGACGCTGGGTGAGCGGTTCGGCATGACGGGCGCAAACGCCGACGAAGTTGTATCCGAGGTTTTCGACATGCTGGAACGGGGGTTGAAGCCATGAGCGCCGTGGCGCTGAAGCAGGTTGACGGGGTTGCGATGCTGACCCTTGATCGGCCAGAGCGCTGCAATGCGCTGAACGATGACCTGCTGGCCGATCTGAACGCAGCGCTCGACCGACTGGAAAACCCGCGCGTGCTGGTGCTGCGCGCTTCGGGGCGGCATTTTTCAACCGGCGGCGATGTCGCGCGCTTCGCGCAAGAGGTGGCGGCGGGCACCGGCCGGACCTATGCGCAGGCAGTGGTCGGCGGGCTGAACCGTGCCATTCTTAGGTTGGCTTCCCTGCCCTGCCCGGTGCTGGCGCAGGTTCAGGGCGCGCTGACCGGCGGTGCGCTGGGGCTGGTGCTGGCCGCCGATCTGGTGGCGATGGATCGCCGCGCCTTTGTCCAACCCTTTTATTCGGTCGTCGGTTTCGCCCCCGATGGCGGGTGGACGGCAATGCTGCCCGCGCGCATCGGTGCACATCGGGCGCGGGCGATCCAGCTTTTGAACCAGCGTATCAGCGCCGATCAGGCACTCACGCTGGGCCTTGCCCAAGCTGTCAACGACGACCCCGGTGTGGTGATTGGCGACTGGCTGTCAACGCTACGCGGCCATATCCCCGGCGCGCTGGCGATCACAAAACGCCTGACCGTCGATTTGCCCGCGCTTGAAACCGCTCTGGATGCCGAACGCGCCGCCTTCGTCGAGCGGATCGAAACCGATGAGGTGCGCGACGGCATGGCGCGCTTCCTCGCCTCGCTGAAAGGAGCCTGAGATGGGCCTTGCCCCCGATATGGCCGCCCGACGCGCCGAACTGACACCCGATGCCCCCGCCTTTACCGACCACTCAACCGGTCGGATCTGGACCTTCGCACAGGTCAATGCCGAGGCCGCAGCACTGGCAGGCGGGCTACACGGGCTGGGGCTGGAGCCCGGCGCGCGCGTGGCGATCCTGTGCCTGAACCGCGCCGAATTCTTCATTGCGCTGTTCGCCTGCCTGAAAGCCGGGCTGATACTCTGCCCCCTCAACTGGCGCCAGCCCGAAGCCGAGCTTCGCCCGGTGATGGAGAGCGTCGATTGCGCCGCCGTGATCCATGATGAACCCCACGCCACATTGGCGCAGGCACTGGCCGGTGATCGCCCCTGCGTCCCCTTCGCGCCCGGCGGCGGCTTTGCCCTGCACGGCCCCGCCCCGGCCCCGCGCGCCATTGACGAGGATGCGCCGTGGTATCTGCTGTTCACCTCGGGCACCACGGGCCTGCCCAAGGCGGTGATCCAGACGCCGCGCATGGCTGTGGCCAATGCTGCCAATATCGCCCAGCATACCGGGCTGACCGCGCAGGATCATTCGGTCTGCTTCCTGCCTTTGTTTCACACCGCGGGTATCAATCTTTATACATTGCCGGTCTATTTCTGGGGTGCTCACAGCCATATCCTGTCAAAATTCCAACCTGACGATCTTTTCACCCTGATCGCCGATGGCAAGATCACCCAGTTCTTCGGTGTGCCCGCGATCTATCAGGCCTTCCGCCTTCATCCGTCCATCGACCGCGTCGATCTGACCCGCGTGCGTGGCTATGCCTGTGGCGGGGCCGCGCTGCCGGTCGATCTGATCCGCTTCTTTGCCGAGCGGGGCGCGCTGATCTGCAACGGCTATGGGATGACTGAAACCGGCCCGACCGGTTTTCTGATCGACAAAGGTGCGGCACTGTCAAAGATCGGCTCTATCGGCAAGCCGCAGATGATGACCGAAGCGCGGCTGGCCGGTGTAGCTGATGGTCAGCCCGGTGAGGGCGAGCTGGAAATGCGCGGCGCCACCGTCACGCCGGGCTATTACGCCAACCCGCAGGCCACCCGTGCCGCATTGACTGCCGATGGCTGGCTGAAATCGGGCGATGTGGCGCGGCGGGATGCGGAAGGCTATTACACCATCATCGACCGGATAAAGGATATGTTCATCTCGGGCGGTGAGAATGTCTACCCGGCCGAAGTGGAGCGCGTTCTGATCACCCATCCCGATATTCTGGAAGCGGCGGTGATCGGCCTGCCCGATGACAAATGGGGCGAGGTGGGCGCGGCGTTCCTCATCGCGCGGCCCGGCCAATCCGCCGATACCGCCGCCCTGCCCGGCTGGTGCCGTGAGCGGCTGGCGGGCTACAAGGTGCCCCGCTCGTTCCACCTGCTCGATGATTTCCCCCGCACCGCCGCTGGAAAGGTGCGCAAACCCCTGTTGCGAGACATGCTACCATGACCCTTCTGATCCGCGAGGAATGGGTGCCTACCCAGGACGAATTCGACACCTTCGCGCGCGTCTCGGGCGATGACAACCCGATCCATGTCGATCCTGTGTTCTCGGCGCGCACCCGGTTCGGCCGCACCGTCAGCCACGGCATGCTGATCTATTCCAAACTCTGGGCGCTGGTGAACCGTGCGCGGCCCGGCCAGCGCCACGTCTTTCAGTCGCTGATGTTCCCCAATCCGACCTATGCAGGCGAGCCGGTCGTGCTGGAGATCAAGGAAACGCCCGAGGGGCATCTGGCCGTGCTGGCCACGCGCAAGGCGGATGAGCTGATCGTGCTTCAAGGCCAGGCGGAACTGGAGGCGCATACACAATGATGCATGTCGGAAAACACGCCGAGACCACCCGTAGTTACACCCGCGATGACCTGGCGGCCTTTGCCGCGCTGTCTGGCGATGCACCGGATTCGCAGGTGCCGGAGCCGCTCATCGGGGCGCTGTTTTCCTATCTTCTGGGGGTGCATCTGCCGGGTTTCGGCACCAATTACCTCAAGCAGGAGATGCGCTTTCTGGCCCCCGCACCGCTGGACCAACCGCTGACCGCGCGGGTGGAAATCACCCGGCTGCGGCCTGAAAAGCACCTCGTCGACCTGGCCACCACCTGCCGCAGCGCCGATGGCACATTGATCTGCGAGGGGCGCGCGCTGGTGTTGGCGCGGGACGTGGGTGCCTGAACAGAAAAGGCCGGGCGATCTGCCCGGCCCTCTTTTCAATCATGCAGCCCGATGCTTGCTTCCACCGCGTGCAGGGCGGCGTTTGGGCTTGCCTGAGGGGGCGCCATAAGCGGGGTGCTGACGCGGCTTCTCGCCCTGTTTGGCCCCGGCCTTGCCACCGCCGGAACGCGGCGGACCGCCACGCCCCTGACCCTGACCCTGACCACCCCGGCCCTGACCGTTGGCCTTGCGCGCGGCTGTGCGCGCGGCTTCGGCCAGATTCTCCGGCCACGGTTCGCCACCCGCCACGGTAATCGGCACGCGCGTCAGCTTCTCGATGGCGCGCAGATCGGCCATTTCAGCCGGCGCGCAGAATGCCATTGCCCGGCCATCGCGGCCCGCGCGGGCAGTCCGCCCGATACGATGGACATAGTTTTCCGGAACGTTTGGAAGATCGAAATTATAGACATGGCGGACCAGCGGAATGTCGATGCCGCGTGCGGCCACGTCGGTGGCCACCAGAACCTTCAGCTCTCCGGCCCGGAACGCCGCCAATGTGCGCTCACGCTGGCCCTGGCTTTTGTTGCCATGGATCGAACCGGCGGCAAAACCCCAGCTGACCAGCAGCTTCATCAGCTTCTCGGCGCCATGCTTCGTGCGCGAGAAAACCAGCGCCAGTTCGTCGCGGTGCTGGTCAAGGTAATGCTCCAGCAGTTTGGCCTTGTCGTTTTGCGACACGTAATGCACCGACTGCTCGATCTTGTCGGCGGCCTTGCCCGGGGGCGCCACCTGCACACGCACCGGGTTCTCCAGATACGTGTCGGCGATCTCGGACATGTCCTTGGGCATGGTCGCCGAAAACAACAAGGTCTGGCGCTTGGCAGGCAAGTGGCGGGCGATCTGGCGCAGGGCATGAATGAAGCCCATGTCCAGCATCTGATCGGCCTCATCGAGGACCAGCACCCGCACTTCGCCCAGCGTCAACGCCCGGCGATCCAGGAGGTCGATCAGCCGGCCCGGCGTGGCCACCAGCACATCGGTGCCACGGCCCAGCTTTTCGGCCTGACGGTTTAGCGAGGCACCACCCACCACGGTTACCACTTTCAGCGGCCCGCCCTGCGCCAGCGCACCGAGGGTTTCTGCGATCTGGTTCACCAGTTCGCGCGTGGGCGCAAGGATCAGCGCGCGCACGGTCTTTGGCGCAGGCCGGCCCTGGCCCATCAGTCCGTGCAGCAGCGGCAGGCCAAAGGCCAGAGTCTTGCCGGTGCCAGTCTGCGCCAGCCCCATCAGGTCGCGCCCTTCCATTACCGGCGGAATACCGCGCGCCTGAATCGGTGTGGGCGCGGTGATGCCCATACGCTCGACGGCGGCCAGAAGGCCCGGGTTCAGCCCGAGCATGTTGAAATCAGTCATTGTCGTTCCTTCTGAGCGCAATGCGCGCTCATATTCGTTCGGGCGCAATGCACCCATGGCCTGCGCGGGGCAGGCAAAGCGGTTTCGGGCGCGCGGCTTGAACCGCACGAGCCCCCACGCGTGATCTCGGGAACCATTTTGGGCCACTGGCCCCGCACCTACCCTGGCGGCTGCAATGCCGCAGGCTGCTCACGCGGCAGCAAGGTGGTGTCTGCTTCGCAAATGGACATTCGCCCCGCCAAAGTCAAGCGAAACTCGCCCACTGCCCATGCTCCGGGCGTACTGACGCTTGATTTTATGCGAAAACGTGGCAAAGTTTCCCTGTGACAACAGACTTTCCCGCGACCGCCTATCTCAGGCAGCCCGCACTACCGGAAGACCTGGCTGCACGGCCCGAGGGCAATCTCGCTCCGGGGAACTGAGAAGGGGGAACGGACATGCCCACCGGCACCGTCAAATGGTTCAACGCGACCAAAGGCTTCGGATTCATTGCGCCCGATGACGGCGGCAAGGATGTCTTCGTGCATATCTCGGCGGTCGAGCGCGCCGGCCTCACGGGACTGGCAGACAACCAGAAGGTCAGTTTCGAGATGCAGGCCGGGCGCGATGGGCGCTCTTCGGCAAGCGATCTGAAACTGCTCTGAGCACAATGCCATATTGAAACCCCGCCCGTTCAGGCGGGGTTTTGTTCCACGAAGGTTATTCCACCCCCAGCGAGCGGCGCACTTCCGGGGTCCATCCCAGGTATGCCGTGCCACCTGTCAGAATGACCGGACGTTTCATCAGCGCCGGATTCGCGGATAGCAAACTTTCCGGAGTCTGGCTACGTTCGGATTCTGACAAGCCGCGCCATGTGGTCGAGGCGCGGTTGATCAGTTGTTCGCCGAATTCCTGCAGAACGGCAGCGCGCTCGGTGTCGCTTAACGGCTCTGCACGAATGTCACGGAACCGCGCGCCGGGCAGGGCCTTGCGCGCCTTCCGGCAGGTGTCGCAGTTCGCCAGCCCCAGAATGACAATTTCCATCACCGCCTCCGTCTTGTCAGTTCTCTGGTAGCGCAACGAGGCCAGCGGCGCAAAGGGGGGAAGGTGTCAAAGCGGGCCGGGGCGACGCTCTTCGCTGAGCAACACATTGGCATCGACCTGGCCCACACCCGGCAGTGTCATGATCCGGCGACGCAGGACGCGTTCGAAATCAGACAGATCGCGCGCCACGACCCGCAGACGGTAGTCATACAGGCCCAGAACATGCTGAACCGTCTGCACTTCGGGAATGGCCGAAACGGCGCGCTCGAAATCTTCAAGGCTGACACGACCCTTTGTGGCCAGCGTGACGCCCAGAAAAACCGTCACGCCGAAACCCAGTGCCGCCTGATCCAGCACCAGCCTTTGTCCGGCAATTACGCCTGCGTCGTGCAATCGCCGGATGCGGCGCCAGGTGGCGGACTGGCTGAGACCCAGCGCCCGTCCGAGCACCCCGGCCCCTTGTCGGGCGTCCTGCGCCAGCGCGCGCAGGATGGCGCGGTCGGTTTCATCGAGGTCGATCATGCCACTTGCCACCGGGACGGGGCGAAGCGGTGCGGAGGGCATCGAGCCCCCCGCACCGCCCGGGGGTTCCACCCCCGCGGGCCTACGGCCCGTCCCCGGGGCGTATTTCGAGCAAGATGAAGGAAAACGGTCATATCGGCAGCACCGCTTCGTTCTTGATTCCCGCGATATGCATCAGAGCCTCGATATCGGCGATATGGGGCAAGGTGAGAATACGGGCGCGGTAGATCTGCTGATAATGCGCCATGTCGCGCGCGATGACATTGAGCCGGACATCAACACGTCCCAGAAATGTCTGGATTTCCAGCACTTCCGGCACAAGCCGTGCGGCAGCGATGAAATCGTCAAAAGCGCGCGGATCGGTCTTGTCAAGGGTAACGCGCAGCGACACCTCCACCTCCCAGCCAAGTTTGCGCCAATCGATCACCGCGATCTGGCCGCAGATGATGCCGCGCGCGCGCAAACGCTCAACCCGGCGCGAGGCTGTGGCCTCGGTCATGCCGGCACGGGCAGCAAGATCGGCCATGGGCTGAGAAGGGTTGGCCTGAAGATGGCGCAGCAGGCGGCGGTCGGTGTCATCTACGAGCATGAATTCTGCAAAAAACTGAAATCTTGTACATTGATATCACCAGAAACCGCCAATTTCTAATGGATTATGCAACCGATTTTGCCCCTTCACCCCTATGATGCGCCCATCACAACGGAAAGGAAACCGGCCATGCGCGTTTATTACGATCGCGATTGCGACATCAACCTGATCAAGGACAAGAAGGTAGCGATCCTGGGCTATGGCAGCCAGGGTCATGCCCATGCGCTGAACCTGCGCGATTCGGGCGCGAAGAACGTGGCCGTTGCGCTGCGTGAGGGTTCGCCAAGCGCCGCCAAGGCCGAGGCCGAGGGCCTGAAAGTGATGGGCATCGCCGAAGCCGCCGCTTGGTGCGACCTGATCATGTTCACCATGCCCGATGAGTTGCAGGCCGAGACCTACAGGAAATACGTCCATGACAACCTGCGCGAGGGCGCGGCGATCGCCTTTGCCCATGGTCTGAATGTTCATTTCGGCCTGATCGAGCCGAAGCCGGGTGTCGATGTCATCATGATGGCGCCCAAGGGCCCCGGCCACACGGTTCGTGGCGAATACGTCAAGGGCGGTGGCGTGCCCTGTCTGGTCGCCGTGCACAACGACGCGACGGGCCGCGCACTGGAACTGGGGCTGTCCTATTGCTCGGCCATCGGCGGCGGGCGTTCGGGGATCATCGAGACAAACTTCCGGCAGGAATGCGAGACCGATCTGTTCGGTGAGCAGGCAGTTCTGTGCGGTGGTCTGGTGGAACTGATCCGCATGGGATTCGAAACGCTGGTGGAAGCCGGATACGAGCCGGAGATGGCCTATTTCGAATGCCTGCACGAAGTGAAGCTGATCGTCGATCTGATCTATGAAGGCGGCATCGCCAACATGAACTATTCGATCTCGAACACCGCCGAATACGGTGAATATGTCAGCGGCCCGCGCATTCTGCCCTATGCCGAGACCAAGGCCCGGATGAAAGAGGTTCTGACCGACATCCAGACCGGCAAGTTCGTGCGCGACTTCATGCAGGAAAATGCCGTCGGTCAGCCGATGTTCAAGGCCACCCGCCGCCTGAACGACGAGCACCAGATCGAGCAGGTCGGCGAAAAGCTGCGCGCCATGATGCCGTGGATTTCCAAAGGCAAGATGGTGGACAAGGCGCGTAACTGAGCGCCGGATACACAGGCCCGCATACCTGAGGAGGGGTGCGGGCAGATCGGGGGCGCGCGGCGAGGAGGCTGCGCGCCCGTTTTTTGTTGCCGGCTGGCCGGGATGATGGACAGCGCGCGCGCTTGCGGATAGATCCCTGCTATGAACTGGGATCAGGAAATCGACGCGCGGGGGCTTTTGTGCCCCCTTCCCGTGCTCAAGGCACGCAAGCGGCTGCTGGGCATGGCGCGGGGCCAAGTGCTGCGGCTCGTGTCGACGGACCCGGCCGCGGTGGTCGATGTGCCGCATTTCTGCACCGAGGCAGGGCACGAGCTGCTGGGCCATGCGCCCGATGGTGACGCCACCGCCTGGCTGATCCGCCGCGCCTGAGCGCTACAGCCCAAAGCTGGCGAAGGGCAGGTAGCGCACCGGGCTGCCGGGGGTGATCTGCGCAGCAGTGTCGGGCAGTTCCACCAGCCCCTCGGCCCAGCTCAGCCCGCTGATCCGGCCCGATCCTTCCGAGACAAAGACCTCGGCCGCGCCCTGCTCATCAAGGCGTGCGCGTAAGTATTCGCGCCGGCCTGCCTTCTTCGCCTTGGTGAAAGCGGCGGGCACGGTGAAACCCTGCGCCTGCTTCCAGCCGCTGCCCGCCATGACCGACAGCGCAGGTCTGCCGAAGACCAGTGTGCAGACGAGTGCCGCCACCGGGTTACCCGGCAGTCCCAGCACCGGCACGCCCTGCCAGAGCGCCAGCGCCAGCGGCCGCCCTGGTTTGAGCGCGATGCGCCAGCTTGAAAGCGTGCCATTGTCACGCAGCAGGCGCGATACATGATCCTCATCCCCCGCGGACGCGCCGCCCGAGGTCAGAATCACATCGGCCAGCGCCGCGCCCCGGTCCAGCGCGGCGGCAATCTGCTTGGGGTCGTCTGGCGCATGGCCCAGATCGACTGCCTGATAACCCCAACGACGGGCAATCTCCAGCAGCATGGGCCGGTTGGCGTCAAATATCTGGTGCGCCGCGGCATCGGCGGAAGGGTCGCCAACGATTTCGTCGCCGGTGGACAAGACGCCGACCCGTAGCCGACGATATACAGCCACATTTCCTACACCCAACGCCGACAGAAGCGCCAGATCGGGCGGGGTCAGCACACGGCCTTCGGGCAGGGCCTCGGCGCCTTCTTCGACATCCTCCCCGGCACGGCGCGTATTGGCGCGCGGCTTGACCGGGCCGTCAAACGCCACGCGCGCGCCGTCGGTGGCGCAATCTTCCTCCAGCACCACGCAATCAACACCCTCGGGCAGGATCGCGCCGGTCAGGATGCGGATGGCGTGGCCCGAAGGGACGGCGGCGGCAAAGGGTTGTCCCGCCGCCGCACGCCCGTCCACCAGCGGCAGGGTATAGGTGCCAGGGCCGTTGAGGGCAGCATGAGCAAAACCAAAGCCATCCACCGCCGAATTGGCCTGCGGCGGGTTGGCGCGTCTTGCGGTAGCATCAGCGGCCAGCACCCGGCCACCGGCCTGCGCGGTGGGCAGGGTTTCAACCTCGGTCAGGGGCACCAGCGCCGCGCGCAACCGGTTCAACGCATCATCGACGGGCACCCATTGCACGCCCTGCGGCATGGCGAAACAATCGTCGCGCATGCGGGGGGGTGTCAGGGGGGCGGGTGCTGTCACCACGAGGGCGGCGGCTTTCAACGCGGCTTCATGGCCGACACCCAGGATCCAGCCCTCCTCACGCACCGCCGCGTCTTGTGGGGGCACAAACAGCGCAGCCAGCTTAGCATCCGTCGCCTGTAGCTGCCAGAGCGCTGCCGACAGAAGCCGCACCTGCACTTCATCCGCGACCTGATCGCCCGCCGTCAGGGCAGCCTTGACCTCGGTGGCCAGCACCGAGGGGAACACCTCGGCCAGCACCACCGGCGCCGTTTCCACCGGCTCAAACGGCCAGACGGCAACCTGCCCGGCAAAGGCTTCGCGCAGGCGCCACAGAACCGGCAGCCCGGTCAGTGCCTGACTGCCCACTGCCCCGGCACCCCCCAGCTTGAAAGCCGATTGCGCGCCCGACGCGGCGCGATCGGTTGCGCGACGGTCACTGAGCGACTCATTTCCATGCCGGGCAAGACCCTTGAGCGGCAGGTCGGGCAGCTCCGACGCGGCGGGACGGAACCAGAACGGCCCCACCCCCGGGAAACGTCGGTTGATCGCGGCGGCCACGTCAAAGCGGTTAGAACGGTTTTGCGCGTCGTCCTCGATGGCCCCGGCCAGCCATTCCCAGACCGCAAGTGCCTCTGCCCGGCCGGTCAGTTGCGCGGCAAATCCCTTTGGAAAGCCAAAAGCGAAATCGGCGCCGATCAACAGCCGCTCGCCCCGCTCCATCGCGTCAGTCGACAGTGCGCGCAACCGCGCCTCGGCAGCAAAGCGGGTGGGCAGGTTTTCGGCGTTCACACCATCCGGCCCGGCAATGCCAAGCCAGATCGAATCCTTGCCGCGCTTGGGGCATGATTGCGCCGACCAGTCCAGGATCGCGATGCGCCCGAACCTCATTGCACCATTCCCAGATCGCGCAGGATGAAATCGGCGATCACTGCGGTGTCGTCCAGCGGCAATACCGGAACCGTAACCCCCGCCAGCACCGGATCGCCCTTGCTGGCGTTCGTGGCCACGGCCCGCACGCTGGCATTGGCCGGCGCCAGAAGCGCGTGGCCGGTTTCAATGCGATGGGCTTCTATCTTGGGATGGCGCGCATGTTTATACCCTTCGATCAACACCAGATCGACCGGTGACAGACGCGCCAGAAGATCCTCCAGCGCGGGCTCAGATGTACCGCGCAGTTCGTGCATCAACGCCCAGCGCATCGGCGAGGACACCATCACCTCGCGCGCGCCCGCCTCCCGATGGCGATAGCTGTCGCGGCCCGGGTGGTCGATCTCGGTCTCATGATGGGCGTGCTTGATGGTCGAAACCGTCAATCCCCGCGCACACATCGCACTCACCAGCCGTTCGACCAGGCCGGTCTTGCCCGCATTCTTCCATCCGGTGACGCCGTAAAGCTTCATTCTATGCCCACCAATGCTTCGGCGCGGCCGATATCTTCGGGCGTGTTGACGTTGAAAAAGGGGTCGAACGGATCAGAGGCGAACACCGCCTGCCCTGCCCCGTGCCCATCTGTCCAAAGGACGATCTTGCGCAGGCCGCCGGTCAGGGCCGCGCGCAGATCGTCACGCAAAGCCACGGGCCAGAGGCCGAAGGTCGGCTGGCGCCATATGCGTCCGGCGTCATCGGTGCTTGCGGCCAACGCCAACCCCGAAGGCCCGGCGGCGGATTGCAAACGCACTACCAGATCGGGCGGAAAGAAAGGTGTGTCGGCAGCGGCGGTGACGATTGCGGCGGCCCCCTGCCCTGCCGCCCAGTCCATTCCGGCAAGCACACCGGCCAGCGGGCCGGGATGATCCGGCAGACTGTCGGGCAAAACCGGCAAGCCAAATTCGGCAAGCCGTGCCGGGTCGCCATTGGCGTTGATCGCCATTCCTGCCACCTGGGGTCCAAGCCGCGCGATCACATGGTCCATCAGCCGCCGCCCTGCCACATGCCGCAACCCCTTGTCGCCGCCGCCCATGCGTGTTGCGCGCCCGCCCGCAAGGATCACCCCCACCACTATACTCTCAGTCATCAATCGCCCCCTTGCGCCGATGACGCGCGCTTTCCTCACCCACCATTGCCGGGTCGGCATCGCGGATCAGCCGCTCATCGCCCGCCAGACAGACAAACCGCTGCCCCCGCATCCGGCCAATCAGTGTCAGGCCGACTTGCCGCGCGATCTCTACCCCCCAGGCCGTGAAGCCAGAGCGTGAGGCGAGCACCGGAATACCCATTTGCGCGGTCTTGATTACCATCTCGGATGTCAGCCGCCCGGTGGTATAGAGGATCTTGTCCGCCCCCCCCTCACCATGGTGAAACATCCAGCCCGCGATCTTGTCGACGGCGTTATGGCGGCCCACATCTTCCATATAGACCAGCATTTCATCGCGCTGGCACAGCACTGAGCCATGGATCGCGCCCGCCTCAAGATACAGCGAGGGCGTGGTGTTGACCTTGCGGGCCAGCGAATAAAGCCAGCTTGTGCGCAGTTCGGCGGGCGGCAGGGTCAGCCCTTCCAGCCCCTCCATCATGTCACCGAACACCGTGCCCACCGCACAGCCCGAGGTGCGGGTCTTTTTTTTCACCTTCTCCTCATACGAGGTCTGGCGCGCGGTGCGGATCACGACGGTTTCGATCTCGTCATCGTAATCGATGCCCGTCACCACATCATCGGCGCGCAACATCCCCTGATTGCGCAGAAAGCCCAGCGCCAGGTATTCAGGATAATCGCCGATCGTCATCGCCGTGACAATTTCCTGTGCATTCAGAAAGATCGTCAGCGGCCGTTCTTCGACCACGCTGATCTCTACTGCAGCGCTGGTATGGTCGATGCCGCCGATCCGGCGGGTCAGACGCGGATGCGCGGGATCGGGCAACAGGGGAAGACGCTTGATCATACCGTGTCTTTTCTGGTTTCTGAGACTATGTATCAAGGCGGCAAGGCCAGACAAGGGCAGATGGCGGCTGACACGCCGCACAAGGGGCTGCGTCAAGGGGGCGAGGACATGCTGGGCTATGTAATCGGGGCGGAACGCGGCGCGGTGGATGATCTGTTGGCCGAGGTCGCCGAACATCTGACCGGGCAAGGCTGGCCGCTGGCCGGGGTCGTGCAGATCAACTCCGAAACCGGCCCGACCACGCGCTGCGACATGGACCTGCAGGTGCTTGCCCTCGGCACCCGTGTACGTATCTCGCAACGGCTTGGCCCGATGGCGCGCGGTTGTCGCCTTGACCCGCAAGGGCTGGAGGAGGCCGTGGGTCTGGTCGAACGCGCGCTGGATCAGGGGCCAAGGCTTTTGCTGATCAACAAGTTCGGCAAAGCAGAACTGGAGGGGCGCGGCTTTCGCCCGGTGATCGGGCGCGCGCTGGCGGCCGGCGTGCCGGTGCTGACAGCGGTCAATCAGGCCAATCTGGCCGGTTTCGAAGCCTTCAGCGAAGGTATGGGCACCCCCTTGCCGCCGCAGGCAATACCGGTCATCAACTGGTGCCTTTCACAACCAGATGGCGCGGAAAAGGTCGCCTGATACCCGGTTGCCTACATTTCCAACGCTCGCGCCATGCTTGACGAGAGTCACCGCTTTGCCGCCCGCTTGCAAAAAGTATCTTGGTGGATCAGGCGCAGGCCTTGACCTTCCCGTCACGGGAAGCCCCATATGACGGCGTAGGGTGCTTGCGCCCAGCACTTTTACACCACCACGGAGCCTGCAATGTCCGCTTCTTCCCCCCTCACCCTGCGCGTGTCAGGCATGAACTGTGCATCCTGTTCTGCGCGGGTCGAGCGGGCAGCCGCCAGCGTGCCCGGCGTGACGGGTGCCGAGGTCAATCTTGCGCTGGGCACTTTGCGGATATCAGGCACGGCAGAACCGCAGGCGCTGGCCGAAAAACTGACCGAGGCCGGTTATCCGGTCGAGGAAGAAGAAACCCGCCTTTCGGTGTCGGACATGACCTGCGCTTCCTGCGTAGGCCGGGTGGAGCGGGTTCTGGCCCGGCAGCCCGGTGTTCTGTCCGCCACGGTCAATCTGGCGACTGAAAGCGCCAGCATCCGGCATCTGGCAATCCCGGGCCTTGCGTCGCGGCTGGCGCGCGCCGTCACCGAGGCCGGTTATCCTGCCCGCCCGAGCGGTGACGACACCCGCGCCCGGCAAGCCGCCGCCCGCGCGACCGAAAGCACAGCACTGGCGCGGCGGCTGTTTATGGCGATGGCCCTGACCCTGCCGGTTTTCGTGCTGGAGATGGGTGGGCATATGGTGCCGGCCTTTCACCATTGGGTCCATGCTACAATCGGCATGTGGGAAAGCTGGGTCTTGCAGTTCTTCCTAGCAAGCTTGGTATTGTTCGGCCCCGGCCTGATCTTCTTTCGCCACGGCATTCCCGCGTTGCTGCGTGGCGCGCCCGATATGAACAGCCTCGTTGCAGTCGGCACTTTTGCCGCCTGGGGATTCTCGGTGGTTTCCACCTTCACGCCCGGCCTGCTGCCGCCAGGAACGGCAGCGGTTTATTTCGAGGCCGCAGCCGTGATTGTCACGCTTATCCTGCTCGGCCGATGGCTTGAGGCGCGCGCCAAGGGCCGCACCGGCGCGGCGATCGCCCGGCTGGTGGGATTGCAGGCGAAATCGGCGCGGGTCGAACGGGACGGCAAGGTGCAGGATGTGCCGCTGGAACAGATCGCCCCCGGTGACATCATTCATGTCCGCCCCGGCGAACGGATCGCGGTTGACGGCATGGTGACCGAGGGCCGCTCGCATGTCGATGAATCGATGATTACGGGCGAGCCGATCCCCGCCGCCAAGGAGCCGGGTGCCGAGGTCACCGGCGGAACTGTCAATGGCACCGGAGCACTGGTTTTCCGCGCTACCCGCGTCGGCGCCGATACGATGCTGGCGCAGATCATCCGGCTGGTTGAAGAGGCGCAGGGCACGAAGCTGCCTATCCAGGCGATGGTTGACCGCGTCACGCTCTACTTCGTGCCCGCGGTCATGGCGCTGTCGCTGCTGACGCTGGCGGTCTGGCTGGCGGTCGGCCCTGATCCACGTCTGAGCCACGCGCTGGTGGCCGCCGTGGCCGTGCTGATCATCGCCTGCCCCTGCGCCATGGGGCTGGCCACGCCCACCTCGATCATGGTTGGCACCGGACGGGCGGCGGAAATGGGGGTGCTGTTTCGCCGCGGGGACGCGCTTCAGGCGTTACAGGGCGTCGAGGTGGTGGCCTTTGACAAAACCGGCACCCTGACAGAGGGGCGACCGGAACTGGTGGCGTTGGACCCCGCGCCGGGGTTCGATGCCGACGCGGTGTTGCGCCTTGTCGCCGCCGTTGAAAGCCGCGCCGAGCACCCTGTCGCACAGGCCATCGAGCGCGAGGCCCGCACGCGCGGCCTTGATCTGCCGCAGCCACAGGATTTCGACACGATCACCGGCTTCGGTGCCCGTGCCCGCATTGAAGGTCACGACGTGCTGGTTGGTGCCGCGCGGTTGTTTGAACGCGAGGGGATTGACCTTGGCGCCCTGCCACAGATCGCCGAAGCGCGCGCCGCCAAAGGACAGACGCCGCTTTTTGCCGCTATTGACGGCAAGGCGGCAGCGCTGATCGCGGTGGCAGACCGCATCAAACCCTCTACGCCGGGTGCAATCGAAGCGCTGCACGCCATGGGGCTGAAGGTCGCCATGATCACCGGCGATGCAAAGCCCACCGCCCACGCCATAGCCGCCGATCTGGGCATCGACATTGTCGAAGCCGAGGTGCTGCCCGAAGGCAAGGTTGCTGCGCTCGAAGCGCTGCGCGCGGGCGGCAAGAAGCTGGCCTTTGTCGGAGACGGCATAAACGATGCGCCCGCACTGGCGGCGGCCGATATCGGCATCGCCATCGGCACCGGCACCGATGTAGCGATTGAAAGCGCCGATGTGGTGTTGATCTCGGGCGATCTGCGCGGCGTCGTCAACGCGCTGGACGTCAGCCGCCGCACCATCCGCAATATCCGCCAGAACCTGTTCTGGGCTTTCGCCTATAACACTGCGTTGATTCCGGTGGCGGCAGGGGTGCTGTATCCGGCCTATGGTCTGACACTCAGCCCGGTGCTGGCGGCAGGCGCAATGGCGCTGTCCAGCGTTTTCGTGGTCACCAATGCGCTGCGTCTGCGCCGTCTGCGCCCGGTGATGGCCGAAGCTGGCACCGCGGCCAACCTCTCCCGCATTGCATCACGCGAGGTGACGCCATGAACATCGGCCAGGCTGCCGCGGCTTCGGGCCTTCCGGCCAAGACCATCCGTTATTACGAGGAAATCGGCCTGATCCGCCCGCCGCGCGATACCAACGGCTACCGCTTGTTCCGGCCCGCCGACATTCACAAGCTGGCTTTCCTCAGCCGTGCACGCGCGCTCGGTTTCAGCATCGACGATTGTCGCGCGCTTCTGGGCTTGTATGAAGATGAAAGCCGCGCCAGCGAGGATGTGAAACGGCTGGCGCAGGGTCATCTGGAACGCATCGATACAAAGATCGCCGAATTGCGCTCACTCAGGGCCACGCTGGGCGATCTGGTCGCAACCTGCGCAGGCGATCACCGGCCTGATTGTCCGATCCTTGCCGACCTTGCGTCAGGCTCGCCGATTCCTGCGTCAAAGGACCAAAACTCGGACTGAACTGCGCACCTGCGCACAGGGGGCGTGCGGGCGGCCGGACTTTACGCTGGAAAGATCGGCACATACCTTTCAATAAAAGCACCCCAACCGCACGAGAAAACCATGCCCCATGTTTCCCTTGGCCTCGACACTTTCGGCGATGTCACCCACGGCACCGACGGCAAACCCAAACCGATGGATCAGGTCTTGCGTGATGTGGTCGAAGAGGCGGTGCTTGCCGATCAGTTGGGGATAGATTTCATCGGTCTGGGCGAACATCACCGCGATGATTTTGCCATTTCCGCACCCGAAATCGTTCTGGCCACCATTGCCGGGCGCACCAGTCGCATCCGGCTGGGCACCGCCGTTACCATCTTGTCCACCGATGACCCGGTGCGCGTCTTCCAGCGGTTTTCGACACTGAATGCGGTGTCCAACGGCCGGGCCGAGGCCATCGTCGGGCGTGGTTCGTTCACCGAAAGCTACCCACTGTTTGGCCAGGAGTTGCACGATTACGACCTGCTGTTCGAAGAGAAGCTGAACCTGTTCGTCCAACTGCTGCGTGACAAGAAGGTGACATGGCAGGGCCAGACCCGCACGCCGCTGAAAAACACCATCGTTTATCCGCGCCTGAATGAAGCCGGGCTGACAACCTGGGTTGGTGTAGGTGGCAGCCCGGAATCGGTGGTGCGGGTGGTGCGCCATGATCTTCAGCTGATGCTGGCGATCATTGGCGGCGATGCGTTGCGCTTCAGACCCTATGTCGATCTATACCACAAGGCCGTGGCGCAAATGGGCCAGAAGCCGCGACCGATCGGCGTTCATTCCCCCGGCTTTGTCGCCGAGACCGACGAGGCCGCGCGCGAAGCGCTCTGGCCGCATTATCAGGCGATGTTCGGCCGTATCGGGCGCGAACGTGGCTGGCCGCCAGTGACCAAGGACAAATACCTGGCCGAGGTCGCGCATGGCGCACTCTATGTCGGGTCGCCGGAAACCGTGGCGCGCAAGATCGCGCGCACGGTCAAGGGCCTGGGAATTGATCGGTTCGACCTGAAATACTCCACCGGCCCGCTACCCCATGATCAGCTTCTGAACTGCATCCGGCTATATGGCGAAGAGGTCATTCCGATGGTGCGCGACATGCTCAACCGCACGGCGGTCGCCTGACGCTGGACCGGGGCTTCGCCGCGCGTTATGCCTGCGCGAAACACGGAGCCCCGCCATGCCAAACCCGCTTTATGACGCGCTCTTCGCCCCGCTCAGGGGCCGGCAGAGCCCGTTCCTGCACCTGCCCGATGGCGAGACGCTGTCGGGCGAGGCCTTTCACGCGCTAAGTGCCCAGGTTGCCGGGGCACTGGCGACGCTGGGTCTGAAACCGGGAGACCGGCTTGCAGTGCAGGTGCAGAAAAACCCGCAGGCGCTGGCGCTTTACGCCGGGGCAGTGATGGCGGGGGTGGTCTTCTTGCCGCTGAACACCGCCTATACCCCTGATGAGGTGGAATATTTCCTGTCGGATGCTGGCGCCGCGCTGATGTTGGCCGATGGCACGCAGGAAACCGCACTGGCCCCGGTCGCGGCGCATTGCGGCACACAGGTGATGGTGCTGAATGCTGATGGATCGGGAAGCTTCGCAGAAGCGATGGCGCAGGCCACACCAATGGCTGGGGCAGCCCCTCGTGACACGGATGATCTGGCAGCCCTTCTCTATACCTCGGGCACCACCGGACGCTCAAAAGGCGCGATGCTGACCCAGGGCAACCTTTTGTCCAACGCCGAAGTGCTGGTGCGCGAATGGCGTTTTACCGGCGATGACGTGTTGCTGCACGCACTGCCGATCTTTCACACGCATGGATTGTTTGTGGCAACCAACACGCTCCTGCTGGCGGGCGGGGCGATGATCTTCCTGCCAAAACTGGATATCGACGCGCTGATCAGGCATCTGCCGCTGGCCACCAGCCTGATGGGCGTTCCCACTTTCTATACAAGACTGCTGGCTGATCCCCGGTTTGACAGGGAGTTGGTTTCACATATGCGACTTTTCATCTCTGGATCGGCCCCGTTGCTGGCCGAAACCCACACCGCGTTCGAGGCGCGCACCGGGCACCGTATTCTGGAACGCTACGGCATGACCGAAACCAATATGAACACCTCGAACCCGTATGACGGCGAGCGCCGAGCGGGCACTGTCGGCTTTCCGCTTCCGGGGGTTGAACTGAAAGTGACCGATCCCGCCACCGGCGCCACGCTGCCGCAAGGCACAGTCGGAATGATCGAGGTGCGCGGGCCGAATGTCTTTGCCGGATACTGGCAGATGCCCGAAAAAACCGCTGCGGAACTGCGCTCTGACGGTTTCTTCATCACCGGCGATCTGGGGATGGTGGACAGTGATGGCTATGTCCATATCGTCGGCCGACAGAAAGACCTGATCATCGCGGGCGGCTACAACATCTACCCAAAGGAAGTGGAACTGGCACTGGATGAAGCCGAAGGCGTGCTGGAAAGCGCAGTGATCGGCGTGCCTCACCCCGACCTGGGCGAGGCAGTGCTGGGCGTCATCGTTCCCGCGCACGGCATGTCACCTGATACCGATGCCATCCTGCGCGATCTGGCGCCGAAAATGGCGCGGTTCAAACAGCCGCGTGCCTTGGCCGTGCTGCCGGAACTGCCGCGCAACACGATGGGCAAGGTGCAAAAGAACCTGTTGCGCATGCAGTTCAAGGACTGGTTCACCCGGTAGCGGCGAAAGGGGGCGTTGCCCCCTCGCGGCTTGCGCCGCTCACCCCCAGCGTATTTCCGGCAAGATGAAGGGGGGCCGGTTACAGATAAGGCGGCGTGCAGGCCGAGACAACGACCGCCTCGACAGCGCCGGAATTGCGAAAACGGTGCGGGATGGTCGAGCTGAACAGATAGCTGTCGCCCGCCTGCAAGACCTGGCTTTGCCCGCCAACCGTCAGTTCGATCTGCCCCGCAATAACGACACCGCCCTCCGAACCGGGGTGCTCAAGCATGCTCTTGCCCGTGTCGGCGCCGGGCTCATAGCGTTCATAGAGGATCTGCAGGTTGTGCGCGCGCGCGTCCCCCACCTGCATCAGCCGGATGCGCCCCGAGCGATCGGGTGCGGCGCCGGGCAGGAGTGAGGTCAGATCGCGCAGGTCTTGCGCGCGGAAGAACACGGCCTCGGTCGCAGGACGATCAGGCTCGAAAAATTCAGCCAACGTGACACCTAATCCGCCCAGAATCCTGCGCAAACTGGCGACAGAAGGGCTGGATCGGTTGGTTTCGATCATCGAGATCTGCCCATGCGGCACGCCTGAAAGATCCGCCAGACCGCGCTGCGACAGGCCAGCGGCCATTCGCATGTCCCGCAAACGGGCACCCACATCGAATCCGTCCATCTTACAGTTCTCGCATCAGGAATCACTTGCTCATAATATTGCGCAACGATAGAAAGGAAAGCGGGTTTATTCAGGAGCTGATCATGACCGCATCCACCGATCTTCAGGCCCGTAAGGCCGCAGCCGTTTCGCGCGGGGTCGCCACCCGCAACATCTATGCCGTACGCGCCGAGAACGCCGAACTGTGGGATGCCGAGGGAAAGCGCTACATCGATTTCGCGGTGGGCATCGCGGTGAACAATACCGGGCACCGCCACCCCAAGGTCATGGCCGCCGTAGCCGAACAGGCACAGGCATTTACCCATACCTGTTTCCATGTCGCGCCCTATGAGAGCTATATCGCACTGGCCGAGCGGCTGAACGCGATCACGCCGGGCGACTTTGCCAAGAAGACGATGCTGGTGTCTTCGGGGGCCGAGGCGGTGGAGAACGCGATCAAGATGGCGCGGGCCTATACGGGCCGTTCTGGTGTGATCGCCTTCACCGGCGCTTTCCATGGCCGCACCTTGATGGGCATGGCGCTGACCGGTAAGGTCAACCCTTACAAGAAGAACTTCGGTGCGATGCCCGCCGAGGTAGTGCACGCCCCCTTCCCCAACGCCTACCATGGTGTGTCCGAGGCCGAGGCCCTGCGCACGCTGGAGGGAATGTTTGCCTCGACAGTTGACCCCGAGCGGATCGCCGCGATGATCATTGAGCCGGTGCAGGGCGAAGGCGGGTTCAACATAGCGCCAGCAGGGTTTCTGAAGCGCCTGCGCGAGATCTGCGACCAATACGGCATCGTGCTGATCGCCGATGAAGTGCAGGCCGGAATGGCGCGGACCGGCAAGATGTACGGCTTCGAGCATTCGGGCGTGGTTCCCGATGTGATCACCATGGCCAAGGGTCTGGCCGGGGGGTTCCCGCTGTCGGCGGTCACTGGAAGGGCGGAGATCGTGGACGCACCGCATGCGGGTGGCGTGGGTGGCACCTATGGCGGCAACCCGATCGCCGTGGCCGCCAGCCATGCGGTGCTGGATGTCATCAAGGAAGAGAACCTTTGCGCGCGTGCTGACGAGATCGGCGAGAAGATCCGCGCAAGGCTGAACGCGATGGCTGAGCGGCAGGGGATGGAATGTATCGGCGATGTGCGCGGCCTGGGCGCGATGAACGCGTTTGAACTGGTCAAGGACCGCGAAAGCCGGGCGCCGGATGCCGAACTGACCGCAGCCGTGGTGGCGGAAGCCGAGGCGCGCGGGCTGATCCTGCTGTCTTGCGGCACGCGCTACAACGTGATCCGCCTGTTGCCGCCCTTGACCATTCCGATGGGCCAACTGGACGAGGCGCTGGATATCATCGAGGCCTCGGTGGAAGCGGCGGTGCAGAAAACTTCGGCCAACGCCTGAGGAGACCGGGCGGGGGCTGTCTGCCCCCACGCCGCTGCGCGGCTCCCCCGAGGATATTTCAGAACAGATGAAGGGGCTGCGGGTTGTGCGGCCCCTTTCGTATTCAGGGCGTCGCGGGTGCCTTGAAGAGGCGTTCGAGGACTGCCAGCCCCTCATCGACCTTGCGACGTTCTTCCGGGGTCAGAGACGCGAGCATGGCTTCGGTCGCGGCCTCCATCTCGGGGCGGATGCGGTTGAAGGCGCGCTTTCCTTTCAGCGTCAGCGTGGCGTGGCTGATGCGGCGATCGTTCCTGTCGGTTTCGCGCCGGACCCAGCCGCGCTTTTCGAGCGATAGAAGCGCGCGGCTTATCTTGGTCTTGTGCGCGGGAACGCGAGCACAGAGCGCGCTGGCAGTAAGCGGCGAGGTATCAGCGAGATTCACCAGCACGCGCCATTCGGGCCGCGTAAGCTCATGCCGCTTGCGGTAGATCGGGCGGGTCTGCTCGGATGCCAATTCGGCTAGGTAGTTCAGCCTGTAGGGCAAGTATCCCTTTAAAAACATAAATCTACACGCATGCGTTGATGGTTACATTTTCAACTATTACGCTGCGCCAAGATGATTCGCAAATACAGCTAAGCGGCGCGGCCGCAGAAGAATCCGGGAGAGCGCGATGACCAAGAAATTTGCCTCGCAAGGCGACATGAGCGAGAAGACCATTTCCTTCACCGAGATTGGCGAGGGGCTCTATGCCTTCACCGCCGAAGGAGACCCCAATTCTGGCGTCATCATTGGCGATGAATCGGTGATGGTGATCGAAGCGCAGGCCACGCCGCGGCTGGCGCGCAAGGTGGTGGAATGTATCCGCTCGGTCACCGACAAGCCGATCAGCCATCTGGTGCTGACGCATTATCATGCGGTTCGGGTGCTGGGCGCCAGTGCCTATGGCGCGCGGGAAATCATCATGTCGGATGCCGCGCGCGCCATGGTGGTGGAGCGCGGGCAGGAAGATTGGGACAGCGAGTTTGGCCGCTTTCCACGCCTGTTTCAGGGCCATGAAGAGATTCCGGGCCTGACCTGGCCGACGACCACCTTCAGCGACGCAATGACCGTCTATCTTGGGAAGCGGCGTGTGGACATCATGCATCTGGGCCGCGCGCATACGGCAGGCGATGCCGTGGTCTGGGTGCCGGACAGCGAGGTGATGTTCACCGGCGATATCGTTGAATATCATTCGGCCTGCTACTGTGGCGACGGGCATTTTGCCGATTGGGGCGACACGCTGGAAGCCATCGCCGCCTATGAGCCAAAGGCGATCGCGCCGGGCCGGGGGGAAGCGCTGATCGGCGAGGAGATGGTGGAACAAGCGTTGGTCAACACCTTTGATTTCGTCGACAGCACCTATCGCCCGGTCAAGCGGGTGGCCGCGCGCGGCGGCAGCCTGAAAGAGGCCTGGGACGCCGTTCGCGCCGAGTGCGACCCCAAGTTTGCCGATTACGCGATCTATGAACACTGCCTGCCCTTCAATGTGGCCCGCGCCTGGGACGAAGCGCGCGGCATCGAGACGCCCCGCATCTGGACCGCCGAGCGCGATCAGCAGATGTGGGACGATCTGCAAGGTTGAGCCCTTTCGGCAGGAGAGAATGCCATGAATGCCCCGCTGGTTGATCGCTACACACTGGCCTATCGCGCCTATCCCTATGCCCGCGTGCCGGATCAGGACCGCGATACGCCGGTGCGCCATCCGGTGGTCATTGTCGGCGGCGGCCCGGTCGGTGTGGCGCTGGCGCTGGATCTGGGCCTGAAGGGCGTCAGGGCGCTGGTCCTCGATGACCATGAAGGCATTGGCATGGGATCGCGCGCGATCTGTTTCGCCAAGCGCCCGCTGGAGATACTGGACAGGCTGGGTTGCGGCGATAAGGTGGTTGAGAAAGGGGTGGTCTGGAACCTCGGAAAGGTCTTTCATCGCGATGAAAAGATTTATGAATTCAATCTTCTGCCCGAAGAGGGGCATAAGTACCCCGCCTTCATCAACCTGCAGCAACCCTATTTCGAGAAGTTCGTCCTAGACCATCTCCAGGCGCTTTCCGAACGGGGCTTGCCGGTGGAAATTCGTGGCCGCAACCGGGTGGACGCCGTCGAGGACAAGGGAGATCATGTTGTCCTCACCGTCATGACCCCGGATGGTGCCTACACGCTGGAGGCCGATTGGCTGGTCGCCTGCGATGGCGCGGCCTCACCCGTGCGGGGCATGTTGGGGCTGGGGTTTGAGGGCGAGGTATTCAAGGACAGTTTCCTGATTGCCGATGTGCGCATGAAGGCCGATTTTCCAACCGAACGCTGGTTCTGGTTCGATCCGCCCTCGGGCGCCGGGGCGTCGCAACTGTTACACAAGCAGCCCGATGATGTCTGGCGGATCGATTTCCAGATCGGCTGGGATGTGGACCGTGCCGAGGAATTGAAGGAAGCGAATGTGCGTCGTCGCGTGGCGCAGATGATCGGCGAAGATGTCGAATTCGAACTGGTCTGGTCATCGATCTACACCTTCCAGTGCCGACGGATGACGCGGTTCCATCAGGGCCGGGTGATCTTTGCCGGCGATGCCGCGCATCAGGTTTCACCCTTCGGCGCGCGCGGCGCGAACAGCGGCTTGCAAGATACCGACAACCTGGCCTGGAAGCTGAAGCTGATCCTTGATGGCAAGGCCGGGCCGCGCCTGCTGGAAAGCTATGATATCGAGCGCATCCACGGCGCGAACGAGAATATCCTGAATTCCACCCGCTCGACCGATTTCATCACACCCAAGTCCGAGATCAGCCGGGTTTTCCGTGACGCCGTGCTGCATCTGGCGCAGCATCATGATTTTGCGCGCCCCTTCGTCAATTCGGGGCGGCTGTCGGTGCCCTGCACTTATGACGGCTCGCCCCTGAACACACCCGATGCGCTGCCCGGCGGCCCCGAGCGCACGCGCCCCGGCAGCCCCTGCCCCGATGTGCCGCTCGATGGCGGTTTCCTGCTGAACCGGCTGGGCGATGCAAAGGGGGCGAGATTTCAGATCCTTTCGCTGGATACCGACGCGCCCGCGCAATTCTCGGCCCATGGGGTTGATTGCACGGTCGAGCGGCTGGATACGACAGGGAATGACCTGCTGCGCGAGCGGTATCTGGGCGCCGCGCCCGGCGCTGTGTATCTGATCCGGCCGGACCAGCATGTTGCCGCGCGCTGGGAACACTGGGATGAAAGAGCCGTTTCGGAAGCCTTGGGACGAGCGATCGGAATGGAGGTTTGACCATGGCGAAACTGATAATCACCCGCAACCTGCCTAGTCCTGACGATGTCTACGCCCAGTTGATTGCCGCGCATGAGGGGTTGAGCAAGGATGAAAGCGATGCGCTGAATGCGCGGCTGATCCTGGTGCTGTTCAACCATATTGGCGATCCGCAGGTGATTGACGAAGCGCTGAAACTGGCCCGGGGCTGAAGCCACGCCCCGGAGCCACTCGTCAGGGATCAGAGCACCCGGCGCACTGCCAGCGCAAACGCCAACAGCCCCGCGAACGCACTGATCGAACCCAGCGCGATCAGGGGTTCGGCCGCCGGATAGCCGGAATGATAGGCACCGAGCGCCAGCACCATGACGGGCAGGCCAATGTTGTGCAAGATCAGATGCCAGCGGGCCATTGCACCTTCGGCTGCGCGCGGCAGCACCGCATAGACCAAGCCGGTCAGGCATAGGGTAACCCATCCCAGAAGCTGAACATGCGCGTGCACGCTGCGCAGCGCGAAATCGCCGGTGGCAGCCATCGCCAGCCCGATCACCAACCCGGCCAGAAGCCAGAGCAGTGACATGCCCAGTTGAACACGCGCGGCGAGCGGCAGGGATGAGCGGCGCGCGACCGGCAGGATGGATTCGGATATCAGGGTAGCCATGAGCGTATCCTTTCAGCGCGGCGGTAGCAGCGTCATCCCCGCCGCCTGGGCCACTTGCAGGACATGCGCCATGGCGGGCGGGCCGGCGGGGGGCTGGGGGGTGGTCACATCCTCGGGCAGCGAACGGCCGACGCCCGTGAAGAATTCCACATGCATCCGTCCAGGCGCATTGATGATTGCCAGCCGACCGGGCGCCGTTCCTGTGCAGGTGAAAGCATGGGCCGCACCCTCGGGAACCACGACCACGCTGCCGGGCCCCGCCTGCACCATCTCATCTCCGAGAACAAAGTCAAACTGGCCTTCAAGCACATGGAAGCACTCGGATTCCCCTGCATGGGCATTCATCGGCGCGCCCAGACCGGGCGGCACCACCGCTTCTATCAGGCAAAACTTTCCGGCCACGTCCTCTGGCATGACACGGAATTTCAAAAGCAATCCGAACACATCAAATGTTCGGCAAACGGGGGCTGTCATGGAAGACACCTTCTATTGAGTGTTGACGGGAGCGATTCAATTTGTGAGACTTGCGTATCATTATGAGACACTCGTCTCAACAACAAATCCAGAGGCTCTCATCGTATGTCCCAATCCCTGGCCCCGCAACGCACCAGCCAGAAAAACCGCACACGCGAGGCCATCCTCGATGGCGCGCGCCAATTGCTTGCAAAGGGTGAGCCGGTCAATGTCGCCGCCGCCGCCGCATTGAAGGGGATCTCGCGGGCGACGGCCTATCGCTATTTCTCTGACCCGCAGGCTCTGGCGGTCGAGGCGGGGTTGGACATCAAGGTTCTGCCCTATGAAACAGTGATCGCCGGAACGACAAACCTGCGCGCGCGCCTTGCCGCAATCGCCGCCTATATGCTGCAACTGACGATCGAGAACGAAGAAAGTTTCCGGGCCTTTATCGTTCATAGTGCCATGGATCCAGCCCCGGCCAATACCCCGCGCCGCGGCGCACGGCGCGTCGCCTATTTCCACCGCGCCCTGGCAGAAGGAGGCCATTCGCTGCCCGGGGACCAGATCAACCGCCTTGTCGCGCAGCTCACGGCGGCCACCGGAATCGAGGCGCTGATCGGCTTTGCCGATGTCGCCCGCCTGCCCGTTGCCCAGATCCCGGCAACGGCAGCCGAAATGGTTGCGGCGATTCTCGATCACCATCTCGGCCCGGCATCGACGCAAGACCCGACGTAGCGCCAGGCCCGGGCAATCGCCCAAGGGTTTCTTCGCCGCCGTTTTGTGGCAAGATGCGCCCCGACAATGACTTGGCGACGAGGAACAGGGTGAAATCAAGGGTCAGACGCCCCGCGCAAGACCGCAGCATCGCGGGCCTTCTGGCCGATCTGCCCCTACGCGCGGGCGGTTTCATCGTCACGCTTTACGGTGATGTGGTCGTCCCGCGTGGCGGCGAGGTCTGGATCGGCAACATCATCGAAACCTGTGCAGCCGTCGGGATCAGCGAAACGCTGGTGCGCACCGCCGTATCCCGCCTGGTGGCGGCAGGGCGGCTGGAGGGCCGGCGCGCCGGGCGACGCAGCTTCTACCGCCTGTCCGAGGCCGCGCGCACCGAGTTCGACGCTGCCGATCGCGCCATTTATGGCCCCGACAGTGCACCGGGCTGGCGTTTCGTCTTTGTCCCCGAAGCATTGGGCGATGCCGCCATGGCGCAGCTTGAGCGCGCGGGCTATGCCCGGCTCAAGCCGCAACTGGCCATCGGCCCTGATCGGATCGCGGTGCCTGCTGGCGCACTGGTTTTCAGCGCCCGCCCCGAAGAGGGGCTGGAGGCACTGCCCGAATTCGCTGCCGGGGCTTGGGATCTGGCAACCCATGCGCAAGCATACACCGAGTTCATCGCGCGCTTTTCTTCACTGGCCATGGGCTCTGCCCCATCAGGTGCCCAGGCTCTGTCGCTGCGGCTGCTGCTGGTGCATTTCTACCGCCAGGTTCTGCTGCGCGACCCGCGCCTGCCCACCGATGCCCTGCCCGCAGACTGGCCGGGGCACGCCGCGCGGCGGCTGTTCGCGCAAATCTATTGCACCTTGTCAGACCCCGCCGATTCGTATGTCGGCACCGCATTCGAAGCCGAGAGTGGTGCGCTGCCCCCTCAGACCTCGACCACGGACAACCGCCACCGCCTTCTGGACGACATCGCCCATCGCTGAAAAACTCAAGTCTTGCGGGTGCTTGCGGCTTCAAGCGCAAAAGCGTCACATAATACTCAGAATTTTCCGTTGATTTGTGACATGCTCGCGCTTATTAATCACGCCCATGGGCGGGGGGATCACACCTGATGCGGTGGTTGTGGTAAAGTTGCTCGGGACCGGCAACAGCGGTCAGGACGTGACACGAGATATCGAACGGGTCTGAGGAGGCATCACCATGTATGCACAGATGGTCAAGACCGATGGCAAAGGCGTGAAAGCGCCCGAAGACATGACGCCCGAAGAGCGTCACTTTCAGGCGCGGATCGATGCCGGTGAAAAGATCGAACCCAAGGAATGGATGCCCGAAGCCTATCGCCAGAACCTGATCCGGCAGATCGGCCAGCACGCGCATTCCGAGATCGTCGGACAACTGCCCGAGGGCAACTGGATCACCCGCGCCCCCACGCTGGAGCGCAAGGCGATCCTGCTGGCCAAGGTGCAGGACGAGGCCGGGCATGGCCTCTATCTCTATTGCGCCGCCGAAACGCTGGGCGTGTCGCGCGATGAACTGACCGAGGCGCTGCTGTCGGGCAAGATGAAATACTCCTCGATCTTCAACTATCCCACGCTGAGCTGGGCCGATATGGGCGCCGTGGGCTGGCTGGTGGATGGCGCGGCGATCATGAACCAGGTGCCGCTGCAACGCACCTCGTTCGGCCCCTATTCCCGCGCGATGATCCGCATCTGCAAGGAAGAGTCGTTCCACCAGCGGCAGGGTTATGACATCATGATGAAGATGGCCCGCGGCACGCCCGAGCAGCGCGAGATGGCGCAGGATGCGCTGAACCGCTTCTGGTATCCAAGCCTGATGATGTTCGGCCCGTCAGACAAGGACTCGGTCCATTCGGCGCAGTCGATGGCGTGGAAGATCAAGATCAACACCAATGACGAGCTGCGGCAGAAATTCGTCGATCAGACGGTGCCGCAGGCCGAGTATCTTGGGCTGACGGTGCCCGACCCTGACCTGAAGTGGAACGAGGAAAAGGGCGGATACGATTTCTCGGAACCCGACTGGTCCGAGTTCTTCGCGGTGCTGAAAGGAAACGGTCCGTGCAACCGCGACCGGCTGGAAGCACGGCAGGAAGCCTGGGAAGAGGGCCGCTGGTTCCGTGACGGGCTGGTGGCGCATGCAAGGAAGGCCGAAGCGCGGCGCGTTGGGGTGGGTGTTGCGGCAGAGTGAAAGCGGGTCAGGGGGCGTTGCCCCCTCGCGGCTTCGCCGCTCACCCCCAGCGTATTTTCGGCAAGATGAAGGGATAACCGATGTCCAGTGAATGGCCACTTTGGGAAGTGTTCATCCGGGGCCAGCATGGCCTGAACCATCGCCATGTCGGCAGCCTGCACGCGCCGGATGCGGAAATGGCGATCCGGCACGCGCGCGATGTCTACACGCGGCGCAACGAGGGGGTTTCAATCTGGGTGGTGAAATCGGGCGATATCGCCGCTTCCAGCCCTTCGGAAAAGGGGCCGCTGTTCGACCCGTCGAATGACAAGGTCTATCGCCACCCAACATTTTACGACATTCCTGATGAAGTGGGGCATATGTGATGCCTTCGCTGCCTGACATGATGACCCCCGATGCCGAGACTCTGGCGCGTGCCACCGGCAAGGGCGAGGCTGTGGCGCCCGCCACCGGGACGCCGGAGCATGATCTGTTCACCGGGCTGACGCGGCTGGGCGACAATACCTTGATCCTGGGGCATCGCGTGAGCGAGTGGTGCGGCCATGCGCCGGTGCTGGAAGAGGATATCGCGCTGGCCAATGTCGCGCTGGACCTGATCGGCCAGACGCAGTTGTGGCTGGGGTTGGCCGGTTCAGTCGAAGGCTGCGGACGTAGTGCCGACGATCTGGCATTCCAGCGCGACACATGGCATTTTTCCAACCTTTTGCTGGTCGAGCGCCCGAACCGTGATTTCGGCCACACCCTGATGCGCCAGTTCCTGTTCGATGCCTGGCACCAGCCGATGCTTAAGGCGCTGGAAGAAAGCAGTGATGCCCGCATCGCGGAAATCGCCGCCAAGGCGGGCAAGGAAGTGGCTTATCACCTGGAACGCTCTGCCGATCTGGTGATCCGGCTGGGTGACGGGACCGAGGAAAGCCATGCGCGCATGCAAGACGCGCTTGAGCGGCTCTGGTCCTGGGCCGGAGAGGCGTTCATTGGTGATGACATCGACCATCGGCTGGCCCAAGCTGGGGTAATGCCCGCGCCCGAAAGCCTGCGCCCGGTCTGGGATGCAACCATCAGCGAAGTCCTGGCGGAGGCAACGCTGAAAGCGCCCGAAACCACTTTCGCGCATACCGGCGGGAAGCTGGGCCGCCATACCGAGCATCTTGGCCACATCCTGTGCACGATGCAGTGGTTGCAGCGCGCCTATCCGGGCGCGACCTGGTAGGCCGCCATGCAGCCCGATACCGAACAGATCTGGCGCTGGCTGTCCGAGATCCCTGATCCGGAGATCCCGGTGATCAGCCTGACCGATCTTGGCATCATCCGCGATGTCGAATGGCAGGGCGATACACTGGTGGTAACGGTCACGCCCACCTATTCGGGTTGCCCGGCAACCGGCGTAATCAATCTGGATATCGAGCGCAAGTTGCGTGACAAGGGCATCGACAAGCTGGAACTGAAGCGCCAGCTTTCACCCGCCTGGACGACCGACTGGATTGCCAGCGAGGCGAAAGAGAAGCTGCGCGCCTATGGCATTGCGCCGCCCATCGAAGGCACCGCCACCGAAGGCGTCCTGGCTGCCCGCGCCCGGCGATTATCGGGCGAAGAACTGACCGTGCCCTGCCCGCGCTGCGGATCGGCCAATACCACGCGGGTCAGCCAGTTCGGCTCAACCCCCTGCAAGGCGGCGTATCAGTGCCGCGATTGTCTTGAACCCTTTGACTATTTCAAATGCATCTGAGGCACCCATGGCCCGTTTCCTGCCCCTGGACGTAATCGACGTGCAAAAGGATACCCGCGATGCGGTGGTCGTCACGCTGCGCCCTCGCCCCGAGGATGCTGCGCGCTTTGCCTTTACGCAGGGTCAATACCTGACCTTCCGGCGCGATTTCGACGGGGACGAGTTGCGGCGCTCCTATTCCATCTGCGCCGGCCGTGACGAGGGGGTGTTGAAGGTCGGCATCAAACGGGTGGACGGCGGCGCGTTCAGCACCTGGGCAAATGAAAACCTTGCCCCGGGAGCAGTGCTGGAGGCCATGCCGCCGATGGGCAATTTTAACACGCCGCTCGACCCTTCCAGCGCGCGCCACTACCTGGGATTCGCGGGCGGATCGGGCATCACACCGGTGTTGTCGATCCTGAAAACCGTCCTGCAAGCCGAGCCGAATTCGCGTTTCACGCTGGTTTATGCCAATCGCCAGGTCAGTTCGATCATGTTTCGCGAGGTGCTTGAGGATCTCAAGAACATCTATCTGGGCCGCCTGTCTGTGCTGCATGTGCTGGAGACCGAATCGCAGGAGATCGACCTGTTCACCGGGCGGATTGATGCCGAAAAAATTGCCGCGCTCTTCACTCATTGGCTGGATGCAAAATCGGTGGACACCGCCTTCATCTGCGGGCCGGAACCGATGATGTTAAGCATTTCCAAGGGCTTGAAGGACCATGGCCTGAGCGACAGCCAGATCAAGTTCGAACTGTTCACCTCGGGGCAGCCGGGGCGGGCAAAGCACAAGCCTGCCAGCCGTGGCGCTGACGCAAGCGATGCCTGCGAGGCCACGGTGACGCTGGATGGCACTACACGCAGCTTTCGCATGCCAAAGACCGGCGAAAGCATGCTGGAGGCCGCGCTGGCGAACGATCTGGATGCGCCTTATGCCTGCAAGGCCGGGGTCTGTTCGACCTGCCGCGCCAAGGTTCTGGAGGGTGAGGTCGAGATGCGCACCAACCATGCGCTGGAGGATTACGAGGTGCAGCAAGGCTATGTGCTGACCTGCCAGTGTTACCCGCTCAGCGACCGGGTGGTGGTCAGCTACGATCAATAAGGACGGGCCAATGACCGACATGTCGATCGAGGAATATCTGGCGCATGGCGGCAAACTGTCGTCGCCGGACAATGTGCCACCGCGTTATCGGGGCGAATTGTTGCGGCTGATGGCGTCTTTCGTGGACAGCGAACTTGCGGCATCGGCCGGGTTCGCCGATGCGATCAACGATGCGCCCGGCATCAAGAGCCGGATCGCGGCCGCGCGGATCGTGATGGAAAAGGCTGATCATGCCGAGCGGGTCCTGGGCGTGATGGCCGGTTTCGGTGTGGATACCGCGCGCTATGAGGGTGTGCACCCCTGGGCGGCGCGGCTGCCGCGCGAGGCCGATATCGGCGCGCGGCGCCAGGGAGGAGACATGCGACTGTCGGTCTTCCACTACCCGCTTGAGGGTTGGGTCGATGCGGTGGTGATGAATGTCTTGCAGGGTGCGGCGGCAGTGATCCAGATCGCGGAATTTTCGCGCATTTCCTACCAGCCACTCGCCGAAGTGTTCCGAGCCATCGCCCCGCGCGAAATACGCCACGCCGAGCTGGGCCGCGAGGGGCTGGCGCGGATCGCCGCCACTGAAGAGGGCCGCGCAGCGGTGCGCGCCTCTATCGACTATTGGCAACCTCGCGTCGCGGCCGGGTTCGGCCCGGCGGCATCGTCGCGCTTCGATCTGCTCAAACGCTTCGGACTGCGCCACCAGACCAACGAAGCGCTGCTGGCCGAATGGACCGCTGCCACCGGGGCGCTTCTGTCCGACCTCCACCTGAACTGAAGGAACAACCATGACCGCCATGCCATCAACCGGGGCCCCTACCCGCCTTAAAAGCTACATCTGCGGCACATGGAAAGCGGGCAGCCGCGATGGCGCTGAACTGCACAACGCCGCCACGGGCGATCTGGTGGCGACCATTGACGCCTCGGGCATCGATATGGCCGACGTGCTGGAATATGGCCGCGCGGCGGGCCGGCCGCTGCAAGCGATGACATTCCATGAGCGGGCGCTGATGCTCAAGGCGCTGGGGCAGCACCTGATGGGGATGAAGGATGAGTTTCACGCCTTGTCGCTGGCAACCGGCGCAACGCCAAAGGACGGCTGGGTCGATATCGAAGGCGGTATCGGCACGCTTCTTGGTTACGCCTCCAAGGCGCGGCGCGAAATGCCCAATGCCCGAGTGCTGACAGAAGGCGCGGTAGAGCCGCTGTCAAAGGACAAAAGCTTCTCCGCGCAGCATATCCTGACGCCCCTGCGGGGCGTGGCGGTGCATATCAATGCCTATAATTTCCCTTGCTGGGGGATGCTGGAAAAGCTGGCTCCCACGCTGATCGCCGGCATGCCCGCGATCATCAAACCCGCCAGCCAGACCGCCTATCTGACCGAACTGATGGTGCGCCGCATTATCGAGGCGGATATCCTGCCGCCCGGCGCTCTGCAACTGATCTGCGGCTCGGTGGGAGACATGCTGGACCATGTGACCGGGCAGGATGTGGTGACCTTCACGGGCTCGGCCAGCACCGGAAAAAAGCTGCGCGCCCATCCGGCAATCATCGGCAATGCAACCCGCTTCACCATGGAGGCCGACAGCCTGAACGCCTGCATCCTTGGCCCCGATGCCGCACCGGGTACGCCCGAATTTGATCTGTTCATTCGCGAGGTGGCCGCCGAGATGACGGTGAAGGCCGGGCAGAAATGCACCGCGATCCGCCGCGCTTTTGTGCCGCGCGCGCAGGTTGGTGCCGTGCGCGATGCCCTTGCGGCGCGGTTGGGGCAAATGCCGGTCGGCCTGCCGGATGATCCGCAAGTGCGCGTGGGCGCGCTGGCCAGTAAGGCACAGCGCGACGAGGTGCGCGCCCGCATCCGCGATCTGGCGGCTGACGGCGAGGTGGTCATTGGCGATCCGGATGCGGTGACACTCGCCTCAGGCGACCCTGATCGTGGAGCCTTCATGAATCCGGTGGTTCTCTATTGCGACCGCCCCGATGCGGCGCGCGCCGTGCATGATGTGGAGGCCTTTGGCCCGGTCAGCACGCTGATGCCTTACGACGACCTGGAACAGGCGGTAGCGCTGACGCAACGCGGCAAGGGCTCGTTGGTGGCATCGGTATTCACTGACGATGCCGGCGTGGCAGAGGCGGCGGTGCTGGGCATGGCCCCGTTTCATGGCCGCGTGATGATCGGCAATCGGGCCAGCGCGAAAAGCTCTACCGGCCACGGATCGCCCCTCTACATGCTGGTGCATGGCGGGCCAGGCCGCGCGGGCGGCGGTGAAGAAATGGGCGGCCTGCGCGGGGTCAAGCATTTCATGCAACGCACCGCCGTGCAGGGCGCACCGCGCCTTCTTTCGGCAGTAACGGGTGAATGGATCGACGGGGCCGCAACACGCAGCGATATCCATCCGTTCCGCAAGTCGCTTGCCGAACTGCGTGTGGGCGACCAGCTGGTAACCGAAACGCGCAAGGTGACGCTGGAGGATATCGAGCATTTCGCGCATTTTACCGGCGACACCTTTTACGCGCATATGGATGAGGAAGCCGCGCGCGCCAATCCGTTCTTTGACGGTCGCGTGGCGCATGGCTATCTGATCGTGTCTTTCGCGGCAGGGCTGTTCGTGCAGCCCGATCCGGGGCCGGTGCTGGCCAATTACGGGGTGGACAACCTGCGCTTTCTGACGCCGGTCAACCCCGGCGACACTCTGGGTGTGCAACTGACCTGCAAGGCGATCAACCCGCGAGAAGGGGCAGACCATGGCGAGGTGCGCTGGGACTGCCAGGTCAGCAATCAGGACGGCGCCCTGGTGGCGCAGTATGATGTGCTGACAATGGTGGCGAAGACCTGGCCGGCATAGGGCGGGCCGCCTCGGGGGGCATCGAGCCCCCCGAGGCGGCGCTTCCGCGGAAGCGGGCTGCGCCACGCTGCGGGGAATGGCAGTCAGTTTGACTGACGCGGGCAGCAAAAACGCATGGGCCAGCAGGCAGATCGATCATCTATGGGGTCGAGGTCGATCGTTTTTGTTACCATAATGCTTTGCCATGCAACCTCGGGACGCTCCATGCAACAAACCAACCGCCGCCACTACATCCTGATCGGCGCGCCGGTCGACACGGGCCAGCACCGCCCCGGCTGCCTTATGGGGCCCGCCGCCTATCGTGTCGCAGGGATCGCCCCTGCACTTGAGGCCCTGGGCCATCAGGTCAGTGACCGGGGTGACGCCTGTCCTGCCCCGGTGACCGAGGTGCCTCCCTGTCCAAACCCCGCCGTGCACCATCTGGCCGAAACCCTCGGCTGGACGCAGGCCTTGTCCGAAGCCGGCCAGGTAGCCCTTGCCGCGGGAGGCATACCGGTTTTCATGGGCGGCGATCACAGCCTGTCGCTGGGCTCGGTTGCGGGGGTGGCCGCGCATGCAGCCGCAAGCGAACGGCCCTTGTTCGTGCTTTGGCTGGATGCGCACAGCGACTTTCACACCCCTGAGAGCACGGTCACGGGCAACCTTCATGGCACTCCTCTGGCCTATATCGCCGGACGCCCCTTTGCCGCCTTTCCGCCATTTCCGTCCCCTGTACCGCCCGAAAACATCTGCATGTTCGGCATTCGCTCCGTCGATCCGGCAGAGCATGCCGCACTGCTGGCGCATGATATCGCCATCAACGACATGCGCGTGATCGATGAGCAAGGCATCATCGCACCGCTGCGGGCTTTCCTGCATCGAGTCGCTGCGGCCAACGGTTTGCTGCATGTCTCGCTCGATGTCGATTTCATGGACCCGTCCATCGCGCCGGCCGTCGGCACGACAGTTCCCGGAGGGGCAACCTTTCGCGAGGCGCATCTGGTGATGGAGTTGTTGCATGAAAGCGGGCTTGTCACCTCGGTCGATCTGGTCGAATTGAACCCCTTTCTGGATGAGCGTGGCCGCACGGCGCATCTGATGGTTGATCTGCTGGCCTCGCTGACCGGGCGAAAGGTCTTTGACCGGCCGACCCGCAGCTTCCGTGGACAAGGCTGAGGCCTGAAACATTCGCCGCGATATCCCCGGTGCCCCATGCGCTGATGCGCAGGCAGGGGGGGCTTTGCCCCCTCTGGGCCTATCGGCCCATTCACCCCCAGGATATTTCTGAACAGATGAAGATGCAGGGGACGCGGCGCTATCGGCGTCATCCATTCCTCTACCCCCCCGGCAGGGGGGAAAAGGTGCGTCCGGTACCGCCCCCCCGGAGGTGAAAGCATACGCAACGCGAAAACAATCGGTAGGGGCAGCACCGCAGCCAATGAAGAGCGGTCTGTGCAAGCGAACCATTGGTGCATGCGCATGGCCGCTCGCGGCGGAAGGGGCTTGCCCGCGATCGAATAGCGGGCTAGACCGCGCGCCCTGAAAGCACGAGGAGCGACAGGTACATGGCACGCAAACGCAAAGGCCGCGCGGTCAATAGCTGGTTGGTGGTGGACAAGCCCGCCGGCGTGACCTCGACTGCCGTTGTATCGAAGGTGCGGCGCGCACTGGACGCGGCCAAGGCCGGGCACGCCGGCACGCTTGACCCCGCCGCGACCGGTGTGCTTGCGGTAGCGCTGGGCGAGGCCACAAAAACAGTGCCCTTCGTGACGGACGCGATGAAAGGTTATTTGTTCCGCGTGCGTTTCGGACAAGCCACCACCACCGACGATGCCGAAGGCGAGGTGATTGCCACCTCGGAGCTGCGCCCGACCGATGCCCAGATAGAGGCCGCGCTTGGCGCCTTTCGCGGTGACATCGTGCAGGTTCCGCCGCAGTTTTCCGCAGTCAAGGTTGAGGGTGAGCGCGCCTATGATATTGCGCGCGAAGGTGAGGCGATGGATCTGGCCGCACGCCCGCTGCATGTCGAGCGGCTGGAGATGACCGCGCACCCGGACCCCGATCACGCCGATTTCGCCATGGTCTGCGGCAAGGGCGGTTATGTGCGCGCCATTGCGCGTGATCTGGGCGCGGCGCTGGGCTGTCATGCGCATGTCGCCTGGTTGCGGCGCGAATGGTCAGGCCCGTTTCGCGCCGACGAGGGGATCACACTGGAAGCAATCGAGGCGCTTGCAGGCACGCCCGAGCTGGACGCGCGAGTCCTTCCGCTGGAAGTGGCGCTGGGAGATCTGCCGCAGCTTCCGCTGACCGCCGAGGGGGCGGTGCGGGTGCGCAATGGCAATCCAGGGCAGGTTCTGTCCAGCCAGGCACGGCCTGGTGATACGGCCTGGGCCAGTTTTCAGGGCCAGCCGGTGGCGATCGGCATCTATATCGGCGGCGAGTTGCACCCGAGCCGTGTGTTCAACCTCTGAGCCTGGCCGGTTCAGGGGCGGCGTGCCATCTCTTCCAGCAGATCGGCCGTACGTTTGGTATTGGCATGAATGCCAAGGCCCAGATACAGCACACCGCCCATGATCAGCACATAGACCCCGCCGCCAAGCAGAACCATCAGACCGCGAAAGAACCCGCCGCCCATATAGGCCGGGGTCAACATGACGGCGACAGCGCCAATCACCACACCGATAGCCATCACCACGACCACGATGTTGATCACCATTTCCAGTGACGAGATAAAAAAGTTTCGCATCTGAATAGTCCCTTTGGTTGCAATGACCTGTGGACGCTATCGCCGCGTATCGGCGGCGGCAAGGCACAGGCATCGCCTCGCTCTCCGACAGTTGTGAACCCGCCGTCGGGCTGCGCATCGTCGATCCGGAATGCATCATTTATATTTCTACCGCGATATCATGGGCTTCGCGCTGATCCAGCGATACAGCCCCGGCGTTACGGCCCCGGCGCGGCGTCCTGTTTACGGGTGGATAACGCCATCATATCGGGCTGATCACGGGGAAAGCCTCGATGCAATCCAACCGCTGCCGGACCAAACCGGGCTATATGACATGGCCACTCCTGACCCGGATCACCAGACACTGGCGCAGGCCGTCAAGCGGTTGCCTGACGCCGGGATCACGCTGGACGGCACAGCCGATCACGGGGTTTCAGAGGCGATCTGTCGTCCTGACCCGGACGGCAACAAGGTCGAACGTTGCCGCAACCGCCCCGAAGCCGACTGGCCACGCGATAGCATGGGTGCGCTGAGAATGACCAACACAAGCCTTGATCCGGAGACACTTCTGGCCGAGGCCTGTGTCGCAGACCCTCTGGACGCCCGCCGACGGGGGTGATTTAGTCGCCGCCAAAAGGCAAGGAGTGACGCGACATGGCCACCGGCAGTAACATCCGCACCTGGTTCGAGGGAAAATGGCATGACGGCGATGTGCCGGTCATCCGAGCGGCCGACCACGGCGCCTGGCTGGGAACCACGGTTTTCGATGGCGCGCGCTTCGTTGACGGCATGACCCCGGATCTGGAAGCCCATTGCGCCCGCGTCAATCGCTCGGCCGAGGCGCTGATGCTGACACCCACGGTTTCGACCGACGAGATGGTAGCACTGGTGCTGGACGGGCTGAAGGGCGCGACCGCCCCGGTCTATATCCGACCGATGTATTGGGGCATCCATGGCGGTGCGCTGGGGATCGTGCCCAAGCCGGGGGTGACGGGCTTCTGCATTTGCCTCGAAGACATCCCGATGCCCGCCACAGATGCCCGCACCACGCTCACAACCACCCGCTTCCGCCGCCCGACGTTGGACAATGCGGTGGTCAATGCCAAGGCAGGCTGCCTCTATCCCAACAATGCACGCATGCTGGCCGAGGCCAATGCCAAAGGCTTCGGCAATGCGCTGGTCTGTGACAGTCACGGCAATGTGGCCGAAAGCGCCACAGCCAATGTCTTCATGGTGCGTGATGGCGTGGTCTTCACGCCCATCGCCAACGGCACCTTTCTGGCCGGGATCACCCGCGCACGCCATATCGACAATCTGCGCGCCGATGGGGTGGAAGTGCATGAAACCGTGCTGACGCTCGATGATTTCCGCAAGGCGGATGAAGTGTTTCTCACGGGCAATCTGGCCAAGGTTACGCCGGTTTCAGCCTTTGACGACGTGCAATACCCGATCGGCCCGGTTACGAAACGTGCACGCCAGCTCTATTGGGATTGGGCCGCCAGCGTCCGCTGATGCGCCCGGCGATGCACCGTCTGGTGACTGCCGCCTGTCTGGACGGCATGGCATTGGGCACCGGTGCGGTTTTGCACCAATCGTCCTTCACCGCACCGCTGGCTGAAAGGGCTGCCAGTGATGTCCATGTGTCGCTGGAACGCGCAATAGCGCAAACCGTGACACCCGAATGGCTATTGCCCCGGCTTGAGGAGGCGCTGGCCGAGGGTGACCGTGATCGTGTGGTAATGCTGGCCAATCTTGCCGACGACTCCGCGATTGCCTTGCCCGCCTCCCTGCCCGATCAGATCGCGGCATTTGATGCCGCGCATGGGGGTGGTTGCAAAGCACCACGGATTGCGCGCTTTGCGCCTATGATATCCTCGCCTGCCCCTCGATCCCCCTGATCGCCGGCTGTGCTCTCCCGGTCGAACTGACGCTGCGATTACGGCACTTGCGTTGATCTATGCCTTTGTGTGGCAAGTCCTGATGCTTGCGGGATCATGGGCAGGTGGCTGGCTGCTCAGGGCATTGACACGCCCACGCGCTGGACAGCATTGCGCGACGGTGTCATGATAACCCAAACAGGGAGCCATGAATGCGCAAGTTCCTCGTCGTTCTCGACGACAGCCGCGAATGCCTGAACGCCATCCGCTTCGCCGCGCTCAGGGCCGCGCATACCGGGGGGGGCGTTCAGATCCTGTCGATCATACCGCCTGAGGAGTTCCAGCACTGGATCGGCGTGGCCGACCTGATGCGCGCCGAGGCCCGCGAACGGATTGAGGCACATTTCGAGGTCTTCGCCAAATGGATGCGCGACCGTCAGGGGATCGATCCGGAACTGGTCATCCGCGAAGGTGAGCCAGTGGACGAAATTCTGGCCCAGATCCGCGACGATCCGCAGATCGGCATTCTGGTGCTGGGCGCGGGAACCGATCGCGCCGGGCCGGGGCCGCTGGTGACACAACTTGCGCGCAGCTCGGGCTCTTTGCCCATCCCGGTTACCATTGTGCCCGGGGGGCTGTCGAAGGAGCGCATGGAATCCATCGCCTGATGCTTGCATCGCGCTTGGCCCTGCGCCAAAGAGGCGCGACCCGCCAGAACAGGAGCCGCCCATGCCCGCCATCGTCAACCCCACCGCTGATGACCGCCTGATCGTCGCTCTGGATGTTCCTGATGTGCTGACAGGGCTGGAACTGGCCAAGACGCTTGGAGAAACGGTCAGTTTCTACAAGATCGGGCTGGGCATGCTGACGGGCGGCGGGCTGGCATTGGCCAATGAGCTGAAAAACGAACACGGCAAGCGCGTCTTCCTTGATCTGAAACTGTTCGATATCAGCGCCACGATCGAAGCCGCAGTGCGTGGCATCGCCCGGTTCAACCTTGATTTCCTGACCGTGCATGGCGATCCGCATGTGGTGCGTGCGGCCTGTGAGGGGGCTGCGGGAACGGGGCTGAAGATCCTTGCGGTAACCATTCTGACCTCTCTCGACCGGCAGGATCTGGATGACGCACTGATCGTGCCCGGTGCCTTGGGCGATCTTGCAACACAACGCGCCGCCCGCGCACTCAGCGCCGGGGCGGACGGCGTGATCGCCAGCCCACAGGAAGCCGCCAGCATCCGGGCCCTGCCCGAAGCGATGGGCAAGCTGATTGTCACCCCGGGCGTGCGCCCGCAAGGGTCGGCCAAAGGCGACCAGAAACGCACCGCCACCCCCGCTGCGGCAATCCGCGCCGGGGCGGATCACATCGTGGTCGGCCGACCCGTCTGGCAGGCCACAGACCCAAGGGCCGCCGCCACCGCCATCCACGCTGAAATCTCCAGGATCTGAAGCCCCGGCGCGGCTCCCGCCCGACGTCACATGGGGCGCGGCCTGCCCCTACGCTCCTCCCGTTGGGGCCAGGCCTCGAAGCTGCGCCCCGCGGTATCTGGTGGCTTTGGCCCATTCACCCCTAGGATATCCTGAAGCAGATGAAGGCAAGCGTAGCGTGTTCTTTTCATCTGTTCAGAAATATCCCGGGGGAGTCGCCCGAAGGGCGGCGGGGGCAGCGCCCCCTCTCCGCCGCGCCGCGGCGCACGAAAAGCGTCTGCGCAAGCAGGCATTCCGGTCACCCGGTACACCGCCATGTACGCTTGGCCTTGATTCCCGCGCGCAGTGCCATTACGAGTTGCCAAATTCTGACAGGAGTCACCCGATGTCCGCAGCCCCTTTGTCTGCCAAGCCGACCGCATGCCTTGTTCTGGCCGATGGGACCATCTTTTATGGTCGCGGATTTGGCGCCACCGGCGAGACCGTGGCCGAGCTGTGTTTCAACACCGCAATGACTGGCTATCAGGAGATCATGACCGACCCTTCCTATGCAGGGCAGGTCGTGACCTTCACCTTCCCGCATATTGGCAACACAGGCGTTACTGACGAAGATGACGAAGCCGCTGAACCCGTCGCCGCCGGCATGGTGGTGAAATGGGATCCGACCGAGCCTTCGAATTGGCGTGCCACTGGCGACCTGGTCGACTGGCTCACCCGGCGTGGGCGGATCTGCATCGGCGGTGTCGACACCCGCCGCCTGACCCGCGCGATTCGCCAGCAAGGCGCGCCGCATGTTGCGCTGGCCCATGACCCCGAGGGCAACTTTGATCTTGAAGCGCTGATCGCCAGGGCACGCGGCTGGAAGGGGCTCGTGGGCCTTGATCTGGCGCGCGATGTCACCTGCGCCCAAAGCTATCGGTGGGACGAGATGCGCTGGGCCTGGCCTCAGGGCTATCAGCGCCAGACGGCACCGCTGCACAAGGTCGTGGCAATCGACTACGGCGCAAAGCGTAACATTCTGCGTTGCCTGGCTTCGGCCGGGTGCGACGTCACTGTCCTGCCCGCCACCGCCAGTGCCGAGGAGGTTCTGGCGCTGAACCCTGATGGTGTGTTCCTGTCGAACGGCCCTGGCGACCCGGCCGCAACCGGGGCTTATGCCGTGCCGATGATCAAGGACGTCCTGAAGCAGGACATACCCGTTTTCGGCATTTGCCTGGGCCATCAGATGCTGGCGCTCGCACTGGGCGCCCGCACTGTCAAGATGAACCACGGCCACCATGGCGCCAACCATCCGGTTAAGGATCTGGAGACCGGCAAGGTTGAAATCACCAGCATGAACCACGGCTTCACCGTCGACAGCCAGACCTTGCCCGAGGGGGTGCTGGAAACGCATGTCAGCCTGTTTGATGGCTCGAACTGCGGAATTCGGCTGGCTGGGCGGCACGTGTTTTCGGTGCAGTACCACCCCGAAGCCAGTCCCGGCCCGCAAGACAGTTATTACCTGTTCGAGCGTTTCGCCGCCGCGATGGCCGAGCGAAAGGCCGCCTGAAACGCGAGCGACCGCCTTTCCTTAACCGCTTGTTAACGCCTCCTGCGGCAAGATCCATGCTGGCCGGGTAAAGGCGGGCAAAGCTTGGATTGAGGAAATGCAATGGGACTGGCGCGCTTGCACCCTGATCGCTGGCCGGATCCGGCGGCTCCGCCCGAAAGCGCGCTTGCGCCCTGTTCGTCACCTGCCCGGCCTCAATTCCGACCGGCGCATTCGGGCCGCGGACGACGCCCGCTCGGAATGATCCTGCTGGAGGCCGGCGCACTGGCCTCTGCCGACCTGATGCGCGCCTTGACGATTCAGACGCGCGAGAATGCTCGGCTGGGTGACATCCTGCGCGCCCATGGAATGGCCACGGAAGAGGCAATCGTTCAGGCGCTGGCCGTCCAGCATCAGGCCACGGTGCTGCATGCAGCCACCAGCCGCCCAGACCCTCGGCTGATCGACCTTCTGGGCCCCGCGCGCTGCCTCGCGATGGGGTGCCTGCCCTGGCAGCGGGCCGGATCAGTCACGCTGGTAGCCAGCGCGATGCCGGATCGGTTTTCTGATCAGCGCGCCGCGCTGGAGGCCGTTCTGGGGCCAGTTGCAATGATCGTCATTTCGGAAAGCGACCTGCATGAAGCGCTCACAAAATCACGCCGCAACCTTTTGACATTGCTTGCGGAAACCTGCGTTCGCGCCGAGGAGAGTTGCCGCATCTGGAACGCACGGCGGTTCAGCATTCTGCTGGGACTGGTGTTGACGCTGATGGTCGGATCCGCGCTATTGGCGCCTCTGACCAGCTTTCTGGTTCTGTTCGGCATTGTTGTAGCGGCGCTCTTGCTGGGGACGGTGCTTCGCGTGGCGGCAACGGTGACCCAACTACGCAGCCTTCGATATGCTGCGGGAAGCGCGCCTCGGCTGCACCGACCGCAAACCACGCTGCTGCGCAAGCCGGTTGTTTCAATGATGGTGCCGCTGTTTCGTGAACCCGATATCGCGCCGCGTCTCGTGGCACGGCTCACTGCGTTGGCCTATCCGCGTGAACTGCTTGATATCATGCTGGTCGTCGAGGAGGACGATCAACTGACCCGCGCGGCGCTGGCGCGATCACATCTGCCGCATTGGATGCGCGTGATTCCAGTGCCTGATTCCGCCCTGAGAACCAAGCCGCGCGCGTTGAACTATGCGCTGAACTTTGCCCGAGGAAGCATCATTGGCGTCTATGATGCCGAAGATGCGCCTGCACCTGACCAGTTGCATCGCGTGGTGGAGCGTTTTGCTCAGGGTGGGGCGGATCTGGCCTGCGTGCAGGGCGTGCTGGATTATTATAATCCTGAAACCAACTGGCTGTCCCGCTGCTTCACGATCGAATATGCAGCCTGGTTCCGGCTTATCCTGCCTGGCTTTGAAAAGCTGGGGCTGGCCGTGCCGCTGGGGGGCACCACGCTGTTCTTCCGCCGCGATATTCTGGAATCCCTGGGCGGCTGGGACGCGCACAACGTCACCGAAGACGCTGATCTGGGTATTCGCCTTGCCCGCCATGGCTACCGAACGGAACTGCTGGATACCGTCACGCTGGAAGAGGCAAATTGCCGCGTGTTACCCTGGATCCGTCAGCGATCACGATGGCTCAAGGGTTACGCGATGACCTATGCGGTGCATATGCGTGATCCTGTGCTGTTGTGGCGGCAGCTGGGGGCGTGGCGGTTCTTCGGTTTCCAGGTGCTTTTTCTGGGAACGCTGATCCAGTTTCTGCTCGCGCCCATTCTCTGGAGCTTCTGGCTCATGCTGTTCGGGCTGGGCCATCCTTTGGCCAATGCGCTGCCGGGCACTGCGCTGATCGCCATTGCCGCACTTTTTCTGCTGGCCGAGGTAACCAATCTCGCGATCAATATTGCCGCCCTGGGTGCACGCGACCATCGCTTCCTGCGACCCTGGACAATCAGCCTGCATTTCTATTTTCCACTCGCTGCCTTTGCCGCTTACAAGGGTTGCTGGGAAATGATCATCAGCCCCTTTTACTGGGACAAGACAGCGCATGGCGTGCATGATGAAACAGGCCAGCCCGCGCTGGTGAAGGCCTGAGGCTGCACTCGCCAGCGGCGGTCAGACCCCTTGGCGCCGCCTGTCACCCGATTCCAGTTTCAACCTCGTCTCGAACGCGTGCGATATATGCGCTTTCAGAGCCGCGGCGGCGGCATCACCATCACCACAAGCCACCGCTTCGACGATTGCGGAATGTTCATCCAGTGCCTCGTCACCGCGCCCCTCGGCAGCCAGCGACGTGGTAGCCAGAAGCGCCATTGACCGATGCACGAGGTCCAGCTGCTGCACCAGAAACCTGTTGTGCGAGGCAAGGTGTATCTGTTTGTGAAAGCGTTTGTTCGCCCGGCTCAGCGCCGCCGGATCATTCACAAGCCGCCGGTCGGCCTCAACCATGTCGCGCAGCACCCGCACCTCTTCAATCGTGGCATGGCGGGCGGCAAGGCGGGCGGCCAGCCCCTCCAGTTCCGCGCGCACCACATAAAGCTCGGCCAGTTGGTTATGATCAAGCGAAGCGACGATCAGCGAACGCCCGTCACGCGACAGAAGAGACTGCGTCTCAAGCCGTTGCAAAGCCTCCCGTATTGGTGTGCGAGACACGCCGAAACGCTCGGCAAGTTCTGATTCCACCAATCGATCGCCGGGTCGATACACACCTTCGTCGATCGCTGCCAGGATCAACGTATAGGCGTCAGCATGCTGCATGCGCGTCTCGGCCATCGGCCCCTCCTTGCGGTCCGGTCATACGACCGCGCCCACTACGCGCGCAGACTAGTGCCATGCGCAAGCGCAGGAAACCCTATTTTTCGCTTCAAAAGCTTGAGATGGCGCCGCTTTGACACTAGCTAAAGGTCATGGTCGCCGCATCCTTCAGTCATGTCGATACCTGGGTCTTCGACCTGGACAATACCCTGTATCCGCCTGCGACGCGTCTTTTCGAGCAGATCGACGCCCGCATGACGGATTTCGTCATGCGCATCACCGGCACCGATCGCGCGCATGCAGACCATCTGCGCAAGAAATACTGGCTCGATTACGGCACCACCTTGGCGGGTCTCATGACACATCATGACGTCGATCCGGAACCCTATCTGGTCGAGGTGCATGAGATCGACTTCACCGCTCTCACCCCAGACCCTGAATTGCGCGCTGCAATAACCCGGCTGCCGGGGCGAAGGATTGTCTATACCAATGGCTCGGCCCCCTATGCCCGGCGGGTTATCGAACAGCGCGGGCTGGAGGGGCTGTTCGATGCCGTTTACGGTGTCGAGCATGCGGGCTATCATCCCAAGCCGCAGCCACAGGCCTTTGAACTGGTGTTTGCCGCCGACGGGCTGACACCGACGCGCGCCGCGATGTTCGAGGATGACCCGCGCAATCTGCGCGTACCGCACGGACTGGGGATGCGCACTGTTCATGTCGCCCCCACAGCCCTGCCCCCCGCCGAGGCCGCTCATATCCATCATCACACTGATGATCTGAGCCGGTTTCTCGCGCAATTATAAGCCGCACTGCGACTTGGTGCCGCACTGCGGCGAAGCGTCCAATGGCGGGGATCGCTCAAAAACATATCTGGAGGATCAATCATATCCTGCGGAGGCATCAATGAATACCCTTGCCGTTACCCCCCAGTCGCGCGAACCCTTCATTCGTCGTTTGCCCTTTCTTGGCCCTGTCGCCCGAGAACTGGCCGAGGGCGATGCCGATTACCCGCTCTATCTGCTGGTCGCACTGCTCAGCCTCTGGGGCTGCGCCTTCATGCTGTGGGGCCTTCCGGCGCTTGTTTTGCCCGCGCTCGTCGCCGCTCCGCTGATGCTGGTGGTTCTGGTGTTGATCACCCGAGGCTAAACGCGCAGACTGCACCGGGTGAGGTGACAGTTCCGCTCGCCTATTCGCCCCAGGCACGCTATATCCGGGCGAAAGAAACCTTGAGGGCGGCATGCGGGAAACGGTCGATATCGTGATCTCGGGCGGCGGCGTTGCCGGGTTGGCGGCGGCAGCGGCCTTTGGTTCGGCGGGATGGTCGGTGCTTTGCGTCGATCCGTCTGCGCCGGTGACCGAGGCTCTGGCGCCGGGCGCCGATCTGCGCACAACCGCCTTCTTGCAACCCTCGATTCCGGTGCTGGAGGCGGCGGGCCTCTGGCCGCGCCTGGCACCTCATGCGATGCCCCTGCAGGTGATGCGCATTGTCGATGCCGGCGGGGCAGAGCCGGTGGCACGCGTCGTCCATGACTTTGACGCCAGCGATGTGTCCGATCACCCCTTTGGCTGGAACCTGCCGAACTGGCTGCTGAAGCGCGAGTTCCTCGCCCGACTGGGTGAACTGCCCAATGTCAGCTTCCGCCCCGGTGTGGCGACAGCGCGTTTGCTCACCCGAGAATCCGAGGCCCGCGTCAGTCTTTCTGATGGTGGCATCGTCTCGGCCCGGTTGCTGATTGCCGCCGACGGGCGCAACTCGCCGATGCGGCAGGCGCTTGGGATTGGTGTGCGGACATTGCGTTACGGTCAGAAGGCACTGGCCTTTGCCGTCACCCACCCCACCCCGCACGACAACATCTCGACCGAGGTTCACCGCGCGGGCGGCCCCTTCACGCTGGTTCCCCTGCCCGATCTTGACGGTCAGCCCTGCTCTGCCGTTGTCTGGATGGATACCGGGGCTGAAATCGCACGCTTGCAGGCTTTGCCGATAGAAGCATTCGAAGCGGCGATGAATGATCGGTCCGCCGGGTTATTCGGAACGTTGCGACTTGCCTCATCGCTGACCGTCTGGCCGATCATTGCCCAGATTGCCGACCGGTTCAGCGGCGAGCGCACGGCACTGATGGCCGAGGCGGCGCATGTCGTGCCGCCGATCGGGGCGCAGGGGTTGAACATGTCGATCGCAGATTTGGGCGCGTTGCTGGACCTGGCACATGACGATACGCTGGGCACGCCTGCAATGCTTGACGCCTATCACCGCAGGCGCTGGCCCGAGGTGAAACTGCGCCTTCAGGGTGTCGATCTGCTCAACCGCGCTTCGATGTTGCATGCCCAGCCGCTGCGCGATTTGCGCGCAGCCACGCTGAACACGCTTTATACGCTGGGTCCGGTTCGCCGCGGCCTGATGCAAATGGGGATCGGGATGCGTAAATCCGCGACATCGGAAAAGTGAATTTTTTCCCGATGCAGGTCGAATCACGCGCTGCCCAAAATTGAAAAACTGACACCCTGCACCACCCAATGCCGCTTCCTTCCGGGAAGCACAGGCCCGGCAATCGGCACTACCGGGGGGTGACGGGCCGCAGGCCCGGAAGGGGGGCAGCGCCCCCCCGCCCCGCTCCCGCAGGGCGGTCGCGCTTACAGCGCGGCCTCGATCTCGTCGACCAAACCGCCGACAATATCTTCCAGCAACACCGGATCCTCGCATTCGGCCATTACCCGCACCAACGGCTCGGTGCCCGACTTCCGGATCAGAAGCCGCCCGCATCCTTCCAACCGGATTTCGGCCGCCCGGATCGCGGCCTGCACCCCCGCATCCGCCATCGGCGCCTGCCCGGTTGCGAAGCGCACATTGCGCAAAAGCTGCGGCACCGGCGTGAACTGGCGCATCAACTGGCTTGCCGGTTCTCCCAGTTCGACCATCGCCTGCAAAACCTGCAACCCCGCGATCAAACCGTCACCGGTGGTGGCGTATTCGGTCATCACGATATGCCCAGATTGCTCGCCACCCAGATTATACCCAGACGCGCGCATCCGCTCAACGACATAACGGTCTCCCACAGCCGTGCGTTCCAGCCGCAGGCCGTGGCTGTGCAGATAGCGCTCCAGCCCCAGATTGGACATCACGGTCGCCACCAGCGTTCCGTCGTTCAGGCGCTCTTCCTCGGCCCAGCGACGCGCCAGAAGCGCCATGATCTGGTCGCCGTCTGCGATCTGGCCATGCTCGTCGATCATGACCACCCGGTCAGCGTCGCCATCCAGACACAGACCGATATGCGCACCATTGGCAACGACCGTTTCGGCTGCCACCTGTGGATGGGTCGAACCCACCTCGCGGTTGATATTGAACCCGTCAGGCGAAACCCCCAGCGCGATAACTTCGGCACCCAGTTCCCACAGCACTTCGGGCGCGGCCTTGTAGGCTGCGCCATGCGCGCAATCGACCACCACCTTCAGCCCGCGCAGGCTGGCACCGCGCGGCAGCGTGGTCTTGGCATATTCGACATATCGCCCCCGCCCATCATCGATACGCTTGGCGCGACCGATCTTCAGCGGCTCGGCCGGGGCGATATCGCCCTCCAGGATCGCTTCAATCGCGGCTTCAGCCTCGTCCGACAGCTTGAACCCGTCCGGACCAAAGAACTTGATCCCGTTGTCGGTGGCCGGATTATGGCTGGCCGAAATCATGATGCCGACATCGGCGCGCATCGAGCGGGTCAGGTAGCCTACGGCGGGCGTCGGCACCGGCCCCAGCAACAGGACATTCATGCCTGTGGAGGTCAGCCCCGCAGTCAGCGCGTTCTCCAGCATGTAGCATGAGCGCCTTGTATCCTTGCCGATCACCACCCGGTGCCCGTTTTCGCCACCACGGCTAAAGTAGCGCCCCGCCGCCGCTCCCAGCCTGAGCGCCATGTCGGCGGTCATCGGCCAGCTGTTGGCCTGCCCGCGCACACCGTCGGTGCCAAATAGTTTCCGGCTCATTCTCCCATTCCCTCACTTGTCAATGCACGCCACAACGCCAATGCCTGCACCGTTTCGGTCACGTCATGTACACGGATGATCTGCGCGCCCTGCGCGGCGGCGTGAAGCGCTACTGCCACCGATCCGGGCATCCGGTCTGACGCCGTTTCCACAGCCGAAAGCGTGCCGATGAACTTCTTGCGCGACGCCCCCAGCAATATGGGCGCCTCCAGATCATGAAACAACGAAAGGCCGGATAAAAGCGTCAGATTGTGCTGCAAGGTCTTTCCAAACCCGATACCCGGATCGACAATCAGCCGCTCTCGCGCGATCCCCTGATCCAGCGCATGCCCGATCCGCGCAGCCAGAAAATCATGCACTTCCTGTAGCACATTGTCGTAGCGCGGATCTTTCTGCATGGTCTGTGGCGTGCCCTGCGCATGCATCAGGCAGATCGGCACACCGGCGCGGGCGACCAGCGCAGCCATATCCGGATCATGGAGAAGCGCTGAAACATCATTGACCATATCCGCGCCTGCCGCGAGCGCTGCCTCGGCTACCGCGGCCTTGCGCGTATCAATGGAAACCGGCGTGGTGATGCCATTCGCGCGGAGTGCGGCGATCACCGGAGCCGTGCGCCTGATCTCGTCAGCGACCGGCACGTCCACGGCACCCGGCCGTGTCGATTCGCCGCCTATATCCAGAATGTCTGCCCCTGCGGCCACCAGCGCCTCCGCGCGCGCCAGCGCAGCCTCGAGCTCGAAAGCCTGCCCGCCATCCGAAAAGCTGTCTGGCGTGACATTGACGATGCCCATCACCAATGGCCGCTTGCCGGGCAGACCGGGCAGTACAGCGCGCGGCGCCGACAGCCTCAGACAGTCCTCAGGCACCAGTTCATCGGCAAGGAAACGCTGCGTGGGGCCCCCGCGTAGCGTCAGGTCAACCTCATTCCACCAGACATGGGCACTGCCCGCCAGCTCCAGGGCATCGGGCGGGCGCGGCAGATCGGTGCGTGGCAGAGGACGAAGGTAATTCATACCTGTGCTGAAGCAAATGACCGCAGGCTTGGCAAGACCCTGTCAACCGGCAGAGGGAAATGTTTCAACCGACACGCGACTTCCCGCCGAAAGGCCGGTGCCTTCGGGAACCAGGACAGTACGGGCGGCCAGAGTCTCGGCCAACCAGAGCGCCAGCGCGGCACCGTCAGCGGCGCGCGCCAGCGGACCATCGGGCGTATCCAGAACCAGTTTCGACGGCGCCCAGACGATGGTTCTGCCCTGCCGCATGGCCCATTCGATCTCTGTGCGGCTGGCGACAACCAGACAGCGCCGGTCGCGCGCGGCCAGACGCCAGGCGTTCTGCTCGATCGCCAGCAAATCGATGCGCCGCTGCACCGCGGCCGGAAGCCCCGGTGCCGTCTGGCGCGTTGGCGGCAGGCCCACGCACAGCACCAGCGGCGCGCCACGTGCTTCCAGCGCATCCAGATGGCGCGGCAGGTCGGGCGCGGCAATCGCTGCATTATCCAGGTAAACAACGAGCGGATGCAACGCATCGTCACCCCCATCCGCACGCGGATGCCGCAGCGGCACGGCGGCCCGGCTGCGCACGATTTCAACACCCAGCGCCCCCGGCACCCGGTCCAGCTTTTCGACACGCACGAAAACCCGCATCGCACGCGGCTCGGCCAGAATCCGTTCGGCAATCCGCTCGGCAAGGGTTTCCAGCAGGTTCAACCGCTCCGCCGCCAGTTCATCTGAGATCGCCTCGGTAATCCGGTCATAGGACAGAATGCGATCGACATCATCCTCCAGCGGCACGGACGGGGGGGCAACCTCGACCACCACATTGAACAAAAGCCGCTGCGTCTGACCGCGCTCTGTCTGGAAGGCACCGATATCGGCCTCGACGGGATAGTCGCGCAGCGCGATCCGGTCGCGCGGATCGGTCGACGCAGTCGCCTCGGCCCGCTCTTCGGGATGGGCAAAGGCCAGTCGGATATCGGTACTCATGGGGCCGCCCCGTGCCAGTCTATCGGTTCACGCGCTTTCTAGCCGATGCCGCGCCGCAGGCACAGCCCAAAGGCGCCGCTTGGGGTACAGCCGCGACCTGCACATACAGACGCACCTTTCATCTGTTCAAAAATATCCTGGGGGTGAATGGGCCGATAGGCCCAGAGGGGGCAAAGCCCCCTGGCGCGCGCCAACCGGCCTGTCACCGCGTTCTCAGTTGCTCGAAAAGCGAACCGGCTCGCGGAAAAACAGATGCGTGCCTATCTCTGCGGTCTGTGCGAAACGGCGCGACCAGCTGGGACGCACCGCGCGCGTATGGAAATGAGTGGCTCCGTCGGTCAGCTCGCGCGGCGCGCCGCTCAACATGACTTGCGCGATCCGGGCGGCCAACGCACGGGCCTGCCTTTCCGGCATGGCTCGCGAGCGGCCGTTGCAGGCATAGCTGAACTGACAGGCGTTATTGAGATGGGCATTCTGGTGCACCACGCCGCACACGCTGTCCGGATAATTTGGCAGATCAACGCGGTTGAGGATGACCTCTGCCACCGCGAACTGGCCGGTGATGGCCTCGCCACGGGCCTCATGATAAAGGGCTTCCTGCAAACACTGGAATTCGCTGTCGTCAGCAAGGGTTACGCTCTGGCTCATCAGCCACGCCCGATCATGCCGCTGCGCGGCAAGTGCTTCCTGCGCCTCGGTCGCGCGCGAAACCAGCGCTGCCGGAACCTGGCGAATCGCTTCACGCTCGGCATTCAGTGCAGCCATCACCCCCTGCTGCACGCGCCCCTCTGCCAGAGCCGGCTGTCCGGCCATGGTGGCCATCAGACAAAGCACTGTCGTCGCCCCCAAGGGGCTTAAGTTTTTCCATAATCCCATACCGTCCATCCTCTGTGTCAGCCAAAGGCAGCGTTGAGCTTTGCCAGCGGCGGTCCGGTGTGGCCACGGCGTGCGGTGACCATGCAGATACTGCTGCCCTGTGCCCGGAATATTCATCCGGACAGCAAACAGCGTGCGAGCCATACGCCAAAACAGTCTTTTCGTCCAGTTTCGCGGCTTATACCAAGTCGGCGCCGCGCTGCGCGGCCTTCCCGATGCGACGGACAAGGCACATCGAATTAGCCGCGCAACCGACGCTTAAACTGTTAACGTCTTGTTAACAAATTGTTTTCATTTCTCAGCGCAGATCGGGCATCGCCCGCCGGGCATCGCGAATTCCGATCGTCAGCTGCGCCGCCGCCAGCCGTGCGACCGGCACCCGGAAGGGCGAGCAAGAAACATAATCGAACCCCGCATCCCTGCAAAAGGCAATTGATTCGGGGCTGCCCCCATGCTCACCACAAATCGACAGCGTCAGATCTTTCCGACTGCGCCGCCCCCGTTCGGCAGCGATGAGAAGCAGTTCACCCACGCCTTCGCTATCAAGCACGTGAAACGGGTCTTCCGGAAAGACACCGTTCTGCACGTAGTCTGACATGAAGCGTCCGGCATCGTCGCGCGACAAGCCATAGGTCATCTGTGTCAGATCGTTGGTGCCAAAAGACAGAAAGGTTACATGCTGGGCAATTTCGGCCGCGCGCAGGGCGGCGCGCGGCGTTTCCACCATTACGCCCAGCCGATAGTCGAAATTCTGGCCCTTCTCGATGCGCACAGATGCCGCCACGGCATCGATCCGAGCCTTGACCAGCTCCACTTCGCGCATGGCCGAAACCAGCGGGATCATGATTTCCGGCACGATCGGCGCGCCGCGACGACCGGACTCGACAGCCGCCTCGAAAATCGCACGGGCCTGCATTTCGTAGATTTCCGGCATGGTGATACCCAGCCGCACCCCGCGCATGCCCAGCATCGGGTTGAATTCGGACAATTCCTCGGCCCGGCGGGTCACCTCGGACAAGGGTTTGTCCAGCGCATCGGCCAGTTGCCGCAACCCTTCACGGGTATGAGGCAGAAATTCATGCAAAGGCGGGTCGAACAGGCGGATACAGACCGGCTGGCCCTGCATGATTTCGAACAACTCGATGAAATCCGACCGCTGCATGGGCAATAACCGCTCCAGTGCGGCGGCGCGGTCCTTGGACGTGTCGGCAAAGATCATCTCACGCATCACCGTCAGACGATCATCTTCAAAGAACATATGCTCTGTGCGGCACAGGCCGATCCCTTCGGCCTTGAAATCGCGGGCGATGCGGGCATCGGCCGGGGTGTCGGCATTGGCCCGAACGCTGATATCGCGCAACTCGTCGGCCCAGCCCAGCAGCGTGTTGAACGGCGCATCCAGTGCCGGTTCCAGAAGATCGACAGCACCCAGAAGAACCTCGCCGGTCGTGCCGTCAATGGTGATCAGATCGCCTTCGCGCAGCACATGCCGGCCGGTGTGCAACTCACGCGCACGCGCATCGACCCGCACGCCGGAGGCGCCGACGATACACGGCAGGCCGAGTCCACGCCCGATAACCGCCGCATGGCTGGTCATGCCGCCGCGCTCGGTCACCACACCAGACGCCGCATGCATGCCGCGAATATCCTCGGGCGCGGTTTCACGCCGGACCAGAATACAGGGCTCATCGCGCGCGGCACTGGCCTGCGCGGCGCTGGAGCTGAACACGATGCGCCCCACCGCAGCCCCCGGGCTGGCCGCCAAGCCGCGCGCCAGAACATCACGCTTGCCGCGCGGATCGACCTGGCGGTGCAACAACTCGCTCAGGCCGCGCGGGGTTATGCGCATCAGCGCTTCCTTGCGGGTGATAATCCCATCCTCGGCCAGCGCCACCGCCACGCGCACCGCTGCCCGACTGGAGCGTTGGACTTTCAGGGCATCAAGTACCCAGAGTCGGCCATTCTCAAGTGTGAACTCGATCTGCATCTCCTCGCGAAGCTTTTCCCGGCAAATCGCACCGTGTCGCTTGAGTTTCGCAAATGCCTCGGGGTTCTGTTCTTCCAGCGAGGGGCCACGCTTGTCGCGGCGCAGATAAATCGCCTGCGGGTTGTCCGACACCGCATCGCGCCCTTGCCCATGAACGGCATAGCGCCCGGTAATCTGCGGCGTGCCGGTCACAGAGTCGATGAACTGAATCACCCCCGCACCGCTTTCTCCGGTACCGAAACCACCGGCCATCGCCTGCACCACCAGGCCCAGCCCTGCATCGACCGGGGCACCCTTGGCCTGACGCAGCAGCCGCGCCGATGTCCCTTCCCAGGCGCGCGCCATCGAACGCAACACCTCGGACAACTGATGCTTGGGGTCCTGGGGAAAAGGCTCTTCCAGTTCGGCCTCATAATCGCGTAACGCCGCGTGAAGAGCGGAAAGGCTGGGCTCTCGGGCCTCGAACAGATCAGGGTCCAGCCGGACGACATGCTGGGCATAGGACTGAACAAAACGCAGGTAAAGGGCCGTGGCAACAGGCTCGCCCAGTTGCTCGGACAGCGCCGCGTGCCGTTCGTCATTCATCCCGATGTTCAACAGCGCACCGGGCCCGCCCCAATCAGGGTTTTCCGAACTTGGGCGCACGGACAGAAGCTGGCCTGCGTCGAATCTCGACATCAGCCCATTCATGTCAAGCACCTGGCCTGCCGCGATGGCACGCACCGCATCGAACGACAACGCGATCGTACGTGGCACCGGCAAATCCAGCCGCACCAGACGCTGCAGGCATTTCGCTCGCCAACCATGCGTGCGCAGGGCGATCTGCGCGGATCCGGTGATCTGGGTATAATCCACGAGGGTGAAATGGGTGGATTTCATGGGCATGGCGCGCACTCCTGATGGCGCTCAGGATAGGCTTTATGGATGACTGTGCAAGCGCAGAAATTAGGGAAAGGGGGGCTTTGCCCCCCTCGGCCCTGCGGGCCTCACCCCCCAGGATATTTTTGAACAGATGAAGGGGTCAGCCTTCGAGTCTGGTCAGATCGGCCACGCCCAGGCAGATGGCGCGGATACGGTTGAGCAGATTGAGGCGGTTACGGCGCAGTGTTTCGGTGTCGGTGTTGATCTGGACCTCGGTGAAGAAGGCGTCGATCGGCGCGCGCAGGGCGGCCATAGCGCGCATGGCCTTGGCGAAGTCTTCCTGTTCCATGGCCGGGGTGATGGTGGCGGCCGCGGTGTCGAGGGCTTCGAAAAGGGCATGTTCGGTATCGGATTCTGCGAATTTGGGGTCGGCGCCGAATGAGTATTCGACACCGTCTTTCGCCTCTGCCTGCGTTAGGATGTTGTTGGCCCGTTTGAAACCCTGAATAAGGTTTTCTCCATCGTCGGTTTTCAGGAAAGCGGCGAGGGCCTCGGCCCGTTTGACGAGGAGGGTAAGGTCATCGTTATTCGGCATGGCGAGGCAGGCGTCGATGATATCATGACGGATACCCTGGTCCCGGAGATGAACCTTGAGGCGGTCGTGCAGGAAGGAGAGGAGGTCGGACCGTTTTTCATGCATTCCCTTGATGTGCAAAGCGGTCACCAACATCGTGAATGCAACATCAAACGGCTTTCCGGTGTCGTTCAGCGCGATCCGCGCTCCGTTCACCAACACCAGACGAATGACCCCGAGCGCCGCCCGCCGCAGCGCATAGGGGTCTTTCGACCCGGTCGGCTTCTCGTCAATCGCCCAGAACCCGGTAAGCGTGTCGATCTTGTCGGCCAGTGCGACAGCGACCGAGACCGGGTTGGTGGGCACGTCGTCCGAGGGACCCAGCGGCTGGTAATGGGCTTTGCAGGCCAGCGCCACTTCCTCCGGCAGGCCAGTCGCGCGGGCGTAGTAGACGCCCATGGTGCCCTGCAGTTCGGGGAATTCGCCGACCATGGCCGACTGCAGGTCAGCCTTGGCAATGCGGGCGGCCAGGGCGGCCTGATCAGGGTCGGCGCCGACCAGTGGCGCAATCTCACGCGCCAGGGCTTCAATGCGACTTATGCGATCTTTCTGTGAGCCGAGCTTGTTGTGGAAGGTGACATTGGCCAACCCCTTGGCCATGCCCTCCAACCCATGCTGTCTGACATTACGAAGATCGTTTTCCCAGAAGAACTTGGCGTCCGAAAGGCGGGCGGCCAGAACCTTCTGGTTGCCGGCCAGTATGGTTGCGCCATGGTCTTTGGTTGCCCGGTTGGCGACTGTCACAAATCGAACAATCTGCCCGGATTTCGGGTCTCGCAGGGAAAAGAATTTCTGATGCTCTTTCATCGAGGTCCGGAGCACCTCGGGCGGCAGTTCAAGGAAGTCCTGGCTGATCTCACCCACCAGCACCACCGGCCATTCGACCAGCCCTGCAACCTCGGCCAAGAGGCCCTTGTCCTCGACCAGTTCCAGCCCCAGCGCGAAAGCCTGCGCGCGGGCTTCATGATCAATAGCGGCAGCGCGCTCAGCCGGATCGAGAATGACAAAGGATTTCTTAAGCTTTGCCGCGTAATCATCGAAACCGGTCACGGCAAAGGCATCGGGGGCCATGAAGCGGTGGCCGCGCGTGGTGTTGCCTGCCTTGATGCCCTCCACCTCAAGCGGGACAACCTCGGTCCCGGTGTCAGATGAAAGGATACATAGGATCGAATGCAGCGGACGGACCCAGCGCAGCGAACCCGCGCTCCAGCGCATCGATTTCGACCAGGGAAATGTGCGGATTGCGCGCTCCAGAACCTCGCCAAGGATTTCAGCAGCAGGACGGCCCGGGCGCTCGATCAGAGCGACATAGAAAGCGCCCTTCTTGTCTTCACGGGTTTCAAGCTGCTCAAGTGGCAGACCGGTCGAACGCAGGAAGCCGTCAATCGCGGGTTTCGGCGCGCCCACTTTCGGCCCCTTGCGCTCCTCGCACAGGGTGGGACTGTAATTACTCAGCCCTTCTATGGCCAGCGCCAGCCGCCGGGGTGTGGCGAAGGCCGCAGCGTGGGCGTAATGCAGACCGCCCTCGACCAAACCGTCGGTGACCAGTCGCTTGAGCGCATCGGCAGCAGCCGCCTGCATCCGGGCAGGGATTTCTTCGGAGAAGAGTTCGATCAGGACATCGGGCATGAGATCAGCTTTCTGGTGCGGGCGGGCAACCCTGCGGCAGGGGGCGGCCATCGAAATGGGCGGCGCCGCAGGCGTTCATCTGGTTCCAGAGGAAGGCTTTGCCATCGGGATAAAGGGCCATTACGCGGTCAAAGCCATATCGGAAATTGGCCGCAACCAGCCAGGACTGTGCGCGACCTGCTGCAAGATCGGCCTCCAGCTTGCCAGCGTCAAAACAGCCAAGCCAGCGCGGCGCGTTCAGCGGCCGGGGATCTGGATAGGGGATCAGATCCGTATGACCTTCCATGACCTGAAAGCAGGCACGGTAGCGCAGGGGCGAGCTGTCGGAATCGATGCCCTCGAACCCGGCGATGGTCAGCCGGGTAACCCCTTCGGGAACCTCGGCAATCAGGTCGACCTGTGGTTCCAGCCGGTCGTAATAGCCGTAAACCTGCAGGTAATACATCGCCCCCCCGCCGACCAGGCCGGCAAGGAGGAGGGCGATGGCGGCGATACGGCCCATCATGTCACTCCGGCATCTGCCGCCCCGCCCGCCTCGGTGGCAACAAAGGCATCGGCGCATTTCTTCGCCAGCGCTCGGACCCGGCCGATATATGCCTGCCGTTCTGTCACCGAGATCACGCCGCGGGCATCGAGCAGGTTGAAGAGATGCGACGCCTTGATGCACTGGTCATAGGCCGGGTGCGCCATGACGATCCTCCGCCCAGCCCCATCGGTTTCCGGCGCGGCGAGGATGCGTTCGCATTCGGCTTCGGCATCCTTGAAATGCTGGAACAGCATGTCGGTTTCGACCTGATCGAAATTCCAGCGCGAATATTCCTGTTCGGTCTGGAGGAACACGTCACCATAGGTCAGCGGGATAGGGGCGGACGGGTCGTTGAAGGGCATGTCCATCACATGATCGACGCCCAGGATGTACATCGCCAGCCGCTCCAACCCATAGGTCAGTTCGCCCGAGACGGGTTTGCAGTCATGCCCGCCAACCTGTTGAAAATAGGTGAACTGCGACACCTCCATCCCGTCGCACCACACCTCCCAGCCCAACCCCCAGGCGCCCAGCGTGGGGCTTTCCCAGTCATCCTCGACAAAGCGGATATCGTGCAGGCTGTCGTCCACACCGATGGCGCGCAAGCTGCCCAGATACAATTCCTGCAAGTCAGGCGGCGAGGGTTTGATGATCACCTGATACTGGTAGTAGTGCTGCAACCGGTTCGGGTTTTCACCGTAGCGCCCGTCCGTCGGGCGGCGCGAGGGCTGGACATAGGCCGCAGCCCAGGCACGCGAACCGAGCGCGCGCAGGGTGGTGGCGGGGTGAAAGGTACCTGCGCCGACTTCCATGTCATAGGGTTGCAATACGGCGCAGCCCTTTGACGCCCAATACGCCTGAAGCCGCAGGATGATCTCCTGAAAGCTGCGGGGTTTGTCGGTGCCGTGGCTCATGCGCTGCCTCTGGTTCGCTCGCGGGGTCTGCGGCCTCAATAGGCAAGCGTCACGCCATGGTCAACGCCGCGCACTGATCAGGTTGTGGCGCAGCTTGGGCGCTGGTGCGAAAAAAATGCACAGCCCGGGGCCATGCCTCTCTACTAACTGCGGATTTATCTATATGAATGGCATAGCCCCGCCACTTTTTGGGCACCAGAATCAAGAAATCAGCCACAACGCATGGGACTGCCGTGACCAATCGACCCGCAAGCCTTTTTCTGTCCACCCTTATATTTCTTTTCCTGTTCCCAGCGGCCCTCCTCGCGCAAGTCACCTATTGGGTGCAGGTAGAGGCGCATCCAACGCTTCGCACCGCCGAGGATTTTGCCGTCCGCTATGATTCCGACATCGGCAATGTGGCCGGATTTCGGCTTCCTGGCGGGTGGTATGCACTGGCTCTTGGGCCGTTCGCGACCCAGGATGAGGCTGAAAGCCTCCGCCGGCAATTGCTGTCTCGCCGGGAGATCCCCTCGGATGCCTATGTGACCGACGCCAGCGTCTATGGTCAACAATTCTGGCCGGCGGGTGGCGCGGCACAAATGACATCGGTAACGCCAGAACCACAAGCCGAAGCTGAGACGCCCGCGGACGACGAACCGCTGGCAGCGCCCAGCCCCGAACCCGCGGTCGAGGAACTGCCAGAGGAAACGGTGGCCGAGGCGCGCGCCAATGAAAGCCGCCTGACCCGTGACGAACGCGCCGAAATTCAGACGGCTTTGCAGTGGTTCGGACACTACACGCAGGCTATCGATGCGGCGTTTGGCCCCGGCACTCGTAACGCGATCGGCGCCTGGCAGGCGGCGCAGGGCTATGACGCCACCGGCTTTCTGACCACTCGCCAGCGCGCTGCACTGCTGAGCAGCTACGACGCTGCGCTGGCCCGGTTCGACTTCGGCCCCTGGCGCGATGATCGTGCGGGTATCGAGATGACGCTGCCGCGCGGCCTGGTGGCATTCGACCGCTATGAAAGCCCCTTTGTCCATTTCAACGCCGTGGGCGACAGTGGCATGCGCCTTTTGCTGATCAGCCAGGAAGGTTCACAATCGACGCTCTTTGGGCTTTACGAAATCATGCAGACGCTAGAGGTCATTCCCCTTGAGGGCGAGCGCGAGCGGCGCAACAACAGCTTTCTGATCACCGGCCAGTCGGACAATGCACGGGCACATGCCGTCGCGCAGCTTCAAGGCGGTGCGATCAAGGGCTATGTCCTGTTGTGGGAACCGCGCACCGATGACGACGCCGCGCGTGTTCTGGGAACGATTGAAGCCTCGTTTCGCGCCATTGGGGGCGTTCTGGAAAGCAATGCCGGAACCTCTGCCTCAAGCGTGTCACAGCGCGACCTGATGGCCGGGCTGGAGGTGCGCCGCCCGGTGCGGTCGCGTTCGGGGTTCTTTGTCGATACCGTCGGCACCGTGGTCACCACCGCCGAGGCGGTCGACGGCTGCGGGCGGGTGACGATCGACGAGGCCTATACCGCAGATCTGCGACTTCTGGACTCCGAAAACGGCATTGCCGTGCTGAACCCGCGCGCGCCGCTGGTGCCGCTGGCATTCGCCCAGTTCGCCGCGCATGAGCCGCAGCTGGATTCAGATATCCGCGTGTCGGGCTTTTCCTATCAGGACACGTTGACTCGCCCGATCCTGACCTTCGGACGGTTGTCGGACATGCAGGGGCTGAACGGAGAGGCCACATTGCGTCGCCTGTCGATCCGGGTTCAGCCAGGCGACTCGGGCGGGCCGGTGTTTGATGCCAACGGTGCTGTCATGGGCATGTTGCTTCCGCGCATCGAGCAGGACGACCGGGTGCTGCCGGACGACGTCCACTTCGCCGTAGACAGCAGCACCATCATGGCTGCGCTGGACGAGGCCGGGCTACGTGGTACGCTGAGCCGCGAAAACGCCTCGATGCCCGCCGAGATCCTGACCCGCGTATCGGCCGATCTGACGGTGCTGGTATCCTGCTGGAACTGACACGGAGCGGGCCAGAAACAGGGACGAACCATCGGCAAGGAACCGCGCGCGCCCATCAAGGGCGCGCGTTTCCTTTTTCGGCAGCGCTCCACCCTGCCCTCCTCCCCGCATGGAAATGACCCGGAAACTGCGAAAATCGCCTCAGGTCCGCCAGAACCGGGGCAGGAACAGCACCAGAACCGCAACCATCTCCAGCCGCCCCAGAAGCATGCCTGCAATCATCAGCCATTTCACCGGATCCGAGAACTGATCCACCGCACCGCTTTCACCGACTCCGTGGCCAAAAACCGGGCCGATATTGCAGATCGATGTCCATGCGGCGGTGATGGCGGTGCGCATTTCGAGTCCGCTCAGCGACAACAGGACCGTCAGCACACCAAAACCCAGAATGAATGCCGTGAACATAACGATGACCGAGGAGATGACCTCGGAATCCACCCGCCGCCCGCCGATCTGGACCAGCGCAACGCGGTTGGGGTGGACCAGCTGACGCAGCTGCGACTTGATCGCTTCGAACAGCACAAGGAAACGGAACACCTTGATCGCGCAACCGGTAGACGCCGTGCAGGCACCGATGAAGCCCACCACGATCACAACCAGCAACGGGAATCCGCCCCAGGCCGAAACATCCGCCGTGCCATAGCCGGTGCCGGAAAACAGCGAGACTGTGTTGAACGCGCTTTCGCGCAACACCAGTTCAATCCCGCGTTCACCGTTCCACAGCCGGTAGAGGGCAATCAGACCGATCGCATAAAGCGTCCATCGCAGATAGGCGCGCACCTGCACATCCTGAAACAGCGGTCGCACCGAGCCGTTGATCGCCTGAACGTATCGGATGAAGGGCAATCCGGCGAGCCACATCAGCATCGTGGCGGCATATTGCGCCGCCGGCGTGAACTTCGCCATCGAGGCATCCGACGTGGAATAACCGCCCGTGGCGATCGTGGTCAGCGCATGGTTGATGGCATCGAACGGCCCCATCCCCACCACGGCATAGATGATCGCCGCGACTATCGTCAGGCCCACATAGATCTGGACCAGCATGAGGGAAATGTCCGTCGCGCGCGGCAAGACCTTGCCCATGGTGTCAAACCCTTCCGAACGGAAATGCTGCATGCCGCCGACCTTCATAACCGGCAGAAAGATCAACGCCACGATGATGATACCCAGCCCGCCCAGCCATTGCAGGATGGACCGCCACAGCAAGATCCCCGCCGATTTGTCGTCCAGCCCCACAATAACCGTGGTGCCTGTGGTCGTCATACCGGACATCGATTCAAACATCGCATCGGTCAGGTTCAGCGCTTCGCCGCCCAGCCACAAGGGCAGCGCGCCATAGGCGGGCAGCACAACCCAGGTCAGCGTGGTCAGAAGAAACGACTGCCGCAGGGTCAGCGAAGAGCCAAGGCTGTTGGCCGTGGCCAGTGCCATGGTCACGCCCGAGAGCGAGGTGATGAAAGCCGCAGAAAGGAACAGACGCCAGCTTTCCTCGCCCAGCGCCAGATCAACGACAACCGGCATCAGCATTGTCAGCCCAAGAACGACAAGCAGCAGGCCAAGGATGTGAACGACAGGGCGGAAATCAGGCATGGAGAAAAGCCTTGGCGGGGGCGCGGGGCACTGTCAAGCGACGGTTCACGCGTGGACAACGACGCAATCGGGCAGCAGCCGTTCGGCATCAACGCGCCGACACAATTGGCTGGCACCGGTCATCACTGCCGCAGCAGCCGCTGCGGTGCCATGGCGCAGGGCTTCGGCCAGATCGGCGCCCTGCGCCAGCGCCAGCACGAAAGCGCCGGTAAAGCTGTCGCCCGCGCCGGTCTTGCTGTTCACCGGCACCGTGGGCGGGCGGCAATGCAGCCGGACGCCCTCGCCCGCCAAGACCGAACCATCGCTGCCGCGCGCCAGCACCACCACCTTTGCGACACCGCGCGCCACCAGCTCTTCGGCAAAGGCCAGGCTCTCGGCGACGTCGGGAAGCGGGCGGCCTGCGGCCTCTTCGGCCTCGGCCTGGTCCATGCGCAGGCACCAGGGCGCAGCACCTGCGCCGCCCGCGATCAGATGCGCCAATGCCGTGCCCGAGGTATCAACCACCAGCCGCGCCTCGCTTCCCGCCAGCCGTTCGGCCAATCGGGCAGCGAAATCATCGGAAACGCCCGGAGGCTGGCTACCACTCAGCACCACCCAGCCTCCCGGTGCAGCACCCTCGGCAATGCGGGACAGCATGTCATTGCTCAGGCGGGCATCCCACTGCGGGCCGGGCATGATGAAACGGTATTGGCGGCCGTCCTCGCGGTCGATCACCGACAGGCTCTGCCGGGTTTCGTCGGGCAAGGCGAAGGGCAAGAGCTGCAGCCCCGCCCCCTCGATCAGCGCCGCGATCCGCGCGCCCGTCGTCCCGCCCAACGCCGCCAGCACCCGCGCCTGACCGCCCAGGATCGCTATTGCCCGGGCAACATTGATCCCCCCGCCACCGGGTTCGATGACAGGTGCGGACAGGCGCAGCTTTGGCCCCGCCTTGACCTGAGGCGCGTCGGCGGACAGGTCCAGCGCCGGGTTCAGCGTAACGGTCAGAATGGCGGTCTGCGGCTCAGTCACGGTGCGGCTTTCCCAAGGAACGACCGCACCACCTTAAGCCCCTTCAGTGACGACGAAAAGCGCCTTAGCCCACGTGGATCAGGCTGGCAAACAACCTGGGGTCCAGACTGTCCGCAACGAAGGTCGGCCCCTCGGTCAACAGGCTCACGGCGTCATGGCTGTGAAGGCTTTCCTGATGGCTGGCGATGACCCGGAAATCACCGATCCGCGCATCCGCCTTCAGCCCCTCACAGAACAGCCGCGCGGCGTCTTCCACGAAGATCGGATTCGCGGCGTTGAGTTCGGCAAACGCCTGTTCATCCTCGCGCTTGACCATGACCTGTGTCTCGGTTGGCACGGCAGCGCGGCATATTTCTATCAGATCCTCGAACCACAAGACCGCGCCCGGCAACACCTCGACCGACAGCCGCGCAACCGAGCGTTGCGAATGTGGGGTTGCCAGCTGGCCGCGCCCGTAGCGGGCGTGTTCGCTCAGTTCCAGCGAGCAGGGGCAGGTGGAGGAATACACGTAATCCAGATGCATGAACCGCCGCCGCGCCCCGCCCTGATCCACCAACTCCAGCGCGATGTCGTAATACTGCCAGCCCCACAGCCCCGAGCGCAGGCTGTCCACCTTCATCGGAAACGAGAACCGCATCTGGATACGCGCATCGAAGCTCTCCAGATCGGCCTTGTAATCATCAAGCGCGGCCTCGATCACACTCAGGCTGAAACGCTTTTCGGCATGCTGGTAGAAGCTGCGCATGATCCGACTCATGTTGATGCCCTTCTTGTCGGCATCAAGACTGACAGTGCCGGTCACACTGGTTTGCAGCGTCACATCACCCGCTCCCGAGCCATCGGATTCCCGCGTTCGAAACCGGATTGGAAGGTGGAAGTTGGAAATACCGACATGCTGAATCTCCTGACGCGCGCCCCGGATCAGGCTGGCCGGACCGTTCTGCAGGTCTGGCATGGTGCGGCGATAGGCGGTGTCGGGCACAAAATCGGCCGGATAGTCGCGCTTCAGAACCGGATAGGTGCTGTCTGACTGTCCGGGCACCAGACGCGAAAGCGCAGGCTCCAGATCCGCAATCTCGGTATCCGATGCGCGCCCGGCCCATGCCCGCAGAACTGCAAGCGCTCCTTCGGCCTCGGCCCGGCTGGGTTCGCGGTCTGTGACCGGCATGTGAATGTTCATCTTGCGCCCTCCGATCAGCAGCGCGGTGCCCTGAAAAAAGGCCCCCCACGAACAGGATTGCCCCCAAGGTAATCACTTTGCCCGCGCTTTCAAAGGTTCTACGCGCAGTCGCGTGCGCTGGATCACCCTTTACTGACGCCAAGCGCCGCAGAAAGATCGGCCAGAAGGTCATCGACATCTTCAAGACCCACGCTCAGCCGGATCAATCCCGGCGTAATGCCGAGAAGCCTTTTCTGCTCCTCGGGCAAGCGCTGGTGGGTGGTTGTGGCCGGGTGCGTGGCAATCGTGCGCGCATCACCCAGATTGTTGGAGATCAACACGACTTCCAATGCGTTCAGAAAGCGGAACGCCGCCTCTTTCCCACCCTTGATGTCAAACGAAATGACCGTGCCGCCGCTGCCCCCCTGCGCCATGGCCAGCGCGTGCTGCGGATGGCTGGCAAGGCCGGGATACATCACGCGCGACAACGCCCCATGCCCTTCCAGTGCTTCGGCCAACCGCTGTGCGGTCGCCGCCTGCGCGCGCACCCTCAGGTCCATTGTGGTGATCCCGTTCAGCAGCACCCAGGCGTTGAACGGGCTCATCGCGCCGCCGGTATGTTTCATATAGGGCTCAAGCGTGCCGCGGATGAAATCGCGCGTGCCGCAGACCACCCCGCCCAGGCACCGCCCTTGCCCGTCTATATGCTTGGTCGCAGAATAGACCACCACATCGGCGCCCAGTTCAACCGCGCGGCTGAAAACCGGCGTGGCAAAGACATTGTCCACCAGCACCAGCGCCCCGGCTTCATGCGCCATTCCAGCCACCGCGCGCAGGTCGATCACCTCAAGCGTCGGGTTCGATACGCTTTCCAGAAACACCGCCTTGGTGCCGGGGCGGATGGCCGCGCGCCAGGCGTCCAGGTCGGTGCCATCGACGAAACTGACCTCGACCCCGAACCGCGCCAGCACCTCTTCCAGCACATAGAGGCAAGAACCAAACAGCGCGCGCGCAGAAACCACATGGTCCCCCGCCCTCAGCAACGAGGTCAGCGCGCCCGAAACCGCCGCCATGCCGCTTGCGGTGGCGAAAGCATCTTCTGTGCCTTCCAGCACGGCGATCCGGTCCTCGAATGCGGCGACCGTGGGGTTGCCGTAGCGCGCATAAATGAACTCGTCTTCGCCGGCCTTGATGAACCGTGCCTCGGCAGCCTCGGCGCTGGGATAAACGAAACCCTGCGTCAGATAGATCGCTTCGGCCATCTCGCCATACTGGCTGCGCCGCGCGCCAGTGTGAACGGCTTTGGTGCGGGGCTTCCAGCCTGCCGCCCCGATTCGTGCTGCGTCTTGTGTCATGACACTTCTCCTGCGGCCAGGCCGCGCTGACTGACACCGGCAGGAGCGCCCCTGTTCAGGTTCGACAGGGGCCGCGCCTCTTTAGCGGATTTTTTTCCCGTGGTCCGCAAGCCGGCACAAATCACCACGTCTGAGTGCGCCTTACGCCAAGATTGGGGCGCGCGTCAATCCGCCGCCCGCGACAGCAGGAAAATCTGCACCCAGGCAGGTAAGCAAGTCACAATCCATCGTGAAATCGTGCCGAACCGGCCAAGGAATCGCCCGAATTCGCACGCATACTTCCCTTCATCGGCGCGACCCAATCAACGGAGCTTCTGACCGATGCCTGCGAAGTCCCCTTTTGCCGCCGGACAGGTGGCACTTCTGAGCGCGCTGGCGCTTGGCGTTTGTTTTCTCGTCGCGCCTTCGGATGCCCCGGCGCAAACGGCTGGTGCCGACATCGTTGCCCATGCAGCGCTTGACGAGACGCTCCAGCTTGAGCAAGGCCACCGCGCCGAGGTCGAGGCCGCGCTGCGCGCCATGCCACCGGACAGGCTCTATCTGACATTCGCCCGCATCCACGCTGTCTTTCGTGTCCAGATCGGGCAGGATGACCTGAGCATTGCCCGCGCGCTGGTCGATTACGCGCTTCTCGCCGAGGCCGAGTTGCGTGCACGCGGTCTGCCGCACCCTGAAACCACCGAAACGGCGGGCGAGATGCTGCGCCTTTATGAACTGGTGCTTTAGCGCCGCTGCCCGCCCCTCCTTTGACGCTGCGACGGGCCGGGTGCTCTTGCAGGCCGGCGTGGATTTCACCTTCCGGGCCCGGGCCTTACTGGCCTTCCCGGTCGTGTGCGACGCAGAGTTCTTCAACACGCGCTGGTCATTCTAGGCAATAACGACCAGACCCGCACGCGCCTGGCGACACCCGGTTCTTCCTGCCTCCCCGCACTTCCTTCTCTGCCACCCTTGCCTTTGATCAGCAACAGACACAGTTTGCGCGGGTAATGCATTCATGGAAAGCTTCAGGAATACCACATGGCGCAGGAAATCGACCTTTACTACTGGCCCACGCCGAACGGCTGGAAAATCACCATCGCGCTGGAGGAAATGGGCCTGCCCTATAGAATCCAACCGGTGAACATCGGCACGGGCGAGCAGTTCCACCCCAATTTCCTCAAGATAGCACCGAATAACCGCATGCCCGCCATCATGGATCGCGACGGCCCCGATGGTGCGCCGATCTCGATCTTTGAATCGGGTGCAATCCTGCAGTATCTGGCGCGCAAGACCGGGCAGTTCGGCGGCGCAAACCCACGCGAACAGGCGGTGGTAGAGCAGTGGCTGATGTGGCAGATGGGCGGCCTCGGCCCAATGGCCGGTCAGGCGCATCACTTCCTCACCTACGCCCCGGACATGGACCCGCCGCAGGTGCTTCCTTACGCGCAGAATCGCTACCGCAACGAGGTGGCGCGGCTTTATGGCGTGCTTGACCGCCAGCTTGCCGATAACCGCTACGCGGCTGGCGCATCTCTGTCGATTGCCGATATCGCGATCTGGCCCTGGGCCATCCTCTGGGAACGCCAGGAACAAAGCCTTGACGACAAGCCGAACCTGAAACGCTGGCTCGACGAACTCGCCGCGCGCCCGGCCTTCGAGAAAGGCAAGGCGGTGGGCGCAGAGTTTCGCAACAGCCCGAAAATGGACCGCAAGGCGCAGGAAGTTCTTTTTGGTGTGAAATCAGAACACTGATGCGACGGGCAGTTGGCACCAGTGCCAGTGGTCGCCTTTTCATCTTGCCGGAAATACGCTGGGGGGTGAATTGGCCGAACGGCCAAGAGGGGGGCAACGCCCCCCTCCTTCTGTCTCAGCCCTCGTCCGGCTCCTGCCAATAGGCCTCGATCAGCTTGAAATTGCTCAGCAGGAAGGCAAACATCACCCCCATCTGGCCAAAGGTATCCCAGATCACATAGACATCGGTCGAGAAATTACGCCAGATCAGCTCATTGGCGGCAGCGAAGGCCAGAAAGAACCAGGCCATTCGCCGCGTCAGGATCATCCAACCCTCCTGACTGATCGGCAGCGCGCCCTCCAGCACATAGGCCAGCCATGACTGACCACGCCACAGACCGATCCACAGAAGCAGGCTGAACAAGCCAAACACAAACGTGCTTTTCATCTTGAAGAACCGCTCGTCATTCAATGCCACCGTAATGCCACCCAGCACCACCACCAGCACCAGCGTTGCCACCTGCATCCGCGACAACTTCCCGGTCAGACGCTTCAGCACCAGCGCCGAGACCAGTTGCAGCGGTGTGAAAACCACGATCGCCACGATGAACCCGGCATATTCGCGCCCGCCGAGTGGGATCACCGTGTCGCGCATCCAGAAATAGACAGCGAGAAACACCACCAGCGGGCCAAACTCCAGCGCCTGCCTCAGCCAGACCGGCGGTTGCGGTGCGACGACCACAGCAGGCCCGGTGCCAACCCGCGGGGCGGTGTCACGCTCGGTGCCTGTGGGCGGCGGATCATGCGGCAGGGTCATGTGGCCTCCTGACTCTTTGACCTCACTTGCCCCGCCAATGCCGCCGTGACAAGCATGAACCGCGTCATTTTCCACCGATATCACCGGGAAATGAGCCTAAAAGCTTGCTCAATCCGGGTTGACTATCGCGCAAAATACTCGCACTCCCATGCCGACCCCTCCCCCCAGTCCTGTAACGTACGAAGGACGGTCTGATGACCCATTTGAATCACGCTCCGATTGCAGAGCTTTATGTCTCCCCCGATTCCGCTCAGAAATTGAAAGTTGAGGCCGCCACCCTGCCTTCCTGGGATCTGACCCCGCGCCAGGTCTGTGACCTCGAACTGCTGATGAACGGCGGTTTCTCGCCGCTCAAGGGTTTTCTCGGCAAGGCCGATTACGACAGTGTCGTGGAAACCATGCGCCTGCGTGACGGATCGCTCTGGCCGATGCCGGTGACGCTGGATGTGTCCGAAAAATTCGCCGAAGGGATTGCGCCGGGGCAGGACATCGCGCTGCGTGATCAGGAAGGGGTGATCCTGGCGATCCTCTCGGTCACCGACAAATGGCAGCCGAACAAGTCGGTTGAAGCCGCGAATGTTTATGGGGCCGACGATCTGGCGCATCCGGCGGTGCATTACCTGCACAATGTCGCGGGTCCGGTCTATCTGGGCGGACCGATCATCGGCATCCAGGCACCCGTGCATTATGATTTCAAGGCCCGCCGCGACACGCCGAACGAGTTGCGCGCGCGGTTTCGCAAGCTGGGCTGGTCCAAGGTTGTCGCCTTTCAAACCCGCAACCCGCTGCACCGCGCGCATCAGGAACTGACCTTCCGCGCCGCGCGCGAGGTGCAGGCCAACTTGCTGATCCACCCGGTCGTGGGCATGACCAAGCCGGGCGATGTGGACCATTTCACCCGCGTGCGTTGCTACGAGGCAGTACTGGACAAGTACCCGGCCGCCACCACGACCATGAGCTTGCTGAACCTTGCCATGCGCATGGGCGGCCCGCGCGAAGCTGTGTGGCACGGAATCATCCGCCGCAACCACGGCTGCACGCATATGATCGTCGGACGCGATCACGCCGGGCCGGGCAAGAACAGCCAGGGCAAGGACTTCTACGACCCCTACGCCGCACAAGAGCTGTTCAAACAACACGAAGCGGATATCGGCGTGACCATGGTTGACTTCAAACACATGGTTTATGTGCAGGAAAAGGCTCAGTATTACCCGGCCAATGAAGTGCCCGAAGGCGCCACCGTGCTGGATATCTCGGGCACCGAACTTCGCCGCCGGTTGCGCGAAGGGCTGGAGATCCCCGAGTGGTTCTCGTTCCCCGAAGTGGTAGCAGAACTGCGCCGCACCTCGCCACCGCGGTCGCAACAGGGATTCACCGTTTTCTTCACCGGTCTCTCGGGCTCGGGCAAATCGACGATCGCCAATGCGCTGATGGTCAAACTGATGGAAATGGGCGGACGACCCGTGACCGTGCTCGACGGCGACGTGGTGCGCAAACACCTGTCGTCCGAACTGGGCTTCTCCAAGGAACATCGCGATCTGAACATCAAGCGCATCGGCTATGTCGCGAGCGAGATCACCAAGAACGGCGGAATCGCCATCTGCGCACCCATCGCGCCCTACAACGCGACACGGCGCATCGTGCGCGAGATGATCGAGCAGTACGGCGCCTTCATCGAAGTGCATGTAGCGACCAGCGCTGAAGAATGCGAACGGCGCGACCGCAAGGGGCTCTACAAACTGGCACGCGAGGGAAAGATCAAGGAATTCACCGGCATTTCCGACCCCTATGAAGCCCCGGAAAAACCCGAACTGCGCGTCGACACCCAGGATGTGGATGTCGATCACTGCGCCCATCAGGTGCTGCTGACGCTGGAGAGCATGGGCCTGATCACCGGGCGCTGAAGACTGTATAACGGCCTCCGAAAGCGCGCGCCTTCTCGGCGCGCGCTATTCCTTTGATCTGATTGCCCGCTAGCGCAGAAGCCTTTTTATTTAGAAAGGGGGCGCTGCCCCCGCCCGTTCTGCTGCGCAGAACGGACTCCCCCGGGATATTTCTGAACAGGTGAAATGAAGAGCGCCGCGCGCCCTTTCATCTTGCCGGAAATACGCGGGGGTGAATGGGCCGAAGGCCCAGAGGGGGCAACGCCCCTTTTCTTTTGGCTTTCAAGGCACCAGGGTTCAGGCTGCCAGTTGCACAACCACCGCGCCGGCTGCAATCAGGCCCATCAGAACAACCCGCCGCGGACCGGTCTGCTCGCCCAGCATCAGCCAACCGATCAGCGCCGCAAAAACGGTTGATGTTTCGCGCAGCACAGCCGCCTGGCCAACCTGACCCAGCCGCGTTGCCAACATGATACCGCCGAAACTGCCGAAAGCAATGATCGCACCCAGCAAGCCGCGCTGGGCCAGCCACCGCCAGTCGTCTGCAGGCACCAGCTTCAGCCGGTTGCGCGCCATGAAGGGAATGAACAGCCCGTCTATAACGAAGAACCAGGCCAGAAAGGTAAACGGATCGGCAGTGGCACGGATGCCGTAAGCATCAAAGGTCGTGTACAGCGCGACAAAAGCCCCGGTCAGCACCGCCAGCGCCAGTGCGGGCACCAGTGTTTCGCGGTCAACGGTAATATTGCGCAGGTTGTAAAGCGCGAGGCCGTAGATACCGCTTAGAAGCACCGCCACCCCCAGCCATTGTCCCAGGTTGAAGCTTTCGCCGAACACAAGCCCCGCTCCGATCACCGCAAACAGCGGCCCTGTGCCGCGCACCACCGGATAGACCACAGTATAGGCTCCGCGGCTGTAAGCCATGGCCTGCAGCACCTTGTAGCCTGCGTGAATCACGAAGACTCCTGCAAAGATCGGCCACATATGCGGCTCGGGCCAGGGCACCACGAAAAGCGCCACGGGAAGCATCAACGAAAAGGCCCATAGATCGATCGCCGCGCGCGAGACCCATGGGTCGAACCGCCCTTTCTGCAGCGCCCCGAACACCGCGTGCAACACCGCCGCTGCCAATGCCAGCGCCAGCGCTACCGACTGACCCGCTGGTGTTCCTTCAAGCCCCGCCAGCCAACTGCTCATCGCAGCCTCCCGAAGCAGCGCGATGCGTTGGCACGCTGTACAAACAGGTCATTCTCGGGGTGTCGGGACGCGGTAATCTGGTATGAGTGTGCGCTACATGCGCGCACCGCTGGTCTGCCCACACATCTGCTGATCACGCTCGCATCCTGCCTTTTTGCGCTTCTGAGATTCGAACGCCTGGACCGGTCCGACGGTGAAGTCACCGATCCCTTGTGCCTTATAGTGGCCGTAATATCAGGCGTGGCCTTTCTGGAGGCGGGGTCGATCATCATGGCCGTGGCCCGGGTGGTCGGGCTGACGACTGAGGCGGGTATGTGACTGGCGGGGGCTTTTGGCCTTGCCTGCGGGATCGGCGCGCTGGCATTGGCCCTGATGGCCACGCGTATTGAGCTGCCGGTTCTGTGGGTGTTAAGACGCGTGTCGCACAGATCTGAAAACGGCATCGAGAGCGAAGAAGGCGGACAACCGTTCGGCAGGAATACAGACGATGCGGTCTGATCAAAGTCAGGCAGCATCTCCGGCCCCGACCAGAGCCGCTGCGAATTCCTCGGGCTCAAAAGGTTGCAGGTCATCGATCTGCTCGCCCACGCCGATAGCGTGGATCGGCAGGCCAAAGCGATCAGCCAGCGCCACCAGAACACCCCCGCGCGCGGTGCCGTCCAGCTTTGTCATCACCAGCCCGGTCACATCGGCCATCGCGCGGAAGATTTCGACCTGTTTCAGCGCATTCTGCCCGGTGGTCGCATCGAGCACCAGCAGGGTGTTATGCGGCGCTTCGGGGTCTTTCTTGCGGATCACGCGCACGATCTTGGACAATTCCTCCATAAGATCGGCGCGGTTCTGCAACCGGCCGGCGGTATCAATCATCAACAGATCCGCGCCCTCGGACTGCGCGCGGGTCAGCGCATCAAACGCCAGCGATGCCGGGTCCGAACCCTCGGGCGCAGTCATCACCGGTACGCCTGCGCGTTCGCCCCAGATCTGCAACTGCTCCACCGCCGCCGCGCGAAACGTATCGCCCGCCGCGATGATCACCGTTTTTCCTGCGGCACGGAACTGCGAGGCCAGCTTCCCGATGGTTGTTGTCTTTCCCGCGCCGTTGACCCCCACCACAAGCACCACCTGCGGACGCTTGGCGTAAAGCGGCATGGGCCGTGCGACCGGCGCCATGATGCGGGCGATCTCGGTAGCGAGAGCGTCCTTGATCTCGTCGCTTGACAGCTTCTTTCCCAGCCGCCCCTCGGCAATGTTGGCAGTAACCTTGAGCGCGGTTTCGACGCCCATATCGGCCTGGATCAACAGATCTTCCAGCTCTTCGAGCATGGCGTCATCCAGAACCCGGCGCGGCGCATCCGGTCGTCCGATCAACCGCCCCAGAAGGCCAGGGCGCGCCAGATCGGCGGCCGGTTCGGGCGCGGAAGGCTGATCTTCGGCACTGTCCGCAGCGATGAGGGCGTCCAACCCCTCGTCAAGCTTGGATGACGAACGGAACATCCGCTCCTTGAGTTTCTTGAAGAACGACATCGCAGGCTTTCCCAATCCGGGCAGGACTTTGTTAACGCGGAAGTGCTACCTCATGGGCGCCGATGATGGAAGGGGCGAAAGCCTGACGCTGCATCTTGTCCCGGTGCACCGCCGCACGGGCTGTGCTATGGATCGCCCGGTATGACACACCAACCAGGACCGGAACCCGGATGCCAATTACAGTTTTCGCCCTCGCATCGTTGACCCCGGCGCTGCTGCTTGCACTGGGCGCGTTCCATGGTGGCGGCTGGCTGCTGGCCGGGCTGATCTATATAACCCTCTTTGCCTTCCTGATGGACCTCCTGGTGACCATCGTGCCCGGCGAAGGCGAAGAGTTTCCGGCGGGCGACGGGCTTCTGGTGGCACTGGGCCTGTCACAACTGGTGCTGTTGCCGCTGGGGGTCTGGGCACTGACGGCGCAGTTGAGTGGCGCCCAATGGCTGGCGGGTTTCGCCGCATTCGGCCTGTGGCTGGGCCAGATCGGTAATGCGGCGGCACATGAGTTGATTCATCGACGCAGCCGGGTGCTTTATCAACTGGGCCGGTGGATGTTCGTGGCCATCCTCTTTGGCCACCATGCCTCGTCGCACCGGCTTGTGCATCACCCGCATGTGGCCAGCCCTGCCGATCCCAATTCACCAAGGCGCGGCCAATCCTATTACGGCTTCCTGCCACGCGCCTGGATCGGATCGTTCCGCGCCGGGCTGGCGGCCGAGCGCGCGCTTCTGGCGCGCCAGGCGCGCGGCCAACGGCGGCTGAACCCTTACCTTGCGCATTTGGGCGGTGCGCTGGCCTTCATGGGGCTGGCGCTTGCCACATTGGGCTGGCAGGGATTGGCGATCTATCTGGGGCTGGCGTTGCATGCGCAATCACAGATCCTGATGTCGGATTATGTGCAACATTACGGACTCAGGCGGCGGCACCGCGCCGACGGGCGGCTGGAGCCGGTGGATGCCGCGCATAGCTGGAACGGCGGGCAATGGTTCAGTTCGGCGATGATGCTGAATGCGCCGCGCCATTCTGACCACCACGCCCATCCCGCGCGGCCATATCCACAGCTGCGCCTGCCGGAGGGCGCACCGATGCTTCCCGCTCCCTTGCCTGCCATGGCGCTCGTGGCGTTGGTGCCCCCATGGTGGCGCAAAGTAATGGACCCGCGCGTTGCAGCGGTGCAATCGGCACAAATGTCGCGCACGATAGCATCCGCGTGAACGGTTATGTCGCGCGCTGGCAATGGCTCACGTGCTCTGGCAATGTGGCTGGAATTCAACCGGAGAGCCTCATGCGTCTGTCCCTGCTGCCCGCCGCCAAAACCTGCCTGATTGCGCTGGCCTGCCTCGCCGCCCTCCCCCTTGCCGCCGAAGAGCAGCTCGACGCCGAGAGTTTCGAACGTTACACCATTGGGCGCACACTCAGTTTCAGCGCCGAAGGGGTGCCTTATGGGGTAGAGCAATACCTGCCGGGGCGCCGAGTGCTCTGGGCCTTCCTTGGCGACACATGCCAGGAAGGAATCTGGTACGAGCGCGAGGGCATGATCTGCTTTGTCTATGATGCCAACCCGGTCGAGCAATGCTGGAGTTTCTATCAGAGCGAAACCGGCCTGCGCGCTGTCTTCGAAGGGCCCGACGGGCCAGGAACCGAGCTGTATGAGGTCGAACGCAGCAACAAGCCGCTGATCTGCGAAGGGCCGGGCGTCGGCGTCTGATGGACGACGCGCAGAGGGTTGCTCGGACTTTCCAGCCCGTCACATCGTGGCCCCGTCACGTGCATTCCCTCGTGCTATCAGACCGAACTGCATTGGAGCGTCTCACCACAGCGCCAGGTGCTTGCCCGCGTTGCCTGTTTTGCGGTTCCGCAGCGGGCAAGGATTTGCTAGTCAGAACAAAAAGCCAATACTCCGGAGCAAACATGGCACAGGCGCAACCGACAGAGCGGGTTCAGTATATCGTCGAGGGCGGGCACCGGCTTCAGGGTGAAATCGAACCAAGCGGCAACAAGAATGCCGCACTCCCTATTGTTGCCGCCGCCCTGCTGACCGACCAACGGGTTGAACTGCATAATGTCCCACGCATCCGCGATATCGAAGCGCTAGTCGAACTGATCCAGTCTGTCGGCGCCGAAGCGCGGTGGCTGGGGCGCAACACGCTGGAGATCATCGCACGCGACCTGCGCCCGGCCGATCTGGACCCCGATCTTTGCGCCCGCATCCGCGCCTCCATCCTGCTTGCCGGACCAATGCTGGCGCGCTGCGGCGAGGTGACCTTGCCACCGCCCGGCGGCGACGTGATCGGCCGGCGGCGGGTGGATACGCATTTCCTGGCCCTTCAGCAACTGGGCGCGACAATCGAGGTGAATACCGCCTATCATTTCCGTGCTCCGTCACTGCGCGGTGCCGATGTGTTTCTTGACGAGCCTTCGGTGACAGCAACCGAAAACGCCCTTTGTGCCGCTGTCTGCGCCAAGGGCACGACGACCCTGCGCAATTGCGCCTCGGAACCGCATGTTCAGGATCTTGCGCGCTTCCTGACGTCGATGGGGGCCAGGATTGATGGCGTCGGCACCAACACCATGACCATCCATGGCGGTCAGCCCCTGGGCGGCTGCACGCATCGCATCGGCCCCGACCACATCGAGGTGGGTTCGCTGATCGGGCTCGCCGCCGTCACCCGCTCGGCGCTGACCATCCGCAACGCCGGGACCGAGCACTTGCGCTCGACCCTGATGAACTTCGAGCGCCTCGGCATCACCTGCCGGATCGAGGGAGACAACCTGATCGTTCCCGCCGAACAGGCCCTGTGCATCCAGGCCGATTTTGGCGGGCATATCCCCAAGATCGAAGATCAGCCCTGGCCCGCCTTTCCCGCCGATACGATGTCCATTGCCATCGTCACGGCGACACAATGCAATGGCGTCGTGCTGATGTTCGAGAAGATGTTCGAAAGCCGTATGTTCTTTGTCGACAAACTGATCGCCATGGGCGCGCGCATCGTGCTGTGCGACCCGCATCGCGCCATCGTCGCAGGGCCATCGAAATTGCGCGGTGCGCGGCTGGAAAGTCCCGATATCCGCGCCGGCATGGCCATGCTGATCGCCGCGATGTGCGCCGAAGGCACCAGCACGATCAACAACGCCCAGCAGATCGAACGCGGCTATGAGCGTATCGACGAACGGCTCAACGCATTGGGCGCGCGCATTACCCGTGTGCCTGCACGAAGCTGACGCCGGGCTTTCATCTGTTCACAAATATCCTGCGGGGGTGAGGCGCACTGCGCCGAGGGGGCGCAAAGCCCCCTGCCCGCCCTCAACCCAGCGCCGTCATCCAGAACCAGGCAGTGAGGGCGCAGGCTGCAGTCCCAATCAGCACACTCGACGCCGCGACGCGGCGCGCACGACCATACATATTGGCGAATAAATAGGCGTTCACACCCGGTGCCATTGCCGCCGTCACCACCGCTGAGCGGAACTGAGCCTCATTCAGCGCCAGCCCGCGTCCCATCCCCCAGACGATGGCCGGATGCACCACCAGCGAGATCCCGCAGGCATAGAGGATCAGCCGCACGTCGCCTTCGGGCCGATAGCGATAAAGCACGCCACCCAGGCCAAAAAGCGCAGCAGGCAAACCCGCCCGCGCGATCAACTCCAGCGCTTGCTCTGCCGCTGCCGGAAGCGGCAGTCCGCCCAGATTGACCAGCGCGCCCAGGGCGATGCCGATGATCAGGGCATTGCGCAACATACCCAGCGCCACCCGCCCCATCGTCGCCCCGATCCCCTGCCCCCGTGCCCGCACCGCTTCCATCGCTGTTATACCGATCAGATAACAGAACGGCGAATGCAACGCGATGATGGCGAAATTCGCTGCCAGCGCATCGGGGCCATAAGCGCGCTCGGTAATCGGCAGCCCCAGCAAGAGCGAGTTCGAAAAGAGGCAGACGAATCCCACCGCAATCGCGTCCTCCCAGCCGCGGCCGAACAGGAAACGCGCACCCAGCAGGCCCAGAACAAATCCCGTTACCGCACCAGTGTAGAAACTCGTCAGCAACCGCCAGTCAAACTCCTGCCCCAGGTCCAGCCGCGCGATAGCCAGAAACAACAGACAGGGAATGGCGAAGTTCTGAGAGAACTTCATCAATCCTTCGACCGTGCCCTCATTCATCCAGCCACGCCAGGTCACACCGTATCCGGCCGCAACGACGAGAAAAACCGGCAAGATGACATCGACAAGCGCCTGCATGGCCTAGAATCCGGCTCGGGGAGCGGCACGCTCCCCGGCGCCGGACGAGCCCTCGATGGGGGCGGCCGGCGCCTCCCCCGGGCCGATCACAGATCGAACTCCAGCGTCATACCGTCATGGGCCGGCGTTACATGCGCCGGCGTTTCGGCCAGAACCGTTTCATAGTCGAGATCGACATGCATGTTGGTCAGCACCGCCTGCCGGGGACGGGCGCGGTCAATCCAGCCCAGCGTCATCTCAAGATGCGCATGGGTCGGATGCGGGCGGCGGCGGAGGGCGTCAACAATCCAGCATTCCAACCCCTCCAGCATGGGCCAGCTTTCGTCGGGGATATGCACCGCATCAGGCAGATAGGCCATGTTACCGACCCGAAAGCCCAGCGTGTCCATCGAGCCGTGATCGGCCGGAAACGGGGTCAGCGCAATCGGCCCGCCGGGGCCGTCGATGGAGAATGGCCCATCAATGGTAAACAGATCAAGGATCGGTGGATAGGGCGAGCCCGCGGGCTGCATGAAGGCATAGCCGAAACGCGACATCAGCGCCTCCTGAGTCGGACCGTCGGCCCAGACCGCCAGACGCTTACGGGTATTAAAGACGATCATCCGCAGATCGTCGATCCCGTGTACATGATCGGCGTGGCTATGGGTGTAGACCACCGCGTCCAGTGCCCCCACTCCGGCATCCAGCAGTTGTTCGCGCAAATCGGGCGAGGTATCGACCAGCACCCGCGTCACACCCGCCTCTCCGATGCGCTCCAGCAGAAGCGAGCAACGCCTGCGCCGGTTGCGCGGGTTGTTCGGATCGCATTCGCCCCATTCTCCGCCGAGTCTCGGTACCCCGCCGGAAGAGCCGCAACCAAGGATCGTCGCACGCAACCGGGCCATCACGCGGCCTTCCGCCAGGCAGCGGCGCGGGTGAACAGCCGGTCGAAATTGGCGCTGGTCTGGCGCGCGAAATCCTCATAGCTCAACCCCCAAAGGGACGCGATGGCACGGGCGGTATGGGCCGTATAGGCTGGCTCATTGCGCCTGCCGCGAAAAGGTGGCGGGGCGAGGTAGGGCGCATCGGTTTCCACCAGGATCCGCTCGACCGGTGCGGAGGCGAAGATGTCGCGCAAGGTTTGCGAGCGGGGAAAGGCGGCAATCCCTGAGGCCGAGAGGTAGAACCCCAGATCCAGCGCTACCTGCGCCAGTTCTGGCCCCGACGAATAGCAATGCATGACGCAAGTGAAAGCCTCCACGCGCCAGGCATCCGACAGGATACGCGCCATATCCTCATCGGCATCGCGGGCATGGATGATCAGGGGCAACCCGGTGCGCCGAGCAGCCTCGATGTGAACAGCCAGCGATTGCCGCTGCACCTCTGCGCTTTCAGCTGTATAATGATAATCCAATCCGGACTCGCCGATACCCACACATTTCGGATGTCTGGACAGCGCCAGCAGTTCCTCCAACGTGGCCATGGGCTCCTCAGCCACGCTCATCGGATGCGTGCCGACGCTGAAAAAGACACCCTCATGCGCCTCGGCAATGGCGCGGATACCCGGCAGGTTGCGCAGACGCGTGCAGATGGAAACCATGCGCGTCACCCCGGCCGCGTGCGCACGCTCGATCACCGCATCCAGTTCGCCGTTGAAATCAGGAAAATCCAGGTGTGTATGGCTGTCTACAAGCGTCGGCGGGGTCAATTCTCGCATCCTTCCGGGCCTCATCTGGCCAGTGTTCTGGCCACGTTTTCCATCCGCAGGAACATATCGAGCACCAGGGCGGCCGGGTCAAGGTTGACCGCCCGCCCCTGCCGTGCCCGTGCCCCCAGATCGGCGGCGAGTTCGGCCCAGCGACGCGCGGAAGCGGCATCCGGTGCCAGCCGCGCGATCAGTGCGGCTTCACCCGGTGCAGCTTCTGGAAGCGGTTGGCCGCTGGCGCCCGTGCGCGCCACCCGCGCCATCGCCATATCCACCATGCGCACCAGAAGGTCGAACCGCGCCTCTGCGCCGCGCCCGGCCACTGTGTCAGCCAGCGCGCGCAGGCGCGGCCGATCCATGGCCGGCAGACCATCCATCACCGCCAGAAGTTGCGCATATATCGCCATGCCGTCATTGGCCAGAATGCGAATCGCCTCCCCGACCGACCCACCCGAAAGCTCCGCCAGCGCCTGGCTGTCAATATCGGCGGCGCCCTCCCCCATCGCCTGGGTCAGCGCATGACCCATATCCCGCGCGCCCAGAACCGAAAGCCGCAATTCGCGGCACCGCGAGCGGATTGTGGGCAACAGGCGCGAGGGTTGATGCGCAATCAACAGCAGAACCGCGTCGCTCGGTGGCTCCTCCAACAGCTTCAGAAGCGCATTGGCCGCGTTCGGGTTCATCTCGTCCGCGGCATCGACGATCACCACCCGCCGCCCACCATCTACAGCGCTCAGGCCAAAGAAGTCGCGCAGGGCTCGGACATCCTCGACAGCAATCACCTGCCGCATACGCCCCTGTTCGTTCAGGCTGCGCCGGATCAGCTTCAGGCCCGGCTCGGACAGGGCCAGCAACCGCCGCGCCACCGGATGATCGGGGGATACCTCCATATCGGCAGGCGGCTGCGGCGTGCCAAACAGACCGCCATCCACAGCCGGCTGGGCCAGAAGAAAGCGCGCGATGCGCCAGGCGAGCGTGGCCTTGCCCACGCCGCGCGGACCGGTGATCAGCCAGCCATGATGCATCCGCCCCGACGTGAACGCCTCCAGAAAGGCCGCCTCTGCCGCTTTTTGCCCGAACAGATTCTGTGTTTCACGCGGATGTGGCGCTCCATCGACGCGGTCGGGTTCAGGCACGATAGTGGGTTCAGCCATGGCGCGGATCTTCCAGAAAGGCACGGGCAATCGCCGCCACATCCGCCGCAACTGTCGCTACGGGGCGGTTGCCGTTAACCAGGCGTACCCGTTCAGGAAACTCCCTGGCCAATGCGATGAAACCAGCGCGCAATGCCTCCTGAAACCCCAGGCCAAGCGACTCGAAACGATCTTCGGCATGGTCGCGCGCCAGCCCCCGACGCAGGGCCTGGGCTGGCTCCATATCGATGACGAAGGTCAGGTCGGGCTCCAGCCCGATCATCGCGGCATGCAGCAGATCGACCTTACCGCGCAATGCGGCGCGCGCAGCGCCCTGATAGACACGGGTCGAATCGGCAAACCTGTCAGAAATGATGATATCGCCGGCATCCAGCGCCGGCAGAATCGTCTTTTCAACATGGTCGCGCCGCGCCGCGGTGAAGAGCAGGATTTCGCTTTCCGGCGACCACCGGCCGGCGTCCCCCTCCACCAGCAGGCGTCGAATCTCCTCGGCCCCGGGCGAGCCACCGGGTTCACGCGTCAAAGTCGCGCCAAGCGCATCGGCAAGCAGGCGCGCCTGGGTAGACTTGCCCGATCCGTCGATCCCCTCGAAGGTAATGAACACGCCCCGGTTTGTGCTCATTCCCAACCTCCGCCCAGATCATCAGCGTCACAGGGGGGCTTTCTGCCCCCCTCTGGGCCCACGGCCCATTCACCCCCCGAGGATATTTTTGAACAGATGAAGCCAGCCGCGCACCGCCCTGCCCCGAACCAACGGGGCAGGGAAGCTTCACCTGTTGCGATCATCGGCGTCCCCGCCTGTACCGCCAGACCACCATCAGGGCACAAAGTTAATATTCCGTTGCTTCATCTGTTCAAAAATATCCTCGGGGGGAGCCGCCGCGAAGCGGAGGCGTGGGGGGCAGACAGCCCCCCTTCCGGAGCCGCCAAGAAACGGTCATCATCCCATGGCGTTACCGGATCATCAGGCCAAGATGCCCTGCAAGAACGATTGCAGCGCTGCGCATGCGCGGCACAAAACCACCCTCTTCCACGGCATGTCCGGCGACAAGCGGCAGCTCGAAATCCGCCATCCCGGGGACCGAAACAATCAACCTCGCCAGTTCCTGCCCCTCGGATATGGGGGCCGGGATCGGGCTGTCGAAGGCAACACGCGCGGTAATCTGGTCCTCGGTAAACACCGGTATCAGAACTTCATGGTCACGCGGCGCAACCAATGGCACCGTGCTTTGCGCGCCCATCCAGACATCCGCTTCGGCAAGCACCTGCCCCTCCACCGTCACCCGGTATTCAGCGAACTGTCGGAAGGACCAGTTGATGATGCGCTCGGCCTCTTCGAGCCGCTCGCGTTCACCGTCCAGCCCCGAGAACACAAAGATCACCCGCCGGTTTCCCTGCACCGCCGAGCCGGTCAGCGCATAGCCCGCCTCGCTGGTGTGCCCTGTCTTCAATCCATCCAGCCCCAGGCCGGCACCAAGAAGCGGCACCCGGTTCGGTTGCGTTATGTTGTTCCAGGTGAATTCCCGTTCGGCAAGGTAGGGGTAATATTCGCCATGTTCTTCCAGTATATGCTGCGCGAGGGTTGCCAGGTCACGCAGGCTCATCCGGTGTTCAGGATGTGGCCAGCCCGATGCGTTCACCAACGTTGTGTTCTCCATCCCCAGCTGGCGCGCACGCGCGGTCGCAAGGCGGGCGAAGGCCTCTTCGCTGCCAGCCAGCCCTTCGGCCACCACCACTGTAGCGTCGTTGCCCGAAAGCACCGCGATACCGCGGATCAGGTCTTCAGCAGTAGGGCGATCCCGGGTTTCAAGGAACATGCGCGATCCGCCCATCGCATGCGCGCGCTCCGAGACGGTAAAGGTGGTGTCCAGCTGAACACGCCCGTCATCGATCGCCTCGAAAAGCATGTTCAATGTCATCAGCTTGGACATCGAAGCCGGAGGCAGTGGCACATCGGCATTCTGCTCAAACAGGATCTGGCCGGTGTTGTAGTCGATTACCAGCGCGTTGGGCGAGCGCCCCTCATAGGCAACTTGCGCCTGTGCAGCGAAGGCGGAAAGCGCCACGGCGGCGACCGAGATGAGCGCGGACAGGCGGGACAGGGACATGGAGAAGCTCCGTTGAATCGGTCTGGCGGCGCGACGCGCCACCCTTATCAGTCGCCAATCTGCCCCAGCCGGGGCCGGAATACAAACCTGCTTAGCGCACAACCACGTAAGCATCGGTAAATCCCATCGCGCGCACGCGCTCAAGGATCTGGCCGCGTCCGGCCTGGTCACTGGCGGGCCCGACCACCACACGCCAGAACTCCCGATCATTTGCCCGGCCACGCCGGAGTTCGGCACTCAACCCCGCGGCCTGCAACTGCTCGCGCGCGCCGGTGGCGTTGGCTTCCACGCTGAAGATACCAATCTGCACGAAGGGTCGGTCAAGCGTGGTGACCACCGGCACGGGTTCCGCCCGGACGAGCGCGGGTTCTGCGGCTTCGTCCGGAAGCGGGATCATCACGGTTTCGGTCGCAGGCTCGGGCGTGCGGCTGAAGAGGCCCAGCAGCCCACGCCGTTCGCGCGGCTGCGCTTGCGGTTGCGGCTGCGGCGCGGCGGGAGCAACCTCTTGAAGCGGGTTGTGCGCGCGCTCAGCACCAGGGGTGAGCGCCGTTTCGGTGATTTCCGAAGCCTCGGCATCCGTCGCTTCGCGGCGCCCGAAAAGCCCTGCCAGCAGACCGCGGCGCGGCGTCTCTACGCCCCGCTCCACCGCGCTGATCTCGACCTGTCCGACGGCAGTTCCGGGTTGCGCCGGCGTTTCGGCTTCTGCCCGTTCCGGGGCCTCTTCCGTGACAGGCTCTGGCGCCGCCTCGATCTGCTCGAGCCTGAGCGCGACGACATGGATTGTGGTAGGTGCGCCGGGCAGGATGCCCAGCGCATTCGCCGCCTCCGAGGAAATCTGAAACCGTGGCCCCGGATTCTCGCGCTCACGACGGAACAGCGCGCCAATCACCGTCTCGCCGTTCTGGCCGTTCCGGATCAGCACACGTTCGGGAGCTTGCGCGCCCGGATGCGCCACCCATACGCCACCCAGCGAGGGGCGGCCATCCCAGAGCCCGTCTTCTTCCATGTTGAAAACCTCGGGCGCCTCGACGTCACGCTCAATGGCGCGGCCAGGGGCGGCCATGTCCTGCCCGGCCCCGGCGCGGCTTGCACCCCTTCCGTCTCGGGAATCGCCCAACGTGCAACCACCGAGCGCCACCGCCAACGCAAGACCCATCGCCAGCCCCGCACGCAAGGGAATATCCTTGTTCACTGCTCTCGCCATTCTGCCCTCGCTGCCGATTTCATACCTGCCCGCGACCGCACCGGCTTCTTCTGCCTGCCCCGGCGCGACAAAGGCAGCCCGAACACGGAATTTTGTATCAGTGTAGCGTCTCTGAACCTTCAAGAAAAGCCCTCTACACACAGCGCGCGGCACCCGTTGCGGCAGAGCCCCGCGCCGGCATGAATGCCATGCCGGTCAGCCCTCATCGCGCCAGCGGTTGACCATCGGATAGCGGCGATCGAGCCAGAAGGCCTTTTGCGTCAGCCGCACGCCCGGCGCGGACTGAAAGCGCTTCCATTCGGAAATGTGGAGCAGATGCTCCACCCGTTTCACCGTGGCACGTTCATATCCCTCGCCCACCAGATCGGCGACCGAGGCGTCTCGCTCGATCAGCCCCTCAAGCACCGCATCCAGCACTGGATAGGGCGGCAGGCTGTCATCGTCGCGCTGGTTCTCACGCAGTTCGGCCGAAGGGGGCTTGTCGATCACCTGCGGCGGAATGACGGTGCCCGCCGGGCCATGCATCCATGGCCGGTGGTTCGCGTTGCGCCACCGGCAGGTTTCAAAGACCCGGGTCTTGTAGAGATCCTTGATCGGGTTGAAGCCGCCGTTCATGTCGCCATAGATCGTGGCATAGCCCACCGCCACCTCGGATTTGTTGCCGGTGGTCAGAAGCATGGCGCCGGTCTTGTTCGATATCGCCATCAACAACAGTCCGCGCAGGCGGGACTGGATGTTTTCCTCGGTTACATCCTCGGTCAGCCCGGCGAAAAGCGGCGCCAACGCCTCACCGACGGCTTGCTGAGAACCCGATATCGGCACGCTGTCCAGTGGACAGCCCAGCGCGCGGGCGACAGAGGCTGCATCGTGCAGCGAAGCATCGGAGGTGTAACGCGAAGGCAGCATGATGCAGCGCACATTCTCAGGCCCCAACGCATCGGCGGCAATCGCCGCCACCAGTGCGGAATCGATACCGCCCGAGAGGCCCAGCACCACGCGCCTGAAACCGGATTTTTGCAGATAATCCCGTGTGCCCAGAACCATCGCGTGGTAATCGCGCTCCCAGTCATCGGGCATGGGGGAAAGGGGCGCGGGCACGGCCCGCCAGCCCTCAGCCGTTTCCTCGAAATCGACATGCGTCAATGTCTCATCGAAACCGGGCATAAGAGCGGCCATCTTGCCGCCGGGGTTCAGCACGAAGCTGGCACCGTCAAACACCTGATCGTCCTGACCACCCACCATATTCAGATAGACCAGTGGCAGCCCGGTCTCGACCACCCGCGCCACCATAAGATTGATGCGCGTATCGAACCGCCCGCGCGAATAGGGCGAGCCGTTGGGCACCAGAAGGATTTGCGCGCCGGATTCAGCCTGTGCCTCGGTGACATCATCGTGCCAGGCATCCTCGCAGACCGGGGTACCGATGCGCAGCGGGCCGATGCGGTAGGGGCCGGAAATATCACCGCGCCGGAACACGCGCTTCTCGTCAAAAACGCTGTCGTTCGGAAGATGATGCTTGTGCACCACTGCCACAACCTTGCCCCCTTGGAGAACATGCCAGGCATTGTAAACGCGGCCTGCCTCGGCCACTGGCGCGCCGATCCCGATCGCGGGGCCATCACCACAACGCACCGCCAGCGCCGCCAACCGATCCGCTACATCGCGCAGGAAAGCCGGTTTCATAACCAGATCTTGGGTCTGGTAGCCAGTCAGGAACATCTCGGGCAGCGCCACCATGTCGGCGCCCGCCTCCCTGGCTTGCTGCCAGGCGGCATAGGCCTTTTCGGCATTGTCGGCAAGCGCCCCCAGAACTGGGTTGAGCTGGGCAAGGGTCAGGCGGAACGTCGCGGCCATGGTCAGCCTTTGGCAAGGAAAGGTTAATGCCTACATAGCAGGTTGCACGGCAGGGAAAAGTGCACAGCGCAGGTCGGCCCTGTCCGCCCGGTCGCCCCTTCATCTTGCCGAAAATACGCCCGGGGGGTGAGGCGCACCGCGCCGAGGGGGGCAGGCGCCCCCCTTCCCTGGCCTTCAGATGCGGATCACGTATTCCTTGCGCGTCGTCTCCACCACCCGCCAGACCCCGCGAAAGCCGGGGCGGATCAGGAAGCTGTCGCCCGCGCGCAGAACATGCACCTCGCCCCCGTCCTCGGTCAGGATCGAATGGCCCGACAGGATGCGGCAATATTCCCACTCATCGTAATCCACACGCCAGGCGCCTGGGGTGGATTCCCAGATCCCCGCAAAGAGTCCGTCGCGTTCCTCAATATCCCAACTGGTGAAAACAGGTTTGCCCTCGATAAGCCGGTCAGGCGCAGGGGTGGCGGTCTGGGGGGAAACAAGGGCGGGGTCAAGGCGGGTGAAATGCATGTGGCCTCCGATGGTGCGCACGACCAGCTTGCCTTGGAACGCCGCGCGCTTCCAGCACGAATACAGCGCCGAGCGACGATATGGACAAGCCCGACGTGATGGCACTAGAAACAAGACCATTGCAGGAGGGGCACACCATATGAAAACCGTTGAAGACCTGTCGCTGAGCCATATCGCCGTCAACGTGGACGCGGATGGTATTGCCACCGTCTCGCTCAACCGGGCGGAAAAACGCAACGCGCTCAATGCAGCGACCGTCGAGGATCTGATCGAGGTGTTCTCGCTCTTTCCGCGCACGGGTGTCCGCGCGGTGGTGCTGCGCGCCGAGGGGCCGCATTTCTGCGCCGGGCTCGATCTGGTGGAACACCATGCCGAGGACCGCAGGCCCGAGGAATTCATGCATATCTGCCTGCGCTGGCACGAAGCCTTCAACAAGATGGAATACGGCGGCGTGCCGGTTATCGCGGCGCTAAAGGGCGCGGTTGTGGGTGGCGGGCTGGAGCTGGCCTCGGCAGCACATATCCGGGTCGCCGACGCAGGCACCTATTTCGCCTTGCCCGAAGGGCAGCGGGGGCTGTTTACCGGCGGCGGCGCCACGATCCGGGTGGCCGACCTGGTGGGCAAGGCGCGGATGATCGACATGATGCTGACCGGTCGCGTCTATCAGGGACAAGAGGCCGTCGACCTTGGTCTTGCGCAATATCTTGTCAAGGATACCGAGGCCAAGGCCTATGAGATTGCCCGCGCCGCTGCCGCAAATGCGCCGTTGACCAATTTCGCCATCTGCTCTGCAATCAGCCATATGCAGAACATGTCGTCGTTCGATGCGGCCTATGCGGAATCGGTGGTGGCCGGTGTGGTCAACACACAGCCTGCATCGCGTGGGCGGCTGGCGGCATTCGCCGACAAGTCGGCCGCAAGGGTCCGCCCGAACGAGTGAGCCGCCGCGAAACCCGCGTGACGACGTTGGACATGCCGGCAGAACCGGTGCCCTCTTTGGCCCGGTAGCGCCCGCGCTTGGATTTTGCCACACCCGTGCTATAGCAAATCCATGCATGACGCTCCGACGACTGCCCCTCTTTTGCCCGATGCGTCCGTGCGCAGGCTGCGGCTGTGGGCCATGCTTGCCGCGTTGGCGCTGTTCCTTGCGCTTGCCCTGGGCAGTTTGGGCTATGAGCGCGCGCGCAACGCGGCACTGAGCGAATTGTCACTCCGTGGTGAGAACACCTTGCACCTGGCCGTCGCCGCGCTGCGCGGCCAACTTCGCCGCTTTGACAGGCTACCCGCGCTGATTGCGCAACAGGCCATTATCCATGCCCTGTTGCGCAGCCCTGACAACCCTGATGTCATTGACGCCGCCAACCGCTATCTGCGCGATACCGATGCGCTGCTCCAATCCTCGGACATCTATGTCATGGCGCTGGACGGCAACACGCTGGCGGCCAGTAATTTCGACACGGCCATCTCCTTCATTGGCGGCAATTTCGCCTTTCGCCCCTATTTTCGTGACGCGCTGACGCGGGGCGAGGGGCGATTCTATGCCCTTGGCACCACCTCGCTGGTGCGCGGCTACTACTTCGGCGCGCCGATCACGGTGGATGGCTCGGTGGCGGGCGTGCTGGTGTTCAAGGTCGACCTGGACACGATCGAACAGGGCTGGCGGGGGTCGAATTACGAAGTGATCGTCACTGATCCCGAGGGGATCATCTTCATGTCCTCGCACCCCGACTGGACCTTTGCCGCCACCCAACCCCTGACGCCCCAGCGCTTGGCCCGCACCCAGGCCACGCGCCGCTATGCCAATGCGCCGGTCCATGCGCTGCCCGTGACCATCCACAACGGCCCGGCCGACACCCGACTGTGGCAGATCGACAGCACAGCCAACGGCGGCGGCGAATACATCATCCAGTCTGTCACCATGCCCGATGCCGACTGGACAGTGCATGTGCTGGTCTCGACCGCTGGCGCGCGACTACAGGCGCTGACGCTGGTAGCGGTGGCGGGGTTGTTGGCCGGTTTGGCGGCGCTTGGGGCAATCATCGTCATCCAGCGTCGGATCCAATTGCGCGAACGTCTGGCGATGCAGGCCGCCGCGCAGGCCCAACTGGAGCGGCGGGTGCGAGAACGGACCAAGGAACTGGCCGCTGTCAATCGCCAGCTTGAAGCCGAAGTCACCGAGCGCCGCGCTACCGAAGTTCAACTGCGCGCCACGCAGGACGAATTGGTACAGGCCGGCAAGCTTGCGGCACTGGGGCAGATGTCGGCAGCGCTCAGTCATGAGTTCAACCAACCGCTTGGGGCTGCGCGCAACTTCGCCGAGAATGCCCAGCTTCTGATCGAACGCGGCCGCATCGACGACGCCAATGCCAATATCGGCCGAATTCTGGGCCTGATCGAGAAGATGAGCAGGATATCGAAACACCTGCGTAACTTTGCCCGCAAGCCCAATGCCAAGCTCAGTGCCGTGCCGCTTGGCGATGCGGTGGCAGCGGCGGTAGAACTGTTAAGCTGGCGACTGAAGGACAGCGCGGTGCGGCTCCATTGCGATCTGGGCGCGGGGCCGATCCCTGTGCGCGCGGGGCCGGTGCGGCTGCAACAGGTTCTGGTGAATATCCTGTCGAACGCAATCGACGCGCTTGAAGGCTGTGACACGCGGGAGATCCGTCTGGATGCGAGCGAATCCGACGGCCGCGCGGTGTTGCGCATCACCGATACCGGACCCGGCATTGCGCCCGCGCTGGTTGAGCGCATTTTCGATCCGTTCTTTTCCACCAAGGGCGTAGGCAAGGGGCTGGGGTTGGGTCTGTCGATTTCCTATAACATCATGCATGACTTCGGCGGCAGCCTCAGCGCCACCAATGCGCCCGACGGCGGCGCGGTCTTTACCTTGACACTGCCGCTCGCGCAGCCTGACCAGCGGGAAGCAGCATGAGTACAGGAATCGCCACGGGGCGCGTGATTCTGGTTGACGATGATGCTGACCTGCGGGCCTCGACCGCGCAGGCTCTTGAACTTGCCGGGTTCGAGGTGATCGCACTGGACCAGCCCGAGGATGTGGCGGCACTGGTCAGCTTTGGCTTTCAGGGCGTGGTGATCAGCGATATCCGCATGCCACGGATGGACGGGATCAGCCTGATGGGATTGATCCACCGCATCGACCGTGAAATCCCGGTGATCCTGATTACCGGGCATGGCGATGTGCAGCTTGCCGTGCGTTCGATGCGCGAGGGGGCGCACGATTTCATCGAAAAGCCCTTTTCTGGCTCGCAACTGGCAGAAACCGTGGCCCGCGCGCGCGACTATCGGCGCCTTGTGCTGGAAAACCGGGTGCTGCGCGCTGCCGCAGGCCAGTCGGACGATCTGGAGCAGCGGCTGGTCGGGCGTTCAGGGGCGATGATTGATCTGCGCCGTCGACTGCGCACCATTGGTCCGTCGGAAACCGATGTGCTGATCACCGGCGAAACCGGCACCGGCAAGGAGGTGGTGGCACGTGCGCTGCATGACCTGTCGGCGCGCGCCAAACGGCCCTTCATCACGCTAGACTGCGCCGCCCTGCCCGAAACCCAGATCGAGAGCGAGTTGTTCGGGCACGAGGCCGGGGCCTTCCCCGGTGCGCTGCGGGCGCGCTATGGCAAGTTCGAACATGCACGCGGCGGCACCATCCTGCTTGATGACATCGGCTCGATGCCGATGGGGTTGCAGGGAAAACTGTTGCGCGTGATCCAGGAACGCACCATCACGCCCCTGGGCTCGAACGAGGCGCGCCCGCTGGATCTGCGCTTCATCGCCACCTCGCGCACGCCGCTGGACGATGAGGTTGCCGCGGGCCGGTTCCGGGCCGACCTGTTCTACAGGCTGAATGTTGTGCATCTGGCGATTCCCCCGCTATCGGCCCGGCGCGAGGATATTCCCATCCTGTTTGCGCGCCTTCTGTCCGAGGCCGCAGCGCGCCACCGCGTCGACCCCATCACGCCCCCGCCCGCGCTTCTGGGCGAGATCATGGCGCGCAACTGGCCCGGCAATGTGCGCGAATTGCGTAACGCCGCCGACCGCTTTGCACTTGGTATCGGTCTGGATCCCGCACCCGACCCCGGCACCAGCGCCACCGACACCGACCCGGCGCCGGTAGGAGGCAAGCTGGCCGACCGGGTAGCCGGATTTGAGCGCGCCGAGATCGTGCGTGCGCTGATAGCCCATGGCGGCGGCCTGAAACCGGTCTATGAATCGCTTGGCCTGTCGCGCAAGACACTCTATGAGAAGATGCTCAAACACGGGATCGACAAAACCCACTATTCCGACTCCTGAGCATCGATTGGGCGGAAATCCACCCATCGAGAGGGTTGATGTGTGGATTTCCACACATCTCCGAGTTCAGCACGCCACACAAAGATCACAATCGGCCCGCCGCCGGTTGCGTTTTTTCGCCTGAAGGTCATGCATGGCGCACGCAACCGGGCTGCCATAGGACACGGCCCGGCCATGCTGCAACCGCAAAACGTCCATGGGAGGACTTCATGCGACTGACCAAATTTGCTGCGCTGGCCACGGCCGCGCTCGTTTCCGCCACTGCCGCCTCCGCACAGGATCGAGCAGGCTGGCCCAACTCGCTCACCGTCGGAACCGCCAGCCAGGGCGGCACGTATTTCGTCTATGGCAACGGTCTTGCCAGTTTCCTCTCCGAAGAGCTGGGCATCAACGCCTCGGGCGAAGTGACCGGCGGCCCGGTCCAGAACGTCACCCTGGTGCAGACCGGCGATCATGCCATCGGCCTTGTAACCATGGGCCCCGCATATGAGGCCTGGACCGGCGTGTCCGAACTGGCGCCGGGGATGGAGCACAGCGACATCCGCGCGCTGTTCCCAATGTATCAAACCCCTTTCCAGGTCATCACGATGGCCAGATCGGGCATTGAATCGGTCACCGATCTTGATGGTCGCAGGGTCAGTGTTGGTCCAGCGGGCGGTACGCCGGGCACCTACTGGCCGCGTTTCATGGAAACGCTTGGTGTCAACGCGACCGTATCCTATGCCGGCGCCGCCGACGCCGCCAGCCAGCTCAAGGACGGGCTGATCGACGCTTTCGCCTTTGCTGCGGGCGTGCCGATCTCGGCCTTCAGCCAGCTTGCGGCCGAAGCCGATGTGCGCATGTTCGGCTTCAACGAAGAAGAACTCGCGACCATCCGCCAGGGGCACCCCGAAGTGTCACCGCTGACCATCGGCGCCGGAACCTATGCCGGGCATGATTACGACCAGACGACCGTCGCCATGTGGAACTTCGCCATCACGCATGCCGATATGCCCGAGAGCCTGGCTTATGAAATCACCCGTGCGGTGATGGAAAACAACGACCGGATGATGCAGATCCACTCGGCCGCTCGCGAAACGCTGCCCGAGAACGCCCTCAATAACGGCTTTCTGCCTTTCCACCCGGGTGCCGTGCGTTGGTTCGAAGAGAACGGCATCAATCTCCCCGATGAGCTGAAGGGCTGATCACCGCCTGAACCACCGGGCGGGGCGCAGACATTCCGATGGCCGCGCCCCGTTGCCACCGATGCCCAAACGTGACGAAGGAGCGCCCATGACCGGCCCGGCACGCGACGCAAGAAACACGCCTGATTCCGTGCCAGACAGCCGCGGAAGGGAGACGCCCGAAGCCCTCGCCCAAACCGTCGACGCCGAGGTCATTACCCCCAACCAGCGGGTCTTCACCGGCAATCTGGGGCTGTTCGTTGCCGTGGCCTGCATCATCTACACCGCCTTTCATATCGGCGCGATGAACGGCGTGCACACCCAGATCACCGATCTTCTGGGCCTGCCATCCATCGACCTGACAGAGCCCTGGCGCTACCGGCTGATCCATGTCGCGGGCGGGCTGGCGCTGGGCTTTCTTCTGTTCGGCGCGCGCGCCCTGCCGCAAACCGCGCCCGTCACGCCATTTTCGTTGCTGGAAAAGGTGCTTCTGGTGGCCGGCGGAGCGGCGATCGCACTGGCCACAGGGCAGTTCCTGCTGATGTGGGCATCGGGCGATCCGGTCGCCACCGGTGCCCCCGCAGGCAAGTATCTGAACACCTTTGGCTACCCGCTCTTTGCCGGCACCGCGATCACGCTCCTTGCCTCATGGATGGCCCCCAGTCGCGACAAGGGCAGCCTGTCGCCCGCCGATACACTTCTGGCCGTGGCGGCAATCACGGTCGGAGCCTATATCATCCTGCACGCCGACTACCTGCGCACCCGCGCCCAGGTCTTTCCGCACCCCAATGACATGTGGGCTGCAATCGCCGGAATCATCCTCATTCTGGAACTTACGCGACGGCTGGCCGGTCTGGCACTGGTGATCATTGTCACCGTGTTCCTGGCCTATGGCTTTCTGGGACCATGGCTGCCGGGGGTGCTGCACCATCGCGGCTACGCCCCGGCGCGCTTCTTCGCCTTCATCTATACCGACAATGGCATCCTGGGGCCAACCACGGCGATCTCGTCGACCTATATCATCCTGTTCATCACATTCGCCGCCTTCCTGCAGGCCAGCCGCGTGGGCGAATATTTCGTCAACTTCGCCTTCGCCGCCGCCGGTGGCGCGCGTGGCGGGCCAGCCAAGGTGGCGGTCTTTGCCTCGGGGCTGATGGGGATGATCAACGGCACCTCGGCAGGCAATGTCGTTTCGACAGGTTCGCTGACCATACCCTTGATGAAGAAGGTGGGCTATCGCCCCCAGACTTCCGCCTCGGTCGAGGCTGCTGCTTCGTCCGGCGGGCAGATCCTGCCGCCAATCATGGGCGCGGGCGCCTTCATCATGGCCGAGATCACCGGCATACCCTACCGCGATATCGTCATCGCGGCGATCATCCCGGCAGTGCTGTATTTCCTGTCGGTCTATCTGATGGTCGACAAGGAAGCGCTGAAGAAAGGAATGAAGGGGTTGCCGCGCGACGAGCTGCCGGAATTCCACAAGCTGGCGCGCCGTGCTTTCCTGTTCATTCCCATCATCATCCTGATCGGTGCGCTGTTCATGGGCTATTCGGTGATCCGCGCCGGGACGCTGGCAATGGGCGCGGCGGCTGTGGTCAGCTGGCTGACCCCGCACCGGATGCTGTTGCGCGAAATTCTCTACGCATTGGAGATCGCCGCGCGCATGTCGCTGCAACTGGTGGCTGTCTGTGCTGCGGCAGGCGTCATCGTGGGCGTAATCGCGCTGACCGGGATCGGCGTGCGCTTCTCGTCATTGCTTTTGGGTTTCGCCGGGCAAAGCCAGTTTCTGGCACTGCTCTTTGCCATGCTGGTGTCAATCATCCTCGGCATGGGTATGCCAACGACAGCCGCCTATGCAGTGGCAGCAGCGGTGATCGCGCCGGGCCTGATCCGCATGGGGATCGAGCCGCTGACAGCGCATTTCTTCATCTTCTACTACGCGGTCATGTCAGCCATCACCCCGCCCGTGGCGCTGGCCGCCTATGCGGGTGCGGCCATCGCCCAGTCGGACCCGATGAAGACTTCGGTCGAAAGTTTCAAGATCGGACTCGCCGCCTTCGTGGTGCCGTTCATGTTCTTCTATTCGGCGCCGATGCTGATGCAAGGCCACTGGCTGGATATTCTGCATGTTTTCGTCACCGCGCTCCTGGGCATCTATCTGATGACCTCGGCGGTGCAGGGCTGGATGTTCGGGCCGCTGAACCGACCGCTGCGCGTTCTGACACTGGCGGGCGCTCTGGGTATGATTGCAGGCGGCTGGACATCGGATATCGTGGGGCTGACCGTCGCAGGGATCGTGTTTGCGATACAGAAAGGCCTGCTGACCCCGAAAAACGCAGCCCGCAGCCTCGACTGAACGCGACAGGACCACATGTCAAGCGTGTGGTCCTGTGACACGTTGCCGGCGCTGCCCCGGCCAACCTGCGGGCGCCACGCCCGTCTTCTTCATCTGTTCACAAGTATCCTGGGGGTGAATGGGCCGAAGGACCAGAGGGGGCAAAGCCCCCTGGCACCGCGGGGCGCAGCCACGCGGCCCCGCCCAACAGGAGGCGCAGCATCTTTGATGCTGCGTCCGACTGGCGGGAGCCTTCCCGGCCTGATCAGTGGCGGGTGGTGAATTTTTGCCAGATCCAGATCAACGCCAGCGAACCCAGCAACGCCAGCACGAAGGTCACGGCCCAGCCGCCCATCGTCAGCAGCATCCGCAACCCCAGCCCGCCCAGAAGCGCCCCCAGAACGCCAATACCCATCGCGGTCGGCAGGTCCACCGCCACCCGCATCAGCCTTGTGGCGACATAGCCCGCCGCCGCGCCGATCACGATAAGCAGCAGCGCCCCGGGAATCATGTCAGACCCCGGCTTCCGCTGCGATCTGCGCGCGCGACTTGCGGGCGCGTTCGGTCGCAGATTTCAACTGCCCGCAGGCCGCCATGATATCCTCGCCGCGCGGGGTACGGATGGGCGAGGCGTAGCCAGCCTTGAAGATGATATCCGCAAAAGCCTCGATCCGTTCCCAGTCCGAGCGCTCATAGGGCGCGCCGGGCCATTCGTTGAACGGGATCAGGTTGATCTTGGCGGGGATGCCGCGGATCAGCTTGACCAGCCGCCGCGCATCCTCGTCGCTGTCGTTCACGCCCTTGAGCATCACGTATTCAAATGTGATCCGCTCGCTGTTCGACAGCCGCGGATACTCGCGCAGTGCCTCCAGCAATGTGGCGATGTTCCACTTCTTGTTCACCGGCACCAGCTTGTCGCGCACTTCGTCGGTTGTAGCGTGGAAGCTGACCGCCAGCAGGCAGCCGATCTCGGCGGCGGTGCGGGCGATTTCGGGCACGATGCCGCTGGTGGACAGCGTGATGCGGCGGCGTGACAGGGTAAGCCCCTCGTTGTCCATCACCACCTTCATGGCGTCGCGCACGTTATCGAAATTGTAGAGCGGCTCGCCCATTCCCATCAGCACGACATTCGAAATCAGCCGCGTCTCGTTCTTCGGCGCGCCCGGTTCGGGCCATTCGCCCAGATCGTCGCGCGCGATCATCACCTGACCGACAATTTCCGCCGGAGTCAGGTTGCGCACCAGTTTCTGCGTGCCCGTATGGCAGAAAGAACAGGTAAGCGTGCAGCCCACCTGGCTGGAGATGCACAGCGTCCCGCGCCCCTCTTCGGGGATATAGACGGTTTCCACCTCATGCCCGCCATTGATGCGCAACAGATACTTCCGCGTTCCGTCAACCGATACCTGCCGGCTGACGATTTCCGGCAACTCGATGGTGAAATGCTCGGCCAGCAGGGCGCGGTAATCCTTCGCAAGGTTCGTCATCCCCGCGAAATCCCGCAGGCCCCAGTGGTACAGCCATTGCCAGATCTGCCCCTCGCGCATCTTCGCCTGCCGCTCGGGCGTGCCGGCGTCAATCAGGGCGGCGCGCAACTGTTCGCGCGTCAGGCCGACAAGATTGCGCTTGCCCCCTTCAAAAGCCTTGCGCGGCAGGGTCAGCACGTCTTGCGTGATCGGGGCGTTAGGGGTTTGCGGGTTCATGCGCCTTGCTCCGGGGAAACGAGCCTCTGATATAGCCGAAAGCCGCCGGGCAGAGAAGCCCGGCGGCCTGATGTCCGCGCCCCTGATCTGGTAGGGGCGAACCGTTTATTCGTTGCAGCGCCGCTGCGCCTCGTCCGTGGCGGCGGTAATGCCGAAGAGCGAGAAGGTGTCGCGTGTTGTGGTCCCGCGTGACGAGCGCGCGGTCAGCACCGCGTTCTGACCCCGACGAAGCGCGGCAAGGACACGCGCATCGTCCTCGGGCGAACCTGCCCAGGCCCATTGTCCATCGGTGAACAGCTGGAACGTGTCCGAGCCGATTACCATCTCGACGGTCGAGCCCTCGGCAAAAGGATACCCCCCCGTGAACGACACTTCCGCCGTGCCGCCTCCGCCCTGCCGATAGGTGGCAAACAGAAGAATATCGCCACGCCGAACCGCCACGGCCTGGCCGCCACGTGTATTGACCGTCTCGCTGGGGGCCGACACCGCCCAGCATTCGCGCGGATTGCCGTCAACAAAGACGCTCCACGCTGTTTCAACCGCCACGCGGTTCGTGGATTCCTGCGCCCCTGCGGCGCCTGCCGAAAGCGCGACCATTGCCAGAGCGGCCGCGCCTGCCTTAAACCATCCTGCCATCTGCCCTACAGCCTCCAGCGCATTCATTCCTTGCACACCCTTGCCTGTCCTGGCGTCCCAGACTGCCATCGCCGCATTGTCACATTCCTGCCGCAGTGGCTATGGTCTGGCACATCAAGGGCTTGCCGGGTAGTGTCTTAGCGCGAATCCGGGGCGCTTAGAAACCCCCGTTGGCGGAATATTGCGCAACTGTGAAGGAGGCAGGCATGGCAGATGTCGGGCAAGGCATGGTGCCGATGGTGGAAATCTGGCGCGGCGGGCGACTGGAAAGCCTGCATCATGGTCATGCCGTCATTTGTGACGCTGCGGGCGCGGTGGTCGAAAGCTGGGGCAATCCCGATGCGGTGATCTATCCGCGCTCAAGCTGCAAGATGGTGCAGGCGTTGCCACTTCTGGAATCGGGTGCGGGAGCGGGGCTAACGTCAGAGCGGCTGGCACTGGCCTGCGCCTCGCATCAGGGCGGGCGCGCGCATGTCGATGAGGTAGGGCGCTGGCTGGCCGATATGGGGCTTGGCGAAGCCGATCTGAGCTGCGGATCGCACGACCCTGCTGATCGCGAGGAACGCAACCGCCTGATCTGCACCGGTGATTCGGCCTGTCAGCTTCATAACAACTGCTCGGGTAAACATGCAGGCTTCCTGATGCTGAACCGGCATCTGAAGGGGGATGACGATTATGTTGCGCCAGATCACCCCGTGCAACGCGCCGTGCGCTCCGCTTTCGAGGAAGTGACCGGCGAACAAAGCCCCGGTTATGGCATCGACGGCTGCTCGGCCCCGAACTTCGCCTGCACCGTTCAGGGCCTCGCACGCGCCATGGCCGCCTTCGCGTGCGCCGATGAAGCTGGCGACACCCGACAGCAAGCAATGGTCCGGCTGCGCAACGCCATGATGCAGCACCCCGAGATGGTCGCGGGCGAGGGGCGCGCCTGCACCGAGCTGATGCGCGCCATGGGCGGTGCGGCCGCCATCAAGACCGGGGCCGACGCCGTATTCGTCGCCATTCTGCCGCGGCAGAAGCTGGGTATAGCCCTGAAGATCGCTGATGGCGGCACCCGCGCCTCGGAAGCGGCAATCGTGGCGCTGCTGTCCCGCGCAGGCATTCTGGACCCGGCGCACCCGGCGGCGTTGAAACGTTTGGGTGGGCCGCTGACCAACTGGCGCGGCAAGGTGACTGGCGAGATCCGTCTCGCCTCCGGTTTCGCGGGCTGACAAAGCCGTTGCCCGCCCCGTCCGCCGCGCCTATCGTTTCTGCCATTGGGCGCCGGGGAGGGCAGAGCCATGGAATTCGATTATGTCATCGCGGGCGGGGGGTCGGCGGGCTGTGTGCTGGCCGCGCGCCTGTCCGAGGATCCCTCGGTCAGTGTCTGTCTGGTCGAAGCTGGCGGCGCGGGGCGCGATTTCCTGATCCGCGCCCCGGCGATGGTCGCCGCGATGGTCTCGGGCCGCCCCAAAATCAACAACTGGGCGCTGTTCACAGAGCCGCAACCTGGGCTCAACGGACGGCGCGGGTTTCAGCCGCGCGGGCGGGCACTGGGAGGCTCGTCAGCGATCAACGCCATGCTTTACATTCGCGGCCACCCGTCCGATTATGACGACTGGGCCAATGACGGGGCCGAGGGCTGGGACTGGGCCAACTGCCTTCCCTGGTTCTTGCGCACCGAGGGTAATGCGCGCGGCGCCAGCAACTGGCACGGGGCCGACGGTCCGCTGCAAGTGGCCGACCAGCGCCAGCCAAGGGCGATCACCGAAGCCTTCGTTGCGGCCTGCGAGGGCCTGCAAATCCCCCGCAACGCCGATTTCAACGGCCCCACGCAAGAAGGCGCAGGCCTCTATCAGGTCACCCAGTTCCATCAGGGGCCGCACAAGGGCGAGCGCTGCTCGGCGGCCGCCGCCTGGCTGCACCCGGTCATGCACCGGCCCAACCTGACGGTGATCACCCACGCGCGTGCCGAACGCGTCACGCTTGATGGCAAGCGCGCGACCGGTCTCGTCTTCACCCGCCGAGGCCGCCGCCGCCAGGCACGCGCAAGGCACGAGGTCATCCTGGCCAGCGGCGCCTTCGGCTCTCCGAAACTGCTGATGCTCTCGGGCATTGGCCCGTCGGATGAGCTGCGCGCGCATGGGATCGAAATGGTGCATGAACTGCCCGGCGTCGGCCAGAACCTGCAGGACCACCTCGATTACATCCTCTCCTACCGTTCGAAACGACCCGATGTCGTGGGGCTGAACCCCGCAGGACTGGCCCGCCTGATCCGCGCCGGGCTGGACTGGCGGCGCACCGGCGAGGGGCTTTTCGCCTCCCCCATGGCCGAAGGCGCGGCCTTCCTCAAATCCACCCCCTCCGAACGCCGCCCCGATCTGCAACTGCATTTCGTGGTGGGTATCGTTGACGAACACCTGCGCAAGATCCACCTGTCCGATGGCTATTCCTGCCATGTCTGCGTACTGCGCCCCCATTCGCGCGGCCATGTCGGCCTGATGGATGCCAACCCGACCAGCCCGCCGCGTATCGACCCCGCCTATCTGTCCGATCCGCGCGATCTTGCGCTGATGATGCAAGGCGCGCGGATGATGGAGGCGATCATGGAAAGCCCCGCGCTGGCCTCCTGGCGCGGCAGGCGCTACTATCCGCACGATGGCTCCGATACCGCGCTGGAGGCCGATATCCGCAACCGCGCCGACACCATCTACCACCCGGTCGGCACCTGCCGGATGGGCCGCGACCCGCTCGCGGTCGTCGATCCGCAACTCAGGGTGCATGGGCTGGATGGATTGCGCGTCGTTGATGCCAGCGTGATGCCGCGCCTGATCGGCGGCAACACCAACGCGCCGACGATGATGATCGCCGAACGCGCGGCAGGCTTCATCCGCCAGCCCGCGAAAGCAGCAGCCCTTTCATCTGTTTGAAAATATCCTGGGGGGTGAATGGGCCAAAGGCCCAGAGGGGGGCAACGCCCCCCCTGCCCCGCCGGCCAGAGCATATCGCGTAAAAGTGGGAACCGGGTTTACGCTTCCCGGACATTCGAAAGCACTCTGAGCGCTCAGAGGTTGGTGGCGATCAATTCGTGAAACACGATCATGTTGATGGCTCCATGGCTGATCATTGCCCAGCCGATCGCGCGGGTTTTCCACACCATCACCGCCCAGACCAGCCCCAGCCCTGCCGCGCCGCCCACCAGCGCCAACCCGCCGCCGTGGTATTCCACCCCGACCGCCATCGCCAGCGGCAGGTGCCAGGCCACGAACAGCGCCCAACCCAGCGCAAAACCGGGCAAGGAATGCCCGAACTGCGCCAGATAGCCGCCGCGCCAGTACAGCTCTTCCAGCGGCCCGTTGATCAGCCCGCCCCCCAGCGCCAGCGCGATCACCAGCAGCGTGATGCCCTCGGGCGGGCGGGCCAGCGCGGCAACCAGCACCACCAGCGCCAGCCCCGCCACCGCCCAGGGCACCCAGCGCTGTCCGTTCAGGCGAAGTGAGACCGCGCCGCGCCCGGCGAACAACAGCCCCAAAGGCAGGCAAAAGGCGAACCAATACACCAGCATCGCCAGCCCATATCCGGCAAAGCCGTAGCGCGTGGTTGCCCAGGGCACGAAAAGCGCCATGCATCCGATCAGCACCAGCGACGAGGCCACCAGAAGCTGTGGCGCGCGCATCGGCTCAGCCTTTCGACGCGGCCAGATCGCCGGCCAGCCCCCGTGCGATCAGCGCACGCGTTTCGTCGATGCCATAGAGCGCGATGAAACCGCCAAAGCGCGGTCCCTCGGACGCGCCGAGCAGCACCTCGTAGAGGGCCTTGAACCAGTCACGCAGGTTGTCGAACCCGTGCTCCTTGCCCACCGCGAAGACCATGCTTTGCAGGGCCTCACCATCCAGGCCACCGTCCCATGCGCCCAGCCGTGCCGACAGGTCTTCCATTGCCGCGCGCTCCTGATCGGTTGGCAGGCGGAACACCCGCTTCGGCGCCACGAAATCGCGGAAAAAGCGCACCGCGTATTCTGCTGCCGCGTCAAGGTCCGGGTGGGTTTCGGGGCTTGCCTCGGGCGCGTAACGCTTGATGAAACCCCAAAGCCCCGACTTGTCAGAAGCCCCCGCTACCGAGGCCAGGTTCAGAAGCATCGAGAACGGCACCACCATGTGCGACTCGGGCGGGTTGCCGCCGTGGATATGCCAGACCGGGTTGGCGGCCTGCTGTTCCGGCGTCTGGCCGGGAAAGGCACGCAACTGCTGATGGTATTCATCCACCGCGCGGGGGATCACGTCAAAATGCATCCGCTTCGCGGTCTTGGGTTTTTGGTACATGAAATAGGACAGGCTTTCGGTCGCGGCATAGGTCAGCCACTCATCGATCGTCAGACCGTTGCCCTTGGATTTCGAGATCTTCTCGCCGTTCTCATCCAGGAACAGCTCATAGGTGAAATGCTCGGGCTTGCGGCCACCCAGAATCTCGCAGATGCGGTCATAGATCGGCGTGTTGGTGCTGTGGTCCTTGCCATACATCTCGAAATCGACATCAAGTGCCGCCCAGCGCGCACCAAAATCGGGCTTCCATTGCAGCTTCACCTGCCCGCCGGTGACCGGCAGCGTCCATTCGCGCCCGTCCTCGTCGTCGAATGTAATGGTGCCGTCGCGGGCGTTCACCTCCTTAAGGGGCACATACAGCACGCGGCCGGTTTCAGGATGGATCGGCAGAAAGATGGAATAGGTTTGCTGGCGCTCTTCGCGCAAGGATTTCAGCATGACTTCCATGAGCGCGTCATAGCGTTCCGCTGCGCGCAGCAGGATTTCATCAAACTGGCCGGATTTATAGAAATCGGTCGCCGAGATGAACTCGTATTCAAACCCGAACGTATCCAGGAACCGGCGCAGCATGGCGTTGTTGTGGTGCCCGAAGCTTTCAAATTCACCAAACGGATCGGGCACGGATGTCAGCGGGCGTTGCAGGTGCTCACGCAGCATCGCCGGATTAGGCACATTGTCGGGGATCTTGCGCATCCCGTCCATATCGTCGGAGAAACAGATCAGCCGGGTGGGGATATCGCTGATTACCTCGAAGGCGCGGCGGATCATGGTGGTGCGTGCTACCTCGCCAAAGGTGCCGATATGCGGCAAGCCCGAGGGGCCATAGCCCGTCTCGAACAGCACATGTCCCTTTGCGGGCGGTGCCTTCTCGTAGCGTTTGAGCAACCTGCGCGCCTCTTCAAAGGGCCAGGCCTTGGAGGTCATCGCGGCATCGCGCAGAGAGGTCATGTCACAAACTTTCGTTCAGGGGATTCGGGCTTCGCACAAGGTTCCCGGCGTTTTGCACAGGGTAACCTGTCGCGCTTCCTATTGCCCGGCCCGGTTGCAGTCAATATTCTGCCCCCAAACCCCTTGAACAGGACAGCCTCATGGCCCAGCCTCCGCAATCCCTTTCTCCGCAAGACAGTCTGATCGCCATATTGATCGCTGTATCGGTTGCCGACAGTGAAATTCGCACGGCCGAGCTTCTGGCCATCGAGGCGCTGGTCAACCAGCTTCCGATTTTTGCCGATTATGATTTCGACCGCGTGAAGACCGTTGCGCAGACCGTTTTCGACCTCTTTGAAGAAGAGGACGGGCTGGATGCCCTGTTCGGGCTCGTGCGCGCCAACCTGCCCGAGCGCCTTTTCGAGACAGCCTATGCACTGGCCTGTGACGTGGCCGCCGCCGACGGCAAGCTGTTACAAACCGAGTTGCGCTTTCTCGAAGAACTACGGTTCGAGCTGAATATCGACAGGCTCCACGCCGCTGCGATCGAACGTGGCGCGCGGGCGCGGCACATGCGAGGCTGAAGCGGGTCAGGCCGCCCGTGGCGGCAGGGCATCGGTATCACCCGGCGCGTCGCTGGCCTCATGCGCTGCCACGGCTTGCCGGCTGGCCTCCAGAAGGTGAAACAGCACCCGTTCAGCATGGGCATTGCTGCGCCGTAACCAGCGAATGGCATCGGTGATTGCAAACAGCCGTGGCGGGGCTGCACGGGTGGAAAGCACCCGGCGCCGAAGACGCTCCTCACGTCGGGCCAGCCGCGGCTGCGCCCGAGCCAGCCGTGCATGCAGCCTTGCGAGCGCCGTTGCGTGTTCGCGCGCCTTTTCCATATCTCCAGGCACGAAATCGGCCTCAAGCTGCGCAACCCTTCGCAGGATCGTGCCGAAATACAGCGCCTCGCGGCGCAGTGACGGCTCGTATATCGCAACGGTCAACCGTCCGCCCTGTTCGGCACGCAGGGTCAGTCGGCGCAGATGGTCCAGAAGCGCCATCAGTTCACCATAGCGTGCCTGGCGCAACGAGTCTTTCTCAGGCAGGGCAATCTGCGAAAGGAACAGGCCCAGCGCATCGGCATTGGCACTTTCACCTTTCAGGTCGGGGCCGCTTGCCGTTCGCGGCCCCGGTGCCAGCGCCGCACCCAGCTTGGCGAAAACCGCCGAGATCTGTCGGCGCGCGCTTGACAGCCCGATATCAAGCGCTGCGGACGGATCGGACAGAAAACGCCGGTCCAGTTCCTGTTCGATCGCAAGGGGTTTTTCAGGCACCAACCATTCGACCAGCCGGGCAAAAACCGCCGTAAAGGGCAGAAAAACCAGTGCCCCGACCAGCGCGAAGCCGCTGTGAAACAGCACCAGTGCCAGTGTGGCATCGCCAAGGGTCACGCCCGCGGCGATACCGCGCACGATCAGATCCAGCAGCGACAGCGCAACCAGCCCCTGCGTCAGGTTGAAGATCAGATGCGCCAGCGCCGTGCGGCGCATGGCGGTATTGCCGCCAAGGCTGGCCAGGACACCGGTGAACGTGGTGCCCACCGTCATGCCGATGACCATTGCAGCCGCCTGGGTGAAGCTGACATGGCCCTCGGACAAAAGCACGATCGCCGCCGCCACCCCGGCGCTGGAAGATTGCGTGACAACTGTCACCACAACGCCCAGCCCCAATAACTGCAACCGTCCTGGAAGCGTGTCTGTCGGCAGGTTCTCGGGGCTCAGGAACCCATCGAAAACGCCCATGCCCTCTTTCATCAGATCAATGCCGATGAAGATGAGGCACAGACCTGCCACCACCCCTCCGAGCCGCGCCGGAGTTCCCGAGGTCAAGATCCGAACCAGCCCTGCGGCAAACAGCACCGGAAATGCCAGCGTGCCAAGGTTGATCTTGACGCCCAGAAGCATCACCATCCAGCCGGTGAAGGTGGTGCCGATATTGGCGCCCAGGATGATGCCCAGCGACTGGCTGAAACTTAGGATACCGGCGCCGACAAAGCCCAATGTCATGACCATGGTCGCACTGGAAGACTGGATCAGTGCCGTAACCGCTGCCCCCGCCGCCATCCCCGAGGCCGGACGGCCTGCAAAACGCTGGATTGCGGCGCGCGCCTGGTCCGACGCCATGACCTTCAGTTCCGCCGTCAGCGCCTGCATGCCGTAAAGAAACAGGCCGACACCGCCCAGAAGGTAGAAAAGCTCGGTCGGCATCACCGTCAATGGCTCCATCCGTTGCAACAGCGTGAGCGCTATCGTTACTCTTTGCGCGCGCGCAAATGAAGCCGAAACCGGCACTCAGCCATAAACGGCTGACCAGCGCTCTATCAAATCCTGTTGCAACCTGCGGGCCCGGCGCGCCCATTCCGGCGCGCCCGGTGGACGGTCACGGGCGGCAACCGGGATGGCCGCGCGGCGTGACAGATCGCCACTGAAAATGGCGAAGACGATCTCGCGCCCGCCCGGCGCGCGGGCATAGCCGCCAAGCCCGTTGGCGAAATTCAGCGTGCCGGTCTTGGCATGAACCGTCACCGGATGGTTCTCCATCTCGCGGCCCTGCGCGTCGCGCATCGTGTGGCGGCGCAACAGGTCCGGCAGGATACCCTCGCGACGGGCGGCCAGAAAGAACGCGCCCATGCCCCGCGCCGTCACGCGCGAGGCATCGCTCAGACCCGAGTGATCGGCAAAGTTCAGACCCGGCACCCCATAATGCTGCGCCAGCCACCCCGCCATAACCTGCCCGGACTGCACCAGAGTGGCCGTGCCGGGCGCGCGCCGTCGCGCTGCGGTCAGCCCCACGCATTCGGCGGTGATGTTGGTAGAGAAGCGCAGCATCTCACGCGCCATTTCGCTTGCCTGGACCGAGCGGTGTTCGGCCAGCACCGCGCCGCCCCCACCCCCTGAAGCGGACTGCGCACCGGGCACGATGCATCCGCGCGCCGCCAGAAGTGCGCGCAGCACATCGCCTGCATAGGCTGCGGGTTGACGCACTGGCAACCAGCGCGAACCGCCATTGCCGAGCGCCTGACGCGAGACCGTCCAGGCTTCGCGTCCACCCGTCCGGGCATAGGTATAAACAGGCTCGCCGCGATCTCGCGCCTCGATCCCGATGACCGAAACCGCAGGCACCTCGCGATGTGAGCGCGCATCCATCGTCAACTGCATCTGCCCGCCGCTGCGGGCCCATTGGAAATGAACGCGGTTGTAGTTCAGGTTCAGCCCCGAGATCGCCGGGTTGTAGCCGGCCTGCACCGGTTGGTCGGCAGCGATCTCGGCAATCTCGGGCAAGGCGCTGTCATCGACAAGAAACCGCCCCTCGACCCGGCGCAACCCCTGCGCAATCAGCGCGTCGGCCATCTGCGCCAGATCGGCAGTTTGCAAGGTGGGGTCGCCGCCGCCCTGCAATACCAGATCGCCGCGCAAGCTGCCGCCCTCGATTGCCCCGCCGCGCGCCAGAATCCGGGTGATGAAGCGATGCTCGAACCCCAGCGAATGCAGCGCGAACATGGTGGTCGGCGCTTTGGCGACGCTGGCGGGCGGCAGTGGCAGGTCAGCGTCGCGCTCCTCCAGAACGGCGCCGGTCTGCGCATCCAGCGCGATGAACCCCGTCGCGCCCCCCAGATTGGCCCGCTGCAACAGTTGCTCGACGGAACGCGCCGCCAGAACAGGCGCCGCGCCGCGCGCGCCAGAACGCGGCAACGGGCGCAGCGAGCGTTCGGGCGCATTGGCGAAAGCGGGAAACGCACTGGCGGCAAGCAGCCCTCCAAGCAGGGCACGCCGCGTCGTGTATGGGCTGTGACGAACCATGATACTCCCTTCCAAGGACATAGACGCGAGCGCTGCACCGCCCGAACCAGCGGTTTGACCAGCACTTCGTCTACGCGCCCGCCACCATGCAAACACCACGGACGGACGGCGACATGTCAAAACTTCGTTGATCTCGTGTCAAGCCGCCCCGTTGTCGCCATCCGCACCCAGACCGTTGCGGCCTTCACCACTTGATCGCAACGCGCGCAGTGCGGTGGAGGAATCGCGGCGCATCGGCATGTCCAGATAGATCCAGGCAGGCGGCGCTGCCCGCCCCAGCATCCGCGCTGCCCTTTCCGGCAGTCGCGCACTGGCGTATTGCCGCGCGGCGCGCGCTGTCAGGGCAGCCATACGCTGGCCGGGCCGGGCAAAAACCGCAACCGGCACGCGGGCCATGATCTCGTGCCAGTTGCCCCAGCGATGCAAGCCGGCCAGATTGTCGGCCCCCATCACCCAGACAAAGCGCACCCCCGGATACCGATGTTGCAGCGCGGCCAGCGTATCGGCGGTGGCGCGGGTGCCCAGACGCGCCTCGATATCGGTGATCGTGATGCGCGGATGGCACGCCATCCGCCGCGCCGCCGCAAGCCGATCGGTCAGCGGTGCGGGTGGGTGGCGCTTGAGCGGGTTGCCGGGGCTGACCAGCCACCAAAGCTGATCCAGCCCCAACCGCTTGAGCGCCTCACGCGACAGGTGCAGATGACCCGAATGCGGCGGGTCAAACGATCCGCCGAACAGGCCCACCACCTGCCCCGGCGACGCATGGGGGTCTGCCCAGCGCATTGCATTTCTCCTCCAGCCCCTTGGACGGACGTGACCATGGCGGGTATTCAGACCAATGAAAAGGGGGCAAACCCGCCCAATACCGCGTAAATTTGCGGTTGAGATTATGCTGCATCCCGTCATTCTGGCGCAAACGAAAGGTGGCCTTGATGACAACTGACCCCTTGTTGCAGCCCTTCCGCCTCAAGCATCTGAGTTTGCGCAACCGCATCTTTGTCTCTGCGCATGAACCGGCCTATGCCGAAGACGGACTGCCCAAGGACCGCTATCGCGCCTATCATGTCGAGCGCGCCAAGGGTGGCGTGGCGCTAACCATGACGGCCGGTTCCGCCAGCGTGTCACGCGACAGCCCGCCTGCGTTCAACAACATCCTCGCCTGGCAAGATGAAGTGGTGCCCTGGATGCGCCGACTCGTCGATGAATGCCACGACCACGGCACCGCGGTAATGATCCAGCTGACCCACCTGGGCCGGCGCACCCGCTGGGATACAGGTGACTGGCTACCGGTTCTTGCCCCGTCACATGCCCGCGAGCCGGCGCACCGCGCCTTTCCCAAACGGCTGGAGGACTGGGACATCGCCCGCATCCTCACCGATTTCGCGGATGCTGCCGAGCGGATGAAGGAAGCGGGCGTCGATGGTGTGGAATTCGAGTGCTACGGCCACCTGATGGACCAGTTCATCTCGCCCCTGACCAATGATCTGCCCCCGCCATGGGGGGGCGAGCTGGACAACCGGCTGCGCTTTGCCTTCGAAGTGCTGCGCGCCGTGCGTGCCCGCGTCGGCAGTGATTTTATCCTTGGTATGCGCTATGTCGCCGACGAGCGCCTGCCCGGCGGCACCACCAGCGCCGAGGGGCTGGAGATTGCGCGCCGGTTCAAGGCGTCCGGGATGGTCGATTTCCTCAACATCATCCGTGGCCATATCGACACCGATGCGGGCCTGACCGATGTCATCCCGATACAGGGAATGCCCGCCGCCCCGCATCTGGACTTCGCAGGCGAGATCCGTGCGGCCACTGATTTTCCGGTCTTTCACGCCGCGCGCATTCCTGATGTCGCCACCGCGCGCCACGCCATCGCCTCGGGCAAGCTGGATATGGTGGGGATGACGCGCGCGCATCTGACCGAGCCGCATCTGGTGCGCAAGATCATCGCCCGCCAGGAGCATCGTATCCGCCCCTGCGTGGGGGCCAACTATTGCCTCGACAGGATCTATCAGGGCGGCATGGCGCTGTGCGTCCACAATGCTGCCACAGGGCGCGAGGGCACGCTGCCGCAGATCATCACTCCCGCCAAGGCGGCGCGCAAGGTGGTGGTGGTCGGTGCAGGGCCAGGCGGGCTGGAGGCCGCGCGAGTAGCCGCCGAGCGTGGCCACGACGTAACGGTATTCGAAGCTGCCGACCAACCCGGCGGCCAGATCCGTCTGACCGCGCTGCACCCCCGAAAACGCGAAATGATGGGGATCATCGACTGGCGCATGGCTGAGTGCGCGGCGCGCGGCGTGACGTTTCGGTTCAACACTCTGGCCGATGAAGCAATGGTGTTGGCCGAGGCGCCTGATGTGGTGATCATCGCCACCGGTGGACTGCCGCGCACGGATGTTGTGCGCGAGGGGGCGGATCTGGTGGTTTCAGCCTGGGATATCCTGTCAGGCGATGTGCAACCGGCTGCCAATGTGCTGTTTTTTGACGATGCGGGCGATCATGCGGCACTCATGGCCGCCGAAAAGCTGGCGGCCGCGGGTGCACGGGTCGAGGTGATGACACCGGAGCGCAGCATTGCCCCCGAAGTGATGGGCATGAACCTCGTGCCCTATCTTCGTGCGCTGCAAGGGCAGGATGTGACCTTCACCCTGACCTGGAGGCTGCTGGCAGTGGAACGGGCGGGCAATACGCTACTGGCGCGGGTCGGCAGCGATTACGGCACAGCGACACAGATGCGGCGTGTCGATCAGGTGGCGGTCAATCACGGCACCAGCCCACTTGACGATCTGTATTTCGCGCTCAGGCCTGACTCGATGAACCTGGGAGCAGTCGATCATGCAGCGCTGATCGGCGGGCGGCCCCAGCATCTGACCCCGAACCGGCAGGGTCGCTTCCAGTTGTTCCGCATCGGCGATGCGGTTGCGTCGCGTAACACCCATGCAGCGATCCATGACGCGCTCCGCCTTCTGGCCGTGGTGTAGAAAGGGAGTGGAAAGGCGCTGGCACGCCCGGGATGCCGCCACCCCATAAACGACAAGACGCCCGGCCCATCGGGGGCCGGGCGCCGCTGTCCGCATGCATATGGCAAGCAGAAAGGTTCAGTCCGCCGTTTCACCTTGCTGTGCGCCTTCTGCCCGGCGACGCGAACGCTCTTCCATGAAAGCGTCGAACTCGGATTTGTCCTTGGCCTCGCGGAGCCGGTCAAGGAAGGCGCCAAAGGCTGCCTGCTCGTCTTCCAGCCGCTTCAGCATGTCGGCCCTGTAGGCGTCGAACGCGCTGTTACCGGAACTGGCCATCACCGCGCCACGATGCATCCGGTTGCGGCCCATGCACGATTTCCCAAACATCTTTTTCCCCCAGATCATATACGCCAGAATTGCCAGGCCAATCGGCCAGAACACGATAAACCCGACCACCATGGCCGCGATCCACGCGGGTTTGCCACGCTCATCAAGCCAGGTTTCGGCCCGTCCGGGCCATGTTGCGATTGCCGTCATCTGCAGTCTCCTCTTCTTGCTGGTGTTAATGTTATTTACATTTACATATCTGGGAGGCGCAAGTCCGAATTCAAGAGCGGCCAACGGATTTTTCGTCGCTGTAGCTCGCCACGGATTCTTGCAGAGTTTGACAGCGATAGTTGCAGCAGACGATGATATTTAGTGGAGAGTTATCGCGTCGGGTTCGGGAGCTTCACCCTGCCTCACTGCGCCGCCGTAGCGACGGCATCACCGGAACACGTTCATCGCATGTCTGCATCTTGCCTCCAGCAATCGGCAACAGGAATTCTCGCTGTGCGACGTCGCGCGGAGCCCGGAAGGCCGAACGAAAACTGCCCTTGCGGCCGAGGGATGCAGCGGCAACAGTGTCGAGCATCAGCGGGACGCGTATCGCGGCACCCGCAAACATTTCCGACACCGTGATAATCTGAAGCGTTGGAACCGGACCCATAAGGGTATCAACTCTGCCGAACTCCCTTGCGGCATCGCGCATGCCTTTGGTCGGCTCGTGTGCTGTCAAAAGAACCCCGATTGCCTTGTCGTCCTTCGTAAGTCGCCTCTGTGCTTCAACTGTGCCGCTTAGTGTTGCGAGTCTGACACTTCCTACCTGTTTCCCCTGATTTCGTCCAAGGCGT